>NZ_JBBCXF010000006.1:0-255229 GCF_037145595.1 Leucobacter sp. USHLN154
CCCCGCTCGCAGATGGGGAGGGGTGGGGATGGAGGGGGCGGGGAGGCGGTTACGCGCCCCAGCTCGCCTGAGCGCCGCCGACGCGGTCGGCGTTGATCTTCGCCTGGTAGCCCGAGGCGGCGTACGCGGCCATCGGGTCGGCGGGCAGGCCCCGCGACTCGCGCCACTCGGCGAGCGCCGGCCGCACATCCGTGTAGAAGGCGTCCATCATGATCGCGTTGGCTCCGAGCACATCGCCGGAGCGCTGCGCCGCACCGAGTGCGTCACGGTCGAGCAGCAGGGCTCGGGCCGTCATCTCCTGCACGTTGAGCACCGAGCGGATCTGGCCGGGGATCTTCTCCTCGACGTTGTGGCACTGGTCGAGCATGAAGCTGACGTCGGGGTTGTTCAGCCCGTCGCCGCGCACGACCTCGACGAGAATGCGGAAGAGCTGGAACGGATCGGCGGCGCCCACGATCAGGTCGTCATCGGCGTAGAAGCGGCTGTTGAAGTCGAACGAGCCGAGCTTGCCGAGCCGCAGCAGCTGCATCACGATGAACTCGATGTTGGTGCCAGGGGCGTGGTGCCCGGTGTCGAGGCAGACCATGGCCTTCTCTCCGAGCGACGCGACCTGGGCGTACGACGTGCCCCAGTCGGGAACATCGGTGTGGTAGAACGCCGGCTCGAAGAACTTGTACTCGAGCACGAGGCGCTGGTCATCGGAGAGGCGGGCGTAGATCTCCTGGAGGGACTCCTGCAGGCGATCCTGACGGCCGCGCATGTCGGCCTGACCCGGGTAGTTCGATCCCTCGGCGAGCCAGATCTTGAGGTCACGCGAGCCGGTCTCGTCCATGACGTCGACGCACTGCAGGTGGTGGTCGATGGCTTTGCGACGGATCGCGGCGTCCTCGTGCGTGAGGGCGCCGAACTTGTAGTCATCATCCTGGAAGGTGTTGGAGTTCACGGTGCCGAGTTGCACGCCGAGATCTTCGGCGTGTGCGCGGAGCTTCGAGAAGTCGTCGACGAGATCCCACGGGATGTGCAGCGCGACAGCCGGCGCGAGGCCGGTGAGCCGGTTGACCTCGGCCGCATCGGCGATCTTCTCGAACGGATCGCGCGGCGTGCCCGGCGTGCCGAACACCTTGAAGCGCGTGCCCGAGTTGCCGTAGGCCCACGACGGGACCTCGATGGACTGCTTCTCGAGGGTGCTGAGGATTTCGGGAGTCAGCTGGGTGCTCATGTTCTGCGGCTTTCTGTCTGATGCTGCGCTATGCGCGATTCGTGCCCGCGTGGTGGCGCGCGAGTTGGTCTTCGAGGTGGAACACCTCGGAAAGTCGGGGGGCCGCCTGGTCGGGGCGGCCGGCCAGGGCGACGAAGTAGTCGGCCATCTTCTCCTCCCACGCGGCGGTGCGCGGGTCGGCTTCGAGCGCGCGCTGGGCGGCGTCGTCGTCATCGGTCTCGTAGTACCCGATGAGCAGTCCGTCGGGGCGGAGGAAAAGCGAATAGTTGCGGCGCCCGGCATCTGCGATCGCCGCGAGCATGTCGGGCCAGACCGCGGCGTGGTGCTCGGCGTACTCGGAGAGGCGGTCGGGCTTGACCTGCATCTGGAAGCAGACTCGCATGTGATTCTCCGAGAGGCTCGCGGGCGAATGGGGGCGTGGGGGAGTGGGGGTGTCGGGGAGTGAAGCGGAGAGCGTGCGGAGGGGATCCTGATCCTGACGATCTCGGATCAGGATCCCCGCGCCCGGGGCGGCTTAGAAGTCGAAGTCGCTGATGTTGTCCGCGTTGAAGCGGAACGGATCGCCGAGGAGCACGACGCCGTCGGCGCCGACCGAGTACTCGCCGAGGTCGCCGGCCTCGAAGGTGTCGCCTTCCTTGCCCTCGATCTCACCGGTGGCGAGCGCGTTCGCCGCGTACGCGGTCAGGTAACCGAGGTCCTCGGGGTTCCAGAGCGCGAACTCGGTGACGGTGCCGTCTTCCACGTACTCGCGCATCTGGTTCGGGGTGCCGAGCCCGGTCAGCGCGACCTCGCCCTTCGCGTCCGAGGTCGAGAGGTAGCGAGCTGCGGCTGCGATGCCGACCGTGGTCGGCGAGACGATGCCCTTGAGCTCGGGGTAGGTCTGGAGGAGGGCAGCGGTCTTGTCGAACGAGGTCTGATCGTCGTCGTCGCCGTACACGACCTCGACGAGCTCGACGTCGGGGTGGTTCGCTTCGAGCTCTTCCTTCATGAGGTCGATCCAGGCGTTCTGGTTCGTCGCGTTCGCGGCGGCCGAGAGCACGGCGATCTCACCCTTGTCGCCGATCTGCTCGGTGATCATGTCGACCTGCACCTGGGCGATGCCGGCGGCGTCGGCCTGGTTCACGAACAGGTCGCGGCAGTCGGCGCTGGTGTCCGAGTCGAAGGTGACGACCTTCACGTCGTTGTCGCGTGCCTCGTTCACCGCGTCGCAGATCGCCTTCGGATCGTTCGCCGAGATGGCGAGCGCGCCGACGCCCTGCTGGGTCGCGGTGTTGATGAAGCTGACCTGCGCGTCGGGCGTGGCCTCGGTGGGGCCGACCTCGTTGAAGGTGCCGCCGAGCGCCTCGACCGCGGCCTTGCCGCCCTTGCTGGAGGTGTCGAAGTACGGGTTGCCGAGGTTCTTCGGCAGGAAGGTGATGCTCGCGCCCGATCCCTCGGATCCGCCTTCGGATCCGCCGTTGCCGGCGTCGCCGCCTGAGCAGCTCGAGAGCAGCAGGGCTGCGCTGGCGGCGAGCGCGAGAACGGCGCCTGCCTTCTTCTTATTGTTCTGGAACCACATCGTTCGTTGTTTCCTTTCATCACCCCGCGGTGCGGGGACTGGTGTGGGTGGTCGTGGAAGTGTGCTGGGAAAGCGTGCCGATGTGCGTCAGGACGTCGTCGCGGCCCGAGCTCCGGCGATCTGCAGCTTCTTTCCCGTTCTCCGCCGGTTCTTCACCGCAGCGATCACGCTGGTCGAGATGACGGCGCCGATGAGCAGGGCTCCGGTGATGATGTTGATCACGTCGGAGGTGACGTTCGCGAGGCGCAGCGCGCTGCCGAGCACGCCGATCAGCACGACGCCGGCGATCACGCCGTGCAGGGCGCCGCGGCCGCCGAAGATCGACACGCCGCCGAGCAGCACTGCGGCGATCACCTGCAGCTCCATGCCCGTCGCGTTGTCGCCGCGGGCGCTGCCGTAGCGGAGGGTGAAGTAGATGCCGGCGAGAGCTGAGACCGCGCCGCTGAGCATGTACAGCAGCATCTTCGTGCGGGCGACGTCGACGCCGGAGAATCGCGCTGCTTCCGGCGACAGGCCGATCGCGAAGATGCCTCGGCCCAGCTTCGTGAAGTGCAGCAGGATCGCGAATGCGATGGCGAGTACCACGAAGAGGATCATGACGACCGGAATGCCGGTCGAGCCGATCTTCTCCTTCGCGAGGTCCGTCCAGAAGGCGGGGAACTCGGTCACCGCGGTGGTGCCGAGCATGCCGACGGCGATGCCGCGGAAGAGCGCCAGGGTGCCGATGGTCACGGCGAGCGAGGGAAGCCCCACCGCTGTGATGAGGAACCCGTTGATGGTGCCTGCGAGCAGGCCGGCCGCCAGCGCCAGCACGATGGTGAGCCCGAACGGCACCCCCGCCTGGGTGAGCACGCCGGTGAGCACGCTCGAGAGCCCGACGATGCTCGCGACCGACAGGTCGATCTCGCCCGTCACGATGATCGCCGTCATCGGCAGCGCGATGATCAGGATCGGGAAGATGTCGAGGAGCAGGTAGGTCATCGTGATCTTGCTGCCGAAGTTCGGCACCACGATGCTCGCGAAGAGCACGACGACGATGACGAGGGCGATGATCGCGCTCTCGCGGGTGAGGAGGAGGCGCTGCCAGAGCGGACGATCGTAGTCTGCGATGTGCCGCAGGCTGGTCGTGGAGGTGGTGACGGTGGTCTGAGCGGTCATCGCTGCGTCTCCCGTTCTTCGATGAGCTTCCGATGTTGTCGGAGCGACAGGACCCGGTCGAGCACGATCGCTCCGATGATCAGGACGCCGACGACGGCGCGCTGCCAGAAGTCGGGCACGCCGAGCACCGGAAGCGCACGGTTGATGGTCATGAGCAGTGCCGCGCCGATGGCGGCGCCCCACACCGATCCGACTCCGCCGAAGATGGCGACGCCGCCGATGACGGCCGCACCGATCGCGTCGAACTCCCAGCCGGCGCCCGCCTGCGAGTTGATGGTGCCGTAGCGGGCGGCGTAGAGCACGCCGGCGAAGCCGGAGAGTGCGCCCGACAGCACGAAGGCGGTGAGCACGCGGCGCGTGACGGGCAGCCCGTAGAGCTGGGCCGCGTCGGGATCGGAGCCGATCGCGTAGCATTCGCGCCCGCCTCGGGTGTTCTTCATCCACCAGGCGACGGCGATCAGCACGACGACGGCGATGATGGTGAGCACTGGGATCGTCAGCACCTGCGCCGTGCCGAGGGCGAGGAAGCTGCGGGGCATGTCGGAGGCGTTGATGCGATCCGATCCCGTCCAGAGCACGTTGATGCCGCGGAAGGCGTACATCGTGCCGAGCGTGATGACGAGAGCCGGCACTTTCGCGAACGCGACGAGCGCGCCGTTGATCAAACCGAGCAGGCCGCCGAAGACGATCGCGATCACGACGACGACGATGGCGGGCAGCCCCGGCATGTCGATGAACAGGCGGCCGGTGAGGTACGCGCTGAGGCCGAGGATCGAGCCGACCGACAGGTCGACGTTGCGGGTGATCAGCACGACGGCCTGACCCACTGCGACGAGCAGGAGCAGCGACGGTGTCAGCCAGAGGTCGCGGTACCCGTCGGTCGAGAACAGGAAGTTGGGGTTCTTGATCGTTGCGGCTGCGACGACGAGCAGCACGGCGAGCAGAATGCTCGCCTCGCGCGCCCGTGTCAGGCGGCCGACGATCGCACCGAACCCGACGCTCGGGGCCTTCAATGTCGTGGCGCTCATGCGGCGTGCTCCGATTCCGTACTCGAGCTGTGGGTCGCGGCGCGCATGACGTTCTCCTGCGTCGCGTCTTCGCGATCGATGGTGGCGGTGATGCGGCCCTCGTGCATGACGACGACGCGGTCGGCCATGCCGAGCACCTCGGGGAGCTCGCTCGAGATCATGAGCACGCCCATTCCCTGGCTCGCGAGGGTGGAGAGCAGGCGGTGCACCTCCGACTTGGTGCCGACGTCGATGCCGCGCGTCGGTTCATCGATGATGAGCACGCGCGGATCGGTCGCGAGCCACTTGCCGAGCACGACTTTCTGCTGGTTGCCGCCCGACAGGGTGCCGGCGATGGTGGTCAGCGCGTTCGCCTTGACCTCGAGCTTCTCCGCCCACGGGCGCGCGGCGTGGTTCTCCGCGCCGGTCGTGACGATGCCGAGTTTCGCGAGGGAGTCGAGGATCACGGACGTGGTGTTGCGGCCCACGCTCGAATCGAGCACGAGACCCTGCTTGCGGCGATCCTCCGGCACGAGCGCGAGTCCGGCGCGCATGGCGGCCGTCGGCTTGTTCTTCGCCACCTTCGTGCCAGCGACGGTGACGGTGCCGGTGCGGTAGGAGTCGACGCCGAACACGGCGCGGGCGACCTCGCTGCGGCCGGCGCCGACCAGTCCGGCGAGCCCGACGATCTCCCCGGCGCGCACGGTGAAGCTGATGTCATTGAAGATGCCGGGGCTCGTGAGCCCCTCGACGACGAGCAGCGGCTCGCCGGCTTCGGTCTCGATCTTCGGGAAGAGGTCCGTGATCTCGCGACCGACCATTTCGGCGACGACGCTGTCGGGATCCGTCTCGCTGATGGCGCGCGTCGAGACGTAACTGCCGTCGCGCATGACGGTGATCGTGTCGCAGAGCGCGAAGACCTCGTCGAAGCGATGCGAGATGAAGACGAGCGCGCGGTTCTCATCGCGGAGCGCGCGTGCGACCTGGAAGAGGCGCTCGACCTCCACGCCGGAGAGCGCTGCGGTGGGCTCGTCCATGACGAGCACGCGTGCGTCGAGCGAGATCGCCTTCGCGATCTCGATCATCTGCTGGTCGGCGATGGAGAGGCCGTCGGCGGTGCGATCCGGATCCATCACGACGCCGAGGCGCGTGAAGAGCGATTCGACCTCGGCGCGCATCGCACCGCGATCGATGCGGCCGAGCCGACCGCGGGGTTGCCGGCCCATGAAGATGTTCTCGGTGACCGAGAGATCGGGGAAGAGCGTCGGCTCCTGGTAGATGACCGCGATGCCCGCGGCCTTCGACTCGGCGGTGGTGGAGAAGTCGACCGTCTCGCCGTCGTAGCGGAAGTCGCCGCTGTCGCGGCGGTAGAGACCCGCGATGATCTTGACCAGCGTCGACTTGCCCGCGCCGTTCTCGCCGACGAGGGCGTGGATGGATCCCGGGTAGAGTGCGAGGGTGCTGTCGCGCAGTGCAATCACCTGGCCGAAGGCCTTGGCGACGCCGCGCAGTTCGAGCAGCGGCTCGCCGGCGGGTGGTTTCTTCATTGAACTCACGGACTTCCTGCCATTGGAAGGGCATATCAGGGGTGGTGCGCGCTTGAACTTGTGAATCGTTTCAATCGCGATTGAGGTGAGTTTATGGCGCGAGTCTCCAATGAGTCAAGTCGATGTCGAGACGGTTTCACAGTCGTTATTGAAGCGTTTCAAAAGAGTGATGCGATCGGTAGACTGCTGCCCAGCACAGGGCTTTACGACAACGAAGTGGGAGATCACGCCATGGCAGCGAGTATCCGCGACGTCGCGCGCGAGGCGGGGGTGTCGGTCGGGACCGTCTCCAACGTGCTCAACCGGCCGGAGATCGTCGCCGCAGGCACGGTGGCGCGCGTCACCCAAGCGATCGAGCAGTTGGGCTTCGTGCGCAACGACGCCGCGCGACAGCTGCGCGCCGGGCGCAGCACCAGCTTCGGACTCGTCGTGCTCGACACCCGCAACCCCTTCTTCATGGACCTGGCACACGGAGCGCAGCGCCGCGCGATCGATGACGGGTACACCGTGCTGATGGGGGGCAGCGATGACTCTCCGAAGCGCGAGCACAGCATCCTCGAAATGTTCGAGGAGCATCGTGTCGCAGGCGTGCTCATCTCTCCCGTCGATACCGACCTCACGCAGCTCTGGAGGCTGCGCCAAGCTGGGATCCCCGTCGTGCTCGTCGACCGCGGTTCGAGCGACCGCTCCTTCTCCTCCGTCTCGGTCGATGACGTGGAAGGCGGGCGCATCGCCGCCCGCCATCTCTTGGAGCTCGGGCGCCGTCGCATCGCGTTCGTGGGCGGACCGCTGGGCATCAAGCAGGTCTCCGATCGCGTCAACGGCGCGACGTCGGTGGTCGCCGAGACGTCGGGAGCGACGCTCGAGGTGCGCGAGACGCGCGCATTGAGCGTGCTCGAGGGGCGCAGGATCGCCGAGGAGATCATCGCGCTGCCAGCCGACCGCAGGCCGGACGCCGTCTTCGCCGCGAATGATCTGCTCGCCATGGGAGTGCTGCAGGCCTTCGTGATGACCGGATCGCTGCGGGTGCCAGAGGACATCGCCCTCATCGGATACGACGACATCGACTTCGCGAGCGCCGCGGTGGTGCCGATCACGTCGGTGCGTCAGCCCGCGGTCGAGATCGGCGCCACCGCGGTGGGGTTGCTGCTGTCAGAGGCGCAGGCCGGTGCCGATGCGACGCGCGAGCAGATCGAGTTCACCCCCGAGCTGGTGGTGCGCGCCTCGACGGTGGGCGGCGCCTGACGCTGCGGCGCCGCTGCGGCGCCGCTCGGCGCGCCGGAGACCGCCGTACTCCCATCCTCCCCTCCCCCCTCCCCTCCCTGCGAGGCGGGTCACTTTGGGAGGGTGTCGCGTCTGCGAAAGCGCCCGACACGCTCCGAAAGTGACCCAGCTGCCATCTCGAGGCGCACAGCTGCGCCGGCGCCGGGCCGGGAGCGGCGTGCTACGGCCGCGTGTGCACCCACACGACCGCTTGAATGCGGTCGCGCACGCCGAGTTTCTGCAGCAGGTTCGACACGTGCGTCTTGATGGTCGCCTCGCCGAGGAAGAGCGCCGCGGCGATCTCGCCGTTCGACTTGCCCTGCGCTACGAGGGCGAGCACTTCCCGCTCGCGGTCGGTGAGGCCCGCCTCCGTCATCGCCGTGGCCGCCGCATCGGGTACCTGGCTCGATTCGAGATCGCCGCCCGCCTCGGCGGCCTTCGCATCGACGGCGGTACTCGCCGAGACCCGCTCGATCACGGCGCGTGTGACGTCGGGGCCGAGCAGCGCGTTGCCCGCCGCGAGCGAGTGCACGGCGTCGATGAGCTGCTCGGCGCGTGCGGTCTTCAGGAGGAAACCGCTGACTCCGGCGGCGAGTGCGTCGAAGAGGTACTGCTCGTGCCCGAACGTCGTGAGCACCAGGATCGCCGGAGCCGCGCGGCCCGAAGCCGATGCGACCGACGAAGCCGACGAAGCCGACATCAGGATGCGCCGCGATGCATCGATCCCGTTGAGCACGGGCATTTCGACGTCCATGCAGATGACGTCGGGATGGAGTTCGGCGGCGAGCGCGACGGCGACGGCGCCGTTCTCGGCCTCACCGACCACCTCGATGTCGGGCTCCGACTCCAGGATGATGCGGAAGCCCGAGCGCACGAGCGCTTGGTCGTCGACGAGCAGCACGCGAATCATGTGAGCCTTTCGGAGAAGTGGTGCATGTCAGCTCGCGGCAGCGGCAGCGGCAGCGGCAGCGCGGGGATGGGCGGAGGTGAGTTCATTCGGCACGCACGCGCGGACGATGAACCCTCCGCGCTCTCGCCGCCCGGCGTGCACGGTACCGCCGACGGCGCCGATGCGCTCGCGCATGCCCTGCAGCCCGAGGCCGGACCCGCGGGAGCGCTGGGTCAGCTCCTGCCGCACCCCGTCGTCCGCGACCTCCACCTCGACGGCATCCGCGCCGAATCGCAGGCGCACCTCGGCGGTCGCACCGCGGCCGGCGTGCTTGCGCACATTTGTCAGCGCCTCTTGCACGACGCGGTAGAGCGCGACGTCGACGAGCATGGGGATGGGCCGCGGCTCACCGGCGACGATGAGTGTCGTCGGCGTGCCAGAGCTCTGCGCCTCTGCCACGAGCTCGGAGAGGTGCGCGACGCCGATCGTGGTCGGCGCCGATCCTTCTTTCGCCGGGTCGCGCAGGGTGCCGACGAGCCGCCGCAGCTCGTCGACGGCGGTGCCCGCGCTCTCCTCGACGACGCCGAGGGCTGCGACCGCACGGGCGGGATCGCGCTCGATGCTGCGCCGCGCGGCGGCCGCCTGAATGCCCATGACCGACACGTGGTGCGCCACGACGTCGTGCAGCTCGCGCGCGATCGCCAGCCGGTCGAGCGCAATGGCCTGCGCCGCGCTCGTCTGCCGTTCGAGATCGAGCTCGCGCCCCTGCGCCTCGAGCAGCGCCTGCTGACGCGCCGAGCGCCAGGAGCGTTCACCGAAGAAGTAGGCGCCGCTGAAGTACAGCAGGTTCGTGATGATCTGGATGACCGCGAAGGTGGCGTATGCCGAGAAGATGCCCGATCGCGAAATGCCCTCGAAGGCGTCATCGCTCGAAGACGAGACGATGAGGACGACGGTGATCCACACCATCATGGCGACCCCGATGCCGAGGCGCACCCAGAGCGCGAGCGCGCGCCGGCGCTCCCAGGCGCCGACGGTGTAGAGCGCGCAGAACAGCGCGATGTTGATGATCAGCACCTCTGGCACGCCGAACTGGCCGCAGACGAAGAACCCGATCGACACGATGATCGCGACCGGCACCGGGTAGAGGCGGCGCAGTGCCAGCGGCAGCGTCGTCAAGCCCAGCCCGACGGCCCAGACCCAGGGCTCCGCTGCTCCCGGGTACATCCCGGTGCGCTGGTAGAGCAGCGCGGTGGTCACCGACGCGAGCGCGAGCACCAGCGCGAGCGCGATGTCGGCGCGCAGGCCGCTCCGGCCCGGGCTCGGCCGACTCCACTCCGCGTGATCCTCCATGGCACCAGCGTAGGGTGTGCCGCCGACACGGCGCTTCCGTCGCGCGGGGGAGGGCGATCCGCCCCTCGCCGCAGCAATCAGCCGTGAGGGGGAAGCGCGGCGCGCCGGTGCCCCGCCATGCTGGAATCACACGATAGAAGGGATCGAGATGATCGACATCGCAGGCGTCACCCGCAGCTTCGGCGAGCGGCGCGTGCTCGACGACGTGAGCTTCACGGTCGAGGGCGGTCGCATGACCGGTTTCGTCGGAGGCAACGGCGCGGGCAAGACCACGACCATGCGCATCATCCTCGGGGTGCTCTCCGCCGACGCCGGCTCGGTCAGCCTCGACGGAGCGCCCCTCACCCCGGCCGACCGCGCGCGCTTCGGCTACATGCCGGAGGAGCGCGGCCTCTACCCGAAGATGCAGGTGCTCGAGCAGCTCGTCTACCTCGGGCGACTCCACGGCATGAGCGCGGGAGCGGCGAAGAAATCCGCGGCCGACCTCATCGAGCGGCTGGGACTCGGGGAGCGCGGCACCGACACCCTCGAGAGCCTCTCGCTCGGCAATCAGCAGCGCGCGCAGATCGCCGCGGCACTGGTGCACGAGCCGTCCGCCCTCGTGCTCGACGAGCCGTTCTCCGGCCTCGACCCCATGGCCGTCGAGGTCGTGCTCGCGGTGCTGCGCGACTATGCCGCGCAGGGCGCCCCGGTGCTCTTCTCCTCGCACCAGCTCGACATCGTGGAGCGGCTCTGCGACGACGTCGTGGTGATCGGCGGGGGCAGGATCCTCGCCTCCGGCTCGCGCGAGGGCCTTCGGGCGCAGCACTCCGGGAGCAGCTTCGAGCTCGAGCTCGCTGGGCCGGCGGCCGACGCCGGCTGGGTGCGCGAGCTGCCAGGGGTGGAGGTCACGCATCTCGACGGCGGGTTCGCCCGCTTCGATGCTCCGGACGAGTCCGCCGCCCAGGCGGTGCTCGCTCGCGCCGTGCAGCACTCCGCACCCGGCACGTCGGTGCGGCGCTTCGCCCCCATCACCCCATCACTGGCTCAGATCTTCAAGGAGGTCGTGCGATGACCGCCCCACTCACTTCCCAGTCTCGGCGATCCTCGTCGCGCCCGATCAGCGGGGCTCAGGGAGCCTGGCTCGTCGCCGAACGCGAGATCACGACGCGCCTGCGCAGCAAGGCCTTCCTCATCTCGACCGGCATCCTCCTGCTCGTCGTGCTCGGGGGCGTCGTCATCAGCGGGCTGCTCTCCCAGAACGGCGGAATCGGAAGCCCCACGCAGGTGGCGACGGTGGCCGGTGCGAGCGGGGAGCAGGGCGACGCGCTCACCTCCGCCGGTTTCGAGGTGACCGAGGTCGGTGACCGGGCCGAAGCCGAGCAACTCGTGCGCGACGGCGACGTCGAGGCTGCGATCGTTCCCGGCGGAGACACCCCGCTCGATCTCACCGTGGTCGCGCTCGACAGCGCTCCGACCGATCTCGTGCAGGCGCTCTCGGTGGTGCCGTCGGTCGAACTGCTCGAACCCCTCGGCACGAACCCGTTCCTCGCGTACATCATCGCCCTCGCCTTCGGCATGATCTTCTACACCACCGCGCTCACCTTCGGCACGACGATCGCGCAGAGCGTGGTCGAAGAGAAGCAGACGCGCATCATCGAGATCCTGCTCGCCACCGTCTCCGCGCGCACGATGCTCGCGGGCAAGATCCTGGGCAACAGCATCCTCGCGCTCGGCACGGTGGTCGCGATCCTCGCCCTCGCCTCGGTCGGCATGCTCGCGACGGGGCAGGATCTGCTGCTCGGCGAGCTCGGCGCCTCGCTCATCTGGTTCGGCATCCTGTTCGCGTTCGGCTTCGTGCTGCTCGCTGCGATGTACGCGGCCGCGGCAGCGCTCGTGTCTCGACAGGAGGACATCGGATCGGTGACGAGCCCGGTCATGATGCTCGTGATGATCCCGTTCTTCCTCATCATCCTCTTCAACGACAACCCCCAGGCGCTCGCGATCATGAGTTACATCCCGTTCTCCGCCCCGAACGCGATGCCGATGCGCCTCTACCTCGGCATCGCCGAGTGGTGGGAGCCGATCGTGTCGCTCGGCATCCTGGTCGTCACCATCGCGGTCGTCATCTGGATCGGGTCGCGCATCTACAGCAACTCGATTCTGCGCACCGGCGTGCGCGTCAAGCTGCGCGATGCGCTGAAGGACTAGTCGCCGACATCAGTGCAGGATCGGAACGCCCGGGGCTCCCGCCCCGGGCGTTCCGGGTTCTCGCAAGGCCCGACATCTGTGCCGCTCAGCTGGGCCCGCGGGCCGGATACGCTGGATGCATGGCACACGACATCGACTGGACCGAGCTCACGGACGCCGCGCTCGCCGCAGCCGAGCACGCGTACGCCCCCTACTCGGGCTACGCCGTGGGGTGCGCCGCGCTCGTCGAAGACGGCCGTCTGATCACGGGCTGCAACGTCGAGAACGCGAGTTACGGCGTGACCCTGTGCGCCGAGTGCACCATGATCGGTCAGCTGCACCTCGGAGGGGGCGGGCGCCTCATCGCGTTCGCCTGCGTCGGCAACGGTCAGCCGATCACGCCGTGCGGGCGCTGCCGGCAGCTCCTCGCCGAAGCCGCCGCACCCGGGATGCTGCTGCAGACACCCGCGGGAATCCGCACGATCGAGCAGATGCTGCCCGAGAGCTTCGGCCCGTCGGAGATGGCCGGCGCGACTCCCTAACACTGTCCGCGGCCAGGAGTAGTCTTCTCGGGTGAGCACCGAAACCCCCGCTTCCCCGAAGCCCGAGATCCGCCCCTGGCCCGCCCTGTGGTCGCTGGTGCTCGGCTTCTTCATGATCCTCGTCGACACCACGATCGTCTCCGTCGCGAACCCCTCGATCATGGAGGGGCTCGGCACCACGATGGTGGCGACGCTCTGGGCGACCAGCGCGTACCTGCTCGCGTACGCGGTGCCGCTGCTCATCACCGGCCGGCTCGGAGACCGCTTCGGGCCGCGTCGCATCTACCTCTTCGGGCTCACCGTCTTCACGCTGTCGTCGCTCGCGTGCGGCATGGCCGGGACGATCGAGGCGCTCATCATCGCGCGCGTCTTCCAGGGCCTCGGCGCCGCGCTCATGACCCCGCAGACGATGGCGGTGATCACCCGCATCTTCTCGCCCCGCAATCGCGGTTCGGCGATGGCCGTCTGGGGGATCACCGCTGGCGTCGCCACGCTCGTCGGTCCGATTCTCGGCGGCGTGCTGCTCGACGGGTTCGGATGGGAGTGGATCTTCTTCATCAATGTGCCCGTCGGCATCATCGGCTTCGTGCTCGCGGTGCGATTCGTGCCGAAACTCGAGACGCACGCCCACCACTTCGACTGGATCGGCGTGCTCCTGAGCGCCGCCGGCATGTTCATGCTCGTCTTCGGCATCCAGGAGGGCGAGAGCTACGAGTGGGGTGTGATCTGGGGGCCGATCTCGGTGTGGAGCCTGATCATTGTCGGCGCGCTCGTACTGGTGCTCTTCGTCATCTGGCAGCGCGTGCAGCGCGGCGAGCCGCTGCTGCCGCTCGAGATCTTCAAGGACCGCAACTTCTCCGTCGGCACCGGCACGATCGTCACGGTCGGACTCGCCGTCACCAGCATGGGGCTGCCGCTGATGTTCTACTACCAGCTCGTGCGCGGCCTCACGCCGACCCAGTCGGCGCTCATGCTCGTGCCGATGGCGCTGCTCTCGGCTGGGCTCGCACGTCCCGTCGGTCTGCTCATCGATCGCACCGATCCGCGCCGCATCGCGACCTTCGGGCTCGCGCTCGTCGCCGCCGGCATGCTGCTGTACTTCTTCCTGCTGCGCCCCGAGACGCCGCTCTGGCTGCTGCTCGTGCCGAGCGCCGTGCTCGGCGTCGCGAACGCCTGCATGTGGGGGCCGCTCGCATCGATCACCACGTTCAGCCTCGCTCCGCAGCTCGCGGGCGCCGGCTCCGGCGTCTACAACACGTCGCGCCAGGTGGGCGCCGTGCTCGGGTCGGCCGCGATCGCCGCGCTGATGCAGTCGCGCATCGCCGCAGAGCTGGGCGGCGCGAGCGGTGGTGGTGCCGGCGCTGCTGGTGCTGCCGGTGGCGAGGCCGGGATGGGCGGCGGCCAGCTGCCCGAGGCGGCGCGCGAAGGGTTCGCCGCTGCGATGGCGCAATCCATGCTGCTGCCGGTGGCCGCGATCCTCATCGGGGCGATCGTGTCGCTCTGGTTCGCCCGCCGCCCGCAGAAGACCAACACCAACCCCATCGAGGTGCCGGCGGAGGCGTAGTGCTCACCTCACCTCATTGCACCCGAGAAAGGAACGCGAACACCATGATCCTCGCATTCTCCGTCGCCCCGTCGGGCACCGGCAACGCCTCCGTCTCCGATGCCGTCGCCGAGGCGGTGAAGGTGGTGCGCGCATCGGGCTTGCCGCACCGCACCTCCTCGATGTTCACCGAACTTGAAGATTCGTGAAACGAAGTCTTTGATTTGATCGTCACGCCTATGCGGCTGAGTAGGGCGAGCAGATCAATAGCGAACTTCGTGGTTATTGAAGCGCCTCCTAGTCGGCCGAAGTTATCCTGAGCGAACAGCCAATCAATCAAAGGATCGCAAGATGGAAGATCGTTACCGCTATAACACCGAGGGCCCAGCGCGTTGCGGCATCTGCAACGGTGAGGTGCACGAGCGACGGTTCAAAGGGCAGATGTCGCTAGCAGACGTCGCGCCGCCAATTGAGATTGAGCGCATCTGTCAAAACCCGAGGTGCGACAGCAATACGGGCTCCATGTCACTCAACGACGCGGTCTGACTCTGTGAAGCATGCCACTCAACAGGGATAGTGCTTGTCTGTACCGTGTCTCATTTCGCGCCCCGGCTGCGTTGACATGCGAACTGCGCGACGATCGTCATGAATCACACGATTGCCTCTGAGGCAGCGGCACACCCCTTGAAGCTGGCCAACTTAAGGCTCCCGCAAGGGGAGGATGTAGGCGCCGAAATCAGAGGAGAGCCTGGAAGCCGGTCCGCTATATGAAGTCGTAGCGGGGCAATCCCGTAGAACGAGGCGCGCCTTGTCCCCTCAGCGGCGAAAATAGTGCCTTCTTTCTCGCTATTACAGCTTCGGGCTGTCGGAGTTGCCGTGTTACGCGAGCTGACCTGACCTGCGGTTTGGCAACCTCTCCGAACTGCAAGTTGGTTTCCACTCACCAACTCTTGAGTGCGTCACCCGCCCAATTGATCGATGTTCATCTATATCCGTTGGGCTTGCGCGCATTTTCGACCGGGAACCCAGCGGGGGAAGGCCCCAGGGGCAGGTCAATTGTCTAAGTCGAGTTTGTCTGCCAATGAGGGTGAATTTGGAGGTGAAAATAGGATTCTCGAGTCTATTAGCTTTTGCGTTCCATGGTCCTGACTTACTCTCAAGAACATGGCTCAAAGTGCGGCATCAATCATGACGACAGTTGACGGATATAGAAACCGCAGTCCCTTGACGGAGGCATTGGCCCAGGAGAGCCCTGCGTTCGCAGCGTATCTTGCTCGTAGAGATCTCCAAACGCACGATCCAAATGCCCTTCTTCTATATGCCGCTGAACTTCGGCTGGGTGTCGATGACATAGATGTATTCGCCAGTAATGCGCTTACCGACCACTCGAACGATAAGAAGTGCGACATGGTTGCGGTCTCAAATGACCGAGGCCGAGTTGTTGTGGCGCAGGGATATGAAGCTTTGGCCGATAAGGCTGCTGCGCCCGCTAACAAAGCCTCCGATCTTAATACGGCGGTGTCTTGGCTCCTGGCAGGGTTATTGGATCAAGTTCCCGAAAAGCTACGCAGTGCCGCTGAGGAAGTTCGTGCCGAGCTTCGTGATGGGTCCATCAGTGAGTTCGAAATCTGGTATGTGCACAACCTTCCTGAATCGGGAAACGTCCAAAACGAACTCGACCAAGCAGTGATTACCGCAGAAGCGGCGCTCTCACGTTACTTCCCAAACGCGAATGTAGACGTTCGAGCTATCGAAATTGGGCGGACCCAACTCGAAACTGACTATCAGCAGAGCAATGCTCCGATACTCGTAAGCAGCTCACGCAAATTCACGATTCCTGGCGGATTTGAAGTCGAAGGGCCCGGTTGGAGAGCCTATTCGACAGCGATCAATCTTGCAGACCTTCGCGCGATCTGGGCTGACCACGGGGTTTCACTTATGTCTCCGAACGTTCGGGACTATCTCGGCGTAGTGAAGAAATCCGGAAACATTAACCATGGCATCAAGGAGACTGCGAAAGTCGAACCCTATAATTTCGCGATTTACAATAACGGGATCACAATCCTGACCAACGACTACGTAGTTGACGCGTCATCGCTGCAGATTGAAGCAAAGGGGATCGGCATCGTTAACGGAGGACAAACCACGGGGGCGGTGGGGGAGATGCCTCTCGAGGACATTGACGAAAACACTAACGCGCAAGTAATGACACGCTTCGTCACCTGCACAGACCCAACGGTGCTCGGCAACATCGTGAAATTCAACAACACGCAGAACAAGGTCGAAGCCACAGACTTTCGAAGCGGCGACGCGGTCCAAAGCCGGTTGCGGGAGGAATTCGCTCGCATTCCTGATGCGGATTATCGAGGTGGGCGCAGGGGTGGTGCTTCGGACGCGATTTCGAGAAGCAGATCGCTTCTGAGTGATTCATCCGTCGCACAGTCACTCGCAGCGTTTCACGGTAGTCCCAACTTGGCATACAACGAAACTCGCACGATCTGGGAGTCGGACGGAACATACGCGAGTGTTTTTCGCGATGGGTTGACTGCGCTTCATGTTGTATTGACCCAAAGCCTCCTAGTTGCGGTAGACGAACGCAAGCGTTCGATTGGCAAAATCCCCGATGCTGATCGAACGGATATTCAGCGCCGTCAATCCCTGTTTTTTAGCACGCGGGGTTCAAATCATCTCGTCGTCGCGGCTGTTGCAGCATGCATGGAAACAATCCTCGATGCGCCTGTCACGGATACTTACGCGCTGACATTCGGCGCTAGAGTGTCGCCGGCGCAGGCTGTTGCCCTATGGTCACCACTGCTCGACATCGTTCTGGCCTTTACTGCGCAGCTCCTTCCAGCCACCGACCAAGGGCTGAAATCAAAAGATAAAGTGCAGTCATCCATTCAGAATTTTGCCGCCATGGTTGCGGCTGTGCGTTCGGCCAATACAGCGCCATTCGATCAATTCGCGTCGGCCGTCCTTCGCTGAAGATTTTTGATAGGGCTTTGATCTTGCAATCAGCACGCTTGGCTGAAATGGGACTGCTGATGGTTCGGTTGACTCGTCTCGCTTGGGGTTTCAGGCAGCGTGAGCGGCCAATATGTTGATTGGCTCGAACTCGATTGGCGTGAGTATTCCGAATTGTCATCGTCGGCGTCGACGGTGGTAGGCCCGTTCGATGCATGTCACGACCTCTAAGCGCAGGTCCTGCCGTGAGCGCCAGCGTTTCTTGTTGAGGGCGTTCTTCTACAGCAACGCGAAGTATGACTCCATCTCGGCGTTGTGCCCACATGCTTCGACGCGTTCCATCGATCCGGTGATCCCGCTCTGGCGGAGCTGTTCGATAAACTTCCGCGGCCGAAATTGGGATCCGCGGTCCGAGTGCAGAGTCGTCCCGACCGGGTCTCGCAGTGCGACCGCGTTGCGAAGCGCCGCGACGGCGAGCTCGGCCGTCATGCTCGAACCGGGCTGATACGCCACAGTCTCGTTGGGGTGGACGTTTCCGATCGCGCGAAGATACGGCTATCCTTCGTCGGTCCAATGCTCAGTCATATCCGTCAGCCAGAGCTGGTCCGCCCGGGACGCGGTGAAGTCACGAAGCACAAGATCGTCGTGCACGAGTAGCCCAGCTTTGCGATTCAGGCCGCGCTTCTTCGAGAACACCGACCACAGGCGTTGCTCCAAACACAATCGCCACTCGCGCCGTTCTGACGCTGACAAGCCCGTTTCGGCTTCGATCTCGTCGGAGATGAACTGATAGCCAACAGGCCCCGAAGAACACTGGGGACTTCGACGTGCACACTTAAGAATGCGTGGTCAGCTACGGTGCATCCCGGAGCAGGGCGAAGGTCGACGGATCCAGTCCCGTTTCCCGGTATCTTGACCACAGGTCTTCGGTGTTCGTTCTGAGGTGCCCGAAACCCGCACGGGTGAGCTGTAGGTCTTCTTCCTTCGTCACGACGACCGCCCGACATCCTGCCTGGAGCAGCTGCACCATGTCTGCGGCTGTCGCGGTCGACATCCGCTCGGAGACGAGCTGCAGTAGCTCACGCTTTGGGAGCGCATGCTCGATCACGAGCCCACCTACACGTCCCACTTTCTTCGGCGACCGCAGAAACAGTTCGCGGGCCGGCGCCGACCAGGGGTAGGCGGTCGGATATTTTCCGTCGATGAGCGGGCGCGGGAGACGTGGGAGCTCCCACTTCGACCAGATGACTTCCTTCAACGTGCGGTCCGCGATGCTGTTTCCGACCAGCTCACGAAGCGTGATGAGTGACTCGGCCACCTTGAGCACCAGCGACGCGTCGATCTCATCGGAGGGAAGGGTCGATCCTCGACCGGGCTCGAGCTGCATCCTCTCATCGTATCGACGCTTCAGAGAGTCGCGAGCACTGCTCACCTGCCCTGCACGTGCAGGGTGAGTTCCGCGAGGTGATCCAGCATCAGTAAGAGTGCGGAAGATTCTGGACGCTTCGGCCGGGCCGCGGCGCACACTATTCTCGAGGCACTCCCGGAAGGCCAACGGGCGAGACACGACGCTCTTGCTTAGGCCGTACGCAGGGGTGCCACAGCTCTGGCGAGGCATCCCGCGAGTTGTGGCGTACCCTCTCATCCAGAGCATCGGGAATCTCGAGGTCGACGAACCCGGTCGGCCGGTACCGGGAGAAATCCAACCAGCTTTCGTTGACGGTGGCAGTACTGACCTCTTGCGCGGCAGATGTCGGGGCTGGTGCTGTGGGCACAGCTTCTGCGGCTTTCAAGACAGTCGTCAGTGTCGGAAGATCGGGCCATTCCGGTAGGTAAACACTGTCGCCGTCTCGGAAGAACAGCTCCGGATAGTTTCGCGTCCGTCCATGAATTTGAGAAGGCATCACTGGAGTGCCATCGCGCTTTAGATAGAGCCGTCGCTCGTTGATGTGTTCGGCGATTTCCACGGTGGTCATCGAGTGGCTCGCTGAAGTGAGCAAAGCTCTGATTGCCTCGTGAAGTGTCATTCTGTCCTCTCGCAAGCGAAACTAGTCCTTCGGCGAACAAAGCGGAAGAACGGGGATCGCGAAGGAAGCGGAAGAACGGGGATCGCGAAGGAAGCATCAATTGCGGTGCCCAGACTGGCAGGGGGTCGGCATCGCCATTCGCGGCATCGATTAGCTCTCGAAAGGACCATTTCCCAATCGATCGATGTTCACCGACATTCTCGACGATTTGTGCCCTGGAAAACCGCGGGGGTCAATTCATGATCGTGTTTGCAAGCTCAATAGATTCTGGAACCGACTTGCCCATTGGGAGCCTGTTTTTAGCACCACAACTGGTTTGGCTTCTAGACTGCGCGAGTTTGAGGAATTCTTCAACCTTGTTGATCCTCAAGTAGCAGCCTGGGTTGGAAGTCAATCGGAAGTAATAGAGACACTCAAGAAATGCCCCGTATCCGGCATCAACCTGGTGGATGATGCATATTCGGGCAAAGTGCCTTAACGAAGCCTTCTGAGTACTGCGCTCGTGTCAAAAGCGGTCATTTACGAGACGAACTGGGCGCCAGTTCGAAAAGGGAAAGCCGCCGGGGGGAGACCTGATACCCGGGAGCTCCGGGCGTAAGTACATGCTGAATTAACAGCATCGTCCATCGAAGCTTTCCGTAGGGCAGTAGCGAGAGAGTTCGATCAACCTTCACAAGTAGCGTAGCTTCACATCGACCATTGACTTGAGAAGAACGCGCTCACTGTAACGCATGTCTAGGATTGATGGTGGGACTAATCCGTTCTCAACGCGTGACTGAACACTTCAGTATCGTTGACAGTGGCCACGCAACGTCTTAAGAGTCAGCCATCAATCACGGATCGAGAGCTTGGTTTTAACTTCGGGGTGAACTAAGTCTCGGGCGCGAGTATAAGCACGCTCTGCTGTGTCTGCACTCATGGCAGCCGTGGCAATACCCTGGCACTCCTTGAGCGTATGTTGACTCAACGCATATCTCACAGCCGGCAATGCTGAAATACTCATCGACAAGGATGAAGCCCCAAGCCCTGTCAGGACAAGTGCCATTACAGGATCAGCGGCGGATTCACCACATATGCCTGCCTGTTTTCCGAATCGCTTTGACTCAGCCAAAACATGGGAAATGAGGCCGAGCAGCGCAGGCTGCCACGGGCTAAGTAGGTCGGCCAGTTCCCCTACGAGGCGGTCAGAAGCCATAGTGTACTGGGCGAGATCATTTGTTCCGATGGAGACGAAATCAACCTCCCGCAGAATGTCGCCGATCCGAAGCGCAGCAGCAGGGACCTCAATCATCACCCCGGCATTCTTGAATCCGGCTGCGCGCGCGAGACGAACAAAGTCACCTGCTTCAACCGCAGTGGTAATCATTGGCGCCATTACCCAAGGTTCGCTATTTGTTGCTGTTGCGGCCGCTGACAAGCTCCGGAGCTGGGCGTCAAGAAGTGTGGTGGTACGACGTGTAAGTCTGTACCCGCGGATACCTAGGGCAGGGTTTTCTTCTCGGTCGGCTCGCAAGAACGGAAGCGGCTTATCAGCGCCGGCATCGAGGGTTCGAACGACGACCTTTTGAGGAGTGAAAGCTCGCAGCACACGACTGTAAAGTTCGCGCTGTTCAGTTATTGACGGGGCCACCTCACGCCCAAGAAAAGGAAGCTCCGTGCGGAATAGCCCAACCCCTTCACACTCATTACGGTTTAGCGATTCAGCATCCTCTGGCGTCCCAATGTTGCTCAGAAGTTGCACCGGATGACCATCTCTGGTTGCGCCCACCCCATTTGTCACAATTGACTGTAGGGCCGCGTTATAGGCCTCAATCCGGGTGCGGTCCTCCGAAGTGGGCGCAAAAATGACCGTACTCTCTGCAGCATTCACGGCGACGATATCCCCGCTGTGGAGTTCTTTTGCGCCTGTGACACGCATTACGCATGGAATGCCGTGTTGGGTAGCAATGATCGCGGTATGCCCGGTCGGTCCTCCTCGTTCGAGCACGATAGCGAGAACCATACTGAGATCGAGTCCCGCGGTATCCACCGGAGCTAAGTCCTCAGCGACCAGTACGCTTGGCTGCTCCAGGTGAAAGCTCTCTTGTGCGCTCAGACCCAGAATCTCAGCAATCAGTTTGTCCCGCACTGAATGCAGGTCGGTGACTCTCTCCGCGAGATAACCACCGGCGTGCGTGAAAGCATCTGCGAACTCGCTTACTGCGTGGTTGACAGCCGCGACGGCATTATGTCCAGATTCCATTTGGGCCAACACAGCGCGTTGGAGTTCCGGGTCAGAGGCGATCGAGGCGGTTGCTTCGAGCACTTCGCGGACAGTAGCGTCGTGCGCTTCTGCGGCACGCACTTCAAGAAGCCGAATGACTGATACGAAAGCATCTTGAACCGATTGAACGGGCACCTGTTCGCTTTCTCCCTCGCTAAGAGGGTGCGCGGCGGAGGGGACGCGGATAACTGGCCCAATAGCCGCTCCGCGTCCCACACCGGCGCCAGCAAAGACCTGGCGTGTCGGGTTCTTCTCGATCACACTGCGTCCAGATCCTGTGAGAGGAGTGAGGCAAGCTCGTCCAAGGAAGCTTCATTATCCCCTGACAATGTCACCGTCTCGCCATACGCAATTCCCAGGGACATGACGCGGAGAATGCTGCTCGCATCAACGTCTGCAGACCCTGCTTTCGCGATACGCACGCCGGTGCCGGCAGCTGCTTCCGCAATAATTCTCGCTGGTCGTGCATGCAATCCAGACTTTGAAGCCACGACAACCTCACGTGAAGCCATCGAGCCTGCTGGTACTGGGTTCACATCCATGCGGCGTCCTCTGATTCTTCTGAAGGATCCAAGTCCGACGGCACTAACAACCCCACAGCTTCTCTGGCCTCGTCGATGGTCCCGCTGTGGAACGGATTCTCTCGCTCGGCGTTCACAACGAGATCAATCAAAAGAGGCAGGTTCGCTCCGTAAATGATTTGTACATTTCTGCTCTGTCGCGACACTTCCAAGGCCATATTTGACGGGGAACCGCCTCGAAGGTCAGCGAGAACAAGGAGAGGGCCTGCTTGTACACGCTCATAGATTTCACGGAATCTCTCCCGCAACTCAGCTGCGGTGTCTGCGCTAGTGAAGTCGACAGCTACGACGTTCTCTTGAGGTCCCATGATCATTTGCATGGCGCTTACAACGCCGCTTGCAAACGTTCCGTGCCCGGTAACAATGATTGTATTTCGCATGCCGTGACTCTTCAGTTCCCGCTCTGTCGCTCAGCTTCATAATGCCCCAAGTGGATATCGACCGGGTTGTGGTCAGTATCGATGTAGACGTCCTCTCCGCCCTTGGCGGAGAGGAACTGCATGGGCACCGAGTAGAGAAGCGGAGCAAGGTACGTTCCCGCCTTCGTCGAGAACACGAGGTCTCGTTCGTCCGCGTCATCGAAGTCTTGACACGTAATCACGTGCGTTCCGGGAGCATACTCGGGCAGGGCTCGCCGGAATTCCAATGCTCGCTCGAACTCCTTCTCCTCCGAACCAACAATCAGCGTGGCGTGATCGAACTTGAGTGCGTAGGTGGGCCCGTGACCGTGCTCCTCAAGCAAGTTTCCGATCGTCGGAACGCGGAGCATCTCGGCGATCTTGAGTGTTCCTTCGAGCATCGTTCCATAGTCAATGCCGTAACCGAGCACATTGATGCGACTGCTGTGAAGCAGCCCAGGACGGTTGCGGTCGTACCAGGCCTCAGATTCGGCGATTACTCGATCAAAGTCGTTGCAGACTGTTCCGGCAGCTTGCAGGGCTGCCTCTACCTCGTTCTCAGAAAGAGAACCAACGGCTCCCGCTGCACTATAAGCCCACAGGTAGATGCTGAGAATGGAGGCCGTATATCCCTTTGTTTCTGGACCGGTGAGTTCCTGCCCGACGAGGAGTGGAGCAACATCCGTGACGATCTCTGTGATCTTGCTCGTGACGTCAGAGGTGATGGCGAACGTGCGGTACCCCTGGTTCTTCGCCCATTCCATCGCTTCGCAGGTGGAGATCGATGTGCCGGACTGGCTGATACCCACAACGAGAACTGACTGGGGGTCATTGTGCTGCGGATCAAGTCCCACGCCGTAGTTCATGAACTCGGTGGGATACGGGGCAACCCCCTCCACACCGACGAGACGAGTGAAATATGCAGCGGCAATGTTTGAGACGTTATAGGACGTACCGGATCCGAGGAAAACGACTCGTTTAACGGGCGCGGATGTAAACGAGCGGACGAATGGTTCGATGATCTCTGACCTACGCGCGAACGCTTCACGGAGCATTTCAGGCTGGTCGTGCACGTTACCGAGAACGGTCTGGTCGTGGGTTTTGATGCTTGTCATTGTTTAGCGTCCTTCCTGGAGCTTCTGGATTTCAACCGCAAGATTCTCTCTGTGGCTGGTGGGGGTGGGTTGGAATGCCACTTCCGCGCCTTGACTCACCAATGTGGCAAATGCTTCGAGCTCGGGCTTCGTGACGTAGGCCGTTTGGGCTAGTACCTGTGTATGTTCGCGCCTTGAAAGGTTGCCGACCGTGATTCTCGGCACGGTGTAACCCAGATTGCTCATAGTGACCAACGGTTCTGGGCTAGCGCATACGATCATTACCTTTGTGCCCGCATCGATGTTGCGTGAGAGTTTTTCCGCAGCTTTTATGGCGTCGAATACCGAGAGCTTGCATTGCGGGGGAGTGGCGAACTTGAGTACGTTCTTGCGGTCCTCATCAATCGCGACCTTGTCATCAATGATGAGTAGTCGTTCGATCTGCAGGTTTGGCACCCAAAGGGTCGAAACCTGGCCATGGATGAGTCGATCGTCGATCCTGACTTCGGTGATTGCCATTAGTGTTTCTCCATGCTGTCCATGCTGTCCATGCTGTCGATGCTTACGCGATGATGCCGAACACGCCTAGTACGAAGCCAACCGCCATCACGATGCCGATGATTGCCATCGGGTTGAAACGCTTGCGCGCGATCCAGAGGATCACGAGCGTGAAAGCGATAGGGAGCAGCGCCGGGAAAATCTGGTTGAGGTAGTCCTGAACGATGAATTCGCTTCCATTGATGGTGAACTCAAGTGGGGATGAGATAGGTACCCAGAAAGCGATCATCGATCCCATCGCCATCGCTCCAACAATTCCCGCGCAGAACGTGAAGAGCTGCATCGAGCCTGATGAACCCATCGAACGCATGATTCCTTGGCCTTGGCTGTAGCCGATCTTCAAGCCGTAATAGCGGGTGGCAAAATTTGGGATGTTGAAGACAACGAGCAGCACGAACGGAGCTAGCCAGCTGCCGCCCTCTGCAAAACCAATTGCCAATGAGCATGCGAGAATGCGGAAGATTCCCCAGAAGAACGTGTCACCAATGCCCGAAAGGGGTCCCATGAGTGAGACCTTGAAAGCACTAATGGTCGTTCGATCAAAATTTGGGTCTGCCTTGGCGCGCTCTTCCATCGCGATGGCAGCGCCCATCACCACAGGTGCCGGAGCGACAGTCATATTGAATGTCTCCATATGGCGGCGCATGGCGTCTTTCAGGCCGTCGTCGTCGCCCCGATAAATGCGCTTGAGTGAGGGGAGGACTGCAAAAAGGAACGCGAGACCTTGAAACCTTTGGAAGTTGAAAGATCCGAGGAGTGAAAAGCTCCGCCAAAAGATGCTTCTGAATTCTTTCTTTGGCAGCTGCGGAGTTGGAGGGGTGTCGTGCGTCGTGACGGTCATGATTTAGTCCTCCCATTCATTGGCGGCAACGAGTTCTCGTTCGTTTGGCTCGATTTGGACTGCAGGTTTGGGTCGCAGGTCCGTATAGATCGAGTAGATGACGAGCGCGATGGCGACGGCGATCGCTGCGATTCCAACCATGGTGAGGTCGTGTCCCACGAAAGCTGCAGGAACAAAGCCCAGGATGAGGAAGGGGACAAGTTTCGGCGTCAGGATGATGTCGAGAAGCATCGCGAAGCCGAGGGCGGGCAGTAGCACCGAAATGCCGATCAAACCGTTGTTCAGCCACTCCGGCAGGGCATCCACGATAGCTTGGATCGCTTCATTCCCGTAGTACATGCCGGCGAACGTGGGTACAAAGTAGACGATCAGGGCGATAACTCCACACATGTAGTGGATGGCTTGAACAGAGTTGATCTTGAGTTGGTCAATCTGCCGCTCGGCCACGGGCATGAGAGCGGAGAAAGCGGAGGTCATGAGGGTGTCAACGAACTGCATCAGAAGCGCGACTGGTACGGCGAAGAGGATTGCTTTTTCCGCGCCGGCTCCCGTTGAGAGGGCCGCCGCAGCACCGATCGTTCCGCCAACACCAATATCCAGTTTCGGAGTTACGCCAACGCCGGTGATTCCCATCCACATGAGCTGCAATGCAGCACCGATCACGAGGCCGCCCGCGACATCTCCGAGGATGAGTCCGACGAGGAAGCCGGTAATGATTGGTTCGCGAAACTTCATCTCACCGAACCACGCACCATCAAGATGGGTGAGCGCTGCTACTAATCCAATGAGTACCGCTTGAGTTAAGGTCACTTGGATTTTCCTTTCTTCATTGAAAGATCTTGGTGTGGTTGATTAGTCAGTGGCGGGCCGCGTTACAACGCGCAGCGGGCGAAGGTCGTTCCACCAGCACTCGTGCGAGAACCACAGGAACTCGCCATGCTGATCAAAAAGAGGGCCGTCAAAGGTCAACCAAGCTGACGCATCAGGAATCTCGAATTTTTGGGCCACATCACTGGGCAGATGGGTCGCAGCTATATCGCTGAAGCCTGATGTGATCTCGCGGCCAACAGCCCGGTACGCCGTTGCCAAGGAACTTGTCCAGTCCATACGTTCGATGGGCTTTGGTAGGCGATCGACATCGATGAGATTTGTCGTGTGAACGAGTAACTGGCGCCCGTGAACGTATGCGCGTTCCACTTCGACCATGCGAGATCCGACAGGAATGCCAAACTCGCTCGCTTCGCCCGCAGTAGCTGCACGTTCTTCGATCCGGAGAACCTCGAGCTTGGGTTCGTAATTGAGGCCACGAAGAACATCGAGCGCGGACTCCATGAGTTTGACTTCGCCCTGCACAATGACGTTGGCGCCGTGCAACACGTAGCGTCCTGAGCCATGTCTGGTCTCGATAAGGCCTTCTTGTTCGAGGAGGCGATACGCCTCTCGGACGGTAGCGCGGGATACGCCGTAGATGTCGCAGCACTCGGCTTCTGATGGCACTTTAGTGCCGGCGGACAGTGCGCCACTTTTAATCTGTTCGCGCAGATCATCGCGCACCTGATGGGCGATGGTCGCACGACTCAAACGAGGTCGCAGTTCTGTAGACATTGCCGTCCTAACAACATTGTTTTCTTGAGCGCCGCATGTCATTATCCGTGTAGGTCATCCGGACGTCTGACAAGTTGAGATTAGCGGTGGTCGTTCGGTTCGTCAACTAGCAACAGTGGAGAGGGGCTCAGTGAGAGCGTCATCGGGAGAAGGGTTTGAGGCCGTCGTTTTTGATTGCGATGGTGTTCTCGTGGACAGCGAGAGACTCATGGCGAGAATCGATCAGGTTGTTTTTCGCGAACTTGGATGGGAAGCGACGATCGAGGAGATCACCGCGCGATTTCTGGGTAAGGCTGGGCCGGAGTACGAACGAGAGATCGCAAGTGTGCTCGGGCCGGTTTCAGCGAACTGGCGAGCTCCTTACGAGCACCTATATGAGAACGCAATGGCAACGGAGCTTATTGCTATAGAAGGTGTCGAACGCGCCTTGAAAGAGATCTCATTACCTAAGGCTGTTGCGTCAAACAGTCGTCGAGGAGGAGTTATATCTTCTCTAGATCGGACCAATCTACGCAGGTTTTTCGGTAGCAACATCGTGGGCATTGATGATGTTCCGTCTGGGAAACCAGCTCCGGATCCCTACCTAGAAGCGGCGCGAATGCTCAGAGTTTCTCCGACCTATTGCGCGGCTGTTGAGGACAGCCCCACCGGTGTCGTCTCAGCGCGTGCGGCCGGTATGCATGTTTTTGGCTATGCAGGTGGCCTGTCTTTGGCTTCAGAATTGAAGGCAGTGGGTGCGGAAGTTTTCCTGAGTATGTCTGAACTTCCCCAACTCTTGAGGCGCTAGGGCAGCCTCACATTAGGCAAGAGGAGTGAGCCTCAGAATGTCTTTTTGACATGGAAAGCGAACGAGTTTGCGAGTATCTCGTGCATCATGTTCTTTCTGACTCGCCATCGTTTGTATTGTCTCGGATAGGGGTCAAGTCTACCTATCCCAGTAGAGTTACCAGGCCCTACACAATGGTTTATGAGCTGAGCATGTGTTTATCATTCCGGCTAGAGTGAGCTCGTGAGCTCGCCGACAATTTTTGATTTGGCAAAGGCTCTTGGGCTGTCAAAGTCGACAGTGGCTGCTGCGCTCAATGGCACGGGCCGTACATCCGAGCAGACGCGTGAACGTGTTCGGGCGATGGCCCTTGAGAAAGGGTATGTGGCTAATACGAATGCACGCCGTTTGCGCACGCGCACGGGTGGCATGATCGGTTTGTACGTGCCAGCAGATATTCGCGAGATGGACTTCTATTTAGGGTTTGCTTTCGGTGCCGTAGAAGCAGCGAGTCGTCATGGGTATGACCTGGCAATTGTGACGACTGCGCCAGAAGATCCTACCGGCTGGCTCGGTTACGGTGGGGTCATCGTGATCGACGTCGTGCACGATGACCCGATCGCCCATTCTCTTCTTCAATCCGGCGTACCCGTGGTCGCTGCCGGACACCTCGATCAACGATTGAGCCGACAGGTCGCCGCCGAGATCGCCATTGATCATGAGCAAGGCATCATGCGCGTCCTTGATGCGTTAGCGCTGCGTGGAGTTCGTCATCCTGCGCTTATCGGAGCGTCGCTTCGCGATGAAAAATCTTGGTCCTCCCGCGTTCTCGAGGGGTATCTGAAGTGGATGGAAGGTCACCGGTTACAGCCTGTCGCGCGGACGCTTCCCCCTTTTGCTGACAACGATCAGGTATTGTCCGCGGTTCATGAAATCGTCGCTCATGACGGCATTGATGGGATCGTGTTTGGGTGGCAAGACGCAGCCGAACGTGCTCAGCTCATACTTGCCAACAGTGAAGAGCGACATCGCGACCTCAAGATTGGAACGTATCTCAGTCGCAATCGAGCACGATCCGTATCCAGGTTCGATGCTGCTTTGGACCTAGAACCGCACCGCTTCGGCTTTGAAACGGCCAATACCCTCGTTGAAATCGTGGTCCGAGGGATGGCGAAGAACGCGACCATCGACTTCATCCCCACCCTGAGCTAGCTTTTTGGCCGCTACCACGGCGGTCCGAAGGCGCGAGGTGCTGTCCGCACCTTGTGGGGCGATTTCCTCGAAGCGACCCGTGAAAGTGGTCGATATGAGGAGCGATCTGCAATTGACAATCATTTAAATGAGACATATTCTCCAGTTGCTGGATCGATCCAGCAACTCATTTCGACCAAGGAAGGTCAGTTTTCATGGATGCATTCGTTGGCTACACCGGCGTGGCCATTTTTCTGGTGCTCACCATTCTCGTGATGGAGAAGACGCGTAAACCGGCGGGTGGCTTCACTGAGTACGCGACCGCCGGCAGATCATTCGGACCCTTCTTCGGGACGATGGCGTACGTTAACACTTTCCTGCCGGGCACGGTCTTCATCTCGTTTGCGGGTTTGGCGGCGCTCAGCGGAGTCCTCGGTTTTTACTTGCTTGCTTACGGTCTTCTGGGCATCCTTCTGATGTTGGCGCTATCAAAGCCCGTCTTCCGCTGGGGGAAACGTTTCAACCTTGGCACGCAATCTGATTTGCTGGGCCTTCGGTATGGGTCACGGAACGTGCGCCTCGTCGCTTCGGTCATCGGAATCATTTCTACCGTCCCCTGGATCGTACTGGGCCTGCAATCCCTCTCCCTCGTATTTGAGTACCTGTCGGGTAGCGTGATCGCCCCGGTTGTTGCAGTCGTGCTAAGCGTTGTCGTGATCGTCGTGCGTCAGATCTGGACCGTCCGACACGGTATGCGCGGCATCATCGTGAGTGACATGGTCCAAGGCATCTTCGCCTACTTCATCGGGACGCTGATCGCTCTCGGCCTCCTGGTGATGCTGCTCACCAATGGGCACGGCTTCGCGGACGTTCCCGACGGATTCACCTCGCTGCTCGGCCCCGACGAATCGTACGGGCCACTCTACGCGGTGGCAATCACTGTCACCGGAGCGCTGGGGACCTGGTGTTGGCCGGACATCTTCGTTCGACTCTTCACGGCCAACAGCACCTCCACCATCCGGAAGACGGCCGGACTTGCCGCTCCGATCATGGTGGTATTCACGACAGCGGTGCTGTTGGTCGCCTATCTCGCGTCGTCTGACCCGCGCGTCAGCGCTGCCCCCGATCACGTCTGGTTCATTATTGCTGGCGATGCCGGAATATGGGTGTTGACGCTCGCGGCAATTGCAGTCGTCGGGGCCACGCTTGGAAACGTGGGTGCGAACATCCAGGCGGTCGGAGCTCAAGCAGCGAACGACATCGCATCGATCGTTCGTCCTGAGAGCGGGGCGAATACGCGCGTGGCGAAGTGGTCTGTGGCAATTACGACAGCGATTGCCGCTGGCATCGCTCTTCTCACATTGGAAACCGTGTCCGGACTCGTCAGCCTCGCACAAGTCTCGTACCAGGGGATCGTGCAACTCGCCCCCACACTGCTCCTCGGAATCTTTTGGAAGCGCGCGAACGCTGCTGGTGCTATTTCGGGGATGATCACCGGCTTCGTCGTCGCTGCGATTCTCCAGGTCATGTACCCGGTACAGATTCCCTGGCTCGGGGGGTTGACGTCTGGAATTGTCGCGATGCTCCTGAATGCTGCAGTGCTGGTAATCGTGTCTCTCGTTAAGGGGCCCTCTGCAGCTGAACGGCAACGCGTGGCAGAGCTCTGGGACATCGTTGGGGCGGAACGCGACCCCAAGACCGAGGCCACCACCGTTTCGGCATAGGAGACGAGATATTAATACGGACAGCGCTCTGAGAGCGGGTTTCGGGACTCAGGCGCCTGAATCGCTACTCAGACAATTCAACGTGTTCATTACCAGAGCAACGATCCAGCCGTCGGCCGATGGCCCCCTGTCTGGGTGGCCGATCGCTGTAAAAGACAACATCGATGTCGCAGGCTTACCCACGACGGGCGGTACCAAGTACCTCACCTCCAATATGAAGAATGAGGACGCCCCAGTAGTCTCGGAAATTCGACGCGCAGGCGGCACGATCGTTGGAAAGACGAATCTGCATGAACTCGGCCATGGAATCAGCGGAATCAACCCGACCTTTGGTACGACCAGGCACCCGTTTGATCCCGCGCTCACTGTCGGCGGGTCCAGCGGTGGAAGCGCGCTTGCAGTGTTGTTCGGAGCTGCAAGAATCGCTTTGGGCACTGACACCGGAGGATCTGTCCGCATCCCTGCCAGCTACTGCGGACTCCTGGGATATCGGCCCACGGCAGGACGATATTCAACTGCCGGCGTACTCGGGATCTCAACGACCCGCGACGCCGTTGGGCTTATCAGCCGATCTGTTTCCGACATTCGGTTGATGGATAGTGTGCTTGCGAAAAACGCGGCACCTGCTGCGGTACGAGTTGGGCCCGTCGGTGTCCTTGAGGAAACGCTCCAGGCGTTGGACGACGTCTCTCGCTCGCATTTTATAGGAGCGTTGAATCAAGCCGCGGGAAGGGGTATCGAAATTTCGTCGATCTCGCGCTCTCGTCACCTGGATCGTTGCTTCGAACTCGGGCTGATCGTTCTCGCAGCTGAGACGAAGCAGTCGATTTCTATGTATCTGGAAACGAATTTCGCACTGCGCTCCTGGCGCGAGCTCGTCGAAGCATCTGAGACCCCGGACACCCGAAAGATTCTCGAAAAGGCGAGGGACACCCCTGTTAATTTCGCGGAATACAACAGTGCCAAGCGCGAACTACGGCGTCTCAATGAAGATTTCGCAGCTTCAATGGCGAAATCAGGAATTAGGACACTTGCTTACCCCACTGTGACTTCCGACCCACCTGTCGCACAGGCAACACCCGATATAGCCAATACAGAACAACAGCTGAAAACCATTGTGATGAATTCCACGCCGGCGACTCTCTACGGGAATCCGGCCATCAGTATCCCGATCGGGAAGCACTCTCAATGCGGGATACCGCTAGGACTCACCCTTGAGCAGATTAGTGGAGACGACTTCGACCTTTTCGAAATAGCAGAACAATTTACTGTTGTGACAAGGGAACCACCGGGCTCTCCCCGGAGTGACGGACGAGAACAGCTTCAGTGAAGGTTCGTCAAGTTACACGAGAACGTATCGCGGAGGGAGGTTTGGTCGTTTATCACGTTCTGTTTGCCGAAGAACGAAGACTACATCCCTCCTGGGTCAGTCCCAACGTAGAGTACGACATATCTGATGTCGACGATGTTCGTGATGTGTTGACATGGGTGTACGAAAACGCACATGGACGAACAACCTCGATCTGGGCGCATGCTGAAACAGAAAACGGAAATCGGTCAGAACCGGGCGTTCGACTCTTATAAGGAGTAGCGCTGCCGCTCTTCGATTCCTGGCATGAGTGAAGGTCTACATAAACGGTCGTTTGCGCGACACTTCCACCGATCATCGCCGACAACGGCATTCTGCGTCGTGTAACCCGCGTACTTAAATTATGTAACCCGAGCACCGTTTTCGGCAGCGCTGTGCAATGTTGGATCACTCCTGCACGAGCCTGGGGCAGTGCTCCCCCACGGGCGCAGACAGGTTTTCCACATACCCTTGGAGAATGCGTGCGAAGCGGGGGATCGTTCGTGGTGTTGCTCTGCTGCTCGGAGGGGCGATCGCCGTGACGGCGCTCGTGGGGTGCACTATGCGGAAGTCGGAGGACCTGGAAGCGCAGGTCGCCGAGGATTCGGCCGTTTCCTCGGTCGAGGAGGCAGCGGACGGCGGTTACCAGATCACGCTCGATGACTCGGTCGCTCCCGCAGACTTCGCCGAGGTCGCCGGGCGCCTTGGTGACCTCGCCGAGTCGGTCACCGACGACGACGTGGTCCTGAGACTGCGCGCCGCCGCCTGGCAGTGGACGCTTGCGGGCGACGACGGCGACGTGGCAGACCTCGCGCATGCGGTCGGAGAGCTGGCCGGCGTCGATGGCATACTGCAGGGGAAGGTCTGGTCCGACGATGGCGCTCTCGGCATTGAGGTCGTCGCGGAGGCGGGGATCGATCCAGCTGCTGTGATCACTCCGCTGGCTGATGCGGCGGCGTCGGGGCCGGTCGACGACGGGGTGCGGCTGAAGGTCTTCGACGTGCACGAGCGATCGTCGGTCGAGACGCAGGACCCGGCGGCGCTGAAGCCGGCACTCGAGACGATCGCAGTCGCGGCCGCCGTCGGCCCGATCCAGAAGTACTCACTCGAGGACGAATCGCTGACGCTGCGGATGCGCACGGACGAAGGCGCGCAGGCAGTGGCACCCGTTGTCGACGCGATGGCCGCCGCCGGGCTGCCGATCGACGTAAGCCTGAGCAGCGGCATCATGACGGCGCCTCAGTTGCAGGACGATCTGGCCGGGCGGCTCAGCGCGATCCTCACGCCGATGGAGGGTGTGGTCGGGGCGTCGATCGACACGCACGGCCCGAAGGCTCTGCACCTGTCGGCGACGACGACGGATGCCAACGCAGCCGCGACCGTGCAGCAGGCGCTCCTCGCGTCGTCGGATCTGCAGGCGTTCAACTCACTGCAACTCTTCGTGCTGCAACAGGACGAGCCTGGCACTCGCATCACCGCGAAAACCATGAGGGACGAGGGCTTCGTCGGCAACTTCGACCGGGCGCTCGGACTTGCGGAGACAGACGGTGTGCGCTCGGTCGCGCTCGGCCCGCTCGAACTGGACGTCGTACTCGAACACGGTGCTGATGCTACGAAGGTTGCCCCGGCGGTTAAAGCAGCAGCGCTTCGCGATCAGGACGCGGAGGTCTTCGGCTCGACGAGCTGGGCCTCGAACACCGACCGTGCGGAATTTTCGTTCACGGTGACCGGCAAGCTCCACCAGAACCTGGTGAAGGTGTCGGCCGGGACGGCAGACGGTGACGTGCAGGGGTTCGTCGACGCCTGGAACAACGCTCCCGGCCTCTGAGCCAGCGGTGGGTCGAGTCTTCGCCCGGGCACCTTCTAGGCGATCTCGTGCTCGTGAATCTCCTTAGTCAGAGATGCGACCCGCAATCGCCAGGGCAGCGCGGAGTGACACGACGTCACCTCGCTTGACATGTCCTTTCGAACACCCATCAACCGACCGAAAGGGTCCGCCGAAACTCTTTTCCGGCACAAGCTAGTGGTGACCGCTGTACAGTCCGATCGATGATCGCGCCGTAAACGATCGTTTACAAGACATCATGGTCGCCCATTTCTTGCTCCCGGGGCCGCGGTGGGCGGGCACTTTTGACGTCAGATAGATGTGGCGCGGTGTCTCAGGCTTGGTCCGCGGGGCGGAGCAGGATCTCGTTGAGGGCGAGGTGTCGGGGCGAGCGAGTGTGAACGCGATGGCTTCGGCGATGTCTTCGGGGGTCACTGTCGCCTTGTCGTAGAGGTCGGTGATTGCTGTCTTGGTTTGGCTGTGAGTGATGTGGTTGGGGAGGTCGGTCGCTACGACGCCGGGTTCGATGAGGGTGACGCGGACATCGGGAAGTAGTTCTTGTCGGATGGATTCTGACCAGCCATTGATGCCCCATTTGGTGGCGGCATAGACGCTGTTGCCTGCGCGGGCGGTGCGGCCGGCGAGAGGATAGGTTGATGATGTCGCCGCCGGTGGAGGCAGTGAGCTGATCGAGGAACACCTCGGTGGTGGTGATCGCGCCGAGCAGGTTGATCTCGATCATCTGCCGGTAATCGTCGCGCTGGTCGGCGGAGAACGGGCCGAGAAGCATGATGCCGGCGTTGTTGATCAGGACGTCGGCACTGCCGAGCTCGTCTTGCACCTGTTGTGCGGCGGCAGTGAGGGAGTTTCGGTCGGTGACGTCGGCGGGGATCGCGAGGGCGCCGTCGCCGAGCTGATGTGGACAGTGAGTTCCGCGGGGAAGTCAGAGGTCTGCTGCGCGTTTAAGTGACAGTTTGACCTGACCTGCAGCAGGTTTCGACTCGGGTACGTCGTCGAAAACGACACCCATGTCCCAATCGATCGATGTTCACCGAGATCGAAGGCTCATGGGATGAGGTCTTCGACGTCGTGAAGCGCGCGACCGAGGCGGTGCTGCCCTTCGGGTCGCGGGTGTCGCTCGTGATGAAAGCCGACATCCGTCCCGGGTTCGAGGGCGAGCTCGACGGGAAGCTGGAGCGGCTGGAGGCTGCGATCGGGGATGCGGGCGAGTAGCGGGCTCGGCAGCGCCTGCCGCCAAGCGCGCCTCATTGCATGCGAGCACGCTCGCCGCTCACGACCTCGGGTCCGCAGACCAGCAGCTCACCGGCCGTAGTGCCGGGCTACAGCCTCCATGCCTGCGGCGAAACTCACCGCGGGTTCCCACCGCAGCACTTCGCGCGTGCGGCGCTGATCGAACCAGTGGGCGGTCGACATCTGCTCGGCGAGGAATCGGGTGAGGGGCGGCTCGTCGTCGTGCTCCCGCAGATTCCACACCGTATCCACGGTGGTGCCGGCCGCGAGGGCGAGCCCGACCGGGAGCCGAAGCCGAGGTTTCCGCGCACCCCCCGCCAGCGCGAGGCGTTCGACGAACTCGGCGATCGGCCGCGGCTGCCCATTGGTGACGACGAGCGCCTCTCCGTGCACGCGGGTGACCGCGTCGAGTGCCGCGACGATCGCGTCGATGGCGTTGGAGACGTACAGGGTGTCGACGAGGGCCGCGCCAGCGCCGAGGATCGGCATGCGCCCCTGCCTGGACCGCTCGATGATCCGCTCGGTGAGCTGGGTGTCGCCCGGGCCCCAGATGAGATGCGGGCGCAGCACGAGCACGGGGAACTCATCTGAACTCGCCGCGAGGGCGAGGAGCTCGCCTTCGCCCTTCGTGCGCGCGTACTCTCCGCGGGCGGACGTCGGGTCGGCCGCCTCGGCCGGCGCTCCGACGAGAGACGTCCCCGAATGCGCGACAGAGGGTGAGGAGATGTGGACGAACCGGGTGACCCCGGCACTCCGTGCCGCATCGAGCACGCTCCGAGTGCCGTCGATGTTGACTCTCTCGAAGTCCCTCGCGTCACCGGCCATCGATACCTTGGCGGCGAGGTGGATCACGGCGGCCTGGCCGGCCATTGCTCTCGCAACCGCGTCGTCCTCGGTCACGCTCCCCAGCACATCGCGCGCGCTCTCGATGCCTGAGGGCCGGCGCTGCAGCGTGGTCACGTCGTCTCCGCCATCGATCAACGCCCGCACGACCGAGGAGCCGAGCACGCCCGAGGCGCCGGTGACGAGTACCTTCACGGGAGTTCCTTTCGCGCCGAGTCGATCGGTGTCACGGCGCGCCGACGCGCTCACCGCGCAGCACGGCGTCAGCCCACACCGACAGTCGTGTGCGATCGATCTTCGAGTTGTGACGGATGTCGGTCGGGAACGAGGTCGACACCAGCACCGCGGCGACGTCGTGCGGGAAGTGCTCTGCGAGCGCCGTCCGTACCGCGTCCGTGAGCTCCAGAGGAGCAAGACCCGACCGCATGCGGGTCCCAGGCGCTGGTTCGACGACGACGACGACGGCCTGCGCTCCTCGCGGGCCGGCCCCGACGACGGCCGAGCGGTACACCTGGGGCACCTGGTCGACGACGGCTTCCAATCCACCGGGGCCGAGCGGTCCGGACGAGGTGGTGAGCACGTGCTGCAGACGCCCCTCGATCCAGATCCGACCCTCGGGGTCGATGTGGCCGATATCGCTCGTGCGGTGCCAGACCAGGCCGTCGAGCGTGTCGCGCTTCGACGCCGCGTCGGTGTGCCACAACCCGTCGTAGCCCGCTTTGAGGTGGGGGGCCGAGACGACGAATTCACCGAGAACGTCGACGGCTGCGGTGTCCGTGAGCAGAGCATCGGCGGGCCGCCCGGTCTCGTCGAGCGGCGCGACAGCGATTCGCACGCGCGGAACCGGCCTCCCGACGCAGACGCCGTGATCCCGGGATTGAGCGACGGCGGCCGCGACGCCCTCGCGATCGATATCGGTGAGCATCAGGCCCTCGGTCATGCCGTAGGGCGAGCGGATCTGCGCGTTCGGAAAGAGCTCCGCGAGGTTGTCGAGCAGTCGCAACGGCACGGGAGCTCCGGCCGACAGCACGAGCTCGACGCCCGCGAGGGCCGCGCGTTGCTCGGAGGTCAGGTCAGCGGCGGTCGCCTGCACGTTGCGGTACGCGGCAGGCGACGCGAAGACCATCGTGCATGCGCCGGCGAGAATCGCATCGGCGAGCGCGGAGGCCGTCAGGGTGCGCGGCTTCGTGACCGACATGTCGGGAGTCACGCTGCGGATGCCGAGACCCGGTCCGAGCAGAGCGAAGGGGGCGAATCCGGCCGCCCAGCTCGTTTCGCCGTGCACGGTGAACTGCTCGCGGAGCGTGCGGGCCAGCGCGCCCAACCGGGCGTGCGTGTACCGCACGCCCTTCGCCGGCCCCGTCGACCCAGAAGTGAACAGGATCACGGCGTCATCATCGGGGCCGGGGGAGCGGATCGGCTCGTGGCCCGGCGCGCGCGACAGCTCGGTCACACTCGTCTCGACGCCCAGTGCGGCGCGTTCGAGTGCGTTCAGCCGTCGAACGGAGATGCGCCGGCCGGGCCATCCGGCGGCTCGGGCCAGGAGCAGGCCGGGCTTCTGGCCGATGATCCACTGCGGATCGGATGCTTTGACGGCACGGGTCATGCCGGCCGCGCCGAGCCCGGAATCGGCGACGACCGCCACTCCACCCGCCTTGAGCACGCCGTAGAGCACCGCGGTGAGATCGTTGCCCGGAGTCACCAGCAACGAGACCCGGTCTCCTCGTTTCAGGCCCAGCTGCTGCAACCCCTGCGCGATTCCATCGCTCACGCTCGTGAGCTGCCGCCAGGACACCTCGTGCGGCGGGGTGCGCGTCATGTCGACGCTCGCCACTGAGGAATCATTGCGACGGGCGTCGAGAGCTTCGAAGATCATCGGAGCGCGAGGATCGCGCGCGGCGGTGACGGCGCCTTCCGCGCTCTGGCGCGATGCCCCTTCTGGGGACGGGGTCTCGCCGGGGAAGCGCTGCCGAAGCCAGGCGAGGATCAGGGGTGCGACGTCGGAGTCCTCACTGACGAGGTGCGAGGCCTGCTCTACGCGATGCACGTCCGCCTGCGGCAGTCGCTGACGGAGGTCGCGCAGGAACTGCTCACCGAACACCGGGTCCTTCGGCCCCCAGACGAGCAGCGCCGGAGTGTCGATGCCGCTGATGTCGGCAGCCGACTGCTGCAGCTCGGCGTACGACGGATGGGAGGGATCGACGGGAACATCGGCGACGAATGCGCCGATACCGCCTCGCAGACCGGCGGCGCGATACGGAGCGCGGTACGCGTCACGAATCTCGGATGGGATGGGCCCCTGACCGAGATGCAGGGTGGTGCGCAGAAACCCGTCCGTGAACACGGTGGAGATGGGCAGGATCGGCCCGCTCAGCGCCAACCGGAGCGGGGCCGGAAGCGACATCTCCGCGGGGAGGTGCACGCCCGTGTTGAGGCTGATCACCCCGTCCACGATGTCGAGGTTTCGTGCCGCCCAGGTGAGCGATACGATTCCGCCCCAGTCATGGCCGAGGGTGACGATTGGATGCGAGGGCGATCCCTCGGCCCCGGCAGTATCGGCGAGGAGCGACCGCACGACCGCGTCGAAATCACGCACGCGTTCGGCAAGACGGCGGTATCCGGACCCGTGCGTCGTGGGCAGCGCATCATGCGTGAGGCGCTCGGAGTAGCCCATGTCGAGCTGATCCGGGGCGATGACGCGCCAGATCCTTCCTGTGGCGTCGCTCAGTGCTGCGGCGGCGACGCCGCGCCACAAGTACGACCACGTGGGGTTCCCGTGCAGCGCCAGAATGGTGCCACTCGGCTCGAGACCTCGCGCCTGCAGCGCTGGAAGCGTGTCGAGTACATGGAACGTGCGTTCGCCGTCTCCTGTATCCACCGTCACGAGACGCGACCACTGCTGGTCCCACTCGGGGAGGAGTCCTGGGAGAACCGCCGGACGCGCCGTGAACCTCACCAGGTGATCTCCACCATTGCAGTGTTCAGACCTGATCCGACGCCCAAGCAGAGAACGCGGTCGCCTGGCTTCATCTTCGGAGCTGTGCGGGCGAGGGTGATCGGCAAGGAGGCCGGGCCCACATTGCCCAGCTCAGGATAGGTCTTGGCGATCCTGGACTCGTCGATGTCGATGGCGTTCGTCAGGGCATCGACGTGGACGTTCGAGACCTGGTGCGGAATGTAATGATCCATGTCCTTCCAGTCCCAGTCGTTCTCGTGAGCCTCGTGCCAGGCGTCGGAGATGAGTCTCATGCCGTTGCTGAGCAGCCCTTGCGTATCGGTGAACATGCCCTCGTAGTCGCCAACGCAGAGCGCGTGATTCCACGTCGCTGCGCGCGAGACTCCACCATGGATACGGTGCCCTTCGGGGTGCAGATCCGCTCGTCCGAGCACGGCGGCGGCGGCTCCGGAGCCGAGGGTCAGCGTCGCGAATTCGTTCAGGTACTCTTCGCGCGTGATACCGTCGCGATTCAAGCGGGCGACGGTGGCCTCTTGCACCCGCGACATGTCCTCGCCCGCGACGATGAGTGCGTAGTCGATCTGGCCGGCATCGATCATGCTCGCAGCGACGGTGATCCCGTTGACGAATCCCAGGCATGCATTGGTGATGTCGAAGTTCATCGCTGCCGGGCCGAGGCCGATGCTGTCGTGGACGGCGACCGCGACGGATGGCTCGAGCGCCTCGCGAGAAACCGAGGCGTTGATCAGAAGCCCGATCTTCTCTGCGGGGATTCCTGACTCGGCCAGCGCCTGACGTCCGGCGGAGGCCGCTCCTTCGATGTAATCCGTTGGGCGTTCCCAATTGCGTTTCGCGGAGACGCCTGCGACCCGCTGGAGCAGGCCTCGCGGAAGGTTCAGACTTTTGAGCGTGTCGCTGAGTCGTTCGTCGAATGATTGGGAGGTCACCTCGACCGGTGCGACAGCTTCGGCGAGCCCGAGAAGTGCGACGTTCGAATGTCGTGAGTTGCTGTTCGCGGCGTCTGCATCGGACCCGGTGGCCGGCGACGGAGGTTCGGGTTTCATTGGGGTCAACTGTAGTCGTATGACATAACTCAACCTTCATATGTCGCGCGCAGCGACTGCCCGGTGCGCGTTTTTCGACACGGTGCCCGTCACATTCGTCGGTCAGAACGTGGAGGGGAGCGGCCACCCGGTGTACGCCTCGGCCAGGAAGCGCTGGCCGGCCTCGGACTCGATGACGCCTCTGAGTTCTCCGAGCTGCCGCTGGCGGTCGAACGCGTCGGCGCCAGGCACCGCGTGCAGCATGCTCGTCATCCACCAGGAAAAATGCTGGGCCTTCCAGATGCGGCGGAGCGCCGTTTCGGCGTACGCGTCGATGCCCCGCTCATCGTGCTCGAAGAGGAGACGCCGCAGTGCATCGCCGAGCAGCAGCACGTCCGCGATCGCGAGATTCATGCCCTTGGCCCCAGTCGGGGGCACTGTGTGCGCGGCGTCGCCCACGAGCGCAGCGCGACCGCGCCGCAGCCCGCCGGCGACGAAGCTGCGGAAGCGCAGCACGTCCCGTTGGAAGATCGGACCCTCGGTGAGGCGGGTGCCGGGAACCCGACGCTGCAACGCATCCCAGATCTCGGCCTCGCTGAACGCGTCAGGGTCGGTGCTCGGGTCGCACTGGAAGTACATGCGCTGCACCGTCTCCGACCGCTGACTGATCAGCGCGAAGCCGTCGGGCGCATTGCTGTAGATCAACTCGTCCGAGCTCGGCGCCGCCTCGCACAGCACACCGAACCATGCGAAGGGATACTCGCGGAATGCGCCGTTCCCGCGGTCACCGGCGACCGCGGGGCGCACGACGCTCCGCGATCCATCAGCGCCGACGACGAAGTCGCAACGGATCTCGAACGGGGCTCCGTCAGCGTCCGTGGCGACGACGCGCGGCTCCGAATCGACGTCGTGCACGGCGGTGACGCTCGTGCTGAACCGCAGATCTTGCCCGGCGGCGAGGCGCGCAGCGATGAGGTCTTTCAGTACCTCGTGCTGCGGATAGAGCCACACAGACCGTCCGACGAGTGACGGGAAATCGATGCGGTGGCCCTCGCCGGCGAAGCGGAGCTCGATGCCGTCGTGGCGGTGCCCGACGGTGCGGGCACGGCTGCCTTCGATGCCATCGAGCACCTCGACCGTCCCCTGCTCGAGAATGCCTGCGCGGATGGTCGTCTCGATCTCCTGACGACTGCGCGCATCGACCACGATGGATTCGACGCCTGCCGCTGCCAGCAGGTGCGACAGCAGGAGGCCGGCGGGCCCCGCTCCGACGATGGCGACTCGGGTGCGCTCGACGGTCATGGGTCTCCTTTGGCGGGGTCGAAGGGGGCGCCGGTATCGCGCGCGGCGTGCGAACGGCGCGTGCCGAGTGCAGCCATGGCGATCCGCGACCAGTGTGCTGGGATCGGCCCCGCCCGGCCGCACTTTTCTCACTCACTGGGAAACCGGCCGGACCTGCCCCACTCCGCCCGCCCGCTACGCTCGGCAGGAGGTGAACTCGAGGAGGCGAGATGGCGGAGCAGGTGACGCCTGGCGTGCTCGACCGCGCGCTCGCGGTGTTGTCGTGCTTCAGCGAGGACGAACCCGAGCTCTCCGCCGGCCAGCTCGTCGAGCGCACCGGCCTCGCCTCGTCGACGCTCCATCGCCTCGTCGCCGTGCTCGTCGACCGCGGTCTGCTCACGCGCCTGCCGAATCGGCGGCTGGCGGTCGGTGCGCGGCTGTGGGAGCTCGGCGAGCTCTCCCCGCTCGCGCTGCGCCTGCGCGAACGCGCGATCCCGCACCTCATGCGGCTCTACGAGGTGACGGGCGAGAACGTGCACCTCGGCGTGCTCGATGGGCCGGCGGAGCGCGCGAGCGTGCTCTACGTGGGGCGCGTCACCGGCCGCCGTTCGATCCCCACGGTGAGCCGCGCGGGCGGGCGGGGTCCGCTGCATACGACGGGCGTCGGCAAGGCGCTGCTCTCGGGGTGCGACGACGCCTGGTTGCAGCGCTACTTCGGCGCGAGTCCGCTGCTCCGGGAGACGACGCACTCGATCGTCGACGAGCACGCGCTCCGCACCGACCTCGCCGCCGGCCGCGCGCGCGGCTACTGGAGCACCCGCGAGGAGATGACTCTCGGCAATGTGTCGATCGCCGTCGCACTGCCGAGCGTCGACGGATTGCCCCCGATCGCGCTCGGCGTCGTGGTGCACCTCGAGCGGGCCGACGAGCGGCTCCTGTCACGGCTCGTGCAGCAGGCGGCGAAGGAGATCCACTCCGAGATACGGAGCATCTGATTCCCGCTCAGTGAGAACTCCGGGAGCGATCGTCGTCGTCGGCTGCCACGCTGATGCGCAGGTCACGACCTCGAAGGAGAGCACCTCATGCCCGAGCACCCCATCGCCCCGGCACCGGAAGCCCTGCTCGCAGCACCCGATCAGGCTTCTCAGCAGCAGATCTCGGAGGAGATCGCGTCACTCCACGCCGACTTCTTCCGCCGCGCTGCCGATGGCGAACGCCTGCCGCGCACCATGTACGACTTCCCGCCGTACCGTTCGAGCCTGCTGCGGCATCCGACCAAGGACCCGCAGCTCGTCGATCCGGAGACGATCGAACTGTGGTCTCCCGCCTATGGGCAGCGCGATGTCGCGGCGATCGAATCGGACCTGACGCTGCACCACACGGGTGAGCCCCTCGGCGAGCGCATCACCGTCACCGGGCGGTTGCTCGACGCGTGGGGCCGCCCCGTGCCGAATCAGCTGATCGAGATCTGGCAGGCGAACGCGGCGGGCCGGTACATCCACCAGCGCGACCAGCATCCGGCACCGCTCGATCCGAACTTCACGGGTGCGGGTCGCGCGATCACGAACGAAGCCGGCGAGTACACGTTCACGACGATCAAACCGGGGCCGTATCCGTGGAAGAACCACGTGAACGCCTGGCGGCCGGCGCACATCCACTTCTCGGTGTTCGGCCGATCCTTCACGCAGCGCCTCGTCACCCAGATGTACTTTCCGGGCGACCCGCTGTTCGCGCTCGACCCGATCTACAACTCGATCCGCGAGCAGAAGGACCGTGATCGGCTCATCGGCGTCTACGACCACGACCTGACGGTGCCGGAGTTCTCGATGGGCTACCGATTCGACATCGTCTTGGACGGCCCGCAGGCCACCTGGTTCGAACCCGAGGAAGGGGAGCACTGATGCCCCGGCAGCCCGCGCCCCAGCAGCACTCGCCCGCGCCCGCGAAGACGCTCGCCCCGACCCCGGGCCAGACGGTCGGCCCGTTCTTCGCGTACGGCACCACGTTCCCGAAGCAGCACGAGATCGCCTTCCCGCACTCGCCGGGCGCCATCGTGCTGGCAGGAACCGTCTTCGACGGGGCCGGCACCCCGATCCCCGATGCGATGATCGAGATCTTCGCCGCCGATACGGATGGCAGTGTGCCGCGAGCTCGAGGCACGCTGCGCCGCAACGATCATGCGTTCACCGGTTTCGGGCGAGCCTTCACCGACGACGAGGGGCGCTTCGAGTTCTGGACCCGCGACCCCGGGTCGTCGTCAGGCGAGGCGCCGTTCTTCGCGGCGATCGTCTTCGCTCGCGGTCTGCCCGACAAGCTGCACACGCGGATCTACCTCCCCGACGATGCAGCGCGCCTCGACGCCGACCCGCTGCTCTCCGTGCTTTCGGCCGAACTGCGGAGTACGCTCGTGGCAGCACGCACGCCAGAGGGCCATCTCGCTCATGACATTCACCTGCAAGGTGCGAAGGAGACCGTGTTCCTTGCCTACTGATCCGGATGCACACGCACCCCGCCGCGAGTTCGACGCGGGGCTCCTCTCGCCGGTGAGCGCGGGGAGCGACGCCGTGCTGGCCGATGCGGAGGTGCTCGGCGCGCTCGTCGCGACCGAGGTCGCACTGGTGCGGGCGTGGGCGGAGATCGGTGTCGCACCCCGCGCACAGGCTGCCGAACTGTCATCCGCCCTCGGCTGGAGCGGAACGGGCGACGTCTGCGCGGGCTTCGACGCCTGGCTGCCGCAGCTCGCGGCGGAGGCCCCGGGCGGCGGCAACCCCGTGATCCCATTGGTGCCGAAACTCCGCGACCGCACCTCCCCCGAGCTGCGGCACTGGGTGCACCGCGGTGCGACCAGTCAAGACGTGCTCGACTCCGCGCTCATGCTGATCGCGCACCGGGCAGGCCGGGAGACGCTGCAGCGGTTGCGGCAGACGGAGACCGCGCTCGCGCGGCTCGCGAGCACCGAGCAGGATCGCGTCGCCGTCGCCCGTACCCTGACTCAGCACGCGGTGCCGACCACGTTCGGCCTGCGCGTCGCCGGGTGGCTGCGCGGGGTGCGGCGCGCCGCCGACCGTCTGTCAGGCGCGCTGTCGGAGCTCCCGGTGCAGATCGCCGGGGCGGGCGGGACGATGGCGGGATACGTCGCCGTCGCTCGCGCAGAGCTCGGTTCGGACGAGCGCGCCGTGCGCGCTGCGGGGAAGCTCCCCGCGGCGTTCGCCGCAGAGCTCGGGCTCGCGACCCCGGACGGGCCGTGGCACACGGTGCGCTGGCCGATCACCGAGCTGGGCGACGCACTCGTGCAGTGCGTCGATGCACTCGGCGTGCTGACGGCCGATGTGGCGACCCTCAGCCGCACAGAGATCGGGGAGGTCGCGGAGTCGCGCGGAGGTGGATCATCAGCGATGCCGCAGAAGCGGAATCCGGCGCATTCCGTGCTGATCCGCTCCGCGGCGATCCGCGCACCTCATCTCGGCGCGACCCTGCACGCCGCTGCGGCGCTCGCCGTCGACGAGCGACCCGATGGGGCGTGGCACGCCGAGTGGCAGACGCTGCGCGAGCTGCTCCGCGTCACGCTCGGCGCGAGTGCCCATGCCGCCGAGCTCGCCGCGGGTCTCGCCGTCGACACCGACGCGATCGCACGCAATCTGGGGATGACGAACGGCCTGATCGTCGCCGAGCGGCTCTCGATCGTGCTCGGCGCGATCATCGGCGCCGAGCGGGTGCGCGACATCGTGTCGCGGGTGCGGGACGGGGCGGGGCTCGCCGACGCGCTGCACGCCGAGCCCGGCCTCGTCGATGCTCTCGCCGCCCGAGGAGGGCCGACGATCGCACAGCTGGCTGATCCTGCGCAGTACACCGGCCTGGCCCACGGGCTCGTCGATCACGCGCTCGCACCCGGCGCTGCCCAGGAGGGCGGCGCCCGCCCCGCAGCCGACGCGCCCGCCCCGACCGAGGAGCCAGGATGACCGCCCCAGAAATCGCACTCACCGAACCGATCGGCGCCGACGGTGCGCCGCTGATCGTGCTCGCCCACTCCCTGGGCACCGGCCCGCTCATCTGGGAGCCCGTCGTGCCGCTGCTCGCGAAGGAATACCGCGTGTCGCTGCTCACCCTGCCCGGCCATGGAGTCGCGCCGGTGCCCACGGACGCGTTTACGCTCGACGAGCTCGCCGATGTCGTGGCAGATCGCGTGCGCGAGTTGGCGGGCACGATCGGCACCGCGTACTTCGCTGGGGTCTCGATCGGCGGTGCGCTCGCCCTCACGCTCGCACTGCGGCACCCCGATGTCGTCACGCGTGCGGCCAGTCTCGCCTCGGCCGCATCGCTCGGCTCGTCGGAGCACTGGAAGACGCGTGCGGCCACGGTGCGCACGCAATCGACCTCGGCGCTCATCGCGGCATCCGCGCAGGCGTGGTTCGCGCCCGAATCGATCAGCCGCGAGCCCGAGCTGACCGGGCGCATTCTGCACGCGCTGCAAGACACCTCCGACGAGGGGTACGCGCGCTGCGCGGAGGCGCTCGCGACGTACGACCTGCGAGACCGGCTCGGTGAGATTCGCATCCCGGTACTCGCGCTCGGGGGCCGCCAGGACCAGGTCGCTCCCGAGGAACGGCAGGACGAGCTCGTCGCGGGCATCCCGAATGCGCGGAGACTGATGATCGAGGACGTGGCGCATCAGCCTCCGGCAGAGAACGGTTCCGCCGTCGCGGAGGCGCTCCTCGCGTTCCTCGGCGCGGACGCGAGCGGAGGGGGTCGGGCATGAACGCCGAGTCGAGTGACGCGACGGGATCAGCCGGCGCAGGAGCAGGCGGGCTGTCGGACGCGGGGCGCTTCGAGCAGGGCATGGCCGTGCGCCGCGCCGTGCTCTCAGACGCGCACGTCGATCGCGCGAATGCGCAGATGACCCCGTTCACCGCCGACTTCCAGGACTTCATCACGCGCACCGCGTGGGGCGACATCTGGTCGCGGCCAGGGCTCGACCGGCGGTCGCGCTCCGTGGCGGTGCTCACCGCCCTGATCGCGCTCGGTCACGACGCTGAGCTCGCGATGCACGTGCGCGCGGCGCGCGCCAACGGGCTCACCGTCGACGAGATCAAGGAAGTGATTCTGCAGGCCGGGCTCTACTGCGGGGTGCCGGCGGCGAACTCCGCGTTCGGCGTCGCGCAGCGGGTGCTCGAGGAGCTCGGGGACCTGTAGCTCCGGGGTGAACCTGCTCAGCGCACGTCGGCGACGGTGCTTATCATGGGAGTCATCGCCGGCGGGCAGCACGGGCTCCGGGCGTCGGAGGCCTACGGGAACGGGGTCGTGAAGGTGATCTACGACGTCGTGCGCTGATCCAGCGGCTGAAACGTGCGGCGTCGACCACATCGACCGCATCAGTGCTCGCACACAGCACAATGCCCCTGGTGCGGAGCGGACTCCGGACCAGGGGCATTGTCTTCGTTGCGGGGGCGGGATTTGAACCCACGACCTCCGGGTTATGAGCCCGGCGAGCTACCGAACTGCTCCACCCCGCGGCACGTGACAACCGTATCGCGGCAGCCGGGGAAGTTCGAATCGGGGAGCGCATCCGGCGCGTCGCCGCGAGGAGCCGGGGGCAGTGTCACCGACCGGAGGGCGGAAGCTTGTCGATCCCGTGACGGTTGGGCTCACTCGGTTCCGCCGCGGTGTCGGGCGATGCCTGCGTTGCACCGGAGGGGGTCTCGCCGGAGGTCGGGTAGCTCGGCTTGTCCGCTTCGGTCGGCGCGTCGTGTGCGGCGTCGCGCTCGTCCTGCGGCGGGAGGTGGTCGAGGGGCTGCTTGATCTCGTCTGCGTTCGTCATGCACTCCACCCTCCGTCGAAGTCGCCGGAGGGGCCAGGGGATTGCATTCGCGCGGGTGATGTGTTGGACCGAACCGGTCCGCCGGAGCGGTGACCGTCGTGCGGTGACTACGATCGAGAGAACACGCGCACTGAGGAGGCCCACACGTGGATGACGTGCTTTCCGAGCTGGATCGCCGCATCGTCGGCGCACTGCAGGTCGACGGCAGAGCGCCTTGGAGCAGTGTCGCCCGTGCGCTCGACGAGCCACTGCGCACGGTCGCTCGCCGCGGCAGGGTGCTGCTGGAGTCGGGGATGCTCTCGGTGGTCGGGCTGCGCAATCTCGGCCCCACCTGCGTGATCGAGATCACCTGCAAGCCGTCTCGTCTGGAATCACTGGCGGAGGAGCTCGCACAGCACCCGGGAGTCGTCTACGTCTTCGTTCTCGCGAACCCGTCGAGCGTGCTGGTCGAGGTGCACGAGCAGATGTTCGATCTCGGCACGATGACGCTCTCGGTCATTCCCGCGTACGCCGGTGTGCTCGAGGTGTCGGCTACGCCGGTGCTCCACTATTTCAAGACGAACGCCGACTGGCAGCCGGGGTTGCTGACGGCGGCCGAGACGTCGATGCTCGGATCGCGGGCCCGCGTCGAGGAGTCGACGGCGCCGCCAGAGCGCCTCGACGCCGCCGACAGTGCGATCGTTCAAGCGCTCGAACGGGATGGGCGAGCGGGAATCGTCGAATTGGCCGAGCTCGCGGGGGTCACCGAGCCGACTGCGAGGAAACGGCTCGCAGACCTCGATGCGCGCGGAGCCGTCGCTACGCGCGTGCTGATCGATCCGCACCTGCTCGGGTTCGGCATCGAAACGTGCGTGCGCATCGACTGCGTCCCCGGCGAGGTGCGGGCGGTGGGCGAGGCGATCGCCGATCTGCCCGAGAGTCGGTACGTCGCGGAGTTGCTCGGCGAGCATTCGCTCATCGCGCACTTCGCGGCCGACGACCTGCCGCACGTGCGTCGACTGCTGCACGAGGAGTGGACCACGAGGGTCGGTCGCCTGCATCCGGCGCTGGTCACTCGAGTGGTCAAGCGAAGTGGACGCATCATCGCCGCCTGAGAAGCGCAAAACGAAAACTTTTGCGTCGATGTTGGCGTAAATCCAAAGTCGTGGTTAAATTACTGACCGTAGTAGTAAGTCAATGACGATGGGAATGCGCTATGGCCGATCCGGCCGAACTCTCCGCCACGGAACTCCGAGCGGCACTGGGTGCCCGTGACATCAGCGCCGTCGAGGCGGTGACCGCGTATCTGGCGCGCATCGAGCGCGGCGCGGCAGTGAACGCGATGGTCACGGTGGATGCCGCCGCGGCGTTGCGGCGGGCAGCGCAGCTCGACGCCGAGGGGCCCGACCCGAGCCTCCCGCTCTTCGGGCTCCCGGTCGGCATCAAAGACACCCACGACACGGCAGGCATGCGTACGACATACGGCTCGATCCGCCACGCCGAACACGTGCCGCAGCACGATGCACTGCACGTGCGGCGCATGCGGGAAGCCGGAGCCATCGTCATCGGGAAGACGAACGTGCCCGAGTACGCCGCCGGTTCTCACTCCGTCAACCGAGTCTTCGGTGCGACGCGCAATCCGTACGCGCTCGACCGTTCGGCGGGGGGAAGCAGCGGCGGGGCGGCTGCGGCGCTCGCCGCTCGCCAGGTCGCCCTCGCCGACGGGAGCGACATGGGCGGCTCGCTTCGCAACCCCGCCTCCTTCTGCAATGTCGTCGGACTGCGGCCCTCGCCGGGAGTGGTTCCCGAAGCCGAATCGACCAATCTGCTCACGCCGCTCACCACCGCCGGGCCGATGGGGCGTACCGTCGACGACGTCGCACTGCTGCTCTCGGTGATCGGAACTCCAGATGCGCGCACCCCGATCGCCGCGCCGTCCCTGGGCGCCGCGGGCGAGCCCCGAGACCTCCGCGGGTTGCGGGTGGCCTGGGCGCCGACGCTCGGCGGCAACGCGCCGCTCTCGGCTGACGTCGCCGAGGTGCTCGAACGCGCCGTCGCGCTGCTGGCGGAAGCGGGGGCGAGCGTTGAAACGGCCTGCCCCGATCTCAGCGGCGCAGCAGACGCCTTCCTCACCCTGCGCGCAGCCGAATTCGAGATGACGTGGGGCGATGCGCTCGACGCCGACCCAGAAGACTTCAATGAGCGCCTCACCTGGAATATCACGCAGGGGCGCTCGCTGACCGGACGCGACATCATGAGCGCGCAAGAGCGCCAGACCGCACTCATGCGCGGGGCCGCGCGCTTCTTCGAGAACTTCGACGTGCTCCTCGCGCCGGCAGTGACGGTCGCGCCGTTTCCCGTCGACTGGGATTACCCGCGCACCATCGCCGGTGAGGCGCAAGCGCACTACCTCGACTGGATGCGCGCGGCGACGACGATCACCATGCTCGGCGTGCCGGCGCTCTCCGTACCCGCCGGTTTCACACGCGAGTCGCTGCCCGTCGGCCTGCAGATGGTCGGGCCGTTCGGCAGCGATCACCGGCTGCTCGGGATCGCCAGAGCCTACGAGGCCCTCACGGGTTTCGCCCGTCACTCCCCAGAACTTCCGACCGCCTCTCACCATTGGAGCAATGAAGCACGATGAAACCTCGACTGTTCACTCTCGGAAGGCTCGCGATCGAGCGTTCCGGCCCTCGGATTCTTCGCGATTCCGTTCTTGCCCTTCGCTCAGCAGCCCGTGCTCTGGCTCGGCCTTCCCGCAGTGCTGGTGTGGAGCGCGCTGATGGTGCTGCTCTCAGTCGCCGCTCTGCAGGTCGTCGAAATGCTCTACCTGCGCGCCGGCGGACGTGAGGCCGATCTGCAGGAGGCCGAGCGCTTCGCCACCCAGCAGATCGAGCAGATCCGCGCGGCTCGCATCGCCGCAGAGGACAGCGAGGGCGTGCGATGACACTCTCCATCATGATCGTCGTCGGCATTGTGCTGATCGGCGCACTGGGCGTCGCGAGCCGACGCCGCCAGAAGAGTATGAGCAACTGGACCGTCGGCGAGCGCAGCAATCCGAAATGGACCTCGTGGTTCCTCCAAGCGGGAGAGTCGCTGACCACGTTCAGCTTCCTCGGGCTCGCCGGCATCGCGTTCGGCGGGGGCGTCAGCGCGACGTTCGCCGTCGCCTACCTGACGATCTCGTGGCTCGGCCTGTACTTCGTGGCGCCCCGCATCCGCGAGTTCGGGCAGCGTCGCGGATACCTGACCCTGGGAGACTTCTTCGAGGACCGCTTCCGCAGCCGCTGGCTCGGTCGCATCGTGTCGGTGATCGGTGCGCTGGCCCTCATCCCGTACCTGCAACTGCAGATCACCGGTCTCGGCCTGATCGTCGAACTCGCCACTGGGAGCGAGCGCGCCCGCGGGCTCAGCATGGTCGTGGCGAGCATTCTGGTCGCCGTCTTCGTCGCATGGTCGGGACTGAAGGGCATCGCCCGCGTGGCGATCCTGAAAGACATCATGATGGTCGTCGCCATGGTCGTCATCGCTGCCGGGCTCATCATCTCATTCGGCGGGATTCCCGAGATCTTCGGCCAGATCGCGCGCGAGGCTCCCGTGCTGCTCACCATGCACGTCGACGGCTACGATCCCGTCTTCTTCATCACGGCGACGCTGGTCACGGTCATCGGGTCGAGCTTCAACACGCTGCCGCACCTCTGGCCGCCGGTGCTCGCTGCGAAGAGCGGTGAGGTGCTGCGGAGCAACGCGAAGTGGCTGCCGATCTACCAGCTCGTGCTCTTCCTGCCCATCACGGTGGGCCTCGCAGCGGTGCTCGTGCTGCCGGGCGATACGACGGGCAACACGGTGCTGCTCACCATGTCCGGCGAGATCCTCCCGGATTGGCTCGTGGGAATCGTCGCGATCGCCGGCGCCTCGGCGGCGATGGTACCGGCGTCCGCGATCGTCATGGGAATCTCCACTCTCGTCACCCGCAACGTGATCGGCGAGCTGCGCGCGAAGCACCACATGACGGTGAACTACCTCGTCATCGTGGTCGCGATCGGCCTCGCGCTCGCCTTCGGTCTCGTGCGCTCGGACATCGGGGCCCTGCTGCTGCTCACCTACGGGTGCACCACGCAGTTCGCCCCGGCGATCGCGATCGCTCTGGCCGACCGCGTGCGGGTCGGCGCCTGGCCGGTGGGGCTCAGCATCGCCACCGGCGCGCTCACCGTGGCGGTCATCACGTTCGCGGAGATCCCGATCGGCAGCTGGGATTCCGGCCTCATCGCCCTCGTCCCCAATCTCGTCGTCCTCATCGTGGCCGAGGCCATTCGCCGGGCACGGGGCGGACGCGACGTGGAGCAGGTCGCGGTACCGGAGCCCGAGAGCGTGATCGGGGGGAGATCCGTGTCCGCTCTGAGCTGACTTCTGGCGAGTATCGGCGCAGTGCCAGCCCCAGGGCGTAGCCTGCGAGCGAGGCCGGTACGAGAGCCCGGCACGTGAAAGGGGAACCGATGAGCATCATGTACACCGCTGAGGCACTCGCGACCGGAGACGGACGCAATGGCCACGTCAAGACCGTCGACGGGCTCGTCGACACCGATCTGCGCGCTCCGAAGGAGATGGGCGGCCCCGGCGGCGCCCCGAACCCCGAGGTGCTGTTCGCCGCAGGCTACGCCGCATGCTTCCACGGCGCCCTGCAGGCGGTTGCGCGCGAGAAGAAGGTCGACATCGCGGATTCCAGTGTCGGTTCCCGCGTGCACCTGAGCAACGTCGACGGGGGCTTCGAGCTCTCAGTCGAGCTCGAGGTCGTGCTCCCGCATCTCGAGCACGCGCAGGCTCAAGAACTCGCCGACGCCGCGCACCAGGTGTGCCCGTACTCGAAGGCGACACGCGGCAACATCGAAGTGAAGGTCACAGCCTCCGACGACTGAGCCTCGGCGGGCGCCGAACGCCCGCCGAAACGCCGAACCCCTGCCGAGAATACGTGATCTCGGCAGGGGTTCTGCGCGCCGGCAGGGGCTCGGCGAGGGGGCGCCTAGCGGCGCTCGTAGCGGCGGGCGCTGCCGCGCAGACCGGCGAAGCGGAACGGAGCCTCGGTGACGCGCGGGGTCTCGACGTCGACGTTGCTCGGCAGCTCGCGCGCGTGCAGCTCGCGGTATTCGGGCACGCTGAGCGGAACGCGCGCGTCGAGCACGGAGGTGAAGTGGTCGCTGCGCGATGCTGCCGCCGGCTGCACCACACCCGTCAAGAATTCGCTCACGCTGCCGGAGCCGTAGCTGAACATGCCGAGGCGCTTGCCGACGAGGTCTCGCTCGTGGTCGAGCACCGAGGCGACGCCGGCGTACAGTGAGGCGGTGTACGCGTTGCCGAGGCGACGGTTGTAGATCGCGCCCGGCACGAGGCCGTCATCGCCGAGGTCAACGCCCGTGTGCTCGCCCAGGCGAGCCTGCGCCTTGCGCGCCATCTTCGTGTACGGCTGGTGGTAGACGAGGCGGTCGATCTCGGTGATGGCGGGACCGCCGTGCGCGGCGAGATCGTCCCAGGCGCCCGTCATGGCGTCGAGGTACGCCGAGATCGACAGAGCGCCGTCGACGATCGCCGTCGACGAGTCGTTCGGCCGCCAGAAGTCGTCGACGTCGGCGGAGAAGAGCCCTGAGGCGGGCTCGATCTCGACGAGGGCCGGATCGACGCCGATGAGGATCGCTGCGGCGCCCGCGCCCTGCGTGGGCTCACCGGGGGAGTCCAGCGCGTAGCGCGCGATGTCGCTCGCGATCACGAGCACGCGCTCGTTCGGGTTGCGCTGCACGATACCGACGGCGGCCTGGATCGCGGCGGTGCCGCCGTAGCAGGCCTGCTTGATCTCGGCGACGCGCACCTGGGGCGGCAGTCCGAGCAGCTTGTGCACGAAGACGCCGGCAGCCTTCGAATGGTCGAGACCGGACTCGGTCGCGAACAGCAGGGTGCGCACCCCGTCGAGTCCGTTCCGGTCGAGCAGCGCGAGCGCGGCGGTGGCGCCCATGGTGACGATGTCCTCGTCAGCCGCGGGAACGCTGAACTCGTCTTGCCCGAGGCCGAGCCGGTACTTGGCAGGGTCGACGCCGGTCGTCTCGGCAAGCGTGCCCAGGTCGAGCAGGTGGTGCGTGGTCGCCAGTTCGATGTCGTGAATGCCGATGGAGGTCATGCGTTCGGCGTCTCCTTCCGCTCGATGCGCAGGTGCGCAGCCATGAGTTCGCCCGGGTTCGTCTGCGCTGCGATGAGCGAGAGCTCGCCGCAGAGCACGGTGGCGGCCATGAGCTCGGCGAGACGGCGGGCGTTCTCGCCCGGCTCCCGATCCTCCCGGCAGCCGATGCGGGTCAGCGCCTCCTCGATGTGGGGCAGGTGCTTGCCGTTGCCGACCGTTCCCACGATGAGGTGGGGCACGGTGCACGAGAAGTACAGCCCCTCTTCCCGGTTCTCCGCGTAGGTGATCCCCTGCGATCCCTCGACGATGTTCGCCGCGTCCTGCCCCGTCGCCAGGTAGAAGCCGAGCAGCATGTTGGCGTAGTGGGCGTTCGCCGAGCGGATCGCGCCGGCGATGGTGCTGCCCACCAGGTTCTTGCGCACGACCATGTCGGTGACGCGCTGGGCGTCGGTGCGCAGTCCGCTGGCGACGAGCTCGTGCGGGATCAGGATCTCGGCGACCACGCTGCGCCCGCGGCCCAGAATCCCGTTCACCGCCGTCGCCTTCTTGTCGGAGCAGTAGTTGCCCGAGATGGAACCGTATTCGATCTCGAGCCCCCACGACAGGATCCGCTCCATGAGCGCATCGGCCGCGTTCGTCACCATGTTGTGACCCGACGCGTCACCCGTGGTGAACGCGAAGCGGACGAACAGCAGGTTGCCGACGATCTCGGGGTGCGCCTCGAGCAGCTTCGCGTGACGGCTGCCAGCGGTGACGACCTCCTGCAACTCGCCGAGGCGGGCCTCGATGGTCTGCGCGGCGATCTGCGCACCGACAGCGCCACGCGCCGTGAAGAGCACGGACCGGGTCATCCGCTCACCGGTGACGACGGTGCGGATGCCGCCTTCGACGGCGCGGGAGACGCGAGCACCGCGTCCGACGGACGGCCAGAGCGGTGTCTCGTAGGTGGCGAGGGGCACCGAGATCTCGCCGGAGACCGAGGATCCGGTGATCCTGATCGGGCCGACCCAGCTGGTCGGGATCTCCGTGACGGTCTCGCGGTGGGCCTGTTCGGGAACGCTCATGGCTTCCTTCGTGAGTGAGTGCGTGGGTGCTGGGTGAAGTTCACGGGCGTCGCGCCTCCGAGCGGAGCGCGAGCGCACTGAGGTTAACGCCGCGGTCGGCGCAGAATTCCCTGAGCCTGCCGCGCAGGATGACATCGGTGGCGAGCAGATCGTCGCGTGTGACCGCGCCGAGCAGTGCGTACACGGCCCGGGTGCGCAGCTTCCAGTCGTCGACGAGCGCGATGAGGCGCTCGGCGCCGCCAGACGCGCCGTCGCTGCCGATGGCGGCGAGGAAGGCGCCGGCGACGCCGACGGCCTGGGCGCCGGCGGCGAGCGCCTTCACCACGTCGAACGGCGTGCGAACGCCTCCCGATGCGAGCAGCGTCGGCGCGTTCCGCGGGGCGTCGAGCAGGCTCGCGAGCGCCGACTGACCGAAGCCGGCGAGCATCGCGTACTCGCCGGCCGAACGACGCGCGTTCTCGATCCGCAGGAAGTCGGTGCCGCCCCGGCCGCCGACATCGGCGATGCCGACGCCGATATCGGAGAGGTGCCGCAGCGCGCTGCGGCTGAGGCCGAAGCCGACCTCTTTCACGACGACGGGCACCGGCGAGGCGGCTGCGAGCTGCTCGACCGACGAGATCCACGACGAGAAGTCGCGCGAGCCCTCCGGCATCGCCGTCTCCTGCACCGCGTTGACGTGGATCTGCAGCGCGTTCGCGCCGAGCAGCTCGACGGCACGCGGAGCGTCGGAGGCGGGCCGGCCGACGCCGAGATTCGCCATGACGAAGCCGTCGGGGTTCTCGGCGCGGATCACGGCGAAACCCCGTGCAGCGTCTGGATCGTCGAGCGCGACCGATACGGAACCGCTGGCCATCGGCAGACCTGTCTCACGCGCTGCGATCGCGAGCTCGCGGTTGATGCGCGTGGTGCGATCGGTTCCGCCCGTCATCCCGTTGACGTAGAACGGCGTCTCCCAGTGCCATTCGCCGGCGGCGTGCTGAGGGCCGGCGCCGAAGGCGATGCCCACACCGAGATCGACGCGCTCGGCGTCGACGCCGTCGAGCGCCTGATGCACGAAGTCGAGATCGTCGAATTCGTTGTGCGCGGCGCCGTCGCCCTGCTGGCCGAGCGCGAGGTCGACGTGCTCGTCTTTGCGGGCCGCGCGGGAGCCGTCGGTCTCGAGAGCGGGCGGAAGAGCTGCGGACACCTGGTCCGACTCGAGATCAGAATGCATCGACGCCTCCTGACGCGGGGTGCGGAGCGAGGCTGAGGCGACGGATGTCGTTGGCCTCCCACTCGCGCAAGATGGGGTCGGTCGCGAGATCCGCGTCCGCAAGCACGATACCGCAGTCGCCTCCGCCGGCTCCCGACGGCTTGCCCGCAGCCCCGTGGCGCTCGGCGATGTCGCAGAGCGCTTGCAGTTGCGGCGTCTCGATGGTGATGCCCGATGACGCGCTCAACCGCTGCAGCACTCGGCGAGCCCGTCCGATGACCTCGGGGGCTCCCGCCCCGCCCCGTCCGAATGCGTCGACGAGGGCGTCGACGAGAGCGCTGCTGTCTTCGATGAACGTCGCGTACGGTTGGACCGGTGTGCGGCTGTCCGAGGTGCGCACCTGCTCGACGAGCCGTTCAGTCGAGGCCGGAGATCCGGTCCAGCCCACGAGCAATTGCACCGCGTCGGGGTGGTCGAGCCGCGTCACGCCGCTTCCGGCCCACTGCTGCGATGCCGCCAGCGCGGCGGAGACGCCGTGCGCGGCGCGGTGCGTGCGCAGTGCGCCCCGGTCGGGGGAGGCGTAGCGGATCCAGCCGCCGAAGGTGCTCGCCGCGAGGTCGCCGCCCGAAGCCGTTGGCGCGACCTCGATGGTCGCCAGCAGGGCGAGCTTGAAGCGGTCGACCCGGCTGAGGCCCAGACTGTAGAACTCGTCGAGCGCGGCGACGACGGCGACGGTCACCGCGGCCGACGAGCCGAGCCCGAACTTGCGGCCGCTGACATCGTCGAGTTCGCTGCTGATGTCGAGATCGTAATAGCGGGGCGGGAGGCTGAGCTCCGAGCGCAGCTGTTCGACGGCGGTGATCGCTGCGAAGACGTAGTCGTAGGGCTGGTGCTCGAGCACGATGCGGTCGTTCGCGTCGTCGCGCACCCATACGAGCGGGGAGCGGCCATAGGCGCTCGAACGCACGCGGCCCACCTGCGATCCCTCGGTGAGCTGCACCGTGATGTAGCGGTCGACCGCGACGATCACGGCGGGCTGCCCCGGGTCGACGACGGCGTACTCGCCTGCGATGTAGAGCTTGCCTGGCGCGCGCTGCTCGATCATGCGCCGGCTCCGGGTCTGGCTTCCGCCGCCGCAGTCGCTCCCGCATCGATCAGGCGCGCGCCGTCGCCCGCGCCGACGAGCCGCACCGACCCGAAGCCCGCAAGGGCGTCGCGCAGGTCCTCCGCCTGCTCCGGCCGCACGATGACGGCGACGTTCGGGCCGGCGTCCGCAGTCGAGTACGCCTCGAGACCCTGCTCGCGCAATGCCGCGACCGCGTCGAAGACGGCGACGCTCGTGGGAGCGAGGTAACGGATCGGCGGGTCGCACGACTGGATCACCGCGTGCATGCGCAGAGCGTGCGACTCGGTGATGCGTCCCACCCGGGTGAAATCGTCGGCGGCGCAGGCCTCGAGCATCGCCGCGAGCGACTCCTCGGTCGATGAGATCCACGCGGGGAAGAACGGGGACGTGAGCGCGGTCCGCCGCATCGCCGCTCGGCTCGAGACGGCCTTCTGAGCGGTATCGACCGTGACGATCACCATCCGCATATCCGGTCCTGCAACGGCTTCGGCGTACGAATGCGCGTCGTCGCCGGCGTGCCAGACGGCGAGGCCGTCGACGAGGCTGCGCGATGCGGACCCGGATCCGCGGCGCGCGAGGCGGCTGAGGTCGCGGCGATCGAGATCGAGGCCGTACGCGGCGGCTGCGGCGGTCGCGAGGGCGGCGAACCCCGAGGCCGAAGACGCGAGCCCCGCCCCCGTCGGCGCCTCGTTCGTGGACGTGACGGTCGCACGGGTCTCGGATCCGGCGAGCTCGCGCACCCGGTCGAGGAACCGGGTGACCCGCCCTGTCGCGTCGGCGCTCGCGACCGCGCCATTCAGGCTGAACGTGTCGATGCCGGTGTCGATGCCGGTCGCTGCGTCGAGCGCGACGGTCGTCGTCGTGGGGAAGGCGTCGAGCGTCAGCGACAGGCTGCCGGCGACGGGCAGAATCAGATCCTCGTCCTGCTTGCCCCAGTACTTCACGAGGGCGATGTTCGGATACGCGCGGGCGGTTGCGGTCGTCATGCGGCGGGAACCTCCACGGTCCAGGTGCGTTCGGCGCCGGCGCCGCGCATGGCGACGCCGATCTGCTCGGCGTGTGCTTCGGAGTCGGCGACCGCGATGATACAGCCGCCGAGCCCGCCTCCGGTGAGTTTCGCCCCGGTCGCGCCGGCGTCGCACGCGGCGGCGACGATCGCGTCGAGGCGATCCGAGCTGACGCCGACGCGATGCAGGATCGCGTGGGCTTCGCTCATCGCGGCGCCGACCGCACCGCGATCACCCGTAGCGAGATCGTCGATCGAGTGCTCCGCGATCTCGGCGAGTCGCGAGAGCAGGGCGTCGGTCGACGCCGGCTCGCGTGCGCGCAGCGCCTGCACGGATGCCACCGCCTGAGCGGTGGAGCCGGGGTGGCCGGTGTCTGCGAACGCGAGGATCAGCGGCTCGCCGATCCGGATCGGAGCCACCGAGCCGCGGTTGAACCGGATGGCTCCGGTCGCCGCCACCGTGCGTGCGTCGATGCCGCTCGGCGTGCCGTGGGCGACGCGCTCCGCCGTCTGAATGAGGTCGAAGAGCGTCTCGCTGTCGAGCTCGGCGCCCGCGAGATCGAACGCGGCGCGCGCGATGGCGGCCGCGACCGCGGCGCTCGAGCCGAGGCCTCGCTCGTGCGGAATGGAGCTCGCGATGGTCACGGTCGCGCCGGGCCCCTCCGCGACCGCGCCGGGTGCGCTGCTGTTCGCGGCGGTGCTGCTGTTCGCTTCGCACCGCGCGAGTTCCGGGAGTCCGGCCCGCTCGAGGGCGGCGCGGATCACCGTGACGACCGGGGTGAGTCGCGCGGGCGCACCCGCGACCGGTCCCGTGTAGAGGGAGCTGGCGATCCGGAGCCCCGCAGCGCCGCCCACGTCGATCGTCGCCTCCGCCGTCAGGCTGTCGACGGGGATGGCGATGGCCGGGGCGCCGTAGACGACGGCGTGCTCGCCGAAGAGAATCGCTTTCGCATGCGCGGCGCCGACCCCGCGGCGCTCGCCCGCTGCCGGAACCGGGGATGCCTGAGCAGCGTGCGGTTCCACGCGGGGGGTCTGGGACATTCGGATCCGTTTCGGTCGACTCCCGGGGCGAAATCCGCGCTCGGGCACGCGTGAAGAGGGCCGGACACCTCCGTCCCCCTGCACGTCAGATCTCTTAGGGTATTCGCAACCGCCTGAAGATGCGACCCGGGGGCACTCGCCCGAGCATGCGCTGACATACGGGAACACCAGATGAGGCCCGAGTTCGCGCCGAAAATCCGCTCTCGGCGGACGCGGCGGGGTTGCGCAGCGCGCCGATTCGGTGAGTGTCGCGCACCAGCCTCCGGCGAACACGGCCTCCGGAGTGCATCGCGGCGCGCTATTCTCCGAAGCATGAGCATGGGTGGCGGGCCGGTCGGGAGGGGATCCCGCATCTCGGCGGGAGACGCCGAGCTGCAGCGCAAGCTGAACCGCGACGCTCCCGCCGTCGAGGGGCTCGGGCGGCGCATCGCCGCGCTGTTCCGGCCGTACCGCATGCAGCTCGTCGTCATCATCGCGCTGGTGCTGGTGTCTGCGGCGCTCGCCATCCTCCCGCCCCTGCTCACGCAGCGGGTGTTCGACGACGGCCTCTTCCCGCTCGACGGGGGCGGCCCGCATCTCGCAGTGCTCGCCTGGCTCGTCGGGGCGATGATCGCCGTCTTCATCGTCTCCTCCGGGCTCGGGATCGTGCAGACGCTCTTCACGGCGCGCGTCGGCAACCGGGTGATGGGCGACCTCAGAGTGAAACTCTTTTCCCACCTGCAATCGATGGAGCTCGGCTTCTTCACCCGCACGAAGACCGGTGTGATCCAGTCGCGCCTGCAGAACGACGTGGGCGGCGTCGCCAATGTGCTCACGAACACCGTGTCGAACATCATCGGCAACACCGTCACGGTCGTCGCCGCAGCGGTGGCCATGCTGCTGCTGAGCTGGCAGCTGACGCTGATCGCAGTCGTCGTCATGCCGATCCTCGTGATCGCGCAGCGCCGCGTCGGCCAGATCCGCGCCAAGATCGCGGGTCACACGCAGGAATCGCTGTCGGAGATGAGCGCGATCACGCAGGAGGCGCTCTCGATCTCCGGGGTGCTGCTCGCGAAGACCTACTCGCGGCAGAGCGCCGAGACCGAGCGGTACGCCGCCGAGAACCGCAACCAGATCGACCTGCAGGTGCGGCAGACGATGAGCGGGCAGCTGTTCTTCGCGCTCGTGCAGGTCTTTCTCTCCGCGGTGCCGGCGATCGTGTACCTGGTCTCGGGGTGGCTCATCGCACGCGGCCAGGGGGAGGGGTTCGACCCGGGCATCACCGCAGGCACCATCGTCGCGTTCACCACGGTGCAGTCGCGGCTGCTCTTCCCGCTCATCGCGCTCATGCGCATCACGCTCGACCTGCAGACCTCGCAGGCGCTGTTCGCCCGCATCTTCGAGTACCTCGACCTGAAGCCGGCCATCGTCGACGCCGCCGATGCCCGCGAGCCGTCGGATGAGCCCGGCCGCGCGGGCCGCATCGAGTTCGACTCCGTCTCCTTCCGCTACCCCGACGCGGGGCCCGACGGTCGGCCAACGCTCGACTCCGTGTCGTTTCACGTGGAACCGGGGGAGTTCGTGGCCTTCGTCGGCGCATCCGGATCGGGCAAGACGACGATCGGGTCGCTCGTGCCCCGCCTGTACGACGCGACAGCGGGCAGCGTGCGCTACGGCGACGACGATGTGCGCGAACTGCGCCAGGAGGGGCTGATGGATCGCATCGGCGTGGTGACGCAGGAGCCCTACCTCTTCCACGCCTCGGTGCTGGCCAACCTGCAGTACGCGAAGCCCGACGCGTCACTGCACGAGGTTCAGGCCGCCGCCCGGCTCGCGAACATCCACGACACGATCGAGAGCTTCGCAGACGGATACGACACCATCGTGGGCGAGCGCGGCTACCGACTCTCGGGCGGCGAGAAGCAGCGCATCGCGATCGCCCGCGTGCTGCTCAAGAACCCGCGCGTGCTGGTGCTCGACGAAGCGACGAGCGCGCTCGACACCGTGAACGAGCGCATCGTGCAGCACGCCCTCGAGGATGCGCGAAGCGGCCGAACGACCATCGCGATCGCGCATCGCCTCTCGACGATCGTCGACGCCGACCGCATCTACGTCGTCGGCGGCGGGCGCATCCTGGAGCACGGCACGCATCAGCAGCTGCTCGCCCTCGGCGGTGCCTACGCCGAGCTCTACGACCAGCAGCAGTAGCGCCGCGCTCGGCGGTTGCGCACCCCCCTGTCTGTCTGTCTGTTGCCGGAGCCGGGTCGCTTTGGGAGGGTGTCGGCGCGCGCTGCGGACGCAACACCCTCCCAAAGTGACCCGGCTCAGTGGGGCGGTGCGGCAGCGCGGCGCAGTAAGGGGCGGCGCGGCGGGCGGCCGTGACTAGCCGCGGGCGGCGAGCAGATCCGCCCCCGTCAGCGATGTCGCCACCGACAGGGTGACCCGAAGGGCCTCATCCGACGGAAGGCGGCCGGCCACGACGGGGATCGCGATGCCGTCTTCGACCGCGAGAATCGCCCGGGCCGTCTCCAGGGCTCCGTAGGGCAATCGCATCGTCCCCTCCGCGACGCCCTGGTCGAGGATCTCGCCGAAGAGTCGCAGCTGCTCGGCCTCGAACTCCAGTCCGGAGGCGACGATCCGCTCCCGCCTGATGGCGAGCGCGGAGAGCTCCATCAGCAGTACGGTGGCCGCGCGTGAGCTCGTGCCCGCGTGCGGAACGCCCAACGCGATGCACTCGATGAGGCGCTCTACCGCTGGTGCGATCTCGGAGACCTGCTGGCGGCGCCGCGTGAGGTACTGCTCGGTCGCCGTCTCGTAGGTGTCGGCGTAGAGGTCGGCGAGATCCGGGTAGTAGTAGCTGACGGCAGCGGGGGTGAGCGATGCCGCCTCGGCGATGTCGACGAGGCGAGCGCCTGCCTGGCCCCGTTCGATGAGGAGACGGGATGTGACCGATACGAGCTCCCGCTTGCGTGCTTCTTGATTGCGGGGGCGGGCCATGGGTTCATTCTTCCAGACGCGCAGGACGAGAGCGTTGACACGCGCGCATTAGTTATTTAAAGTTTCAGTAATTAATGGAAGGAAGGCTATGAGCCGATCACTCGGTGTTGCGCTGGTGCAGCACCACGCCACCACACTGTCCGATTTCGAAGAGCATCTCAGAAGGAGCACCGCCGCCCACCCCGAGATGACACTCTGGGTCTACCCCGAACTGCACCTCGACACCCCGGTCGGTTCACCCGACGTCGAGCGCCTCGCCCGGCCACTCAGCGATGAGCGGTTCGTTCGGCTCGCTGCCCTCGCCGCCGAACTCGGGATCTGGCTCGTTCCCGGTTCCTTCTACGAGCGCGCCGAAGACGGCCGCGTGCACAACGCGGCAGTGGTGTTCGGTGCCGACGGCGACGTGCACGCGACCTACCGGAAGATCTTCCCGTGGCGCCCGGCAGAGGCCTGCGCTCCCGGTGGGGAGTTCACCGTCTTCGACATGCCGGGCTACGGCCGCATCGGCCTCTCCATCTGCTACGACATCTGGTTCCCGGAGCACGCACGCCACCTGGCGTGGGACGGGGCTGACCTCATCCTGAATCTGGTCCAGACCAACACGAGCGACCGCGATCAAGAGCTCGCGATCGTCCGCGGGAACGCGATCATGAACCAGGTGTGGATCGCCTCCGTGAACGCGGCCGCACCGACGGGGCGGGGCCGGTCGCTCGTGGTGGATCCCGAGGGCGCGACCCGCATGAGCTCCGCGACCGCCGAACAGGAGATCCTCACCGCCGTGATCGATTTCGGGCAGGTGGAGGCGGTGCGAGCATTCGGCACCGCAGGAGTCTCCCGGCCCTGGTCGCAGTTCCGGGCGAGCGATGCTCCGATCGACCTCCCGCTGTACGGAGGGCGCATCACGCCGACGAATTGGACGCCCCGCCGAGCGGAGACGAACGCATGAGCGCCGACACCGCGCTGCAGACGGCGCAACCCGCGAAGCTTCTCCCGCGGCTCGGACTGCTCGGCGTCGTGTTTTTCGGGCTCGCCTACATGTCCCCGAGCATCGTCACCTCGACCTTCGGCGTCGTCTCCGAGACGAGTCGGGGCGCCGCACCCACGGCGTACCTCGTGGCCACTGCGGCAATGCTCCTCACCGCGATCGCCTACGCGGTGCTCGCGCGGGCCTACCCCACTGCCGGATCCGCCTACACCTATGTCGGCAAGACGCTCGGCCGCGTCGTGGGGTTCTTCGCGGGGTGGGTGATCCTGCTTGATTACCTGTTCCTGCCGATGGTGGCCTGGCTGATCCAGTCGACCTATCTGCACGCGCAGTTTCCGGGAATTCCGCTCTGGGTGTGGTTGCTCGTCAACGTGGGCGCGACAACGGTGATCAACCTGCTGGGCATCGCGCTCGCCGATCGCGTGAACATCGTCCTCACGATCACCGCGATGGCGTCCGTCGCCGCCCTCGTCATCGTGCTGCTCCTCTTCCTCGGCCGAGAGGCCGGCGGGGCTCCGTCGACCGCGATGTGGAATGAGCAGACGAATATCGTCGCAGTCAGCTCGGCGGCCGCCGTCGCCGCGTACTCGTTCCTGGGCTTCGATGCGATCAGCACCCTGAGCGAGGAGACGAAGCACCCGCGGCGAGACATCCCTCGGGGTATCGTGCTGGCCGTGCTCATCGGCGGGTGCATCTTCGTCGGGGTGTCGTTCCTCATGCAGCTCGTGCATCCCGGCGGTGTGTTCGAGAACGCCGATACCGCGGGATACACCCTGTCGATCTTCGCCGGCGGCGCCGCGTTCACGAACGTCAACAATCTCGTGAGCGTGATCGCAGGATTCGGATCGGGCCTCGCCATCCAGGCCACATCGAGCCGCCTGCTCTTCGTGATGGGACGCGACGGCGTGCTTCCCCGCGCGGTGTTCGGGCGGCTCAGCTCCGCGTTCCGCGTGCCGTGGATCAACATCCTCCTCATCGGGGCGATCGGCATGCTGGGCATGCTCCTCGACATCGGCAAGGCGACGGCGTACATCAACTTCGGGGCCTTCCTGGCATTCGCGCTCGTGAACATCGCGTTCCTCGTCTGGATCTGGCGGAATGCCGCGCCCGCCCGGCCGATCGCGGTCACGGTGCTGCTGAGCGTGATCCCCGTCGCCGGTTTCGCGGTCGACCTGTATCTGTTCTCGAAGCTGCACCCGGAGGCGTACGCGATCGGCGGCGCATGGCTGCTGCTCGGCGTCGTCATGCTCGCCGTCGCGACGCGCGGCTTCCGGCGCCCCGTCCCGGTGCTCTCGGAGCGCTGAGCGGCCCGCCAGCGGCCGTGAAGTGAGTCACCTTTCCCGCTTTACCGCAGCCGGGTCACTTTCGGAGTGTGTTGTGGCCAGTTCGATCGCGACACACTCCGAAAGTGACCCCGCTCGCAGTCTCCCTTTCCCCGCTCGCAGTTTTGGGCGGGCGCAGGCGCCCCCTGCGGCCGGCACCGTAGGATCGTGACCGTGCGGAACATCACCCAGTCACGGAAGCTCGCAGGGGTGCGCTACGACGTGCGCGGACCGATCCTCCAGGAGGCCGAGCGCCTCGAACGGGAGGGGCATCGGATCCTGAAGCTCAACATCGGCAACCCGGCGCCGTTCGGGTTCGAGGCGCCGCCCGAGATCGTCGAACGTCTGCAGGAGGCCCTCTCGGAGGCGCAGGGATACAGCGATTCGCGGGGCATCCTGCCGGCGCGCGAGGCCGTCGCGCGGTACTACTCGGAGGAGGGCGTCCCGGGCATCACCCCCGACGACGTGTTCATCGGCAACGGGGTGAGCGAGATGATCTCGCTGGTCGTGCAGGCGCTCGTCGATGAGGGCGACGAGATCCTGGTCCCGTCGCCCGACTACCCGTTGTGGACGGCGCAGGTCACCCTGTCGGGCGGCCTCGCGGTGCACTACCCCTGCGACGAGTCGAACGGGTGGATGCCCGATCTCGCAGCGATCGAGCGCCTCGTCACGCCCGCGACGAAGGGCATCGTGCTCATCAACCCGAACAACCCGACGGGCGCGGTGTACTCGCCCGAGCTGGTGCGCGGGTTCGCAGCGCTCGCCGAGCGGCACGGCATTGTGCTGATGGCCGACGAGATCTACGAGCGCATCCTGTACGACGGAATGGAGCACGAGCACGCCGCGCTGCACGTGCGCGACACGCTCTGCCTCACCTTCAGCGGCCTCTCGAAGGCGCAGCGCGTCGCGGGCTACCGGGCGGGCTGGCTCGCGATCTCCGGCGACCGCGATCGCGCCCGAGACTTCCTCGAAGGCCTGCAGCTGCTCGCGAACATGCGCATGTGCGCGAACGTCCCCGCGCAGCACGCGATCCCCGTGGCGCTCTCGCCCGCCTCGAACTGGTCGGGCATCGCCGAGCTCTGCGCTCCGGGAGGGCGCCTCCGCGATCAGCGCGACACCGCGCACCGACTGCTCACCGAGATTCCCGGTGTCAGCTGTGAGCTGCCCGGAGGGGCGATGTATCTCTTCCCGCGGCTCGACCCCGAGGTGTATCCGATCGTCGACGATCAGCGGTTCGTCATCGACGTGCTGCGGGCGACCCATGTGCTGGTGACGAACGGCCGAGGGTTCAATCTGCCCACGCCGGATCACCTGCGCTTCGTGACCCTGCCGGCGATTCCGGTGCTCACCGAGGCGATCGGGCGCATCGGCGAGTATCTCGAGACGCGGCGGGCGTGAGCGTCAGAATCCTCGCCGTCGGCAAGAAGCACGAGAGCTGGGTGTCCGACGGGATCGGCCGGTACGAGAAGCGGCTGCGCAAGCCGTTCGACGCGGCGTGGCAGCTGCTGCCGCATTCGTCGCGGGAGGGCGATGCGGCCCGGGCCGAGGAGTCCGACCGGCTGCTCGGCAAGCTGGATCGCGACGCGTTCGTCGTACTGCTCGACGAACGCGGCCGCAACGTCGACTCTCCGTCGCTCGCGCGCACCCTGCAGGGGGCGTTCGATTCGGGCAAAACGGTCACGGTGATCATCGGCGGCGCGTACGGCGTGGATGACCGGGTGCGGTCGCGCGCCGACTTCGTGTGGAGCCTGTCTCAGCTCGTCTTCCCGCACCAGCTCGTGCGCCTCATGCTCGTCGAGCAGTTGTATCGTTCGCAGGAGATATCGGCGAACCGCTCGTACCATCACGTGTGATGCGATCCGGATCGCCCGCAGTTCTCCGCTCTCCAGGAAGGTCCGCAATGCCGCGTTCGCCCCGCCTCGCCGTCGTCGGCAGCATCAACATCGATCTCATCGCTCGCACGGCGACGCTGCCGCGCCCCGGGGAGACGGTGGGCGGGGGATCCTTCTCGCGATTGCCGGGCGGCAAGGGCGCGAATCAGGCGATCGCCGCCGCAGCGCTCGGCATCACGACTCGGATGATCGGCGCGGTGGGCGACGATCCGGATGGGGCGCTGGTGCGGGCCGCGCTCGTCGATGCCGGGGTGGAGGCGTCGGGGGTGCGCACGGCGAGCGAGCCGACCGGCGTGGCGCTGATCGGCATCGACGCCGCCGGGGAGAATCAGATCAGCGTGTGCCCCGGGGCGAATGCGGCGGTGTCGGTGCCGGCCGACGCGTTCGCCCCCGGTGAGGCGGTGCTCGTGCAGCTCGAGGTGCCGATGTCCGTCGTCGTCGATGCGGCTCGCGCCTGCACGGGTTTCTTCGCGGTCAACGCGGCCCCTGCGGCTGAGCTGCCGGCAGAGGTGCTGCAGCGCGCGGATCTCGTGATCGTGAACGAGACCGAGTTCGCGGCGATCCCGGCCCTGCACGGGGACCGGGCGGGCGGTGCCGGTCGTGAGGCCGCGGGCGCCGACGCTCGCGCCGCCGGCCCGCTCGTGGCCGTCAGTCTTGGGGCCGATGGCGCGAAGCTGCTGCGCGACGGCGTCGTCGTGGCGCGCGCCTCGTCGCGGGCAGTGGCGGTGCGCAGCACCGTGGGTGCGGGTGACGCGTTCTGCGCCGCGCTCGTAGCGGCGCTCATCAGTGGTGTGCCGGAGGACGCGGCGCTCGCCGCAGCTTGCGCGGTCGGGGCCGCTGCGGTCGCCGATGAGCGCTCGCAGCCGGCGCTTCTGGCACTGGAGGAGTATCTGCCGGAGTGAGCCAGGGTCAGACGGGGTGGCCCGGGGTGAGTCGCCTTCGTGCTGATGTCAGTGACGGGCCGTCACCGCGCGAGCAGAGGCGCTCCATATGACTGTTGGCGCTCCCCATGAATGTCGGTGGGTTCCGCGATCATCGACACATGATCCCCTTCCGCCTCTCAGCCCGGCTGCAACCGCGTTCCGCCGCGGCCCCTGCCCTCGCGGCCGTGGTCCCGCGCGCGGCGGTCGGCGCTGCGGTGTCGGCGCAGGAGGCCTCGCAGGGTGCGGTCGTCGTTCCCTGGCGGGTGGCTCAGCGGTCGGCGAGCGGGGTGATCGAAGTGGAGAACACGAGCGCGATGGCTCTTGATGCGGTCCGCTTCTCCCTCGCGGGTGATGGGCTGCTGGGCCTGTCGCTGCCGCGCACCGTGCTGCCCGGTGAGCGGCTGCGCGTAGTGCTGCGCGGCTCACGCGCCGAGGTCGCCTCCGTCGCTCCCGATGCGCTGCTCGTGCTGCGCTGGTTTCAGGCCGATGGAAGGGAGCTGCTGTGGCCTGTTTCGGTGAGTTGAGGGGTGCTCGTCCGACCCCTCGCCCGACACGCCGAGACGTGTGTGGAAAGTGGAATTTTTTGGGGCCGACGACGTTGTGGATAAGTGAGGGAGAAGTGCGAAAACGCGCCGAAAGTTCTCCCCAATCCGGCTCCCGGATCCGGGAAAAGTCGGTGCAAAACTACATTGGTGTAACTACATCATGTTGTGGTCGGCCCCGGTGTGGTTCACTAGATGTAGTGCCTCGGACGGGGCGGAAGAGATTTTTACCGAAGGGCGTGACATGGCGATCACCGTATACACCAAGCCGTCGTGCGTACAGTGCACGGCGACCTACCGGGCGCTCGACAGCAAGGGCATCGAGTACGACATTCTCGATCTCTCACAAGACGAAACGGCGCTCGAAGCGGTGAAGGAGCTCGGCTACCTGCAGGCTCCCGTCGTGGTGACCGACGACGAGCACTGGTCGGGCTTCCGCCCCGACAAGATCTCGGAGCTCGCGGGTCGCCTCGCGTAAGGCTGATGGGACGGGGCGGGAACACGCATGGTTCTCGCCCCATTCAGTATTTTCGGCGCTGGAAGAAGGAGGAACGCATGGCGGATCTCGTCTACTTCTCCAGCGTCTCCGGCAACACGCACCGGTTCGTCGAGAAGCTCGGCCGTCCGGCCGAGCGGATCCCGGTACGCGCGGGCGACGAGCCGCTCCGGGCGACCGAGCCCTACGTACTGCTGCTCCCCACATACGGAGGCGGCCCGGAAACACGGGCCGTGCCGAAGCAGGTCATCAAGTTCCTCAACGTCGAGGAGAACCGCAAGCACCTGCGCGGGGTGATCGCCGCGGGCAACACCAACTTCGGTGAGGCCTACGGAATCGCCGGCGACATCGTCGCCAGGAAGTGCCAAGTGCCCTTCCTCTACCGATTTGAACTCTTTGGAACGCCGGACGACGTCATCGCCGTCCAAGAAGGATTGGAACAGTTTTGGTCTCGACAGTAACAACGGCTGACACGGCACCTGCGGTGATGGAGCCCGGACTCGAATCGTCGAAGATCAGCGACATGGATTATCACGCGCTGAACGCGATGCTCAACCTCTACGACGCCGACGGGAACATTCAGTTCGACCGCGACCGAGAGGCTGCCCGTCAGTACTTCTTGCAGCACGTCAACCAGAACATGGTGTTCTTCCACAACTTCGAAGAGCGCATGCGCTACCTGATCGACAACGACTACTACGAGTCGGCACTGATCGAGCAGTACGGGGTGCCGTTCATCGAAGAGCTGACGAACGAAGCGTACGCGATGAAGTTCCGCTTCCCGACGTTCCTCGGCGCCTTCAAGTTCTTCACCTCCTACGCCCTGAAGACGTTCGACGGCAAGCGCTACCTCGAGCGCTTCGAGGACCGCGTCGTCATGTCGGCGCTCGGCCTCGCCGAGGGCGATCGCGAACTCGCCCGGGGACTCGTGCGGGAGATCGTGTCGGGCCGGTTCCAGCCGGCGACGCCCACCTTCCTGAACCTCGGCAAGGCGCAGCGCGGCGAGCTCGTCTCCTGCTTCCTGCTCCGCATCGAAGACAACATGGAGTCGATCTCGCGCGGCATCAACTCGTCGCTGCAGCTCTCGAAGCGCGGCGGCGGCGTCGCGCTCCTGCTCTCGAACATTCGCGAGACCGGGGCGCCGATCAAGAAGATCGAGAACCAGTCCTCCGGCATCATCCCCGTGATGAAGCTGCTCGAAGACAGCTTCAGCTACGCCAACCAGCTCGGCGCGCGTCAGGGCGCCGGCGCCGTCTACCTGTCGGCGCACCACCCCGACATCATGCGTTTCCTCGACACGAAGCGCGAGAACGCCGACGAGAAGATCCGCATCAAGACGCTGTCGCTCGGCGTCGTGATCCCCGACATCACGTTCGAACTCGCCAAGAAGGGCGAGGACATGTACCTGTTCTCGCCGTACGACGTCGAGCGCGTCTACGGCGTGCCCTTCGGCGACATCTCGATCTCCGAGAAGTACTCGGAGATGGTCGACGACGCGCGCATCAAGAAGACGAAGATCAACGCGCGCCACTTCTTCCAGACGATCGCCGAGCTGCAGTTCGAGTCGGGCTACCCCTACATCGTGTTCGAAGACACCGTGAACCGTGCGAACCCCATCAAGGGCCGCATCAACATGTCGAACCTGTGCTCCGAGATCCTCCAGGTCAACACGCCGACCACGTACAACGAGGACCTGAGCTACGGCGACATCGGCAAGGACATCTCCTGCAACCTCGGCTCGATGAACATCGCCGCGGCGATGGACGGCGGCAACCTCGGCGGCACCGTCGAACTCGCGATCCGCGCCCTCACCTCGGTCAGCGATCAGAGCCACATCTCCTCCGTGCGTTCGATCGAGGACGGCAACGATCAGTCGCACGCCATCGGCCTCGGTCAGATGAACCTGCACGGCTACCTCGCTCGTGAGCACGTGCACTACGGCTCAGAAGAGGGCATCGACTTCACGAACATCTACTTCTACACCGTGCTGTTCCACGCGCTGCAGGCCTCGAACCGCATCGCGATCGAACGAAAGAGCGTCTTCGGCGGCTTCGAGGACTCGCAGTACGCGTCGGGCGAGTTCTTCGACAAGTACACCGAGCAGGAGTGGGCGCCGGCGACGGCGCGCGTCGCCGAGCTGTTCCAGCAGGCGGGCATCGTGATCCCGAACCAGGCGGACTGGCTCGAGCTCAAGGCCAGCGTGATGCAGCACGGCATCTACAACCAGAACCTCCAGGCCGTGCCGCCGACCGGCTCGATCTCGTACATCAACAACTCGACGAGCTCGATCCACCCGATCGCGTCGAAGATCGAGATCCGCAAGGAAGGCAAGCTCGGGCGCGTGTACTACCCGGCTCCGTTCATGACGAACGAGAACCTCGAGTACTACACCGACGCGTACGAGATCGGCCCGGAGAAGATCATCGACACCTACGCCGCGGCCACGCAGCACGTCGATCAGGGCCTGTCGCTCACGCTGTTCTTCAAGGACACGGCGTCGACGCGCGACATCAACAAGGCGCAGATCTACGCATGGCGCAAGGGCATCAAGACGATCTACTACATCCGTCTGCGGCAGCTCGCGCTCGAGGGCACGGATATGTCGGAGTGCGTCAGCTGCATGCTGTGATGCGCCCGACCCGCGCATAGGTATCGAGAATCCACCGGAGTAGAGAGAACCCGATGAACTTCAAGCTGGGCCACGCCGTGCAGGCGATCAACTGGAACCGGATCCAAGACGACAAAGACCTCGAGGTCTGGAACCGTCTGGTCAACAACTTCTGGTTGCCCGAGAAGGTGCCGCTGTCGAACGACGTGCAGTCGTGGGCGACCCTGACCCCGCAGGAGCAGCTGCTCACCATGCGGGTGTTCACGGGCCTCACGCTGCTCGACACCATCCAGGGCACGGTCGGCGCCGTGTCGCTGATCCCCGACGCGATCACCCCTCACGAGGAGGCCGTCTACACGAACATCGCGTTCATGGAATCGGTGCACGCGAAGAGCTACTCGTCGATCTTCTCGACGCTCTGCTCCACGCAGGAGATCGACGACGCGTTCCGCTGGTCGATGGAGAACCCGAATCTGCAGAAGAAGGCGCAGATCATCACCGACTACTACGAGGGTGACGATCCGCTGAAGCGCAAGGTCGCCTCGACGCTGCTCGAGTCCTTCCTCTTCTACTCCGGCTTCTACCTGCCGATGTACTGGTCGAGCCACGCCAAGCTCACCAACACGGCAGACCTGATCCGCCTCATCATCCGCGACGAGGCCGTGCACGGGTACTACATCGGCTACAAGTTCCAGAAGGGCCTCGAGAACGAGACCGAGGAGCGCCGCCAGGAGCTCAAGGACTACACGTTCTCGCTCATGTACGAGCTCTACGAGAACGAGGTCAAGTACACGGCCGACCTCTACGACCCCGTCGGCCTGACCGAGGACGTCAAGAAGTTCCTCCACTACAACGCCAACAAGGCGCTGATGAACCTCGGATACGAGCCGATGTTCCCGAAGGAGATGACCGACGTCAACCCGGCCATCCTGTCGTCGCTCTCGCCCAACGCCGACGAGAACCACGACTTCTTCAGCGGCTCGGGCTCGTCGTACGTCATCGGCAAGGCCGTCGCCACCGAAGACGAGGACTGGGACTTCTAAGGCGGTTCCGGCCGAGCGCCGCAAAAAGGCCCCTGACCAGCGATTCGTCGCGGGTCAGGGGCCTTTTCTCGCGCTTCAGCCGGTTATTCCGTGCGTCCGCAGCGGAGCATATTGGCTCGTTCGCTCGTCGCGGACCTGCACGGCGCACGGCGCACGGGGCGCGGCGTGCAAGCATCCTGCAGCGAGAAATCGCGCGTCGTAGGATCGCATCGGACCGGGATTATCGGATGCGTCCTGCCGCGATTCGGCAGACTCGTTCTGGAAGGGGGTCGCCATGATCACCGAACTCAATGCGCTGATCGATCACGTCGAGTCGCACCTCACGGACGACCTCGACGTGTCGGAGCTCGCAAGCGCGCTGGGAACGACCGAGTATCACTTGCGGCGCATGTTCTCGTCGCTCGCCGGTCTGCCGCTCTCCGAGTATGTGCGTCGGCGTCGCATGACGGTGGCCGCGACGGACGTGATCGAGCACACGGGCATGTTGGACGTGGCGGTGCGATACGGCTACAGCTCCAGTGAAGCGTTCAACCGAGCGTTCCGCGCGGTGCACGGCGTGAGCGCCGCTCACGTGCGGCAGCATGGAGGTCCCCTTCGCGCGCAACCTCAACTGCGGCTGCGCCTGACCATCGAAGGGAACACCACTATGCACACTCGCCTCGCTGAACGACCTGCCTTTCGACTCGTCGGCCGCACCGCACGCGTCCCGCTCATCCACGACGGCGCGAACCCGCACATTCAGCAGCACATTGCATCCATGCCCGATGGGGAGCATGAACGCCTCAAAGCGCTCAGCAACTGCGAGCCCGGGGGATTGCTGCAGATCAGTGCTGACGTCAGCCCCGACTTCGAGGAGGGCAGTGAGCTCACGTACATGCACGGCGTCGCAGTCGAGAATGCGACCGATGCGCCCGACGACCTTGACATGATCGAGGTTCCCGCCGGGACTTGGGTCGTCTTCCGAGCGACAGGCCCGTACCCCGCCGCGCTGCAGGAGAGCTACGCGGCGTCGGCGACGGACTGGTTCCCATCGAACCCGTGGCGGCTGCGAGAGGGGCCCTCGATCGTCGCGGTCGTCGATCGTGCAGAGGACTTCAGCACCGCGACCACGGAACTGTGGATGCCGATCGAGCGTGCGGCATCCGACTACGTCGAGTGAAACCTCGCGAGCATCGACCCCGTGGCGCAACGGAGGTCGCGGACGTAGGCTGTCCGCACCACGCGGAACGGGCGGGCTCACATCGGAGGACGGCATGTGCACAGGGGCGAATTACACCACGCGGGACCACTACTTCGGTCGCAATCTCGACCTGGAGTTCTCGTACAACGAGACGGTCACCGTGACGCCGCGCAATTTCCCGTTCGCATTCCGCAGATCGGAGTCGCTGGTGTCCCATCACGCCATGATCGGGATGGCGACGATCGCCGACGGGTCCCCCCTGTACTACGACGCGACGAACGAACAGGGCCTCAGCATGGCGGGTCTCAACTTCCCGGGAAACGCGGTCTACCACCCCGAGGCGCCGGGTCGGACCAACATCACTCCGTTCGAGTTCATCCCGTGGATTCTGGGGCAGTTCGAAACCGTGGGTGAGGTGAAGTCGGCGCTCGAAACGATGAACCTCATCGACATCTCGTTCAACGAGACCTTCCCGTTGTCGCCGCTGCACTGGATCATCTCTGATCGGACCGAATCGATCACTGTGGAGAGCGTCGCGGAAGGGCTGAGGGTGTACGACAACCCGGTCGGGGTGCTCACCAACAATCCTCCGTTCGACATGCAGATGTTCAACTTGAACAACTTCATGCACCTCTCCAAGCACCCGCCGGAGACGCACTTCTCAGATGAGCTGGAGTTCGATGTCTACAGTCGGGGGATGGGCGCGATCGGCCTGCCCGGCGATCTGTCGTCCGCGTCGCGATTCGTCAAAGCCGCGTTCACGAAGCTGAACTCGGTGTCCGGGGAATCGGAGTCGGAATCGATCAGTCAGTTCTTCCAGATCCTCGGATCCGTCGCCCAGCAGCGCGGATGCGTGGAGGTTTCTCCAGGCGAGTTCGAGATCACCATCTACTCCTCCTGCTGCAACACCGACACCGGCGTCTATTACTACACGACGTACGAGAACAGTCGGATCACAGCGGTGGACATGCATCGAGAAGACCTCGACGGGCGAGCGCTCATCGATTACCCGTTGACCCACGAGCAGCAGATTCTTCGGCAGAACTGACAGTCGCGTTCTGCATGGGATCCGCGGTCCGCAACACGCAAAACCAGGCGCGGGGCTTGTAGATCGCGGATCGACGGCATGCGGCGGCGGCTCGGAGGCGTCGAGCCCGCCCTGAAGAGCCCTGATGGGCGCACCCGCCACAATAGAGGGGTGTCGATTCCGCTGATTCCCGAGATGCCAGAGCCCGTGTATGTGATGTCGGAAGAGGGGTTCCGCCTCGCCACCTATACCTGGGGCGACGACGACGCCCCCGTAGTGCTGGCTGTGCACGGCTTCGCGTCGAGCTGCCGCGACAACTGGGTGAGTACAGGCTGGGTCGGCGGGCTGCTGCGCGAGGGATTCCGCGTGCTCGGCATCGATCAGCGCGGGCATGGCATGAGCGAGAAGCCGGTCGAGCCGCGCAACTACCAGATGCCGCTCCTGGTCTCTGACGTCGAGGCGATCCTCGACACGTACATGATCGACCCGGTGCTCTACCTCGGGTACTCGTTGGGCGCGCGCGTCGGCTGGCACGTGGCGGTCGACCTCGGGGACCGGATCGAGCGAGCCGTGCTGGGCGGTATTCCCGACGGGCGCCCGCTCGGCCGCTTGGACCTCGCGCAGGCGAACGCCTACCTCGAGCACGGCACGCCCGTCACGGACCAGGCCACGCAGAACTACGTCAGGCTCGCCGAGCGCGTGCCCGAGAACGATCTCGGAGCGCTCATCGCCCTCGCCGGAGGTATGCGGTTCGGCGACGAGAACCCCGACATGGGGCGTCCGCCGCAGCAGCCCGTGCTCGTCGCGACCGGCACCGAGGATCGCATCTTCGACGACTCGAAGCAGCTCGCCGCGCAGCTGCCGAACGGCACGTTCGTGGAGATCGAAGGACGGCACCACTTCAACGCGCCGGGCGCGCGAGACTTCAAGCGGTTCGGCATCGACTTCCTCCGCGGCGGGGCATAACCGACGCGGCGCCGCCGAAACGCCCACCCGCCCCTACGCCGCCTGCAGCCAGAGCGGTTCGGGCCGTGACGCGATCAGGCGCTGCGTGTACTCCTGCTGCGGGTCGGTGAGGATCTGCGTCGTCGTTCCGTACTCGACGACCTCGCCGCGCTGCATCACGAGGGTTTCAGCGCAGATCCGAGAGACGACGGCGAGGTCGTGCGTGACGAAGACGATGGTGAGCCCGAACTGCTCGCGCACCTCCTCGATGAGTTCGAGTACCTGCGCCTGCACCGACACGTCGAGTGCGCTCGTCGCCTCGTCGAGCACGAGCAGCTTCGGCTTCGCGGCGAGCGCCTTCGCGAGCGCGACGCGCTGCCGCTGCCCGCCCGAGAGCGCCTTCGGCCTCGCGGCGAGCTGGTCGGGCCGGATGCCGACGCGCTCCAGCAGCGCGCCGGCCGCCGACTCGGCGTCTCGACGCGTTCCGCCGGCGTGCAGGCGCACGACGTCGGCGACTGAACGGCCGATCGCGATGCGGGGGTCGAGCGAGAGATACGGATCCTGGAACACCATCTGGGTGCTGGACGCGAGTGTCCGGCGTTCGGTTCCCGAGAGCGCGCGATCGGGTCGCGTGACGCCCTCGACCACCAGCTCTCCCTCGTCGGTCTGCTCCAACCCGACGAGGATGCGCGCGAGCGTCGATTTGCCCGAGCCCGATTCGCCGACGATGCCGAGCGATCCGCCGCGCGCGAGCGAGAAGTCGACGTCGAAGAGCGCCGTCACATCGTCGCGCCCCGTCACCCGGTAGCGCTTCGTGAGCCCCGAGGCCACGATCAGCGGGGGGTCCACAGGCGCCGAAGCGCCCGCCGCACCGGTGGCAACCTCTCGCACCTCGATGCGCGGTGTCGCGGCGAGCAGCTCGCGAGTGTAAGCCTCACGAGGCGTTTGGAAGATGGACTCGGTCGCGCCCGCTTCCACCACGAGCCCGCCGCGCAGCACGACGACGCGCTCGCACAGCGATGCGGCGAGCCCGAGGTCGTGCGTGATGAACAGCATGCCCATCCCTCGTGCCGCCTGCTGCTCGCGGAGCAGATCGACGATGCCGGCCTGGGTGGTGACGTCGAGCGCGGTGGTCGGTTCGTCGCACAGCAGCAGATCGGGTGAATCGAGCAGAGCTGCGGCGATCATCACGCGTTGCAGCATGCCGCCCGAGAGCTGGTGCGGGTACTGGTCGAGCAGCGAGGCGGCACGCGGCAACCCGACCTGCTCCAGCTGAGCCACGGCGCGCGCCGCGGCGTCGGATCGGCTCAGTCCGTGCCAGCGCACCAGTGTCTCGGTCAGGAAGTCGCCGAGTGTGCGCACCGGGTTGATGCCGGCGCGGGGGTCCTGGAAGATCATCGACGCACGTGTGCGGCGGATCGTGCGCAGCTGCGCCTCGCTCGCCGTCACGGTGTCGATGTCGCCGACGCGTACCGACCCTGCGAGCGATGCGTGGTCGGGGAACAGGCCGAGAGCAGCCCGGGTGGTGAGCGATTTGCCCGATCCGGATTCGCCGACGAGGGCCACGGATTCGCCGGAGGCGACCGACAGCGACACCCCGTTCAGCAGCGGGCCGCGTCCGGGAACGCGCAGGGAGAGATCTGCGATATCGAGGAGCTGGGTCATGAGAAGTTGCCTCCGATGCGGTCGGACAGTTCTTCGCCGATGATGTTGATGGCGACCACCACGAGCACGACGACTGCGGCGGGCACGAACGTCGGCAGGAGCGCCCCGCTCATGAGCGCCCCGCGGCTCTCATTGATCATGGAGCCCCAGTCGGCGGTGGGGGCCTGCACGCCGAGGCCGATGAACGACAGGGCGGCGAGGTCGGCGAGCACGTAGCCGAAGTTGAGCGTCGACTGGGCGCCGACAGTCGGCACGACGTTCGGGAGCACGCGGCGCAGGGCGATCCACGATCCGCGGAACCCGAGCACTCGGTAGGCCTGCACGTAGGGCCGGGTGCGCTCCGCCACGATGAGCCCGCGGGTGAGCCGGGCGACGTAGGGGATGTAGGCGATGGTCATGGCGAGCACCGGGGCGAAGAGTCCCTTGCCGAAGAGCGCGACCGCGAGAATCGCGAGCAGCATCGCCGGGAACGAGAACAGGAAGTCGAAGACGCGCGAGAGCACGGCGTCGATCCATCCGCCGCGCCACGCGGCGATGAGGCCGAGCAGGAGGCCCAGCACGGTCGAACCGATGACGACGATGAGCGGACCGATGAGGGAGGTGCGCGCGCCGAACATCAGTCGGGTGAGCAGATCGCGGCCGAGCGCGTCGGTGCCGAGCCAGTGCGCCCAGCTGGGGCCGGAGAGCACGTTCTGCAGGTCGACGTGATCGGGGTCGTAGGGGGCGATCAGCGTCGCGAGCGCCGCGGCGAGTACGACGATCGCGACGAAGACGAGCGACACCGTGGCCTGGACGGAGAAGCGCCTGCGCCGCAGCGACTTCGGCACGGTGAGGGCGCGGGTGGCGTTCGGCGGGACATCCGGAGACGATCCTGAGGTGGCGGGCCGCGGTGCAGCCTGGGAGGCAGAGGTGCTCATCGGGTCTCCGATCCTGCGGCGATGCGGGGGTCGATCAGCGGTTGGATGAGATCGACGATGGTGTTGATGGTGACGAAGGCGACGACGACGACGAGCACGATGGCCTGGACGACCGGGAAGTCCAGTCGATCGACCGACTGCACGAGCAGCGACCCCATGCCGGCGAGTCCGAACGTCTGCTCGACGATCGCGCTCGAGACGAGGAGACCTGCGACGAGCACGCCGCTGACGAGCAGGATCGGACCGACCGCGTTGCGCAGTACGTGCCGCAAGACCACCGATGACCGGGTGAGTCCGCGGCTGGTGGCCACCTCGACGTGCTCGCGCACGAACTGCTCGTTCATCGAGGAGCGGGTGACCCGGGCGATGAGAGCGACGAACGCGAGGCCGAGGGCGAATGCGGGGAGGATCAGGTGCATGAAGCGGTCCCAGCCGGCGTCTCCGCTGCCGAAGGAGGGGAACCAGCCGAGTTGCACGGCGAACACCGCGATGAGCAGGATCGCGATGACGAAGGCGGGCATCGCGCCGAGCGCCGTCGACGTCATCAGGATCACGCGATCCGTCAGCTTGCCGCGCCGCAGACTGGCGAAGATGCCGGCCGCGAGCCCGAAGAGCACGATGATCACCGCGGCGAGGGCGACGAGTTCGAGGGTGACCGGGAGCCGGGCCAGCAGCACGCTCGACACGTCGTCGCGGTATTGGAGCGAGCGGCCGAAGTCGCCGCGCACCACGCCGCTGATCCACGAGAGGTACTGCTCGATCGGGGGCTTGTCGAGGCCGTACTGCTTCGTGACCTCGGCGATGGCCTCCGGGCTCGGGCTCCGGCCGCGCAGGAGGAAGCGCGCCGGGTCGCCCGGCACGACGAAGCGGGAGAAGAATACGACGAGCGAGGCGGCGAACAACGTCGCCACGAGGCCGACGAGGCGTCCCAGCACGAACCGCGCGGTCGTCCCACCGCGGCGGCCGCGACTGCGGCGCCCCCCGCGCTGAGGGCCGGACGAGGTGCCGTCCTCGCGCAGTCGCACGGCCCGCGTCTCGTTTGCAGCAGCGCCAGTTGATGTCATCACTCCGCCTTCCCGATCGTCGCGGCCCAGGGGTAGTACATGTAGTAGATCGATGGATCGACGCCCGTGATCCGGTCGCCGAGCCACAGGGTCGTCGGTACGTCGAAGAGCGGAATCCAGGGGAGCTCCTCGCTCGTGAGGCGCTGCGCTTCGGCGGCCAGATGGGAGCGCTCGAATGCGTCGTCCGTCTGCAGCGCCTCGTTCACGATGGTGTCGAACTCGTCGTTCGACCACTGGCCGTAGTTCGAGAACTCGCCGGTGCGCAGCACCGCGTACATCTCGAGCGGGTCGGTACTCGAGAGGTACCAGCGCGTCGTCATCAGGTCGACGCCCTCGAGCGCGGTGGGGTCGGAGAACAGCAGCGTGTACGCGTTCGGGGTGCGGGTGTCGATCTCGATGTCGAGGCCGATCTCGGCGCCCGCCGACGCGACCGCCTGGGAGATGACATCGAAGGAGGCGTCGAGCGACGCGGTCGCGTACGTGATCTTCGCGCCCTCGGCGCCGGCCTCCTGGACGAGGCGCCGCGCCTCTTCGAGGTCGTAGTCGTGGTTCGGCAGGTCCTCGAATGCGGTTTTCGCGGCCTCTGGGTCGCCGTTGATCCACACCGATTCGGATGTGAGGGCGTCGGTCGGCGTCGCGTAGCCCTGCACGGCGGCGCGCACGAGCGCCTCGCGATCGAGCGCCATGGTCAGAGCCTGGCGCACGCGCACGTCGCCGAGCGGGCCGTCCATGTCGGACACGATGAGGCTCTGCACCGTCGCGTTCAGGCCGAAGTGCACGCTGCCGGTGTCGCTCGCCCGCAGCACGTCGATGGCGTTGCTCGGGATCGTCCACGCGCCATCGATCTCGCCGGTCTGCAGCGCGTTGACGCGCGCGTTCGGGTCGGTGAGGATCACGAAGGTCATCTGCTCGGCCTTCGCGCGCAGCTCGGGATCCCAGTAGTCGTCGAAGCGGTCGAGGGTGATCGACTCGCCCGAGCGCCACTCGCCGAAGGAGAACGGGCCCGTGCAGTTGACCCCGGTCGACTGGTTGCCGTAGTCGGCACCCGCCGCTTCGGTGGTCGCGGCCGACTGGATGACGCCGGGGGCCGCCGACATCAGCTGATTGAACTGCGAGTCGGGTACGACGGTGCGCACGGTCACCTCGTGCTCGCCCGTCTGCTCGATCGTGTCGACGTTCTTGAAGGTGTCGTACCAGAACGACGCCACCTCGGGATCGAGGTGCCGCATCAACGAGACGACGACGTCGTTCGGGGTCATCTCGGTGCCGTCGTGGAACTTGACGCCTTCTCGGATCGTGTAGACCCAGGTGAGCGGGTCGGGGTGCTCGAAACCGGTGGCGAGGCCGGGCGAGACCGACAGGTCGGAGTTCCAGCGGAGCAGGGAGTCGCAGACGTTCGAGAGCACCGTGTTGTCGGCGTAGTCGAATGCGTATGCCGGGTCGAGGGAATACGGTTCGGTGCCGAGCGCCCACGTGTACGAGTCGATCTCGCCCACGGGAGCGGGAGTGCTCGCCTCCAGCTCGAAGGTGCCGGCATCCTTGCCGACGGCGCTCTGCCCGCAGCCGACGAGGCCGGTGACGAGCAGGATCGCCGTGCCGAGGGCGGCCGTACCGCGCATGCCGCGGCGGGTCAGGCGGCGGGTCACGCTGCGTCCTCCGCTCGCGAGTACACGCGCTCGCCGCCGATCCATGTCTCGTCGACGCGCGCGGTGTGCAGATCTGCAGGGGCGAGGTCGAAGAGATTGCGGTCGAGAATGGCGAGGTCGGCGTAGTAGCCGGGCTCGATGCGTCCGGTGACGTGATCGAGGTGGTTCACTCGGGCCGTGCCCTGGGTGTAGGCGTCGAGCGCCTGCGCGAGGGTGAGCCGCTGCGACTCGGGGCCGAGCGGGGGCAGGTCGTTGTGCGGCGAGCGCCGGTTCACTGCGATGTGGATCGCCTGCACGGGGTCGGGGCTCGAGACCGACCAGTCGCTTCCCGCTGCGAGGCGCGCACCCGATGCGACGAGTTCGCCGAAGGGGTAGTGGTGCTCTTCGGCGTCGTCGGCCAGGAAGGGCAGCGTGAGCGTGTCCAGCTGATCCTCGTGGCACGCCCACAGCGCCTGAATGTTCGCGGTCGCTTCGAGCGGGGCGAAGCGGGCCACGTCCTCCGAGCGCACGACCTGCAGGTGCGCGAGGTGGTGGCGGTTTCCGCTCGCGCCGTTCTCCTGTCGGGCGTGCTCCACGGCGTCGAGCGCGTCGGTGACCGCACGGTCGCCGAGCGCGTGGAAGTGCACCTGCATCCCTTCGCGGTCGAGGGCGGCCACGAAGCGCGCCATGTCGCGTGGGTCGAAGAACGAGATGCCGCGATTCTCGGTCGCGTTGCCGTGGTGATCCCGGTAGCACTCGTGCATCGCAGCGGTGAAGTTCTCGGCGACGCCGTCGACCATGACCTTCACGGAGGCGAGCGAGAGCTGGTCGGGGTGGCACTGGCTCGCGACCTCGTCGCGGCGGGCGAGTATCGGCCCGAGCTGGGCGTCGCCGTCCTCTCGGTTCCACCACTGCGCTCCGCGCACGCGCACCTTGAGCGCGCCGTCCCGCGCCGCGCGCAGGTACACCGGCACCGTGTCGGGGCTGCCCATGAATTCGCCGACCGCTGCGTCCTGCCAGGCGGTGATGCCGAAGGAGAGGAGGTGCTGCTGCGCGGCGAGGAGCCCGGCGTACGCCTGCTCGAGTGTGGGCCGCGGCCGCACGGCGCCGAAGAGGCTCATCGCTCCCTCGTGGGCGGTGCCGGCCGGGGTGCCGTCGGGTTCGCGCTCGAAGCGCCCGTCGGCTGGGTCGGCCGTCTCTGCGGTGATCCCGGCGAGCTCGAAGGCGCGGGTGTTCGCCCACGCGCCGTGGTGGTCGCGATTCTCGAGCAGCACCGGCCGGTCGGGCACGATCTCGTCGAGCATCTGACGGGTGGGGGTGCCGCCGGGGAAGGCGTCCATCGACCAGCCGGCCCCCTGGATCCAGGGGAGATCGGGGTGCGCGTCGGCGAACGCGGCGACGACGGCGAGCGTGTCCGCTGCCGTCTCGCAGCCCGAGAGATCGCAGCTCAGCAGCTCGACCCCCGCCATGACGGGGTGCACGTGCGCGTCCTGGAACCCGGCGATCACCAGTCGGCCGTCGAGGTCGACGCGGGTGGTCGCTGATTCGGCGAGGCGTGCCACCTCGTCGGGGTCGGTCGAGAGTATGCGTCCGTCGGCGATGGCGACCCCGCCGTAGACGGGGGAGCTCTCGGTTCCGGTGTAGACCCATCCGTGCTCGAGCACGGTGTCAGCGGTCGGGGTGTGCGTCACCGCAGCCTCCTTCGGCGTATCTTCTTCGATGCGTAGGTGTTCAAGGTATGCGTAATCGAGCGCTGAGTCAACGTTGTTGACATGATCGTTGACTTTCCGCGACGCCGCCTGGTTACACTGATCCCACACCGGAATGCGCCGGATGCACCGATCAAGATGGAGGCCGATGGTGGCGAGTGGTCCGAGCACGAGACGCGTGCGGCTCGATCAGCGCACCATCGTCGACGGGGTGCTCGAGCTCGCCCGCACCGAACCGACCTCGCGGGTCACCTTCAAGCGTCTCGGCGAGCATCTCGGCGTCGACGCCTCGGCGATGTACCGTCACTTCCGCAACAAGGACGAACTGGTGCGGGCCTCGCTCGACCGCATCAGCGGCTGGGCGTCAGAAGCCGGCCGTGCATCCTCCGGTACGTGGCGCGAACGGCTCGAGATCGTCGTGACGCGCACCGCGGAGCTGAGTCTCGAGTACCCGGCGATCGGCAAGGAGGGCGCGGTCACCGACCCGGCCGGCCCCGGAGATGCCTCGGCCGTCGAATTCCTGCTCGAGATGCTCGTCGAGGCCGGGTTGAGCGGTGACGCGCTCATCCGGTTCTACGCGGCGATCTCGGGGTTCATGCTGGCGCACTCCTCGGCGATGGCGAACGAGGCCTTCCAGCGGGGCCACGCCGCCCGCGACGGATCGATTCCCTGGATCAGCACCTTCGGGCCCATCACCCTCAGCGACTACCCGCTCGTGGACGCCCACCGCGATGCGCTGCTCGCAGTCGACGGCATGGCGGTGTACCGCGCCGGCGTCTCCGCGATCCTCGATTCCGTCGAACGCGCGGTTACGGCCTGATCCTCGCCGTTTCCATCCCGAGTAGGGTGGAGGGGTGAAGCGGGCGCGGCCCGGGAAGAGGAGGTGGCTGGCGGTGTCTGAACGCGGCGATGCATCGAGTGCTCCGACCTCGACCGCCCCCGCGAGCGGGTCGGCAGCCGACACCATCGCGCTGCTGCGATCGCTCATCCGCGAGGCCTGCGTCAACGACGGCAGTGTCGCATCGGGGCAGGAGATTCGCAGCGTGCGGGTGCTGCAGCGCTTCCTCGCAGAGGCCGTCGCCACGGGCCGCGTGGAGACGCACGTGCTCGAATCGGCTCCCGGCAGGGCCTCGCTCGTCGCGCGGCTGCGCGGAACCGACCCGGATGCTCCCTCGCTCGGACTGCTCGGGCACCTCGACGTCGTGCCCGTGGATCCCGACGGGTGGACCAGAAACCCCTTCGGCGGTGATCTCATCGACGGAGAGATCTGGGGCCGCGGCGCCGTGGACATGCTCTACCTCACCGCCGCATTCGCCTGCGTGCTGCGCGACGCGGCGCTGGCACCGGAGCCGCCGCGAGGCGACCTCGTGCTGCTCGCGGTCGCAGATGAAGAGGGCGGCGGGGAGTACGGCATCCACTGGCTCGTACGGCAGCACCCGGAGACGGTGCGCGTCACCGAAGCGCTCTCCGAGTCGGGTGGCATGCGCATGGGGCGTCATGTGGCGATCGAGGTGGCCGAGAAGGGGTCCGCCGGTCGGCGGCTCATCATCCACGGCAAACCCGGCCACGCCTCGATCCCGTACGGCGCGAAAAGCGCGTCGTACCGCGTGGGCGAGGTGCTGCAGCGTTTGGGTGAGGTGATGCCCGCCGCGCAGCTCGGTCCGCTGTGGAACGCGTTCGTCGGCGCGCGTATTCAGGATCCAGCGCTGGCCGAGCGACTGCGCGATCCGGTGCGCCTCGACGCCGCGCTTCCGCACCTCGGCGGCATCGCCGGATACGCCCACGCGGTCTCGCGCATCACCATGTCGCCGACGGTGCTGCGCGCCGGCATGACGCACAACGTGATTCCCGCGATGGGCACGATCGACCTCGACATCCGCACCCTTCCTGGCACGACGGACGCCGAGGTCGATCGCCTGCTGCGCGCCGTGCTCGGGCCCCTCGCCGACGACATCGAGATCGAGCACCTGCGCGGGTGGGCCGCCACGGCCTCGCCGTCGGACACGCCGCTCTTCGCCGCGATCGAGCGCGCGGTCGAGGCGGTCGCCGACGCCCCGGTCGTACCGATCATGGCGGCGGGCGGTTCAGACGCACGAGTGCTGCGCGAACTCGGCATTCCAGCGTACGGCTTCGGCTTGCTCGGCCCCGAGTGGAGCTATGAGCGGTACCGCGAGGGCGTGCACGGCAACGATGAGCGCATCGACGTGGAGTCGGTCACCCTCTCGCTCGAAGCCTTGCAGCGCATCGTGGCCGATCGTCTCCGCTGAGCTCGGAGCCGGCTCCCGTTACGACTGCACCGCGTGCTGAGCGCCGGCGATGGCCGACTCGACGAGGTTGCTCGCGGGCACCGAGGTGCCGGCAGCGGTGGCGGTCAGCCACTCATCGGTCGACGCGACGGCGGCCCAGTTGGACTGCAGCAGCGCCATCAGCGTCTGGTGCACGGTCGTGGCCGAGGCCGATCCCGCCGCGTTCGACAGGTGAATCGCTCCGGTCGCGTCTGACAGGACCTCGGTGGTGAAGCCGAGCACCTCTGCCTCCGCAGCCGATGCCAGAATGCAGTTGTTCGTCATGTAACCGGCCAGCGTGACGGTGTCGATGTCGCGCTCGCGCAGCCACTCCGCGAGACCGGTGCCCGGGTAGACGGAGCTGTACTGCTTGACGACGTGCTTCCAGTCGTCGGTGCGGTGCCGTTCGATCTCGGGGTGCAGCGCGAACGACGCGCTGCCGGGGCTGAAGACCGGGGCGCCCTCTCCGCCGTCGTGCTGCACGACGACGACGGGCATGCCGGCCTCGGTCGCAGCCGCGATCGCGGCGGTGGTCTTCGCGAGTGAATCGGTGATGCTCGGGTAGTGGATCTCGAGTGGGCCGTCGAAGTACTGCTGCTGGATGTCGACGAGGACGAGGGCGCGGCGCGGGGATGCCATGGGATGCTCCTGGAGGTCAGCGGGTGCGCATCCGGGTGCGGATGCTCTCCCTACGATCTGCCATCGGAGCCCCCCTCACAAGTGGCAGAAATGCCGCGATATGATGGTTTCGGGCCAGACTGAATCTCGGAACGACGGGAGCATCGATGCGGATCGCGATATACGCCTTCCCCGGCGTCACCATGTTCCATCTCGCTGTCCCGCAGATGGTCTTCGACGAGGTGCGCCGCCTCGGTCTCGCCGATTGGCGCACCGAGCTGTTCTCAGGCACGGCGGGCGCGATCCGCACCGCTGAAGGGCTGACGCTCAGCGGGGTGCACGGTGCCGATCGCGCGGATGGGGCCGATCTCATCGTGGTGCCCTCGTGGTACGAGGACGGCCGGTCGCCCGATTCCGGCCTCCTCGACCTGCTTCGACTCGGGCACGCGCGAGGAGCGACGATCGCCGGTCTGTGCCTCGGTGCGATTCCCGTGGCCGACGCCGGAATCCTGGCGGGGCGCCGCGCCGTGACGCACTGGCAGGCGTTCGGCGCGGTATCGGAGCGGCACCCCGACATCGATCTCGACGAGACGGTTCTCTACGTCGACCACGGAGACGTGCTCACGGCGGCGGGCACCGCCTCCGGGCTGGACGCGTGCCTGCACATCGTGAGGGGACGTCTCGGCGCCGACGCGGCGAACCGCGTCGCCCGCAGTCTCGTGGTGGCGCCGCATCGCGACGGTGGGCAGGCGCAGTACATCGATCGACCGCTCCCAGCGGCATCGGCCGGAGATCCGGTCTCGGACGTGCTCGATTGGTCGCTCGCCCACCTGGACCAACCCCTCTCCGTCGACCGGCTCGCGCACCGAGCGCACATGAGTCGCAGAACGTTCGTGCGCGCATTCCACGCAGCGACAGGATCCACGCCCGCCGCCTGGGTGCGCGCGCGCCGCCTCGACGAGTCCCGTCGCCTGCTGGAGACGACCCAGTGGTCGGTCGAGCACATCGCGGAGGCGTGCGGATTCGGCAGTCCCGTCACCTTCCGTCAGGGATTCGCCGCGGCATACGGCGTCGCGCCGTCCCGGTATCGCAAGACGTTCGAAGCGGTGCGCGCCTGACGCGATCGGGGTCGGGCGGCGCCTAGGCCCACCCCACGACGAGGCGCGCGGCGTCTGCGGGCACGAGCGGGTCGACGCCGGTGAGATCGGCGAAGCGGCGCAGTCGGTTCGCGAGCGTGTTGCGGTGGCAGAACAGTGCATCGGCGGCCGCGCCGATGCTGCCGGTCTCGAGGTAGCTGCGCGCCGCCTCCTCGAGCCGCGCTCGCTCTGCCGGCGTGCATCGGGCGAGCGCGTCGTGCACGTCGGCGAGGATCGGGTTGCCGGCGTCGAGCAGGCTGCGCGCGGCCAACCGCGCCCAGCCGCGACTCCAGGTCATGGCGCCGGATTCGTCGGCGACGAAGGCGCGCGCGAGCGACGCCGCGGTGGTGGCGGCGCGTCGCAGGTCGACGACGCCCCCGGGGGCGAGAGTGATGCCGACGCGCAGGTCGAGCACGCGCACGGCGACCTCTGACAGTCGCGACCCGGGAAGGGCGACCTGGCGCATGAATGCGATGAGCGTCTCGCCGAGGTGGTGCGTGAACACCTTCCCGCCCGCCCGCTCGAGCTCGGAGATGTGCACCCGCAGGGCGGCGATGTCGTCATCGACGGCGGCCACGACGTGGAGCGGAGCGGCGTCGCCGAGCCCCAGGTCTGCGGCGATCGTCTCGAGCCGCTCTGATCCCGGTTGCACGTCTTGGAAGAGCGCTGCGATGAGGCCCTGCCGGACTGACGCCTGCTCTTCGTTCATGCGCTGCAGCTCGGCGAGGTACGCCGCTTCGGTCTGGTGCACGTAGTCGTCGACCGTGCGCAGCACGATGTTCGTGTGCCGCACGATGAGCTGCGCGTCTTCGGCGGTCGCCGCCCGGGTGAGCGCTTCCCACAGCACGGTGAAGTCGTGTCGAATGGCCGTCATGAGGGAGGTGAGCGGGATGCCGGCGCGCGCTCGCGACACGCCGACGTCGGTCGCGACCGGCACTGGCGCGGCGAACCCGCCGGCGCGCAGCCCCTCGATCAGGGAGATGAATGAGAGCGTGCCCGTGCGTCGCAGTTCCGAGACGGGAATGGGCGCCGGGTCGTAGCCGGGCACCGTCCCGACCTGCGCGAGGAACCGGTCGGTGAGCGACTCCGGGTCGAGCTCTCCGAGGAGTTCGAGCCATCGATCCCGGTCGGCTGCCTCGGGGGTGTCGCTGAGCGCGTCGGCGGAACGATCATCCATTCGGCCAGTGTATGTGCACATGCACTGAAATCTTGTCGCGTTCGGGGGCGATATGGCACCCGCGATGTGCGGATTCCCTGCAATGATCGAGTACCGACGCCCGCGCAACCGCGCGAGAGCCGCACCTCACGGATCCCGCATCCTCGACGGAGAGAACGCATGAGCGAGACAACCCACACGGCATCGATCGAATACGGTGCCACGCAAGAACTCAGCGTCAAAGACGCCAACAAGGTCGCACTCGGGGCGCTGATCGGCACCGCACTCGAGTGGTACGACTTCTTCCTGTTCAGCGCCGCCGCCGCGCTGGTCTTCAACGTCCAGTACTTCACGAGCGAGAACGCCACTGCGGCGGCGCTCGCATCGTTCGCGACGTTCGGCGTCGGCCTCGCCGCGCGCCCCATCGGCGGCATCATCTTCGGGCGCATGGGCGACCGCATCGGTCGCCGCAAGGTGCTCATGATCACGATCGTCGGCATCGGCATCGTCACCGGCCTCATCGGCCTGCTGCCCACCTACGCCGCCATCGGCATCGCCGCCCCGATCCTGCTCGTGCTGCTGCGCGTGCTCCAGGGCCTCTTCGTCGGCGGCGAGTGGTCGGGCGCCATGACGATCGTGGTCGAGAACGCGCCGCTGCACCTCCGCGCCCGGTACGCGGCGATCCCGCAGATCGGCTCGCCCATCGGCACGATCCTCTCCTCCGGCGGATTCTTCGTGATGACGCTCATCCTGTCGCAGGAGAGCTTCAGCTCCTGGGGCTGGCGCATCCCGTTCCTGATCGCATTCCCGCTGCTCATCGTCGCGGTCTACATCCGCTCGAAGCTCGAGGAATCGCCGGTCTTCCGTCAGCTCGAGGAGTCGGGCGAGATCGACAAGACCCCGGTGGCCAGCACCTTCAAGCACAGCTGGAAGCAGATCATCGTCGGCATGGCAGCAGCACTGCTCGGCGTGGGCGGGTTCTACCTCGTCACCGCGTTCTGCGTGTACTACGGCGTGAACGTGCTCGGCTACGACTCCTCGCTGATGCTGCTCGGCAGCATGGTCGCCGCCACCGTCGAGATCTTCGTCCTCATCTGGGGCGGTGTGCTCGGCTCCAAGTACGGGGCGAGCAAGGTCATCCTGTGGGGCGGCGTGACGTCTGCCGTCGTGGCGATCCCCGCCTTCCTCATGCTGGCCTCCGGCAACCCCGTGCTGGTCGTGCTCTCGATGACGCTCGCCGTCGCGGCCCTGTCGCTGCCGTACGCGGCGTCCGGCACTGTGCTCACCGGGTTGTTCCCGGCGAAGACGCGGTACACCGGCGTCGGCCTGGCGCAGAACACCGCAGGCATGCTCTCGGGCTTCATCCCGCTGCTCGCGACCGGCTTCGTCGCCGCGGCGGCCAACCACTGGTGGCCGGCTGCCGCGATGCTCATCTTCCTGAGCCTCTTCTCGGCATTCGCAGGCGCCGTCGCGCCTCGCCTGAGCGTGAACCTGCCCGGCTTCAAGCACTGATCGAACGGGTCGGTGCGGATCTCCGGAAGGGGACCGCACCGGCCCTTCTCGTTCTCATCCCGTTGTACCCCGGAAGGATCGCACCACATGTCACAGTCGGCAGGCCACCTCATCGTCCGCACCCTCGAGGCGCACGGCGTGCAGCGCGTCTACGCCGTTCCGGGTGAGAGCTACCTCGACGTGCTCGACGGTCTGCACGATTCGTCGATCGACACGGTCGTCTGCAGGCAGGAGGGCGGCGCCGGGTTCATGGCGCTCGCCGAGGGGCGGCTCACCGGCGTGCCGGGTGTCGCGATGGTGACGCGGGGCCCCGGCGCTGCGAACGCGATGATCGCGATCCACACGGCGTGGCAGGACGCGACGGCACTGGTGCTCTTCGTCGGCCTCATCCCGGTCGCCGACCGCGAGCGCGACTCGTTCCAGGAGTTCAGCCTGACGGGCTGGTTCGGTTCGACGGCGAAACGCGTCATGACCATCGACGATGCGGATCGCGCGGGCGAGCTCGTGGCAGAGGCCTTGCGCACTGCAGCTGCCGGTCGTCCGGGCCCGGTCGTCATCGGTCTGCCGGAGGACGTGCTGGTGGAGCTGACCGACGCCGCGCCGAGCGCGCCCATCGCGGTACCCGACCCGCAGCCCTCGGATGCGGAGATCACCGCGCTCGCCGAGCGGCTGACCCGCGCCGAGCGGCCCGCGATCGTCGCCGGCGGCGACGGCTGGCACGGCGGCGCGGGGCGCGCGCTGCTGGAGTTCGCCGCCGCGGCGGGCGTTCCCGTCTTCACCGACTGGCGCGCCTACGACGCCGTGCCGCACGAGGGTGCGGCGTGGGCGGGCTGGCTCGGATACGGTCGCGCTGACGCGGTAGCGGCGGGGTACGCGGCGGCAGACCTCCTGGTGCTCGTCGGGTGCGGCAGATCCGATGTGATGAGCGACGGATACCGTCTCGGCTTCGGAGCCGAGACGGTGCTCGTGACGATGGACCCGGAGGCCACGATGCATGCCGGGCGCATCGACCAGCAGGTGCTGTCGTCCCCTGCGTCGTTCGTCGCCGCGCTCGGCGCGCTCGACGCCGCGGACATCCGCGGCGACCGAGACGACGCGTGGATGCGCGACCGGTCGGAGGCGCAGCAGCGCTTCGCGGCGCACCGACCGGATGCGTCAGTGCCCGGTGTCGCCGGCGCCTCCGGGATCCCTGCGGAGACCGAGCACCCGGGCGTCGACCTCGGAGTCGCGTTCGGAGAACTCGACGACCGCCTCGAGGGGCAGGCCGTGCTGACGTTCGGCGCGGGCAACGCGACGATCTGGGCGCATCGATTCGTCACCCATCTCACCCCTGCGAGCCTGGTCGGCGCGCGCAACGGCGCGATGGGCCTCGCGGTGCCAGCAGCCGTCGCGGCATCGCTCGCGTTCCCCGATCGCCGTTCGGTCGCGGTCTGCGGCGACGGCGACTTCATGATGAACGGGCAGGAACTCGCCACCGCCTTCGCGCACGGCGGCACGCCGTTGGTCATCGTCGTCGACAACGGCATCTACGGCACGATCGTGCAGCACCAGGAGCGGCACTACCCGGGGCGCCCATCGGGCACACGCATGGCGAACCCCGACTTCGCCGAGTGGATGCGCGCCTTCGGCGGGCACGGCGAGCGAGTCGAGCACACCGATGACTTCGCCGGAGCGCTCGATCGTGCGCTCGCAGCCGACCGCCCAGCACTCATCCACCTGCTCATCGACGACAGCGTCATGCCGCCCGCCGCCGACGAGATCGCAGCCTGAGGAGACCCCCATGCAACTCGACCTGATTCTCACCGCTCGCGAGATCCTCACCATGGATCCCGCGCGCCCCTCCGTCACATCGGTCGGCGTCCTGAACGGCCGAATCGTCGGCTTCGACGAGGAGATCGCCGGCCTCGAAGCCGTCACGACCCACGATTTCGGCGACGCGTGCGTCACGCCAGGCCTCATCGACGCGCACTGCCATACCGCCTGGTGGGGGCTCGGGCTCGCGTCGATCGATCTCAGCACGACCCGCGGACTCGATGCCCTGTACGCCCAGATCGCGGCCGAGGTCGAGCGTCTCGACGCCCTCGGAGACGCCGACGCATGGGTGCACGGCACGGGCTTCAACCAGGCGCACCACGGCGGGGCGTTCCCCGACATCGCGCGTCTCGACGAGATCACCGGCGAACGCCCGCTCTACCTGCGCCACACCTCCGGCCACGCTTCGATCACGAACAGCGCCACGCTCCGGCTCGTCGGCGCGTTCGGGGCCGACTTCGAGAACCCCACCGGCGGCGTCGTCGTGCGAGACCCGCAGGGCGCGCCCACCGGTCTGCTCGAAGAAGCCGCGCAGGGGCTCGTCCAGGCGCTGCTGCTGCCCTACTCGACCGAGCGACTCGTCGAGGCTCTCGAAGCGGCGACCAGCCGATACGCCGCGCAGGGGATCACGAGCTTCACCGAAGCAGGCGTCGGCGGGGGATGGATCGGCCACAGCCCCATCGAGGTCGCGGCCTACCAGGCGGCGTCCGAGCGGGGACGGTTGCACGCGCGCGCCCAGCTGATGCCCGCGATCGACGCGCTCCGGCCGCTCAGCGGGCACGCCTCCGACTTCGCCGGCGAAGGTGCAGGGGCGGGCCTCGATCTCGGCATCCGTGCAGGCTTCGGCGATGACGCCGTGCGCTTCGGGCACGTCAAAGTCTTCCTCGACGGTTCGCTGCTCGGAGCCACAGCGGCCGTGACCGAGGACTACTGCGGGCACGAGCACAACACGGGCTATCTGCTCGACGAGCCGGCGGTCTACCGCGAGCGCGCACTCGGCGCATACCGGGCCGGGTGGCCACTCGCCTTGCACGCCATCGGCGACGCGGCGATCGATCTCGCCCTCGATCTCATCGAGGAGGCGCAGGATCGCTACGGACGGCTCGACGTTCCGTGCCGCATCGAGCACTTCGGCATCGCCCGACCCGACCAGGTGGAGCGCGCCGGGCGGCTGCGGGTGGCGGTCACGCCGCAGGCCGGGTTCATCAGCGCCTTCGGCGATCAGATGGCGGATCGCGTCGGCCGTGACCGCGCGGACTGGCTGTACCGCGGGCGGTCCGTGATCGACGCCGGCATCATCCTCGCCGGCTCCTCCGACCTGCCGGTCGCTGACAACAATCTGCGTCGCGGCATGCAGGCGGCCGTCGACCGCCGCACGGAGAACGACACCGTGCTCGGCGAGGCCGAGGCCATCACTCCGGAGGAAGCCCTGCGCACGCACACCGAATGGGCGGCGCGCGCGACGGGGCAGTTCGCCGACAAGGGAACGCTCGAGCGCGGCAAGCTCGCCGATTTCACCGTGTTCTCGGCTTCGCCGCTGACGGCGCCCGACCTGGCCGAACTCGGCATCGTCGCCACCGTGCTCGGCGGTGCGCTGAGCTACGACTCGCGATCCTGATCGATCGGGTCCGGGTTCCGGCCGAACGCCAGCAGGGCTCGCGCTGCCTCTGCCGGCACGGTCGGATCCCACCCCGTCACGCGATGAAACGCCTGCAATCGGTTCACCACGGTGTTGCGATGCACGAACATCTCCTCTGCCGTGCGCTTGATCGAGCCGTTCGCGCAGAACCGCGCGAACGTGTCGAGCAGCCGCGCGCGCTCGTCCGCGCGAACCTGCTGCATCGCGTGACGCGCATGGGAGAAGACCTGCGGCATCGCTGACAGGACCGTGTCGGACGCGAGGGCGAGCCAGAGGTCGTTCTCATCGCTCAGCCGCCCGGGTGTCGCGAAGGGGAGCAGCTGGTGGGCGAACTCGACAGCCGGCGGCACTGCGGCGAGGCCTCGAACCGTGGAGATCTGCACGCCGCCGATGCTCGTCAGCGGATGATCGCCTGCCACGCGCGGTCTGACGAACAGCACGCTGTCGTCGAAGTCCCAGGCGAAGAAGCGCTGCCGGGTGCGCTCGAACGTGATGGCGATGCGGCGGGCGTCAGCAGCCGAGAACGTCGGGATGAGGCAGATCTCGAATATCGCATCGGCCGGAAACCGCAGTCGTGCAGCGATCTCGGCGGCGATGCCCGCCGGGTCGTCTGCGGCCAGCAGCTGCGCGAACGCCCGCGTCTCCTGAGTGCGGCTGTCGGAGGCGAGCGCTTCTCGCTCGTCGAGGAACGCGACCTGCACCGCGTGAATGTAGTCCTCCACGGAGGTCAGCACGGGTTCAGCGTGCTGCACCAGTTCGTCGGCATGAGCATCGCCGGCGATCGAGACGAGGCCGGCCCAGAGCACCCGGTAATCGAGCCGCACGGCTTCCAGCAACTGATCGCGATCGACTCCTTGCCGTGCGCGCCTCACCCCGAGCCGCTGCGGCAGATCGACGAGGCCGCGCGGTACCGGTCGACCGGCCAGTCGCGCGATGAGGTAGGAGAGCGTGTCATGGGCCGTCTGCCGCAGGTCGGCTTCCTGCACGGAGGCGTACCCGCCCCTGAGCCGAGTGAGGCGGGCGAGGAAGTCGTCGACGAGCGCAGGGAGATCGGTCTCCAGCCGCTGCAGCGCGACCGACCACCAGTCGCGGGTCTCGGCGGAGGGTTGAGCAATCACACACCCCATTTTGCTTGATCGCCGCTCGCTCGGCTCGCCCCTTGTGCATTTCACTAGAACTTCGCGGGACTCGTGTGCAGATGCTGCTTGTCGGGGCCTCGGAGCGCTGGGAGGGTGAACTCTGACCCGATCGCCACTCGAATCACAGGAGACTCGATGACTACGACGCCCGCTCAGGACACGGAAGTCCGCAGCGCACGACTCGACCAATCCAAGATGAGGAAGATCGCCACCGCGAGCGTCATCGGCACGACCGTCGAGTGGTACGACCTGTTCCTCTTCGGAACCGCTTCCGCGCTCGTCTTCAATCAGGTGTTCTTCCCCGATCTGCCCCCGGCGGTCGGAACGATCCTCTCCTTCCTCACGTTCGCCGCCGCCTACGTCGCGCGCACCCTCGGCGCGATCCTCTTCGGCCACTTCGGCGATCGTCTGGGCCGCAAATCGATGCTCCTCATCTCGCTGCTGACCATGGGCGGCGCGACGCTCGCCATCGGTCTCGTGCCCGACTTCGCGACGATCGGCATCGCGGCGCCGTTCATCCTCCTGACGCTGCGCATCATCCAGGGCCTCGCGCTCGGCGGTGAATGGGGCGGCGCTGTCCTGATGACCGTCGAGCACGCTCCCCAGGAGCGCCGCGGCTGGTACGGATCGCTCGTCCAGGTGGGCGTCCCGTTCGGAACGCTCCTCGCGAACGTCGCCTTCCTCATCGTCACGGCGACGGTGTCGACGGAAGCGCTGTACACGTGGGGCTGGCGCGTTCCGTTCATCGCATCGGTGCTGCTCGTCGCGGTCGGCATCTACATCCGACTCAACATCGAGGAGACGCCGAGCTTCCAGCAGGTGCGCGAACAGGGCGCCAAGGCGAAGCTCCCGTTCGCCTACCTCATGCGCCACTACTGGAAGCAGGTCATCCTCGGCGGTGTGGCGACGCTGTCGACCGGTTCGAGCTTCACGCTCATGGTCGCATCCGGAGTGAACTACGGCACGAGCGAGCAGGGGTACTCCGCGAACCTCATGCTCTGGGTCGTGCTCGTCGCCTGCCTGCTCGGCATCTTCTTCATCCCGTTCTTCGGGCGGCTCTCCGACCGAGTCGGACGCAAGCCGATCATCGCCGCGGGTATCGCTGCTGAGGCCCTGCTCGCGTTCCCATTCTTCTGGTTGCTGAACACGGGCAACCCCGCGGCCGTGTTCCTCGCGTACGGCCTGATGATGATCGCCTTCTCGGCGAACTACGGGCCGATCGCCACCTTCCTCGCCGAACTGTTCGGAGCGAAGGTGCGGTATTCGGGGCTGTCCGTGGCGTACATGCTCTCGGGATTGCTGGGCTCGGCGATCACCCCCGCCGTGACCGTGTGGCTCCTCAACCTGACCGGGCAGAGCGATTCGATCGCCTGGTACATCGCCGCCTCAGCAGGGCTGTCGTTCGTGGCGCTCTTCCTGTTGGGGGAGAACAGCCAGAAGAACATCGACCGGGTGGAAGCGACCACCAGCGTGGACGTCGCGCCGTGATCCGGCGGATCAGCGCAGCAGCGGGGCTCGCCCCGGTGCTGGGTCCGTATTCGCAGGCGGTCGTCGCCAACGGCTTCGTCTTCACGACGGGCCAGGTGCCCTTCGGCGCAGACGGCTCCGCGCCGGAGGATTTCGAAGACCAGGTGGCGCGCTGCCTCGAGAACCTCGTCTCAGTGCTCGCTGCGGCGGGAAGCGGCCTGCAGCACGTCGTCAAAGTCAACGCCTACCTGACATCTCCGGAGCAGCGCGAACCGTTCAACCGCGTGTACGCGCGGTACTTCACCGACGACCTGCCCGCGAGGACGACGGTCTGCGTATCGATCTGGGAGATCGCGCTCGAGATCGAGTGCGTCGCGGTGGTGCCCGAGGTCGTCGCATGACGCTCGAGCACGCTCAGCTTCTCGACGCTCTGCGCGAGGTCGAGCTGCCGACGCTCGGCCACTTCATCGAAGACGGGTTCGTCGACCCCCGGGTGCATCCGGTCACGCGGAGCCCGCAACTCGTCGGTTTCGCGAGGACCCTCGACCTGCGCGAACCCGACGCGTACGAGGTGAACCGAGCGCTTCTCGCGGCCCGGCCCGGCGAGGTGCTCGTGATCCGGGTCGCGGGCGGTGCGCACGCGCCCGTCGGAGCCGTCACCGCGCGAGCTGCGATCGCGCAGGGTGCGGTCGGCATCGTGGTCGACGGCCCGGTCACCGACGTCCAGGCGCTGCGCGAGACGCAGGATCGGTTCGCCGTGTACGCGACCGGGCTCACCGCTCGAACGACGAAACGCACCGGCACACTGGCGGGAAGCGCTGTCGACCAGCCCGTCGTCATCGGCGGCGTGCCCGTGTCGACCGGGGACCTCGTGCTCGGCGACGCGCACGGCGTGCTCGTCCTCCCGGGCGGCCGCATCGACCCGGAGGTGCTCAGCGCGGCTCGGGCATCGGATCGCGACGAGCCCGAGCTGCTCGCGCGGATCGCCGCGGGCGAATCGCTCGCGTCCCTGCTCCCGATCGGCCCCTGACCCCGGACTTCACAGTCTCACTCACACCGTTTTTGGAAGGATTATCGTATGTCGCAGTCGGCCGGTCATCTCATCGTTCGCACGCTCGAGCAGCACGGGGTCTCCCGTGTCTACGCAGTGCCAGGGGAGAGCTACCTGGACGTGCTCGACGGTCTGCACGATTCGTCGATCGAGACGGTCGTGTGCCGGCAGGAGGGCGGTGCGGGGTTCATGGCGCTCGCCGAGGGGCGCCTGACCGGCGTGCCGGGGATCGCGATGGTGACGCGCGGCCCGGGGGCGTCGAACGCGATGATCGCGATCCACACGGCGTGGCAGGACGCGACCCCTCTGGTGCTGTTCGTCGGGCTCATTCCGGTGGCCGACCGTGAGCGGGACTCGTTCCAGGAGTTCAGTCTCACCGGATGGTTCGGGTCGACCGCGAAGCGGGTGCTCACGATCGACGACGCCGATCGTGCGGGGGAGCTCGTGGCGGAGGCCATGCGGATCGCGGCCTCCGGCCGCCCCGGTCCGGTCGTGGTCGGGTTGCCGGAGGACGTGCTCGTGCACGTGACCGAGGCTGCGCCGAGTGGGCGGATCGCCTCCCCGAACCCGCAGCCGTCACGTGCCGAGATCGAGGAGCTCGGTGAACGGATCGCCCGCGCCGAGCGCCCGGCGTTCGTGGTCGGAGGTGACGGCTGGCATGCAGGAGCTGGCCGAGAGGTGCTCGCTTTCGCCGAATCCGCAGGCGTCCCGGTGTTCGCGGATTGGCGTGCGTACGACGCGGTGCCGCACACCGGAGCCGCGTGGGCGGGCTGGCTCGGGTACGGCCGCGCGGATGCGGTCGCTGCCGGGTATGCGGAGGCAGACCTCCTCGTGTTCGTCGGGTGCGGTCGATCCGACGTGATGAGCGACGGATACCGACTCGGATTCGATGCGGAGACCGTGCTCGTCGGCGTCGATCCCGAGGCGACGATGCATGCGGGGCGACTCGATCAGCACCTGCTCGCAACGCCGGAGGCCTTCGCGAAGGCGCTCTCCGGTGTCGATGCCGCTGCAGTTCGCGGCGACCGCGACGATTCGTGGATGCGAGACCGGTCAGTGGCTCAGGCGCGGTTCGCGGCGCATCGACCTGACGCGTCGGTGCCCGGTGTCGCCGGCGCTTCGGGGATCCCGGCAGATGTCGAGAATCCGGGCGTCGACCTCGGCGTCGCCTTCGGCGAGCTCGACGAGCGGCTGCGGGGCGAGGCGGTGCTCACCTTCGGCGCGGGGAACGCGACGATCTGGGCGCACCGGTTCGTGAAGCACCTGACCCCGGCGAGCCTCGTGGGCGCGCGCAACGGCGCGATGGGCCTCGCCGTTCCGGCGGCCGTCGCGGCCTCACTCGTGTTTCCCGATCGACGTGCGGTCGCGGTGTGCGGCGACGGCGATTTCATGATGAACGGGCAGGAACTCGCGACCGCGGTCGCGCACGGCGGGAAGCCGCTGGTGATCGTGGTCGACAACGGGATCTACGGGACGATCGTGCAGCATCAGGAGCGGCACTATCCGGGTCGACCGTCGGGCACGCGGATGGCGAATCCCGACTTCGCGGCCTGGATGCGGTCGTTCGGGGGGCACGGTGAGCGCGTCGAGGCCACAGAGGATTTTGCGGGGGCGCTGGATCGCGCACTCGCGGGAGATGCTCCCGCCTTGATTCATGTGCTGATCTCGGACAGGGTGATGCCACCGGCATCCGACGAGATCGCGGCCTGAGGCACTCGCGCAGCAGACGACAGTGAAGAACGAGAGAACAGAGACGACCATGACGCAGCACCTCGATGACGCATTCCTCGCAGACTGGGCCGTGCACTCGCGCTTCGGTGCCGTGCCGGGCACGAACGGCGTCGACCGGCAGGCCGCGACCGCAGCCGACGGCGAGCAGCGCGCCTGGTTCGCGCAGCTGCTCGAGCAGCACGGATTCACGGTCGAGCGCGATGCGGCCGGCAACCAGTTCGGGCTGCTGGAACTCGTGCCCGGTGCGCCCTACGTGCTGACCGGGTCGCACCTGGACTCGCAACCGACCGCCGGCCGCTTCGACGGCGCCTTCGGCGTGATGGCGTCGGCCCACGCGTGCTTCCGCGTGGCCGAAGAGTTTCGTGCCGATCCGTCGGCTGCCCGTGTGAATCTCGCGGTCGTCAACTGGTTCAACGAGGAGGGGTCGCGCTTCAAGCCCTCGATGATGGGCAGTTCCGTGTTCACCGGCAAGATGCCGCTCGACGCAGCGCTCGCGACGACCGATCCGCGAGGGGTGACGGTCGGCGACGCGCTCGATGCCATCGGGGAACGTGGCGCCGGTGACGTATTCGGAGGCGACTCGGGCCGCGAGGTCGCCTCGTACGCCGAGATCCATGTGCAGCAGGGTCGGAGCATGGAGGAGGACGGCGTCACGATCGGTCTCGTGAATGCGACGTGGGCGGCGCACAAGTTCGAATTCACGGTGACCGGGGCGCAGGCGCACAGCGGGTCGACGCTGATGGTCGATCGGCGCGACGCCCTGCTCGGCGCGGCCAGGCTTGTCGTGGCGGCGCGCGAGCTCGTCGACGAGTTCGAGCCGGGCGCGCTGCACACCGCGTGCGGTGAGCTCAACGTGTATCCCAACTCGCCCGTGGTCGTCGCCAGTGAGGTGCGGTTGCTGCTCGACCTGCGCTCGCCGAGCGCCGACGTGATCCGGGAGGCCCATGCCTCGCTGCAGCGCACGATCGAGCGGGTGCAGCGCGAGGATCGCGTGGAGATCGCCGTCACGGCCGAGCACAGCTGGGATCAGAACCCGTACCCCGAAGCCGGCGTCGAGCTCGCCCGTGAGGTCGCGGAGGAGCTCGGTCTCACCCATGATCGCGTGATGACGGTCGCCGGGCACGACTCGACCAACATGAAGGACACGGTGCCGACCGTCATGCTCTTCGTGCCGAGCGTCGCGGGCATCTCCCACAGCCTCGACGAGTTCACGGAGGAAGCCGATCTCGTCGCGGGAGTCGACCATCTCACCGGCGTCGTGCGCCGGCTCGCCGGTGGCGCGCTGCTCGATTGAGGTCGTTGCGGTAACAACCTTGCTTCCGAATCTAGCATGAAGATACTACAATTCGGATATGAAGAGTATCACGATGACCGAGTTCAATCAGCGTGTGTCGTCTGTTGCGCGCAACGCGATTGAACGCGGCGAGACGGTTCGCGTGACCAACCGCGGCCGCGTCGTGCTGCGACTGGTGCCCGAGCCTGTGAGCAGCGGCGATCCGATCGATGAGCTCGTCGCCGCCGGGCTGGCGTCCGCGCCGCGACGCGGTCACCGTCCCATCGGGCACCGCTCGCCCGTCCGTCTTTCTCGCGATCTCGACGAGTTGATCGCAGAGGTGAGCGATGACAGCGCGCTCTGAGGAACTGGACCGCAGCTACTGGTACCTCGACACCTCGGTCGCGCTGCGCATCCTGCTGGGGCACAGCCAATCGGCGATCGACTGGTACGACAATCTCGCCGATCGGCGCGCGACGTTCGTCTCATCACGCATCCTCGAGCTCGAGATGAAACGAGTGCTGCGCCGCGAGTCCATCGCAGTAGATGGGGCCGATGAGTTCCTATCGGAGCTCGCCCTGCTCGCGGTCGACAATCGATTGATCACGGAGGCAGCGGCGATCCGCCCCCACATCAAGTCTCTCGACGCATTGCATCTGGCTTCCGCGCAGCGAATCGGTGCTGGCAACGTGACGATCGTGACGCACGATGCGAATATGGCGACCGTCGCCGACTCGCTGGGATTCGACGTCGTCGATCCGGTGAATTGAGACAGCGCCGCCCGCTCGTTCTCGGGAACCCGGCTCAGCTCCAGGTGAAGAGCTCGCGGGGGTGCGTGAGGCGCCAGCCGTAGTCGGGCGCGGTGATCGCGGCACCTGTGATGACGTCCAAGGCGCGCTCGTCGGATTCGGTGGGGCCCGAGAGGTGCAGGATGCCCACTCGTCGCCCGGCTTCGGCATCGGCCCCCGTGAGTCCGGCATCCGGCGCGCCGGCCTCGGAGAACCCGCCCGTCTCCAGGGCGACCGTTCGCTCTGCGGCTTCTCCGGGGAGGAGCACGACTTCGGCGCCGTCGCCCGATATCAGGATCGGGATCTCGACGCCGTCGGCCGTTCTCGCCGTGCCGACCCGCTCGTCGTGCGCCACGATCTGCGTGCGTGCGGGCGCGGCGTCCAGCGCGGAGAACATGCTGAGGCTCGCGCTCAGGCGATCCTCGGCCGTCGCTCGACCCAGCACGACCGCGAGCTGGACGACATCGCGACCCAGCGCATCGCTCGTGCGCGCCGCCGCGAGGTTGTATCCGGCGACACTCGTGCGCCCGGTCTTCATGCCGATCACACCGTCGAGCGCTCCGTACAGCGGGTTCGTGTTCTCCACGGTGCCGATGCCCCATGGAAGGGAGACCTGCGGCATCGCGACGATCTCGGCGACCGTGTCGTTCGCGAGCGCGAGGCGCGCGAGGCGCAGCACGTCGGACGCGGAGGCCGCATTGCGCTCGTCCGTACCGGTCGGCTCGAACAGCGAGAGCGATGCGAGCCCTTCGCGGTCCTGCCAGGCCCGGACCGCGGAGAGAAACGCATCGTTGTCGCCGAACACCGAGTACGCGTAGGCTGCTGCGAAGTCGTTCGCCGACGGTACGAGCGCGAGCTGCAGCATCTGACGCGCGGTCACCTCGGTGCCGACGGGTATGGGAAACGCGACGCCGTCATCGGCGACGTACCGTGCCTGCCGCGCGGCGTCCTCGGCCGTCCAGACGTGCGTCGGCCCTTCGGCGCCCGCAGCCACGGGTGCTGCATCGAGCGCGACGAGCACGGTGACGAGCTTCGAGATGCTCGCGATCGGCGCCGGGCTCTGCGTGTTCGTCCAGATCTCGTCGTCGTGCAGCCATCCGATCGCGGTCGGCTCCGGCTCGGCATCGACCGCCCGTCGCACGTCGGCATCGTCGGCCGAGATCGTGACCGCCGCGGGTGCGTCCAACGTCACCACCGGTTCTGGCAGCGGAGCGATGGCGCAGACGACGGCGTAGCCTGCCGCGAGCACGATTGCGAGGGATCCTGCGCCGATTCCGATGACTCGCCCCGCGCGTTGGCGGTGCCCGGCGGCGGTCCGCGGTGCTGTTCCGGAGGAGCGCTCGCCAGGGGGGCTCGGTGCTGCGTTCGGGCTCACTCGACCCACACTAGGGGCTACAGGGGCACTGGACACTCGGGTGCTAGGCGCTGGGATGCTCGGTAGCCCTGATGATGGGAATGAAGATGCGCAGTGTTAGGGGCCGCGTCAGAACGGGTGACGCGCGAAGTCTCGTTCATGCTCGGGTTCTCTGCGTTCACGCGCGGGTTCTCGGCGTTCGATTCGTCGCATCGGCCCCGGTGGCCCGGTCTCTATAAACCTCACACGACTCGGGGGTCGGTCGACGTAGCGCCTGCCCGTGGGGCTGGTCCAGTGCAGTTCACCATCGTTCTTCTGGCGTACGGCCCATTCGGAGTGGTGCTTGAGCACGTGATGGCCACGGCACAGGTGCGCGAGGTTCGCCGTCGAGGTCGGGCCGCCGAAGGCCGCGTCGACGGTGTGGTCGAGATCGCACCGCGCGACCGGCACACGGCACCCCGGGAACCGGCAGTGCTGATCGCGCGCGCCGAGTCGGCGCTTCATCGCTTCGCTCGGACGGTAGCGATCGACTTGGAGCACCGAACCCGATTCCGCATCCACCGTCACCCGCTCCCACACCGGCGTCGCCGCTGCGAGGTTCCTGGCAGAGGCGAGCGGGATGGGCCCCGCTCCGACGAGCTCTGCCACAGGAGCAGCGCTCCGGCGGGAGGGGGCGAGTGCCGTGACGGGCACGATGACCTGCACCCGAGCCCGTATCGCTTCGCTGCTCGCACACGAGGTCACAGCGCTCGCGTCTGAGCCGAGGAGAAGTTCGGCGAATGCATCGGCCCGAATCTCATCGCGCGAGCGTCGCGCCGAAGATTCCGCCGCCGCCCGCTGGCCCCGCTCGGCGCCCCCGTCGCGCTCATGCAGTCCGGCCCGCTCGGCCGACTCAGCCCGCTCGCTGCGCTCGACTTCGCAGGCGATCCGAGTCAACCGGTCGTGTATCGCGTACGCCTCCGCGGTGGGCAGATACGCCAGCAGATCGGACATCCCGTCCTCGCGCTCCTGCACGACTACTCGACGCCTGCGCACCTCCTCGTGGTGCCGCTCGTCGAGGGTGTCACCGGCGTACTGCTCGGCGATCCTGCGCGCGATCGGACGAAGCCGGTTCACCGACTCCCGACGCGCGTACTCGAACACCTCCGCCTGATACGCCTCCCGCCTCGCGACGACTTCAGGAGCGGCCCCGACGCCGAGACGTCGCCCGGCATCCGCGATCACGCGCGCGTGCGCGGCCGAGATCTCGCCAGCGGCGAGAATCTGATGCGTCATGCCGTAGTCGTTTCGCAGCGACCACGCCGCGCCCATCTGGGCTTCCGCTGCGCGCTCGCTCACGTTCAACGCGGTCGCGATCTCCGCCCGCACCGAGCGGTAGGCGAGCTCGTTCTCGCCGGCGGGCGCGGAGCCGGAACGCGCGGCGCCGGAACGCGCGGCGCCGGTCGCCATCTGCACCGCGACCGCCATGAGCTCGTACCTGAACGCGTCGAGGGCGCGCTGCCGATACTCCATCTGCTCCAGCAGGTTCACGACCTGTCCAAGCGACAGACTCGCATCAGCCACCGCATCAGCGGGCGCGTCTGACACCTCCGCCGGGATGGTGCCGATCGTGAGGGAGAACATGCCCCCAGTCAACCGGCGACCACCGACATTCATGATCGCCCGAGCCCGAGCCCGAGCCCGAGCCCGATCGCAAGCACAAGCCCTGGCGCGATCATCGTGCACACCGTGAAGCCCTCCGCCCGTGCAGGTGCGCAGGTGCCGCGGCTCCGCTGGTGCGCGATGATGGATGCACCCCGTTCGACCACCGAGGAGCCAGCCGATGACCGCACTCATCGCGGGATACGCCCGCACCCCGTTCACTCGTTTCACCGGACAGCTCGCCGCGCAGCCGGCTACCGTGCTGGGCGCCCACGCCGTGCGTGCGGCACTCGCCCGTGCAGGCGTTGCCCCCGCTGACGTGGACGCGGTCGTGGTCGGCCAGGTGCTGCAGGCGGGCGCCGGCCAGAACCCGGCCCGTCAGACGGCGGTGGGCGCGGGGATCCCCCTCGAAGTGCCTGCCGTAACGCTCAACGCCGTGTGCCTCTCCGGCGCCGAGGCCGTCTCTCAGGCGGTGCGCCTCATCAACAGCGGAGAGGCGGAGATCGTCGTCGCAGCCGGCCAGGAATCGATGTCGCTCGCCCCGCACGTGCTGCCGTTGCGCGCTGGCACGAAGTACGGCGACGCGGCTCTCGTCGACACGGTCGACCGCGACGGCCTGTCAGACGCATTCGATCAGGTTGCCATGGGCGCGCTCACCGAGACCGGCAATACGCCGCTCGGGCTGACCCGTGAGGAGCAGGACGCGTTCGCGGCGGTCTCCCACCAGCGCGCCGCAGCCTCGGCCGAATTCCTCGCCGGCGAGATCGAACCGTTCACGGTGACGTCGCGTCGCGGCGAAACGGTCGTCTCGAGCGACGACGGCGTGCGTGCGGAGACCACCGCGGAAGCACTGGCGGGTCTGCGGCCGGCCTTCTCGAAGGAGGGCACCATCACTGCGGGCAACGCCTCGCAGATCACCGACGGCGCTGCGGCGCTCGTGATCGTGAGCGAGGCGGCCGCGGAGCGACTCGGCCTCGCGCCGTTCGCCCGCGTCGAGGCGACCGCATTCGTCGCCGGCCCCGACACGCAACTCCATTCGCAGCCCGCGCGGGCGATCACGGCTGCACTCGCGAAGACCGGCGCAATCGCCGTCGCCGACCTCTCAGCGGTCGAGATCAACGAGGCATTCGCGGCGGTCGGCGTGCAGTCGGGCCGCGAGCTCGGCCTCGATCCGAGCATCGTCAACCGGCATGGTGGAGCGATCGCTCTCGGTCACCCGATCGGGGCCTCCGGTGCTCGCATCGTCGGCACGCTCGCGCGGCAGCTCGCCGAGGAGGGTGTCGGATCCCTCGGAGCCATCGGCATCTGCGGCGGCGGCGGGCAGGGCAGCGCCATCGTGCTCCGCGCCGTCTAGCGATCGCCCCTGCGCTGCCGATACACTCGCCGCTATGGGACTGCAGCACGCAGCCATCGGCATCGATGTCGGTGGTACGGGTATCAAGGGCGCCGCGATCGACGTGACGACCGGCGAGAAGATCAGCACTCGGCACAAGGTCGCGACCCCCGTAGGCGGTGCGCCGGCCGATATCGCTCGCGAGGTCGGATCGATGGCCGCTGCGATTCGGGCTGAGCTCGCTGCCGCCGGGTTCGACAGCAGCGCGAACCTCCCCGTCGGAGTCACGCTCCCGGGAGTGGTGCGCGACGGCGTGATGCGCACCGCCGCGAACATCGACCTCAGCTGGATCGGCACGGACGCGCACGCGCTGCTCTCGGCGGCGGTCGCGGCGCCGTGCACCGTCGTGAACGATGCGGATGCAGCTGGCATCGCCGAGGTCGCGTTCGGCGAGGTCAGCGGGCTTCCCGGCGTGACGCTCGTGCTCACCTTCGGAACAGGGATCGGTTCGGCGCTCGTCGCCGACGGCGTGCTTGTGCCGAACTTCGAGCTCGGGCATCTGGAGCTCGACGGGTTCACCTCGATCGAACGCCACACGGCTGCGAAGGTGATCGAGCGCGAAGGCATCACGCTCGACGAGTGGGCGTCGCGCGTCTCCCGGTACATCGGTTACCTCGAGAAGATCCTGAACCCCGACCGATTCGTACTGGGCGGCAGCATCAGCAAGGCATCCGACAGTTTTCTTCCGTTCGCGGGTGTCACGGTGCCGGTCGTTCCGGCGCGACTGCGCAACAACGCCGGCATCATCGGCGCCGCCCGGCTCGCAGCGGAGGCGATCGATCCCGAATCGAGCAATTCCGCGCCCTGAACGCAACGCCTGAGCGCCCTGAGTACTCCGCACCTGGGAGAATGGACGGGCGCGAGCGAGATGGAGGCGAGTATGGCGGAAGCGGTCGGAGACGGTGAGTCCTCTCGACCCGATCGCCGTACGCCGCCCACCGCCGTGATCAAAGCGGTGCGCAGTCTCGTCGAGATGCCCGCCGGCCCGGGCCCGAGACTCTGGATCGCGCTGCGAGCGGCGCTCTCCATCGGCGTACCGTTCGGCGTGCTGACCGCACTGGGATACGAAGGCATCGGGTTGCAGACCGCTGCCGGAGCCTTCGTCGCACTCTTCGCCGCCAGCCTCGCCGCTGCGGAGCGGGCCAAGGTGCTGCCGTTCGTGGCACTCGCCCTCATCGGCTCTGCCGCGCTCGGCGCGGTGCTGTCGCCGTGGCCGGTGCTGCTGGGCATCGGGCTCGTCGTCGTCGCCGGAGCGACTGCGGCGCTGTCGTTCGCCTTCCGGCTCGGCCCGCCCGGTCCGGTGTTCTTCGTGCTGAGCTACGGACTGGCCGGCAACATCACCGCAGTGGTCGATGGCGAACGACTGAACTCCCCGCTCATACTCATCGCGGCGCTCGCGGGTGGTGCGCTGTTCTCGTACCTGCTGGCCCTCGCCCCGTTGCTCCGAGACGCCGAGCGGGCGAAACCGGTGCGGCCCCTCGGCGAGCTGCTGCCCGGGCCCTGGTTGGGACCGGGCGAGCGCCGGCTGATCCTGCGCATTCTGATCGTCGCCGTCGTCGGCACGGTCGTCACGATGCTCTGGATCGATCCCCATCGCGCCTATTGGACGGTCTCCGCGGGTGTCGCCGTCATCGGCTTGAGTGCGGTGCGCCGACACTCGCTCGCCCGCGGGCTGCATCGCACCGTCGGCACCCTCGTCGGCGCGGTGCTCTACCTCGCGATCGCCCCGCTCGGGGCCTTCCCCCTCGCGCTCGTGCTGCTACTCACCGGGCTGCAGTTCATCATCGAGCTCGTGGTGGTGCGCAATTACGCTCTTGCCCTCGTCTTCATCACGCCGCTCGTGCTCCTCCTCACGGGGGCAGCAGCCGGCGGAGGCGATCTCATGGGCGCTGCGACCGAGCGCGTGCTCGACACGCTCATCGGTTCGGTGATCGCGGTGGTCACGGCGCTGCTGCACCGGCGAGTGGTGAAGGATCGGCCGGAGTGACCGTGCGTCAGCCACTCGGGCGTGCGACGCGACGCGACGCACCGAGTCGTGTCACACGAAGCGGTACGTGGCGTAGCGCACAGCGCTCGCCGTGCGCTGGGCGACGGCGAGGTACAGCGATCGTTCGAGGTGCGCGAGCGCCGGTGCCGAGGTCTCGATCGTGACCACGGTGCGGAAATAGTACTCGGAGGGGTCGACCGTCTCGCCCTTGAGCAACGATTCGAGCACGTGCGGTTCTCCGCTGCGCACCCCCGACGCCTGCAGGTAGAGCAGCTCGCCGTCGGCGGTGCGCGCCGAGTAGCGGCCGTCGATCTCGATCGAGCCGTCGGTCCGCACGATCTGCCAGTCCGCGCCGCCCGGCAGGATCTCGGCCTTCACGTCCCCGGAGATGCTGCCCCCGAGAATCGGGATGACTCTGCGGTGGCCCGCTCGGGTCCGACCGTGATCCTCGATCGCACCGAGCTCGACGGAGACGTCGAACACGTGCTCGAGGCCGGGAGCCGGAAGCGCAGATTCCGACGGGCGCGCTGCGGGAGGGGTCATGAGGTGCTCCGTTCTTCGGTGGCGCGGGGGAGACTCGGATCGTGTGCGCTGAGGAGCGCGCCGAGCAGCCGTTCGAGTGCGGGCAGTGCAGCGGCGATCGAGGTCAGGTCGTCACCGGCGAGCGTTTCGAGTGATTCCCCGAGAATGCGGGTGCTCGCACGGTCGTAGGCGGTGAAGAGCGCCCTGGCTCGTTCCGAGGTCGTCACCAGTACGCGTCGGCCGTCGGCCTCGTCCGGTCGGCGCTCGACGAGCCCGGCTCGCTGCATCGAGGCGAGCAGGTTGCTCACCGTGGAGCGGTCGAGGTGGAGCGCCTCAGCGAGATCGCTGGGCGCGAGAGCCGTGCCGGAGGGGAGTGCGCGGATGACCTGAATCTGAGAATCGGGAATCTCCGGAAGATCCCCGGCGGCCCGCGCGGCGCTGAGCAGCGCACGCCGCAGGGGCGAGATGACGCCGGCGAGGCGGGCGGAGTCGACGATGCCGGTCATCGGTCAGCGTTCGACGGACAGCGAAGCGCGCGCGTTCAGCATCTCCGGGTGGAACCCTGCGGCTTGCTTGTAGGCGGTCGCGACTTCCGCCAGCTCGGCCTCGGGAATCACGTCGTGGATGTGCGAGAAGCCCTCAGGCGCACGCTCCGCGGCGAGCACCATCACCTTCTCGGGGCCGGCCTGGCGCGTCTGCTCGAGCAGTGCAGCGGTGGCCGGTCGGCGATCGGCTTCGTATGCGCGGAGGCCGTCCCGCGGGGTGGGGGCGTGGGCGAGGTGGAATGCCAGCGTGCGGGCGTCGAGGGTCGCTTGCGATCCGCCGTTCGAGCCGTTGGGGTACATCGCATGCGCGGCATCTCCGAGGAGCGTGGTGCGCCCGAACGTCCACTGCGGGAGCGCGTCGCGATCCACCATCGGATATTCGAGGATCTCGTCGGCGCTCGCGATGAGGCCGGGAATGTCGATCCAGTCGAACGCCCACTTGCGGAAGAGTTCGACGATGGGCTTCGGGTCGATGGGGTGGTTCCAGTCCACCTGGCCGGATCCTGCTCCCCGCTGCTCAGCGATGAAGTTGATGGGCATGCGCCCGTCGTCTCCGACCGGGCCGAGGGGGTACGCGACGAACTTCTGCTCGCCGTCGCCCACCATCACCATCGTGCTGCCGTCGAGGAACGGTTCGGCGTACGCGACACCGCGCCAGAGCGTGAGCCCGTTGGAGGGGGGAGCTCCCTCTTCCGGGTAGCGCTCTGCGCGCACAGCCGAGTGGATGCCGTCGGCGGCGATCACGATGTCAGCCGACACGGTGACCTCGCCGGCCTCCGTCGTGAACCGCGCCAGATCCTGCTCCTCCCCGTGTTCCACGGAGACGACCCGGTGCCCGGTGCGGATGATGTCGCCGACGCGCTGCTCGACGAGGTCGCGGAGCGCGATCTGCAGCCGCCCCCGATGCACGGAGAGCTGGGGCCAGGCGTACCCTGCGGCGGTGCCGCGAGGCTCACTCCAGATGGGCTGACCGTGGCGGTTGTAGTAGGCGAGCGTGCTCGGCTCGACCCCGAGTGCGGCGATGTCGTCGACGATGCCGAGCTCGGTGAGCTCGCGGACCGCGTGAGGCAGCAGGTTGATGCCGACGCCGAGGCCGCGGATCTCCTCGGATCGCTCGTAGACTTCGATGTGCTCGAAGCCGGCGGCGTGCAGGCTGAGTGCGCTGAGGAGGCCGCCGATGCCGGCGCCGATGATGACGATCTTCATTGATCACTCCAGTTCATGGGAGGTCCCCAAGTAGTTTTGCGGCAAAACTAACACGGGAGAGTGCGGTGCGCAAGCGCATCGCACTCTCCCGTGCTCGGCGGAGAGCGGCAGGCCGGAGGCGGCCGGCCGGATCAGACCAGACGGGTCTTCGGCGACACCTCGTACGTGTCCTCGGCGTCGCGATTGGGAATGTCGCCGAGCGCATCGTCGATGGCTGCGAGCGTGTCGGCGTCGAGCACGACTCCTGACGCCTTCACCGTGTCGGCGAGCTGCTCGGGTCGCGAGGCCCCCACGAGGGCCGCGGCCACGTTCGGATTCTGCAGCACCCAGGCGATCGCGAGCTGCGGCATGGTGAGCCCGGCCTGCTCGGCGATCGGCTTCAGGCCCTGCACGGCCTCGAGGATCCGGTCGTCCAAGAACTTCCGCATGAACTCCGCACCGCTCTTGCCATCGGTCGCGCGCGAACCCGAGGGCACCGGTTGTCCGGGAAGGTACTTGCCCGAGAGCACGCCCTGCGCCATGGGTGACCAGACGATCTGCGAGATGCCGAGCTCCTCGGACGCCGGAACGACCTTCCCCTCGATCACGCGGTGCAGCATCGAGTACTGCGGCTGGTTCGAGATGAGCTGCACGCCGAATTCGCGCGCGAGCTGGTGCCCCTCGCGCAGCTGCTCGGCGGTCCATTCCGAGACGCCGATGTAGAGCGCCTTGCCCTGCCGCACGACGTCGGCGAACGCCTGGAACGTCTCTTCGAGCGGCGTCTCGTAGTCGAAGCGGTGAGCCTGGTACAGGTCAACGTAATCGGTGCCGAGGCGGCGGAGCGAGCCGTTGATCGATTCGAGGATGTGCTTGCGGCTCAGCCCGGTGTCGTTCGGCCCCTTCTGGCCGGTCGGGAAGTACACCTTCGTGAAGATCTCGAGACCCTCGCGTCGCTGCCCCTCCAGCGCGCGCCCGAGCACGGCCTCGGCCGCGGTGTTCGCGTACGTGTCGGCGGTGTCGAACGTGGTGATGCCGGCGTCGAGCGCCGCGTGCACCGTCTTGATCGCCGCGTCGTCGGCGACCTGAGACGCGTGCGTCACCCAGTTGCCGAACGTGATTTCCGAGACCTTGAAGCCGCTGTTTCCGAGATACCGATAGTTGACCATTGCCTCAGCCTATGCCCGCTCGGCGTGCGCGGGCAGTGAGTCGGATGAATGTGCGGTGCGGGCCGCGCGGGTGCCGCTCGGGCTCAGTTCAGCGCGCCGTCGTTCGTCGTCGACGTGCGCTCGAGCAGTCGGTCGGGCAGCACGTGGATGAGCGGCGCGAGGAGTCGGTAGCGCCAATCGGAGATCAGGACGCTCCGGCCGCGTCGAACTGCGGAGAGTCCCTCCTGCGCGACGCGGGCGGTGCTCGCCCAGGCGATCCGTGGGAGGCGGGGCAGGTGATCCTCTCCCATGCGCGCATGGAATTCGGTGCCGAGCAGGCCCGGGCAGAGAGCGGTCACGCGCACGCCGCGACGGCGGTAGCGCGCGTTGAGGGAGCGCGAGAGCGACACGATCGCCGCCTTCGCGGCTCCGTAGGTGCCCGTCGGCGTGAATGCGGCGACGCTGGCGACGTTCAGGATCCAGCCGTAGCCCCGGTCGAGCATTCCCGGGACGGCGGCGTGCGACAGGTGGAGCGGCACCCATGACAGCAGTTCGTGCAGCCTCCGCTCGTCGTCGAGTTCGCTCGTCTCGAAGCCGTCGGCAACACCGAATCCCGCGTTGTTCACGAGGATGTCGACGGGACGATCCCGCGCGCTGAGCCGGCCCGCCACCCGCTCCAGGTCGGGAGCGCGGGTGAGGTCGGCTGGCAGCGCGGAGGCGTCGATGCCGTGGCGATCCCGCAGCTCGGAGGCCAGGATCTCGAGCCGTTCGCGGTCGCGTGCGACGAGCACGAGGTCGACGCCTGCGGCGGCGAGCTGCCGGGCGAACTCGGCTCCGAGTCCTGTCGATGCGCCGGTGATCAGTGCGGTAAGAGGCATCGGCCCAGTCTGCCAGCACGCGGTGCGGACGACCAGGGGTGTGCCCCACCGCCGCAATCGGGTAGTGTGTTCGCATGACGAACTATACTTCGCTGTGCGAAATGACGCGTTCATGATCGACAAGACGGTGCCGGATCCCGCGGCCGCGGTGGCGGGCATTCACGACGGCGCTACGGTGATGATCGGCGGATTCGGCAGAGCCGGGCAGCCCATCGAGTTGATCGACGCACTCATCGCCCACGGCGCGAGCGACCTCACGATCGTGAACAACAACGCGGGAAACGGTGACGACGGCCTCGCCGCGCTGCTCGCCGAGCGTCGCGTACGCAAGATCATCTGCTCGTTCCCCCGACAAGCGGATTCCTGGGTGTTCGACGGGCTCTATCGCGCAGGCGCGATCGAGCTCGAACTGGTGCCGCAGGGCAACCTCGCGGAGCGGATCCGCGCGGCCGGCGCCGGCATCGGCGCCTTCTACACCCCCACGGGCGTCGGCACGGAACTCGCGGCAGGCAAGGAGATCCGCGAGATCGCTGGGCGAGCATACGCGCTCGAGTACCCGATTCGCGCCGACTTCGCGCTGATCAGTGGGTGGAACGCCGATCGCTGGGGCAACCTCGTCTATCGCGAGACCGCGCGCAATTTCGGTCCGATCATGGCGGCGGCCGCGCAGACGACGATCGCGCAAGTCGACACGGTGGTCCCGCTCGGCGACATCGATCCCGAGGTCGTGGTGACTCCCGGCATCTACGTGGATCGCGTGGTCGCCGTCGGCGAGCGCCGTTGGTTGCGCGACGGCGTCTTCGTGGGAGGCGTGGACCTCGCAGGAGCGCCGGTGCAGGCCGAGGGGGACGTCGCATGAGCACCCGCATCACCCGCGAGGAGCTCGCGGCACGCATCGCAGCCGACATCGCCGAGGGGTCCGTCGTCAACCTCGGCATCGGTGCGCCGACTCTGGTCGCCGACTACCTGTCGGACGACGCCGAGATCATCCTGCACACTGAGAACGGCATGCTCGGCATGGGTCGAGCACCTGCCGCCGGACGCGTCGATCCCGATCTCATCAACGCAGGCAAGCAGGCGGTGACCGCCGTCGCCGGCGCCGCCTACTTCCACCACGCGGACTCCTTCGGCATGATGCGCGGGGGTCACCTCGACGTGTGCGTGCTCGGGGCGTTCCAGGTCGCCTCCAACGGGGATCTCGCCAATTGGTCGACCGGGGCTCCCGGGGCGATTCCGGCCGTCGGCGGGGCGATGGATCTCGCGATCGGGGCGAAGCACGTGTACGTGATGACCGACCTGCTGACGAAGCAGGGGGAGTCGAAACTCGTCGCGGCCGGCTCGTATCCGTTGACCGGCACCGCGTGTGTCTCGCGGGTCTACACCGATCACGCCGTTTTCGAGGTGACCGAGGACGGGTTCGCCGTGCGCGAGCTGTTCGGCGATAACTCGATACCGATGCTCGAGGCGGCCACGGGCCTGCGCCTCACGGATGCGACTGCGGAGGGACGATCATGACCGGAGCATTCATCTACGATGCGGTGCGCACGCCGTTCGGCCGCGCCGGAGGAGCTCTCTCCGGAGTGCGCCCCGACGACCTCGCTGCCACCGTGATGCGGGCGAGTGCGGAGCGCACCGGCATCGACCCCGGGCGCATCGACGATGTGATCTTCGGCGATGCGAATCAAGCGGGCGAAGACAACCGCAACGTCGCGCGCTTCGGCGCCCTGCTCGCAGGCTTCCCCACCACCGTCACGGGAACGACCGTCAATCGGCTCTGCGCATCGTCGGTCGAAGCGGTGATCCAGGCCGCGCGAGCGGTCGAATCCGGCGACGCTCAGATCGTGCTGGCCGGCGGCGTCGAATCGATGAGCCGGGCTCCCTTCGTCGTTGAGAAGTCGGCGAAGCCGTGGCCGTCGGTCGGCAACCAGACGATGTGGAACACGTCCATCGGGTGGCGCATGGTGAACCCGGCGTTCCCCGCGCCGTGGAGCATCTCGAATGGCGAGTCCGCCGAGAGGATCGCACGCGAGTGGAGCATTTCGCGCGAGCGCCAGGACGCGTTCGCGGTGCGCTCGCATCAGCGGGCGTCGGCGGCGTGGGCGGACGGAGTGTTCGACGACGAGATCGTGCAGGTGCCGGGAGCGGAGCTCGCTCGAGACGAGGGGATACGCGACGGTTCGACCGTCGAGAAGCTCGCCGCCCTACGACCGCTGTTCGCGGCCGACGGGACCGTCACCGCGGCGAACGCCTCGTCGATCAACGACGGCGCATCGGCGGTCCTCATCGGCGGCGAGGGGGCGATCGCCGCAGAACCGCTCGCCCGCATCACGGGGCGCGCGACGCACGGTGTGGATCCCGACCTCTTCCCCATCGCTCCGATCGAGGCGGCGAATCGGGCGCTCGCGCGATCCGGGCGCAGCTGGTCCGACGTCGACTTCGTCGAACTGAACGAAGCCTTCGCGTCGCAGTCGCTCGCCTGCCTGGCCGGGTGGCCGGAGCTCGACCCGGAACGGTTGAACGTGCACGGTGGCGCGCTGGCGATCGGGCACCCGCTCGGAGCATCAGGGGGGCGCATCATCGGGCGGGCGGCTCACGGGTTGCGGCGTCTCGGCGGGGGCGTCGCCGTGGTCGCGATCTGCATCGGAGTGGGGCAGGGGCTCGCCGTCGTGCTCGAACGATGACACGTGCGGAGGCCACCGGGTCGGGCCGGTAAGGTGGGCGCGTGAATGCGCATTCAGAACCCGCGGGCGAGGCGGCGAGCGGCGACTTCGTGCAGTCGCTCGCGCGCGGGCTCGCCGTGATCCGGGCCTTCGACGCGGAGCATCCGGAGCTCAGCCTCAGCGACGTTTCACGGCGGGCCGGAATTCCTGCGGCGGCTGCGCGGCGGTTTCTGCGCACGCTCGAGACGCTCGGGTACGTGCGGTCGGACGGACGCGCCTTCGCCCTGACCCCGCGAGTGCTCGAACTGGGGTTCAGCTACCTCTCCGCCCTTTCGCTTCCCGAGGTGATGCAGCCGCACCTCGAGCGGCTCTCACGTGAGACCGGCGAATCGGTGTCGGCCGCGGTGCTCGCGGGCAGCGACATCGTCTACGTCGCCCGGGTGCCGACGCGGCGCATCATGACCGTCGGCATCACCATCGGCACCAGCTTCCCCGCCTACGCGACGAGCATGGGGCGGGTACTGCTCGCGGCGTTGCCCGAATCGGAGGCCGAGACCGTGCTCGCGCATGCTCCGACGCCCGCGCTCACGCAACGGACCCTCACCGACCCCGAGCGGCTCCGCGCTGAACTCCTGCGCGTGCGCGAGCAGGGGTGGGCGATCGTCGACGGCGAGCTCGAGGTGGGGCTGCGATCTGCTGCCGCCCCGGTGCGTCGCCGCGATGGGTCCGTCGCCGCGGCGGTGAACGTGTCGACGAGTGCGAGCAGAGACTCGCTCGCTCGGCTCCGCGAGGAGCATGTTCCGCGTCTGCTGGAGACGACCGCCGCGATTGCGGAGGATCTGCGGCACGTGTAACCGCCGGCGCTCAGCGCCCGCGTCGCATCGCCTGGAGTGCTCCGCACGACCACAGGGCCCAGAGCACGAGGAGCGGTTGGAACACCAGCCGGATCCCGCGCGCGGCATCGCTGTCGAGCCCGAACGCGTCTGAGCGGGTCACGAACTGCGAGATGTTGCCGGGGAACACTGCGATGAAGAACCCCGCGATCACCCAGCCGATCGGCACCCGCAGCCTGCCGAGCACGGCGACCGCGCCGCCCAGGCTGATCTCGACGATGCCGGAGGCCACGACCACGAAATCCTTGTCTGCGGGCACCCAATCGGGCACCTGCGCTTGGAAATCGCGGCGTGCGAACGTGAGGTGAGCGATCCCTGCGAACAGGAGCGCGAGCCCCAGAAGCACCCGGGCGACATGCTGCAGGGGCGTCGCCCGGGGTGGTGCGGTGGTGATCAGTGCGCTCATGCGTGGCCTCCCGGCGGGTGATGGATGGGGCCAGCGTACGTGCACGCTGGCGGCACGAACAGCCGGTTGCCGTACCGCGCGGGATCAGCTGGACGTCTCAGTGGGCGTTGCGCACACGCACCGAGAGGCAGGTGGGGCAGCCCTCGAGCTTCTCGTACTCCGCGAGCGCGACCTCGGTCACGGTGTACCCGAGGTCGCGCAGCATCTCCGCGGTCCGGGGAGCGGAAGCGGAAATGATGAGCTCGGATTCGCTCAAGCAGACGACGGCCGTGCCGTGCGGCTCCGGGACGGGGAGGAAGCGATCGAAGATGTCGGAGTTGTCGACGAACTCCGGGTAGCCGATGACCGTGCCGTCGGGGAGCGCGGTCACCGCGGTCTTGAGGTGCAGCACTTTCGTGACCGGGACGCCGACGACCTTCGCGCCCAGCGGGGCCAGGATGCGACGCAGCTGCGCGACGCCCTCGGCGTTCGTGCGGCCGCCGCGGCCGACGTAGACGGTGTCGCCGATCTTGAGCACGTCGCCGCCGTCGAGGGTGCCGGGTTCGCGAATCTCGGCGATCGGCAGGCCGAGCTCTTCGAGTGCTTTGCGCGTGCCGGCGGTCTCGGGCTTGCGGCTGTCGGCACCGGGGCGCGAGATCACGGCGACGTTGCGGAACATCACGACCGTGTCTTCGATGAACACGGAATCCGGGCAATCGTCGGCGGCATCGACCTCGATCGTCTCCCAGCCGTGCGAGCGCAGCGCCGCAACGTACCCCTGCCACTCCTCGAGCGCGCGCTCGAGGTCGACCGCCACCTTCTCGATGTGGTCGACGATTCCGTTGTCGAGCAGGGGGCTGGGCTTGCGCACGAGGGCGATCTTCGACATCAGTGTGATTCCTTCGAGGTCGGGTACGGGTCGTACCCAGGCTATCGGGCGCCGGAAGACGACAGCTGCGCGTGAGGGACGCCCGCGCTTACACTGACCACATGGCAGCTGAGGCCGTACCCCGTGAGCAGGTCGGATCCGGCGCTGAGCGCGTCACCGCGTTCGTCGACGGCGTCGTCGCGATCGCCCTCACGCTCCTGATCCTGCCGCTCATGGAGAGCGTGGGCGAGGTCGCCGGAGCCGGCGACGATGCGCTGACCTGGCTCGGTGATCACACGGGGCAGCTGCTGAGCTTCGTGCTGAGTTTCGTGCTGATCGCCATGTTCTGGATGATCCATCACCGGCTCTTCGCCGATGTCGAGCGCGTGACGTCGTCATTCATGTGGCTGCTGGCGGGCTGGCTGCTCACGATCGTCTGGCTTCCCGTCGCCACCGCGATCGCCGGGCGCATGGATGATGACGACGGCGTCGCGAGAACGCTGTACATCGGCAGTCTGGTCCTCGCCGCTCTGGCATCCCTGTTCGTGCGCCTCTTTCTCCGCGCGCACCCCGCACTGCACCGCGCGCCCCGCGGCGCCGTGCTCGAAGGGCTCGCGCTCGATCTCTCGCTCGTGATCCTCTTCGGCGCTGCGCTGCTGCTCGCGCTCGCGATTCCCGCTCTCGGGTACTGGTCGATGCTCGTCATGCTGCTGTCGGCGCCGGCGCAGCGGCTCATCGGACGGATGATCGGAGCCCGGTCCTAGCGCATTCTTGCAGGAGCGGCTAAACTTGAGTCATATTCACTCAAGTTTGCGGGACTCCCTGATCACCAACCAGAAAAGTCGCCCGCACACCGAGATTGATCGAGAGAGGACCCCACATGCAGGCCAATTGGACGCCCGCCCAGGGCGAAGACGAGCAGCAGTCGGCGCTCGAGCAGTTCGGAGTCAACCTGACCGAGGTCGCCCGGTCGGGCAAGCTCGATCCAGTCATCGGACGCGACTCCGAGATCCGACGCGTCAGCCAAGTGCTCACGCGTCGCACCAAGAACAACCCGGTGCTCATCGGCGACCCCGGCGTCGGCAAGACCGCCGTGGTCGAAGGGCTCGCCCAGCGCATCGTCGCGGGCGACGTCGCGGAGTCGCTGAAGAACAAGGAGCTCATCTCCCTCGACATCTCAGCACTCATCGCGGGCGCCAAGTACCGCGGCGAGTTCGAAGAGCGCATGAAGGCGGTGCTGCAGGAGATCAAGGATTCCGACGGCAAATTCATCACGTTCATCGACGAGCTGCACACGCTCATGGGGGCAGGCGGCGGAGAGTCCTCGGTCGCGGCGTCGCAGATGCTCAAGCCGATGCTCGCCCGAGGCGAACTGCGGCTCATCGGAGCCACCACCCTCGACGAGTACCGCGAGTACATCGAGAAGGACGCCGCGCTCGAGCGTCGCTTCCAGCAGGTCTACGTCGGCGAACCGTCCGTGACGGACACGGTGGCGATCCTCCGCGGGTTGAAGGAGCGGTACGAGGCGCACCACAAGGTGACCATCGCCGATTCCGCGCTCGTCGCTGCAGCGGCTCTCTCCGACCGGTACATCACGGCCAGGCAGCTGCCGGACAAGGCCATCGATCTGATCGACGAGGCGGCGAGCCGCCTGCGCATGGAGATCGACTCCGCTCCGGTCGAGATCGATGAGCTGCGGCGTGCAGTGGATCGCCTGAAGCTCGAGGAACTCGCTCTGAAGAAGGAGAAGGACGACGCCTCGAAGGAGCGCCTCGCGAAACTCCGTGACGATCTCGCTGCGAAGCGGTCGGAGCTCGACGAGCTCGAAGCGCGGTGGGAGCGCGAGCGCGACTCGCTGAACCGCGTCGGCGCGCTCCGTGAGAAGCTCGACCAGTTGCGGATGGAGGCTGAAGTCGCCCAGCGCGAGGGCAAGCTGGAAAAGGCGTCCAAGCTGCTGTACGGCGAGATCCCCGTCATCCAGAAGCAGCTCACCGAGGCCGAGGACGCCGAAGCGCAGGGAGCGGTCGACGGCGAGGAGCGCATGGTCAACGACCAGGTCACCGACGAGGACATCGCCGGTGTCGTGGCGGCGTGGACGGGAATTCCCGTCGGGCGCCTGCTGCAGGGCGAGACCGAGAAGCTGCTCGCGCTCGAGCACGAGCTCGCGAAGCGGCTGGTCGGCCAGGGCGAGGCGGTGCGCGCCGTCTCCGACGCCGTGCGACGCACGCGCGCCGGCATCGCCGACCCCAATCGGCCGACCGGATCCTTCCTCTTCCTCGGGCCCACCGGTGTCGGCAAGACCGAGCTCGCCAAGGCGCTCGCCGAGTTCCTCTTCGATGACGAGCACGCCATGGTGCGCATCGACATGTCGGAATACGGCGAGAAGCACTCGGTCTCGCGGCTCGTCGGCGCTCCTCCGGGATACGTCGGGTACGAGCAGGGCGGTCAGCTCACCGAGACGGTGCGGCGTCGGCCGTACTCGGTCGTACTGCTCGACGAGGTCGAGAAGGCGCACCCCGAGGTCTTCGACGTGCTGCTGCAGGTGCTTGACGACGGACGCCTGACCGACGGGCAGGGCCGCACGGTCGACTTCCGCAACGTCATCCTGATCCTCACATCGAACCTCGGCAGCCAGTACCTGATCGACCCCGACATGGTGTGGAGCGACAAGGAGAGCGCGGTGCGCGAGACAGTTCGGCGCGCGTTCAAGCCCGAGTTCATCAATCGTCTGGACGAGATGGTGATCTTCCACCCGCTGAGCGTCGCCGACCTCGCGCAGATCGTCGAACTGTCGATCGACCGGTTGCAACTGCGATTGGCGGATCGGCGCCTTACGCTCGCGGTGACCCCTGACGCACGCAGCTGGCTCGCATCGCGGGGATACGATCCGATCTACGGCGCCAGGCCGTTGCGGCGTCTCATGCAGAAGGAGATCGACGACCGGCTCGCGCGTGCGATCCTGTCGGGAGAAGTGCGCGACGGTTCTGCGGTGCGCGTCGATGTCGCGGCCGACGGAGACGGGCTTGAACTCTCGGTGATGCCAGCGGTTTAGGAAACGGCTCGGTGGGGGGGGGTGCGCCTCGATCAGTCCCGGTCGAGGCGCACCCCTGCGAGCACGATGCCAGCCGCGAGCGCCCCGAGCGCCCCGACCGCCATGTCGCTGATCGTGTCGTGGTACTCCACGAAGATGTCGTCGCTGACGAAGACGAATCCGGCCCATTCGATCATCTCCCAGACCGCGCCGAGCGCCAGCCCGAGCACGGGGTAGAGCACGATCGGCACGCGCTTGCGGAACGTCGGGGACGACGTGGACGGCACGATGCTCCAGTGCGCGAGGAGGAGATACGCGATCGGCACGAGCGCGCCCATGCAGACGACGTGCATCACGATGTCCCAGCCATCGACGGTGCGATAGAGATCGATGACGTTGCTCCACGCGGCGAGCAGCACGATGATCGAGAATGGGATGTCGAACCCGGCACGCGCCCCGAGGAACCGCGGTGCGACGAGCGCGGGAAGGGTGAGCGCCAGAATTCCCGCATCGGTGGGCTCGAGCCAGATCGCCGCACCGATCACCCCGAGCAGGCCGATGATGCGCAGGGCGTCGGCCAGGTACTCCGCGCCGCCCCGCGGGGGGCGCAAGAAGTTCGCCTTCATCCGGTTCCCCTGCCTCTCCTGAGGAGGTGCGTCGGGAGTCGCTGCGGAAGTCGCATCTCGGCGAGCACGGGCAGATGATCAGACGGCCAACCGCCCAGCACGGGCTCCGTCAGCATCTCCACGCGATCCACATCGATGTCGGTGGTCGTCACGATCCAGTCGAGCCGACGCCCGAGCCTGGGAGTGCGGTAGTTCGCGTAGGTGGCGTACTCGGCGCTGCCTCGTTCGCCCGCGCTGCGCCACGCGTCGTCGAGCGCGCCCCCGTCGAGAAGCGCATCGAGGGCTGGGGATCCCGGACCGGTGTTGAGATCGCCGGTGAGGATCGCCGGACCAGCCTCGGCCGCGATCTTGTCGCGCAGGTACTCCAGGGAACGCAGCCGCGAGCGCCCGCTCAGATGATCGAGATGCGTGTTGATGCAGCGGAACTCCGTCGACGTGAGACGGTCGCGGAGATGCGCGATGACCGCGACGCGCGGGATCAGGTTGCCCCAGCTGCGTGAACCGGCGCGGTCCGGGGTGTCGGAGAGTGCGACCTGGCGCCAGTCGAGCAGCTCCAGCCGGGTCGCGTCGTAGAACACGGGGCAGCCTTCGCCGCCACCGCAGGCGCCTCGGCCGTGGCCGACGAAGCGATAGCCCTCGCCGAGCGATTCGCGCACCCATCGCGTCTGACTCGGCAGCGCCTCCTGCGCGCCCAGCAGATGCGGGCGTGCGATCTGGAGCTGTCGCCGCAGCCGATCACGGCGCAGCGGCCACCGGTCGGCCCGTCGCGTCCAGCGGTCGAGACGCCGGCGGATGTTCGCGGTCATCACACGCACGGAGGGTGACGGCTCGGCGGTCGCATCCCCGAGGATCCTCGCACTCACGCTCGCGCCTGCCGCGTCCGTGCTGCGCGCGGAGTCGGGACGCCCAGCCGATGCAGCACGCGCCGTAACGCGAGGCGGATCCACCGCACCGACGGAAAATCGGCGGGCCAGTGCAGCAGCACCGTGCGGAACGCCCATGCGGTGCGTCGCGCGAACCCGCCGACCGACGACAGCGGCCGCATCGACATGCCCATCACCGGCGTGCGCACACGACGAATGCGGTGCCGCTCGCCGAAGTGATACGCGAGGTCCAGGTCGTCGTGGATGCCGGCGTGCAGATGCACCTCGTCGCGCACGGCGAGCCAGGCCGAGCGCCGGAACCCGAGGTTCGATCCGAAGACCGGCGAGTGTCCGAGCGCCGGAGAGGTCGTCGCGACGTACATGCCCAGATAGATCGCCGCGGCGATCCGCCGGAGCGGCTTCGGCCCGTCGACGAAGTGCGCGCCTCCGGTGACGACGGCGACATCGCGCCGCGCGTCGAGCGCCCCGGCGAAGGTCGCGATCCACGTCGGCTCGGGCAGGCAGTCCGCGTCGAGGCGCAGCACGTAGTCGCTCGACGCCGCGTCGTAGCCGGTCGCGCTCGCCGCCGGAATGCCCGGCGCTGCGCAGGGAACCACGGTCGCGCCGGCGTCACGTGCGACTCGGGCAGAGTCGTCCTGGGAGTTGTTGTCGACGACGATGATCTCGTGCGGCGCGCGCGTCTGCTCCGCGAGTGCGCGGAGGCAGCGGGCCAGCAGCGGCGCGTCGTCTTTCACGGGAATCACGACGGATACGGTCGAGTCATGATCCCCGTCCACGCGCCACCCCCAGGCCTCTTGCTCTGCAGGCCAGCGTAGCGGGGCGAGCGCGGCGATCGCTGAGGGGTGCCCAGCAGCGGCGCGCGTTCGGTCTACCGGTCGCCTCAGGCGTCGGCAACCCTGTGCCGCCGGTCATGAGCGCGATCTACCATGATCGACATGGTCGCCGAGAATTCGCAGCGCGTGGTCGTCGTGGGGTCTGCCGGGAGGGATCTCGCGCTGGGCGCGACGACTCTTCCAGAAGCCGGCGCGTCGGCGAGCGTCTCGGAACGCATGGAACGACTCGGCGGAAAAGGCGCGAACATCGCCTCCGGGGTTCGGCAGCTCAGCCCCGAGTGTCACGTCACGCTGATCGCGGCGCTCGGCGCCGACCGTGCCGGCGAGGCGGTACTCGAAGATGCGCACGAACTCGGCATCGACACTGCACCGGTTGCGCGGCGCGGTGCGACGTCGTTGTTCCTCGATCTCGTGACCGGCGCCGGCGAGCGCCGGATCTTCGAGCACGTGCCGCCGGAAGCGGACGTGCGTGAGGAAGACCTCCGCCGCGCTGCACCGGTGCTCGAAGCGGCGCGCGTGGTCGTGCTCCAGCTGCGCCAACCCGCCGCGGTGCTGCTGCGCGCGGCCCAACTCGCGCCGAATGCCCGAATCGTCCTCGACGGTGCCGTCGAAGGTGGCGCCGACGGTGCATACGGGGCGCCCCTGCTCGCGCACGCACACGTCGTCCGAGCGAATGCAGACGAAGCCGAGGCGCTCACCGGGCGCACGATCGCGAGCACGGACGATGCCCAGCGGGCGGCGGAAGAGCTCCTGCGCCGCGGCCCGTCCGTCGTCGCACTGTCCGTCTCGGGGGCGGGTGATCTCGTGGCCTGGGAAGGGGGCTCCCAGTTATTCCCGTTCGGAGACGCTCCCGTCGTCGACCGCACCGGTGCCGGCGACGCCTTCGTCGCGGGTCTCGTGGCGGGTCTGATCCGTGACGAATCAGCGCGGGATCTCGGCCGACGCGCCTCCGAGGCTGCGTCGACCGCCGTGCAGCAGTTCGGAGGGTTCACCCGCTTCACCCATGAATGAGCGGAATGGACCCGTCCCCTGTGGGGCGTACCGTATCCGCATAACGACGCGCCGATGCGTCGGGGATGCGCGATGTCGTGCGACCCGCCTCCCGCATTGCGGCCTCCCAGCGTGCTTGGCGCTCCCGAGCCATGCGTGCCAGCACTTCCCGTTGTTCCTCCGTCGGCAACTCGGAGAAGGGGTGTTCTGCGTACTCGATAGCCATGCGCTTGTTCAGCCTTTCTTGCAACTCGATCAGAGCGATATGTGGAGCGTGCGCCATGAGGTTCATCGTCGGTCTCACTTTTCCTCTCGTTCTGGGATTCAATGGTCGCCGTTATACAGGGAATCCGAGGAGTGCTGTCAAAAGATCGCGTTGTGACGTATAATTCCGCGTCTGATGCGGCGAGATGGTGCGGGGCTGTGCGCGCCTGTCGCACCGCGTCACAAAGGAATGCGCGCGCGGGGCGCCCGGTTAGCTTCCAGTGGAAGCACCGCAGGGTGGCCCGAACCGCGAAGGAGATCTCATGACCCAGGCTGGACAGTCCGCACGGACCCGCATCGGCACCTCCGACCTCGACATTGCACCGCTCGCACTGGGCGGCAACGTCTTCGGCTGGACGGCGGATCGAGCCGCGTCGTTCGACGTGCTCGACGCGTTCTTGGCGGGTGGGGGTGATTTCGTCGACACCGCTGACGGATACTCGGCGTGGGCGCCAGGCAACTCCGGCGGTGAATCCGAGACGATCATTGGCGAATGGTTCGCCGAGCGCCGCAACCGCGATTCCGTCGTTCTCGCGACGAAGGTGTCGACGCACCCCGACTTCTCCGGCCTCGCCCCGGCGAATGTGCGCGCCGCGGCAGATGCTTCGCTGCAGCGGTTGCAGACGGATCGCATCGACCTCTACTACGCGCACTTCGATGACGCCGAGACCCCGCTCGAGGAGACCGTCGCCGTCTTCTCGGAGCTCGTCGATTCGGGCAAGGTGCGGGCGATCGGCGTATCGAACTACACGGCCGATCGGGTCGCCGAGTGGTTCCGAATCGCGAGGGACGGGGGATACCACCTGCCGGTCGCGCTGCAGCCGCATTACAACCTCGTCGAGCGCGATTTCGAGACGAATGGGCTGCGCGCGGTCGCCGAGGAGGAGGGACTCGCGGTGTTCCCGTACTTCTCCTTGGCGAAGGGGTTCCTCGCGGGCAAGTACCGCGACGCCGATGACGCAACCGCTGCTGGCGCGAGCCCGCGCGCGGGTGAGGCGGCTGAGTACCTCGACGACCGTGGCCGTGCCGTGCTGGAGGCGTTGGACGCCGCGGCCGCAGCCCACGACGCGCCGGTCGCCGCGGTCTCCCTCGCCTGGCTGCGGCAGCAGCCGACGGTCGCGGCGCCAATCGCCAGCGCACGCAATCTCGAGCAGCTGCCCGCCCTGCTCGCGTCGCTGTCGCTCGAGCTCTCGGATGCGGAGCTCGCGAATATTACGGCCGCTTCCGCCTGACGGGAAACCCGCTGACGTGATCGCCGTCGCCCGGTAGTGTGAGCCGCATGCGGACTTTCACACTGCCGGGCACCGACCTCATCGTTTCCGACGTCGTGCTGGGGCTGATGCGCATCCAAGACAAGTCAGACGACGAGGTGCGCACGCTCGTGGGAGCCGCGCGCGATGCCGGCATCACCTTCCTCGACCATGCCGACATCTACGGGGACCCGCTGCACGGGTGCGAGCGCCGTTTCGCGGAGGCCCTGCGTCTGACGCCGTCGGAGCGGGAGCAGTGGGTGATCCAGTCGAAGGCTGGCATCGTGAAAGACGGCCCCTACTTCGATTTCTCGTACGAGCACATCGTGGAGTCGGTGCACGGTTCGCTCGACGCCCTCGGCACCGACTACCTCGACATTCTGCTGCTGCACCGGCCCGACGCGCTCGTCGAGCCGGAAGAGGTGGCGCGGGCGTTCGACGAGCTCTCGGCGTCAGGCAAGGTGCGCGCCTTCGGTGTCTCGAACCACACGCCTCGGCAGATCGACCTGTTGCGCAAGTACGTGACCCAGCCGCTCGTCGCGAATCAACTGCAGCTGTCGATCACGCATTCGCCGATGATCGCTCAGGGCATCGCCGCGAACATGCAGGGCCTACCGCAATCCGTGACCCGCGACGACGGCGTGGTCGACTACTGCCGGCTCCACGACATCACCGTGCAGGCCTGGTCGCCCTTCCAGGCGAACTTCTTCGACGGCCCCTTCCTGGGGTCGGATCGCTATCCCGAGCTGAACACGGTGATCGAGCGCCTCGCCGCGCAGTACGGGGTGCCGCCGGAAGCGATCGCCGTTGCGTGGATCACCCGCCACCCGGCGCGCATGCAGGTGGTGCTCGGAACGACGTCGCCCGACCGCGTTGCCGCCGCGGCCCAGGGCTCGGATGTCACGCTGACGCGCGCCGAGTGGTACGAGCTCTTCCGTGCGGCAGGGTACACCGTTCCGTAACGGGATTCGTTACCCTCCGAGGGCTGCGGTGATGCGTTCCGGTGCGAGTGCGGCGTCGATGGCGAGCTGCGCGGCGCCGTAGATCGCGGCGTTGCCTGCGGCGAGCGACGGCGCGATGGTGAGCTGCTCCGTGGAGAGCGGGATCGACCGCGCGTAGACGACCTCGCGCACGCCGGCGACGAGATGCTCTGCCGCCTGCGCCATGGTGCCGCCGATGACGATGGCCGAGGGGTTCATGATCGAGACGCACGCGGTCAGCACCTCTCCGATGTCGCGCCCCGCCTGCCGGATCAGCTGAATGGCGTGCACGTCGCCGGCTTTCGCGAGCGCGACCACCTCGCTCGGGCGGTGCAGGGGCGTCTCCTCGGTGCTCAGCTCGCGGGCGAGCGCGCGCCCCGAGGCGACGGCTTCGAGGCAGCCGCGATTGCCGCACGGGCACGGCGTGTCTGCAGCCCGGGCGAGGGCGATGTGCCCGATGTCGCCCGCAGCTCCGTTGGCTCCGCGGCGGAGTGATCCGCCCGAGACGATTCCGGCGCCGATCCCGCTCGCCACCTTCACGAAGATGAGGTCGGTGACACCGTTCCAAGAGGTGGAGAGTTCACCGAGAGCCATGATGTTCACGTCATTGTCGACGAGCACGGGCGCGTCGATCCGGGCGCGGATGGCTGAGGGGATGTCGAAGCGGTCCCATCCGGGCATGATGGGCGGATTGATCGGCCGCCCGGTCGAGAACTCGACGGGACCGGGGACGCCGATGCCGACTCCGGCGACCTGCGAAACGTCGTAGCCGAGGCTGGGGAGGAGCTCTTCGGCGGAGTCGAGGATCCAGTCGATCGCCGCCTCGGGGCCGGAGGAGATCTCTCGCGGTGTCGAGATCTCGGCGAGGAGTTCGCCGCGCAGGTCGGTGACCGCCACGCGGGCGTGCAGGGCGCCCAGGTCGGCTGCGAGCACGACGCGGGCGCGCGGGTTGAAGGCGAGCTGCGCCGAGGGTCGTCCACCGGTGGAGGCCGCGTCGGCGACGGGGGCGATGAGACCGAGGTCGATCAGCTGGTCGATGCGCTGGGCGACGGTGGGGCGTGACAGTCCGGTGAGTTGGGCGAGATTCGCCCGTGTGCGTGGCGCTCCGTCGCGGAACAGCTGCAGGAGCGCTCCGGCGGTCGAGGCTCCAGGTTCTGGGGGCGCAGATGGCACGATCACACTTTCAGTAAACCACAGGTCGAACTTGGGTAACGGTTTGATTACTTATGAAGAATAGTTGACAAAAGTGGGGAGGCGGGAAACACAATAGTCACATGTCCCCGCAGACGATGGAGTCTCGCCGGGCACCGAGCGTAGGAATGCTCGGTGCCGGGTTCATGGCCCGCACACACACCCACGCCGCCCGGCTCACGGGCGCGCGCCTCGCGGCGCTCGCCGCCTCGAGTCGCCACAGCTCCGAACGCGCCGCCGTCGCTCTGGGCTATGAGCGCGCGTCGAGCGCGGAGCAACTGCTGGCCGAGGCCCTCGACGTCGTGCACATCTGCACTCCGAATACGAGTCACCTCGAATTCGCGCGGGCCGCACTCCTCGCGGGCTCGCATGTGATCTGCGAGAAGCCGCTCGCGACGTCGGCCGCGGATGCCCGGGAACTCGTCGAACTCGCCGATTCGGAAGGGCGCGTCGGCGCCGTGCCGTTCGTGTATCGCTACCACTCGATGGTGCGCGAGGCGCGCGCCCGCATCGCCGGGGGAGCGCCGGGCGCCGTGGTCACCGTGTCCGGTCAGTACTTGCAGGACTGGCTGCTCGGCGCCCAAGACGACAACTGGCGGGTCGCCGCCGACGCCGGGGGCCCCTCGCGCGCATTCGCGGACATCGGATCGCACCTCGTCGACCTCGTGGAGTTCGTGAGCGGCGACCGCATCACGCGCCTCGTCGCCTCGACCCGCACCGTGCACGCGGAGCGCAACGGGCAGGAGGTGAGCACGGAGGACGCGGTCGCGCTGACGCTCGAGCTCGCCGGCGGCGGTATCGGTTCGCTGCTCGTCTCCCAGGTCGCGCCCGGGCGCAAGAACGGCCTCGTACTCGAGATCGCCGGTGCCGAGGAGAGCGTGCGCTTCGAGCAGGAGGATCCTGAACTGCTCTGGGTGGGGCGCCGCAATCAGTCGCTGCTGCTGCGACGCGACCCCGATACGCTCTCACCCGACGCCGCGCGGCTTTCGAATGTCCCAGCGGGTCACGCGCAGGGCTATCAGGACGCCTTCAATGCGTTCGTCGCCGACGCATACGCGGCCGTCGCAGGTGAACAGCCCGAGGGGCTTCCGACCTTCGCCGACGGATACCGCGCCGCGCACATCACGGACGCCGTGCTCGCCTCCGCGCGCGAGGGTCGCTGGGTGGAGGTGGACGCCGCATGAGCGTGAACGAGGCACCAGCACCCGCGCCAACCGCCGCCACCGGCGCTCCGGTGCTTTCGGTGATCGACATCCGCAAGCAGTTCTTCGGCAACGAGGTGCTCCACGGCATCTCGCTCGATCTCGTGCCCGGCACCGTGCACGGGCTCGTGGGCGAGAACGGCGCCGGCAAGTCGACGCTCATGAAGATCGTCGCCGGCGTCTACCGGCGCGACGGAGGCGATGTGCGCCTCGGCGGCGCGAGCGTCGACTTCGGGCACCCAGTCGAAGCGGCGGCCGCCGGTGTGGCGACGGTGTTCCAGGAGTTCAACCTCCTCTCCGACCGGTCGGTCGCGCAGAACGTCTTCCTCGGCCGCGAGCCCCGTCGCCGCGGCCTCATCGACACCGCTGCCATGCGGCGCGCCACCGCTGACCTCCTCGACGACCTCGGCATCGCCGGAATCGACCCTGGCTCGCAGGTGGGGAGCCTGACGGTCGCCGAGCAGCAGATCGTGGAGATCGTGAAGGCGCTCTCGGTCGACGCGCGGGTCATCTCGATGGACGAGCCGACTGCGGCGCTCGCAGACCACGAAGTCGCGATCCTCTACCGAGTGATTCGACGGCTTCGCGATCGCGGCGTCGCGATCCTGTACGTCTCCCACCGGCTCAAGGAGATCTTCGATCTCTGCGACACCATCACCGTGATGAAGGACGGCTCGCTGGTGTCGAGCGACCCCGTCGGGGCGCTGGATCAGCCGACGCTCGTGCGACGCATGGTGGGGCGCCCGATCAGCGCCTACTTCCCTGATCCGGTGCCGGGCACGGCGCCCGGCGAGGTCGTCGTGCACGTGCGCGACGGGGGCAACACGCAACTCGACGGCATCGACCTCGATGTGCGTGCGGGGGAAGTCGTCGGGCTCTCGGGTCTCCAGGGCTCGGGTCGCACGGAACTCGTCGAAGCGATCTTCGGAGCGGCTCCGTTCACCCGCGGCACGCTCAAGATCGCCGGGTCCGCCCGCGCCATCCGCTCCCCGCGCCAGGCCGTGCGGTTGGGCATCGCCCTCGTCACCGAGGATCGGAAGCGCACCGGTCTCGCACTGAATCAGTCGATCCTCGACAACGCACTGCTCGCGATCCGCAGCGTCTTCCCGCGCCGGACGCGCCGAGAACGCGCCACGATTCCCGGCGTGTTCGAGTCGCTCGAACTCGTGAGCCGCGGCCCGAAGCAGGAGGTGCAGGCGCTGTCGGGAGGCAACCAGCAGAAGGTCGTACTCGCGAAGTGGCTGGCCACCGAACCCCGTGTGGTGCTGCTCGACGAACCGACCCGCGGTATCGATGTCGGCGCGAAGGTCGCCGTGTACCGTCTCATCCGCGATTTGGCGAAGCGCGGGGTGGCGATCCTGCTCGTGTCGAGTGAACTCCCGGAGGTGATCGGCATGGCCGATCGAATTCTCGTGATGCGCGACGGTCGCATCGCCGGCGAGCTGCCGGCCGGCTCGTCAGAGGAAACCGTGCTGGCGCTTGCGACCGGCGCCGTCGAAGCGGGAGGTGCGGCATGAGCATCGCACTCCCCGCGCGCCTCAAGCGCCTCGACACCACCGCGATCGTCTACATCGCTCTGATCGTCGTGCTCGTGCTGAGCGCGATTCTCGTCTCCACCGTCGGTCGCAACCTCTTCAGCCCGGGGAGCATCCGCGACATCCTCACCGGCATGAGCGTGCTCGGGTTCGTCGCGATCGGGCAGACCCTCGTGATCCTCGGCGGATCGCTCGACCTCTCCGTGCCCTACGTGGTCAGCCTGACGAGCCTCATCGCGGCGCAGACCATGAACGGCGAGACCGGCATGGTGCTGCCGGGCGTGCTGCTCGCGCTCGCCGTCGCTGCGCTCGTCGGGCTCGCCAACGGCATGATCGTCACCTTCCTGAACGTGCACGGCTTCGTCACGACGCTCGGCGTCGGCCTCATGCTCAAGGGGTATCTCGACACCAACTACCAGGGCACGGCCGGTGAAGTGCCCTGGGCGTTCCAGCTCTTCGGCGCCACGGGGGTCGGCCCCGTGCCCGTCTCCACCATCGTGATGCTCGCACTCGCCGGCCTCGTCGCCTTCATGCTCGCGCGCAGCAGCTTCGGGCACCACCTGTTCGCGGTGGGAGGCAACTCGGAGGTCGCCCGACTGTCGGGCGTGCGCACGCGCCGACCGCTGATCTGGGCGCACGTGCTGTGCTCGGTCTTCGCCGGGATCGCCGGTCTGCTGCTCGCCAGTCGTCTCGGCGTCGGCAGCCCGACCGTGGGCGTCCAGGGCGGCTACGATCTGCTCTCCATCGCGGCCGTGGTCCTGGGCGGCACCCTGCTCGCCGGCGGACGCGGATCGATCTGGGGCACCATCGGCGGGGTCGCGATCTTCGCGGTACTCGACAACCTCATGAGCGTGCTGCAGGTGAACCCGTTCCTGAAAGACGTGGTGCGCGGCGCAGTCATCGTCGTCGCGGTCGCGATCTACTCGCGTCGCCGACTCGTCGCCCGTCGTGAGCGCTTCACGCGATCCGGGGAGGCGGCGCCAGTGCCGGCCGATGTCACCGCAGAAGGGGGATCGCGATGAGCGCCACCGACCCGAGCGTCACCCGCCCCGTCGAGACTCCGGCCGCAGCCCCCGCTCCCGGTGGACTGGCCCGCTTCGCGCGCGCCGCCATCAGCCCGCGCGGCGCGGTCTACCTGCTGCTGCTCGTGCTGCTCGTCGCCGTGGCGATCCTGAACCCGTCGTTCGCGGAACCCGGTCAGCTCGTCCGCTACATCCAGCGCGTCGCTCCCATCGCGCTCGTCGCGATCGGCCAGTACTTCGTCATCGTCAGCGGCGAGTTCGACCTCTCGCAGGGGTCGCTCGTCACCACCCAGGTCGTCCTCGCGGGCACGCTCATCGGGCAGGACGACGCGAAGGTGATTCCGGTGCTGCTCCTGCTGATCGTGCTCGGCGCGGTCGTCGGCATCGTGAACGGGATCGTCACCACCTTCCTGAAGGTGCCGTCGTTCATCGTCACGCTCGGCATGATGCTCGTGCTCTACGGCGGAGTGATGTGGTGGACCGGCGGGGCGGCGACGGGCAACCCGGCCGACTCGTTCCGGCAGGTCGGCCGCGGCGGCATCGAGGGGCTCCCCGTCATCGGGCTGCTGCCCTGGGCCGTGCTGGTGCTCGCGGCGGTCGTCGCCGTCGCGGCCTGGCTCTCCCGCCGTCCCTTCGGCCGCACGCTCGTGGCGATCGGCGACAACTCGGCTGCCGGCGTCTTCGCCGGGGCTTCGGTGTGGCGCACCAAGACGGCCGCGTTCGTCATCTCATCGCTCTGCGCCACGGTCGCCGGCGTCCTGCTCGTCGGCTACGCCGGAGTGCACCCCTCGGTCGGTCGCGGCTACGAGTTCATCGCGATCACCGCGGTCGTGCTCGGCGGCGTCGTGCTCGGCGGCGGGCGCGGATCGGTGTGGGGGGCGCTCGCCGGCGCCTTCGCCCTCGAGACGCTGTTCACGCTGCTGAACTTCACCTCCGTGCCGTCGACGATGCGCGACGCCATCCAGGGAGCGATCATCATCGCCGCCGTCGCATACTCGGGCGCCGCGTTCCGCGCACGCCGCAAGCGGCCGACATCGGGCCTCGGGGCGGTGGCCGACGCCGGCGCCCCCGGTCCGGTCGTCGACGCGGACGCAGGTGCCTCCGCCGGCGCTCACGAACCTCCCGGAACCTCCGGGATAGATCCGACGGGGAGCACCCCGTCACCCGATCCCGCCGGCACCGCTGCCGTGCGGGGCGAACAGAAGAAGGAGAACCGATCATGAAACGATCGCTGAGCATTACGGCGAGCCTCGTCGGTGCGGCATCGCTGATCCTGCTCGCGGGGTGCACCACCGATCCGTCGGTGGAGAACTCCGCTGAAGAAGCACCTGCCGAGACCTCTGAATCGACCGACTCGACCGAGTGGTTCGACCAGGAGCTCTTCGACAAGCAGGACGAGGAACGCGGCGTGACCCCGGAAGGGCCGGAAGACGAGCCCTACCTCCAGATGATCAACGCCGAGATGAAGGACACGTCCGACTTCGCGTCCGACGGGGCGAAGAAGGTGTGCTTCGCGAACGCCTCGATCTCGAACCCGTGGCGCCAGACCGGCTGGATCACGATGAACGAGCAGCTGAAGGTGCTGCAGGAGTCTGGCGCGATCTCCGAGATGGAGACCCGCGACGCCAAGGACAGCGACGACACCCAGATCGCCGACATCGACTACTTCATCGCGGAGGGCAACTGCGACGGCTTCATCATCTCGCCGAACTCGACCGCGGCGATGACGCCGGCCGTCGAACGCGCCTGCGAGACCGGGAAGCCCGTCGTGGTGTTCGACCGCGGCGTCGAGACCGACTGCGCGGTCACGTTCATCCACCCCATCGGCGGATTCGCCTGGGGTATCGACACCGCCGAGTTCTTGATCGACAACCTCGAAGAGGGCGACAAGGTGATCGCGCTCCGCATTCTGCCCGGCGTCGACGTACTCGAGCAGCGCTGGGCCGGCGCCGAGAAGCTCTTCGAGGAGGCCGGAATCGAAGCGGTCGACTACTTCTCGGGCGGCGACCCTGCCGAGATCAAGAAGATCATCTCCGATGAGCTCGCCAAGGGCGACGTGCAGGGCGTCTGGATGGACGCCGGCGACGGTGCGGTCGCTGCGATCGAGGCGTTCGAGGATGCCGGCAAGGAGTACCCCGTGATGACGGGCGAGGACGAGCTGAGCTTCCTGCGCAAGTGGAAGGACACCGGCCTCACCGCTCTCGCGCCCGTGTACTCGAACTTCCAGTGGCGCACGCCGCTGCTCGCACTCGAGAAGATCTTCGACGGTGAAGAGGTGCCGGCTGAGTGGGTGCTGCCGCAGAGCCCGATCACCGACGCTGACCTCGACGAGTTCCTCGAGCTCAACGAGGGCATGCCCGATGGTCACTACGCGAAGTTCGGCGGCGAGAACCTGCCGGGCTACCCGAAGGTCTGGCAGGATCGCCAGATCCCGTAAGCGGGTGCGACGCCGGAGGGAGCGGGGACGAACCGCGCTCCCTCCGGCGCATCCCGTCGACCGATCGCTCTGGAGAGGAGCATCATGCGGAGAACCCTCGGCGTGAACACGTGGGTGTGGACCTCCCCGCTCGGAGACGCATCGCTGCTGAGGATCGCGGAACGCGCCCGCGGCATCGGGTACGAGCTGCTCGAGTTGCCCGTCGAGTCGCCGGGGGACTGGTCGCCGGAGCTGGCGGCCGAACGCCTGGGAGCGCTCGGCATGGGCGCGCGCGTCGTCGGGGCGATGGGAGCGGGGCGCGATCTGCTCGACGACGCGTTTCGGGCATCGACGCAGGCCTACCTGCGGCACTGCGTCGATGTCGCCGTCGCGGTCGGATCGCCGACGGTCGCCGGGCCCTTCACCGCTCGCACCGGCCGCGTCTGGCGGATGGGCGCCGACGAACGCGCGGCAGCGATCCGAGTGCTCCGCGAAGCCCTTCGGCCCGTCGCCGCGTATGCGGCGGAGCGCGGGGTGACGCTCGCGATCGAACCGCTCAACCGGTACGAGACGAGTCTCATCAACACGGTCACGCAAGCGCTCGACGTGCTCGACCCGCTGCTGGGCTCCGCTGACGCAGGGGCATCCGGCATCGCGCTCGCACTGGACGCCTACCACCTGAACATCGAGGAGCGCTCGCCGTCGGCAGCCATCCGCGCGGCCGGCGCGCACCTCGCCGTGGTGCAGGTCTGCGGCAACGATCGAGGCCCGGCCGGCCCCGATCACACGGACTGGGGGGCCTTCTTCGACGCGCTCGACGACGTCGGGTACACCGGCCCGCTCACGCTCGAGAGCTTCACCGGGGACAACGACACGATCGCGACCGCAGCGTCGATCTGGCGACCGCTCGCCGAGTCGCAGGACGCGCTCGCGCGCATCACCTACGATTTCCTCACCGACCACCAGCTGCAAAGGAGCGGCCGTCTATGAGCCACGAAGCAACGCACCCCGTCACCCTCTTCACCGGGCAGTGGGCGGACCTGCCGTTCGAGGAGGTCGCACGCCTCGCCTCGGAGTGGGGCTACGACGGGCTCGAGATCGCCGCCTCCGGCGATCACCTCGACCTCGCCCGCGCCGACGAGGATGACGCGTACCTGCAGTCCCGGCTCGACACGCTCGAGCGGCACGGGCTCAAGGTCTGGGCGATCTCGAACCACCTCGCGGGGCAGGCCGTCTGCGACGATCCCATCGACTTCCGGCACGAGGCCATCGTGCGCCCCTACGTATGGGGCGACGGCGACCCGGAGGGTGTGCGGCAGCGCGCAGCCGCCGATATGCAGCGCTCTGCCCGCGTCGCCCGCAAACTCGGCGCCGACGTGGTGACGGGGTTCACCGGGTCGAAGATCTGGCCGTACGTCGCGATGTTCCCGCCCGTGCCCGCATCGGTGATCGACGAGGGGTACGAGGACTTCGCGCGGCGGTGGACGCCGATCCTCGATGTGTTCGACGGGGAGGGCGTGCGGTACGCGCACGAGGTGCACCCCTCTGAGATCGCGTACGACTACTGGACGACGGTGCGCGCGCTCGAAGCCATCGACCACCACCCGGCGTTCGGGCTCAACTGGGACCCCAGCCACCTCGTGTGGCAGGGCGTCGACCCGATCGGGTTCATCGTCGACTTCGCGGATCGCATCTGCCACGTCGATTGCAAGGACACGCGGGTGCGCCCCCAGACCGGCCGCTCCGGCATTCTCGGATCGCATCTGCCGTGGGGCGACCCGAGGCGCGGCTGGGACTTCGTCTCGACCGGGCGAGGCGACACCCACTGGGAGGACGGGTTCCGCGCACTCGACAGCATCGGCTACACCGGGCCGATCTCGATCGAGTGGGAAGACGCGGGCATGGACCGCCTGCATGGCGCGGCGGAGGCGATCGAGCGGATCCGCTCCCTGCTCTGGAAGCGCCCGACGGCCTCGTTCGACGCCGCCTTCTCCCACCAGTAGGCGCTGCGCCGCGCCGCGCCACCTTCGTCCGCCTCCGCCTCCGCCTCCGCCTTCCTTGGAGCGGGGTCACTTCGGGAGCGTGTCGGCGTCGGTCCCGTTTGCGACACCCTCCCGAAGTGACCCCGCTCGCAGAAGGGCCGCGCGTGGGAGAATCTACGCGTGAACGACGCAGCGCCCCTGGCCAACCCGACACCCGAGCGCTCGACCTCCGGGGTCGGGCCGTGGCCGGGAGGGCGCGACGCCTGGCCGACCGGAGCGCAGTACGACGCTGAACTCCTCGAGCATGGCGACACGCGCAACGTGGTCGACCGCTACCGGTACTGGAACATGGCCGCGATCGTCGCCGACCTCGATGAGCATCGTCATCCCTTCCACGTCGCCATCGAGAACTGGCAGCACGACATGAACATCGGGTCCATCGTGCGCAGCGCGAACGCGTTCGCTGCCGACACCGTGCACATCGTGGGTCGCCGCCGTTGGAACAAGCGCGGCGCGATGGTGACCGACCGGTACCAGCACGTGGAGCACCGCGAAGACGTGACCGCGCTCGTCGCCTGGGCGCGGGGCGAGGGGATCCCGATCATCGCGATCGACAACGTGCCCGGCTGCGTGCCGATGGAGACCTTCGACTGGCCGGAGCGCTGCGTGATGCTCTTCGGTCAGGAGGGACCGGGCCTGACCGCGGAGGCGATCGCGGCGGCCGACGCCGTCGTCGAGATCACCCAGTACGGGTCGACGCGCTCGATCAATGCTTCGGCCGCTGCGGCGGTGTCGATGTACAGCTGGGTGCAGCAGCACTCCCCGCTTCGCCCGCGCTGACGGCGGCCCGCGCTCGCCCGCGCTCGCCCGCTCTGCTCTCGCTCGGCATCAACCCTCGGTTTCGCGGACGTAGGCGCGCACGCAACGGTTCAAACCGCGGACGATGGCGGCGCCCGTGCGTAAAGACGCTCCTGCCGAGGCTGAAAGGTCGACATCTCGCACATGCGTTCGGCCGCGCGCGGAAGGCTCGGAGCTGCGAGCATGCATGCCGCCGAGACGAAAGAGGGCGCGATCAGTATGAATTGGCCGAGCTGGCTGGGAGACCTTCCGACATGGGTGACAGCGGCCGCCGTGGTGTTCGCTGCGGGGTCCTACAACCTCGATCGCGCCCGCCAGCGTGCCGACGCAGAGCGTGACGCTCGAGAGCAAGCAAGCCGACTTTCGGCGTGGGTGGTCACTGACCCGGACGAGCGGAAACGCACGTACGGCGTGATTCTCGACAATTGCTCGGGATCCGCGTTCCGCGATGTCAGTGTGGTTGTCCGAATGTTCGACGCAGTGATCGATAGGCCGATTCGACTCGTCATGCTGCCGCCGGGGCGATACTTCGTCGAGCTGAGCAAAGACTCGACGACGTACACGTGGAAGTTCGCTGCGGAAGTGCCGAGTCACACGGGCGATCGTCTCCGCCCCATCATGCAATCGGCGAAGTATCAGGTCCATGCATTGGAGTTCACGGACACTCGCGAGCAGCGCTGGCGCCGAGATGAATCATTCGTGCTGTCGAGAGCGCGAGAGAACTGAGCGGAGAGCGCGACCTCAGCCCTAGTTCCGGAAGATGCCCGATACCTCAGGGAGGCTTCCGACAAGATGCGACTCGAGCAGAGCGGTGGCCGTGTCGAGATCGAACTGCTCGATGGCCTGTGCGATCTCGAGGTGCTGTTCGACAGCCGAGCATCGCCGTGAGGGCACGGCCTGGAACATGGCGATGCCGATCCTCACCTGGCGATCGTGAATGGAGTTGTAGAGCTGGGCGAACTCGGTGTTTCCGGTCGCCTGCACGAGCGTCCAGTGAAACTCCTTGTCGGTGACCACCATGTCGACGATGCGGTCGGGGTCGTCCTCGAGAATCGCTCGCTGTTCTTCGATGAGGTGGAACAGGCGACCGGCGATGGGCACGCGGTGGTCGCAGACCCACTTCACCCCGTGTCCCTCGAGCACGACGCGAGTCATGGCCTGCTCCTGGATGGCGCGGAGGGTGATCTCGGGCACGAGGGCGCCGCGGTGCGGGATGAGGGTGAGGAGCTGCTCGGACTGCAGACGGGAGAACGCCTCCCGCACCGGAGTGCGGGAGACGCCTGTCGCCACTGCGATCTCGTTCTCGGTGATGACGGTCTGCGGAGCGAGCTCGAGCGTGATGATGAGGTTCTTCAGGTACCCGTAGGCGTAGTCCGCAGCTTTGATGCCGGGGGGCCGCACGCCCGGCGGCAGCGGTGCCTTCACCGACCAGCCGCCGAACCGGGCGTGCGATACATCCGGGATGAGCTGCATGCGTAGATCGTAGCTCAGGCCAGAGGGCCCACGGTGAAGCGCCGATTCTCGAGGCACGGATTGGTGCGGCGCACCTGCGCAACGCGGTCGGAGCTGACCACTGCCGTCGCGAACGTCTCGGTCTCCTCGCCCGCTGAGGCGCGCGTGATTCCGAGGGGGTCGATGATCTGACTCTGGCCCGTGCAATGCGGGCCGGTCTGGCCCGCCGCGGCGACGTACGTGGTGTTCTCGATCGCCCGCGCCCGCAGCAGTGACTCCCAGTGCAGTTCCTTCATCGGCCCGACGGCCCAGGCGGCTGGGTAGACGAGCACATCGGCGCCGTGATCGACGAGCCATCGCGCCATCTCCGGGAAGCGCAGGTCATAGCAGGTCGCCGCGCCGACGGTGATGCCGTTCACGTCGAAGACGAGAGGCGAGTCCGCGCTCGCCGCCGTCACCGAATCGGATTCCCGGTACCCGAAGGCGTCGTACAGGTGGATCTTGCGATACACGCCCTCCAATTCTCCGGTCGGCGAGATGTGCACGAGCGTGTTGTACGGGTGCGTACCAGCGTTCGTCTCCGTGAGCCCGGCGACGACGTGCGTGCTGCCGGCGGCCGCCGCGCTGCGCAGGGCGGTGACGAAGTCTCCGTCGAAAGTGGATCGGCCCGGCATCGCGCAAGAAGGCGGGGAACCGCTCTGGCACGAACTGCTCGGGGTGCCGCGGCATGAACCAGGTGAGGCCGAGCACCTGCAGGCGCAGCAGATCGTTCAGCTCCGGGGAGAGGCGCGTCGACCAGGATCCCGAGGCGACGACCACCGTGCGCGCGAGCCAGGCGCCCTGCGTCGTGCGCACCACGACGCCGTTGCCGCGCTCTTCGAGCTCGAGCACCGGGGTGTTGAAGTGCAGCTCGGCGCCGTTCGCCTCGGCGAGGTCGAGCGCCGACATCACGGCGACCTCCGGGCGCAGGCCGCCGCCGTGCTCGTCGAGGAGTGCGACGTCTCCGTCGGCGATGCGGTGCTGCGGGTACTGGGCGCGCAGGTCTTCCGTGCTGAGGAGGCGGTGCGGAATGTCGAATTGCCGCACGGTGCCGATCGCCGTCTCGAGATCGGGGAAGCCCTCGGGGGCGATGCTCAGGCAGCCCACCTCGGCGTAGATGTCGCGGCCCGATTCCCGCTCCAGCTCGCGCCAGAGTTCGCGCGAGCGTTGGATCATGCCGACGTAGGTGCCGCCCTCGTGCACGGCGGTGCGGAAGACGCGGGATTCGCCTGCGTAGGAGCCGTGCGGGTGCACGCGCCCGTACTGCTCGATGCCGACGACCGTGAGGCCTTCGCGCTTGCTGAGCTGCCAGAGGGCCATCGAGCCGACAGTGCCGGCGCCGATGACGATCACGTCTGCGTGCTGAAGTTCCATGAGTCCTCTATCTCCTGTGGTGTCGTGGCTCGTGCGGTGTCGCGGGTCGCCTAAGCGAGTGCCGGAGTGTCCCAGAGGTTCAGCTTCGTGCCGATTCCGTCGCGCACGGCATTGCGGTAGACCTGCGTCGCCCAGGCGACGTCTTCGACGGGCATGCCGCCCACCGAGTAGATGAAGATCTCGTCGTCGTCGGTGCGGCCGGGGGTGATTCCGCGGATGATCTCGCCGACGTCTTCGAACTGCTCTGGCGCAATCCGGCCGTCGCGCACGCGGTCGACGAGATGGATGCCCCAGATGCCGACCGTCTCATGGGCGGGTTCCGGCAGTTCCTCGGCCCACGCCTGGTAGATCTTCCGAGCGTCTGCGACGTGGCGCGAGCGCTGTACGAGCGACTCCTCGACGGCGAGATGCGCCGAGCAGCAGATGAAGGCGCCGGGCTTCACCCATTCGTCGCGAACGAGGGGGTAGTGCTGCGAACCCGACTGACTGGGCACTGCGATGCTCACGATGTCAGATCCGCGCACGGCGGCTTCGAAGCTGTCGACCTGCTCGATGGCGAGCTGCGGAAACTTCTCGGTGGCCCAGGCGATGAAGGTGTCGATGCCGCCCTGGCTCCGACCGAAGACGCGCACCGTGTCGATGCCGGGTCGCACGGCGAGAAACGACTCGAGCGAGGTCCGGTTCATCGGGCCGGGCCCCACGATGCCGACCACCCGGGCGTCGTCGCGGGCGAGGTAGCGTGCTCCGACGCCGGGAATCGCGCCCGTGCGGTACGCGCTCAGCAGGTTCGCCGACATGATGGCGAGCGGCGCGCCCGTGTCCTTGTCGCTGAGCGTGAACATCAGGATCGAGCGCGGCAGACCGCGCTCCTTGTTCGCCACATTCGACCCGTACCACTTGCATCCGGCCGCCTGGTAGTCGCCGCCCAGGTAGGCGGGCATCGCCATGAAGCGGCGATCCGGCCCGTCCACTGGCATACCGGGGAAGGTCTCGTGCTCCGGGAAGAAGATCTGCGCGCCGTGCGAGTTGTTCTCGGTGCCGGCCATCCGGTAGTCGCCCGCCGCGAAGAGGCCGAGCATGTCCGACATCGTGTCGACGCAGGCGGGCATGTCGGTGACCCCTGCGCGGATCATGTCGGATTCGCTGAGGTAGAGGAAGTCGATGCGGGTGTCGTTCGCGGTGTCACTGGTGGTCTGGGGCTGCGGCACGTCGGTGTGTCCCTTCGATCGTTCCCGGCTGCGGTGCTCGGGATGGTCTGCGCGTGCAGACTCGGGTCGGGTGGGACCACCCTAGAACTATCCATATGGATAGTCAAGTGCGCAGAGCACCTCGGAGGCCCCGGATCGCGCGTGCCCGTTCAGTCCGCGCTCTGGGCCTGGGCCACGAGGGCCCGGAGCCGCGCGAGCGCCGGCTCCACGCCCTCCGGCAGCACCAACTGCTTGAACACGATGCCGTCGAGGGTGAACCAGATGAGCTCGGTCAGCTCAGCGTCGCGCACGCCAAGGCGGGCCAACTGACGTGAGATCGCCTCCCGGTACGCGAGATAGTGGCGCTCCGCGAGCGGCCGCAGTTCAGGTCGACGTCGGGACTCGAGCAGGAGCTCGTACTGGAACGCCTGCATCCCGCTCTCGCGATCGGCCAGCGACTCGATGCCAGCGGCGAACGTCGCTGGCGTCAACGCGTCTCCGACCATGTTCGAGCCTCTGAGGCTCTCGTCGATGGCGTACTCCATCGCCTCGGCGACGAGCTGATCCCGCGTTCCGAAGTGGTGGCGCACCAGCCCGTGAGAGACGCCGGCCTCGGCGGCGACCGCGCGATACGTCAGCGCCCGGAGTCCGCCGGCGGAGACGACGATCACGGTGGCGCGCAGCAATGCCTCGCGGCCGGAGAGGTCTTTCATGCTGTCGAGCGTACTCGTCGCACCGCCATGTCCGATTCCGGCGTGCGCGGCGGGCTCCAGCCAGCGAAGATAGTCACGTGACCCCGCCGCCCCCAGCCCTCCCGCTCGATTTCGACGCCTGCTATCGTGCGGCTTCCGGACGCGACGGACGGTGGGACGGGCGGTTCTACCTCGGGGTGACGAGCACGGGAATCTACTGCAGGCCGTCATGCCCGGCCAGAAAACCACTGCCGGGGAACTGCCGTTTCTTCCCGAGCGCGGCTGCATGCGTCGCCGCAGGATTTCGGGCGTGCAAGCGGTGCAGGCCGGAGGCCGTGCCGGGCACGCGGGAGTGGGACGTGCGCGGTGACCTGGTCGGCCGAGCCGTGCGCCGCATCCGCGATGGAGCCGTCGACGCGGCGGGCGTCGCAGGGCTGGCGAGGGAGCTCGCGGTGAGTGAGCGGCACTTGCGCCGCATCCTCATCGAAGAAGTCGGCGCCGGGCCGCTGCAGCTCGCGCTCACGCGCCGAGCGCACGCGGCACGGGCGCTCATCGACGAGACCGATCTCCCGCTCGCGGATATCGCGTTCGCTGCGGGGTTCGGCAGCCTCCGGCAGTTCGGCGAGGTGATGCGCGAGCAATTCGGCGTGGCGCCGTCGAAGCTGGCTCGGCGTCACGGCGAGGCCGCCTCCGGACCGAGCTCCGACGAGCGACCCATGCTCGCACTGCGGATGCGCACCCGCGCACCCTACGACGCGGCCGCCCTGCGAGCGTCGCTCGTCGCTCACGCCATTCCGGGACGAGACGTCATCGGACTCGACGGCTCGACCGAGCACGCACTCGACGTCGGCGGAGGCACCGCCGTCGCGCGTGTGCACTGGGGCGAAGTGCCGGAGGCAGCGGGGGAGCCGGCCGAACACGGAGCGACGGTCGCGATCCCGGTGGCCCTCGAGCTGCCGTCTCTCTCCGACGCGATGCGCGCCATCGAGATCGTGCGGCAGATGCTCGACCTCGACGCCGATCCCCTGCAGATCTCCGAAGCGCTCGGCGCAGATCCTCGGCTCGCGCCCCTGGTAGCCGCACGCCCCGGCCTGCGCATGCCGGCGGCGCGGTCGGCCCATGAGACGGCGCTCGGCACGGTGCTCGGCCAGCAGGTGTCGCTCGCCGCCGCTCGCACCCTGCAGGGGCGTCTCGCGGCGCGCTTCGCACGGCCCCTCACGGGGGTCGCCGCAGCCGCCGGATTCCACGGTGGGCTCGACGTCGCTGCGATCGCCCGAGAATCGGCCGACGAGCTGCGCGAGGCGCTCGGCCTCACGCGCAGTCGCGCCGAGACGCTGCGTTCGCTCGCCGTCGCCCTCGCCGGCGGGCTCGATCTCAGTGCGGGTGCCGATCGCGAACATGCGCGGCGCGAACTCGCCGCGCTGCGCGGGGTCGGACCGTGGACCGTCGAGATGATCGCGATGCGGGCGCTGGCCGATCCCGACGCCTATCCCGCCGGAGATCTGATCCTGCGCCGAGCGCTGGGCGATCCTGCCCCGAGGGCGGCCGAACGGATCGCCGAACCCTGGCGGCCCTACCGCAGCTACGCGACCCAGCACCTCTGGGCCGACTTCCTCGCCTCGTCTGCACGAAAGGACCTCGCATGACCACCAGCCCACTCACGCGCACCGTCGTCGATATCGTCGGAGCGCCGTTCCACGCGATCTGGTCGCCCGAGGACGGGGCCATTCGCGCCGCCGGTTTCGCCACCGAGCTGGATCCTGATGCTGAATCGCTCACCGCGCGTCTCCGCAGCATCGACGCGGGCGTCGCCGAGCGCGGGATCACCGACGCCGCTGCGGCCCCTGGCCCGGTTGCCGACCCGATCGCCGACGCGCTGCTGGCCTACGCCGACGGAGACGTGACCGCCATCGATGGACTGATGGTGCGTCAGCCGGAGACGCCGTTCCGCGGCGACGTGTGGCGCGCGCTCCGCGAGGTGCCGGCTGGCCGGGCCGTGACCTACACCGAATTGGCCGGGCTCGCCGGTCGCCCGTCTGCGATTCGAGCGGCGGCATCGGGCTGCGCCAACAATCTCGTCGCTCTGGTCGTGCCCTGCCACCGCATCGTGCGCAGCGACGGAGGTCTGGGGGGCTACCTCTTCGGCGTGGATATCAAGACGCGCCTGCTGCAGCACGAAGGTGCGCTCCAGCGCGAGCTGTTCTCCGATTGAGGCCGCCGGAGTCGGGCGGGAGGCTCAGGCCGGCGAGTAGCGATTGCGCAGCTCTGCTGCGCGGCGAATGTCGCCCTCGAGCGCGGCGGTCTGCTCGGGAGCGAGCGTTCCGTCCTTCTTCGCATTGTCGAGGCGCTCGAGCCCGGCCTGCACTTCGTTGTCCAGGCCATCGAGCACGATCTGCTGAATGCTCTTCGGGAGGCGCTGAAAACTTGTCGTATCCATACTGACAAGTTACAAGGTGTCGGGCGCATCCGTCACATTGCGGTAGAAAATCTGTGCGTGTTGCGCGCGAATCGGCGAGCCGTTTACTCCACCGAGACGTCGATCAGCGCTGTTCTCTGCTCGGTCGGATCGTCGGGCACAGCGCCGCGGAACTGGTATTCGAACTGGATCTTCGTCATTCCGGTGCCGGTCGCGGTGAACCGGTACGCGAGTTCGCTCGGTCCGCCCACGCTGCCCTCCTCGCCGGCGTACTCGCTCACCTTCTCCCCGTGCGTCAGCACGGAGGGGTCGGGTTCACTGATCATCACCCAGTCCGAGCCGACCGACGCGTTGACCTCGCCGAAGTCGATGACGAGTTCCGTCCCGTCCTCGATCGTGACCGATGACTCCTCGTATCCGACGGTGACGCTCGCCGGAGCAGCGCACCCCGAGAGCACGACTGCTGAAAGTGCCGCGGCTGCGAACGCAAGGGCGGGCAGCGCGCGAGATCTCATGCGCTCACGATATCGGCTGAGGCGTCGCACTGTCTTCCGCTCTCCCGGGCGTTCCCCGTCTGGCGAGCACCGCGGTCCAGATGAGGCCTGAGACGAGGAGCAGCGCACCGGCGACATTCCAGGCGACATCGTAGGGCAGCAGTTCGACCCCGTAGCGGATCTGGTGGAGCCGAAGGATCTTGTGGTCGACGATCCCGTCCCAGAGCTGGAACAACCCGAGCCCCACCAGAAACCCCGCCCAGGCGGCGGCCGCCCAGAACGTGCGACGCCGACGCGCGTCGAGCATGAGGAAGAACCCGAAGACGAAGCCGAAGAGCTCGGCCGCGTGCAACAACCCGTCGGAGAGGATGGCGATGTCCGGGCTGGCGTTGTCGTAGAAGTGATGCCAGGCGAGGATCTGGTGGAAGACGATCTCATCGATCGCCGCCATCATGGCCACGCCGAGCAGGAAGCCGGCCCAGTAGGAGCGGAAACGCAACGGAGACCCTCCCATCCGACTGCTCGTGCCCATCATCATGATGCTCCCTTCGTGCGTCGGCTCCCGCCCCGCGCGCCTGTCGCTGTGCGCCGGACGACTGACATGGTGGTGGTCGTGGCCCCCAGACGTCGGCCCGTCGCGCGATACCACTCCGCGCAGAGCAGCACGATCAGCACGAAGTCGACCGCGTCGCCGCCGGTGAACATGAGCCGAGCTCCGGTATGCGCATCCGCTACGGGGACGCCGGGTGGGGGATGCGCGTAGAGCAGCTTCGCCAGAATGCCGTGCGCAGCGAGCGAACTCACCAGGACGACGCTGCGCATCACGAAGCCGGAGCGGTGGGGCGACGGATCGATCCCGACCAACGCATACGTGTAGATGTATCCGGCAGCCAGAACGTGGAGCATCACGAGCAGATGCACCAGCACGTCCCGCTGCATCAGCTCGTACAGCGGTGTGCGGTACAGCACCCACAACCCGCCCACGTTCAGTGCGGCGGCGACGACCGGATGCGTCAGCACGCGCGCGAGCGGGCTGCGGAGCAACCAGCTCAGACGCCGAGCCGGAGCGACGCTCAGGGTCCGCAGCGCCAACGTCATGGGCGCGGAGAGCACCAGCAGGAGGGGTGCGGCCATGCCGACCAGCAGATGGGCCGCCATGTGCGCGACGAATGACTCGTGCGCGGCTGCGGCGAGCGGTCCGATGAAGCCGGCCGCTGCGGCGAGCACGCCGGCGATCCAGAACACCGTGCGGAACCACGGCCATGATCGTCCGCGCTGCCGACCGATCGCGGTCGCGGCGAGGTAGACGGCAATGGCGACCAGCACCGGGAGCAGAGCGATGAGGTCGGAGCTGACACCGCTCGACGGGGAACCGTGCGTGTGTGCGGGGATCACGGTGCTCCGCCTGCGATTGTGCAGGTGATTGGGTCACCTGCTCGCGCCAGTGCGCTCGCCCAGCGGGGTCGGTGCAGGGGGCGTGAACTCATGCCCAGAGGCTACGTGCGAGTGGGTGTACTGAGAGGAGGGTTGACTTCCTCAGCTTCCGAACGTGCGCGTGAGTCGCACGACGAGCAACCCGATCGCCATCAGCAGGCCCAGGTAGCTCAAGACCAGACCGATGATCGCGGTCCATACGAGGGGCCCTGAGCGGAGGATCGCCTGATGGCCGACGGCGACGCCACCGCAACTCAACCCGAGAAGGATCACGTACGTGGTCACATCGCCCGCCTGCACGAACAGGTACAGGATGCAGAGGAGACCGAGCGCGAGCGCGATCAGATGCCGCACGCGGTGATCCTGCTGCGAACCGGTCATGCATTCGAGCCTACAGTTCGCTCGGAACGCGCGTGACGCGCGTTCTCTATCGAGCCCGAGGGTTTCAGCTGAGCGCGAGGCGTCACGCCCGTTCCGAACCCGCGCTCTCGGCGCGAACCCTCCCGTTCGGCGCTACTGACCTGACGCGCCGCTCACGCGAGCCCTTCTGGTACGTCGGTCTTCGAGGGCGGCGCTGACGACCCCCGCGATGGAGAGGATGATGCCACGGCGGCGTTCTCCGGCTCTTTCCGGGCGGCGGCGCTCGTATCGCTGCAACTCCGGCGTCAGTTCTTGCGGTCTCGCATCCAGTTGACGAGCACGACGATGCCGAGGAGTGCGAGGCCGAGCCCGAGGATCATGCGGCAACGGTAACAGGCGAACGCGAGAAGCTGATCGCCGAAGCTCGCTCACGCTGCAGCGTCGTTCGCGAACGTCGTCGACTCGCGTTCGTCAGCTCAGCGGAGATGCGGAGTTCCGACGACGCTCGCCCTGCTCCTCGGAATGCTTGCGGAGGGCGGAGAGCGTGGCGCCGCGGACGATCACCCAGAGCAGGCCGAGCCAGACGAGGCTTCCGATGATCGAGGCGACGACAGTGAGGACCATGATCGTGTCGATACTGGGAAGGAAGGGGTTCGGCTGCGGCTGCATGCGGCCAGCCTACCCAGCCGCCAGCCGGCAACCGCAGCCGATGCTTCTCACTCCTGTAGATGGCAGGTGCCGCCCGGCGACGTCGGGCGGCACACGGCCTACTTGCCCATCTTCAGCGTGTTCGCTGCGGCCTGGTTCTTGTCGCGCTTCGCCTGCTTCTTCTCTTTCGCAGTCGAAGCGGCAGGCTTCTTGGCGGCCTTCTGGCCTTTGTCTTTGGACATGATGATGCCTCTTTTCCGGGTGCGACCACCCTGACCCGACCATAGCCCACCCGGGCGCGGAGGTCACGGACGAGGAATGGGCGACGGAACCCCCGTTGCTCGGACGGGGCTCGAAGGAACCGGGAAAACGAAGAACGGGCCCAATCGTGGAGGAAAGGGCCCGTTCAGAGGGGATGACGGGAATCGAACCCGCGCTATCAGCTTGGGAAGCTGAAGTTCTACCATTGAACTACATCCCCGATACGGAATCACGAGGATTCCGACTCACCCACCGTAGCAGAAAGTGGCTGAGTACTCGGCACCGCCGCTACTGGCAGACGGCGGCCTTCGCGAGCGCTTCGGTCTGCTCCTCGGCGCTCCACGTCAGTTCCGGCGCGACGCCCTGCGCTTGTGCGAGCGAGGCGAGTTGGAACGCGAGCGACTTCGCGAAGCCCGCCCCCGCCGAGGAGTTGTTGAGCGAGACGACGACGGAGAAGCCGCTGTCGGGGTCGCTGTAGGCGGCGGTGAGGGTGCCGGTGATGGCCCCGCTCCGGCCGTACAGCGGCCCGACCTTCTCCACGCCGAAGCTCCAGAGGCGACCGTCCATGGCGATCTCCTCGGTGGGTTCGCCGTTCTCGTCGCGCTCGGGGTTCTTGGTCGGGAAGGCCTCGGTGACGACTCCGGCACTCTCCCCGCCGAAGGTGCCGCTGAGGTACCCGTCGTAGAAGTTCTTGAGGTCGGTGACGGTCGTGACCGTCGCTCCCGCTCCCGCGAGCATCGAGGGTGACACCTCGGCTACCTCGACCGGTTCGGCGTCGCAGACTGCCTTGCCACCGCTCGAGGGATAGGTGAGGCCCTGCAGCGTGTCACCGGAGATCGTGGTGCTGTTCAGGGCGGGGAAGTACGTCGATCCCATATTCGCGTCGGAGAAGACGTGATCGCGCAGCAGGTCGGGAATCTCGAGCCCGGTCTTCACCTTCAGGGCGCGGGCGAGGAGCACGAGGTTCGAGTCCGACTGGTGGAAGTCGAGCCCCGGCCACGATTCGGGTGACCGCGAGAGCCCCTGCGCGAGCAGCTCCTGCTCGGCCCACGGCCGCGTCGGGTTGTTCGCGAAGATGTCGGCGAAGCCGCTCTTGTAGTCGGCGATGCCGGACCGCATCTCGCAGAGCTGCCGGTACGTGACGTCTTCGATGCCGGACTGGCGGGTCAGATCCTCCGACACCTTCCCATCCAGATCGATCGTTCCCTCATCGACGAGGTCGAGCATGAGTGCGCACATGACCGGCTGGGTCGCCTGTGCTCCGCGGATGCTGACGGAGCCGTCGACCCCGCTGTCGCCGTACCCGCGCAGATACTCGCTTCCATCGTTGCCCCAGACGCCGACGACGGCTTCGGTCGAACCGCTCTGCTGCATGGCCGACGCGATGGCGTCATCGATGCCGCTCGCGAGTGCCGGGTCGACGGTGTTGACGTCGGCGGAACTGGTCACCGAATCGCCGTCGGTGCATGCCGTGAGACCGAGTGCGGCGACGACGATGGCCCCGACGGCCAGCAGGCGGGTGCGAGGGGCAAAGCGCGGAATCAAATTCGACCGCCAATCTCGAAGGTGAATTGGACACAGAACACACGGGAGTCTACTGCGTGCGACTGGGAAGTTTGGCGCCGGGTAGGGCGAAGTGAGGCGACCCTTACTAGACTGACGTGGTGACGAATTTTTCGGATGACGTGATCTCGGGCGTGACCCGGCACATGAACGGCGACCATATGGCCGACAACCTCCTGATCGCGCGTGCTTTCGGGTACCCCGGCGCCACCTCGAGCACCATGGTGGGCGTGACCGGCGCCTCCGGCCGATGGCTCGTGACGGATGCCGAGGGAGAGCACGAACTGTCGGTCGAATGGCCCGGCGGCCCGATCACGGAGCGACCGGAGATCCGGCGCGAGGTCGTCGCGCTCTACACCGCGGCGTGCGCGAAGCTCGGTGTGCCGGCGCGCGACGAGCACGGCGCGCAACCGCAGAGCGACGCTGCTGATGCGTCCGTCGACGCGCCAGCCGCAGCGCCAGAGGACCGGCCGTTCTCAGTCGTCATCCGTGAGAGCTCGTGGTCGGATCACTCCGACAGCGAGGGGGCGACGTTCATGGAAGACATCATGCGCGGCAAGGGGTCGCTGCAGGACTACATCGATCTCGTCGCACAGCATTACTTCATGTACGAAGCCCTCGAGGCTGCCGCTGATCAGGTCGCCGCAGACCCGCGCTTCGCCGGTTTCCATTCGCCGTCGCTCGTGCGTCTGCCAGCACTCGAGGCGGACCTCGTGCACCTCATCGGCGCCGACTGGCGCGAGCAGATCGTCGCCGTTCCTGCAACGCTCGAGTATGCGGCGCGCATGCGGGAGGTCGCGGCTGAGGGCTGGGCGGCCGGCGTGGTCGCGCATCACTACACGCGGTATCTCGGCGACCTCTCGGGCGGGCAGTACATCGCGAAGCGCGTCGCGAAGCAGCACGATCTGCCGAGCGCCGGCATCGCGTTCTACGACTTCTCCGAGCTGGGCGATCTCGCCGACTTCAAGAATCAGTACCGGGCGGCCCTCGATGTTCTCGGCGAGCAACTCGACGAGGCCGAGCGCGCCCGCATGCTCGACGAGGTGCGCGCGGCGTACGCATTCAATACGGCGGTTTTCCGCGACCTGGGCCAGGCGAAGCTCGCGGTGGCGTAGTCCCCGTCACGCGATGCAGGCTCTGGGGATCGGGCGGAGCCCGGTCCCCGCACGCGTACTGTCCTTGCGGCGAGTTCTTCCGCTCAGACGGACTCTTCTTTGCCACGCATGAACCGGACGACATTGGGGTCGACGATGACGTCGCGCGGCTGCAGCGGACGCTGCAGGTACAGGCCGTCGAGTGAGCGCACGCGGCTCAACGCCACATACGTCTGACCCGCGCTGAAGGCTCTGGGTCCGAGATCGACGACCGCTGCGTCGTAGGTGTGTCCCTGCGACTTGTGCACGGTGACCGCCCAGGCGAGGCGCAGCGGAAACTGCTCGAACTCAGCCACTACCTCTTTCTCGAGTTTCTTCGTCTCGGCGTCGTACCGGTAGCGGTACCGCTCCCAGACCATCGGTTCGACCTCGAACTCCTCGCGATCCACCTCGACCCACACGGTCCCGTCGACGCGCGAGACGGTGCCGATCGTGCCGTTCACCCAGCGTCCGTCCGAGTCGTTCCGCAGGAACATCACCTGCGCTCCCGGTTTCAGCTCGAGCACCTCGTCGGCAGGGTAGGTGTTCTCGCGGAACTCGCCGTTGATCTCGGCGACCGCGCGAAGCGATGAGCCGGTGATCTCGGAGAGGCGCTGGGCGTTCAGGCGATTCACCGTGGCGTTCGTCGTGGCGAGGGTGATGACGTCGCGCGGGGCTGGCCGCGCGCCCGCCGAGTTCAGCTCGTGCGCCTGATCCTCAGTCACGACCCCGTGGCGCACCGCGCCGAGAATCTGTTTGAAACGGTCGTCGCGCTGACGGTGCACCTCGAGCAGTTCGATGGTCGAGAGCGGCGTCGATGTCCACACGTTGGCGTCGAAGAACCACAGCGAGCGGTACGTGTCCGCGAAGTAGGCGCGCTCGTGGGGGTCGCGCGGAGGCACGGGCGGCAATTGGTAGGGATCGCCGAACATGATGATCTGCGCGCCGCCGAACGGATCGTGCTTCTTGCCGCGCGCGAGGCGCAGCGATCGGTCGATCGCGTCCATCAGGTCGGCCGACACCATGGAGATCTCGTCGATGACGAGGGTGTCGATCGCGGCGAGCATCTTCTTGAGCTCAGCGGGCTGATCCAGCTCGTGGTCCGCGATGATGCCGGTGGGCAGCCGGAGCAGCGAGTGGATCGTCTGCCCGCCGACGTTGAGCGCGGCCACGCCGGTGGGGGCGCATACCGCGATGATCTTGCTCGTGTTCCACGAGAGGTGGTTCAGGATGGTCGACTTGCCGGTGCCGGCGCGGCCGGTGATGAACAGGTGCTCGCGGGTGTGCTCGATGCGTTCGTAGACGGCGAGCTGCTCGGCGGAAAGTTCAGGACGGGCCACCCGAACAGGCTACTGCCCCAGGGCCCGTGCTGCGCCCCTCACCTGGGGGCGCGCACCGGAAGCAGCAGCAGGAGCCCGATGAGCAGCACGGCTCCGATGCCGATGATGCCGAAGATGGTCGCGCCCCCGATCGCGATCGCGATGGTGAAGCCCGCGGGTGCCAGGAACGAGACCGCGCGGCCGGTGGTGGCGTAGAGGCCGAAGATCTCTCCTTCTCGGCCCGGCGGAATGAGCCGGGCGAGGAACGAGCGGCTCGCCGACTGCACCGGTCCGACGAAGATGCAGAGCAGGAGACCGAAGATCCAGAACACCCACGTGCCCGAGTCGTGCAGCGCGAAGACGAGCATGGCGCAGATGACCATGAGCACGATCGACCAGACCATGACGCGCTTCGCCCCCAGCTGATCCTCGAAGAAGCCGACGAGGATCGTCGCCAGCCCCGCGACGACGTTCGCCGCGATGGCGAAGAGGATCACGGTCGTGTTGTCGAACCCGAAGCTCCGCGCGGCGATCACTCCGCCGAACGTGAAGACTCCTGCGAGCCCGTCGCGGAACACGGCGCTCGCGATGAGGAAGTGCAGGGTGTGCCGCGCATCGCGCCAGAGGCCGGCGACGCTGCGGAACACGTCGGCGTATGCGCGCAGGAACCAGCGTCCCTTGCTCTCGGGGTGAGCGGCCGCCGGGATCTCGGGCACCGCGAAGAAGACGGGGATCGCGAAGACGGCGAACCACGCGGCGGCGAGGAGCATGGCGATGCGCACGTTCCAGGCGCCATCCGAGGTGACGCCGAACCAGCCGACCTCGGGGAAGATGAACCCGACGAGGATGAGGGCGAGCAGTACGATCCCGCCGAGGTACCCCATGCCCCAGCCCAGGCCCGAGATCTTGCCGACGTTGCCGTTGTTCGCGATCTGCCCCAGCATCGCGTTGTAGCTGACGCTCGCGAACTCGAAGGCGACGTTGCCGATCGCGAGCAGCACGAGGCCGAAGATCAAGAACTGCTCCTCCGGGGCCACGAGCACCATCAGCAGGGTGGAGACGACGACGATGCCGGTGTTGATGCCGAGCCAGGTCTTCCGGCGTCCCGCTTGGTCGGTGAGGCGCCCGATCACCGGCGCGAACAGCGCGACGACGATGCCGGCGACGAGCAACGCGATCCCGAGCTCGGCCGAGACCCGCTCTTCCGGGCCGAACGGGGCGCTCGTGATGTAGACGCTGAAGACGAAGGTCGTGACGACCGCGTTGAACGATGCCGACCCCCAGTCCCACAGTGACCAGGCGAACACGGTTCGCTTCTTCACGGAGGCGGGGGCGGCTGGGCCCGACGCGGCGGGGGCCGGCAGCACGTGGTCGCTCATGGGATTCAGCGTAGCCCCGTCACGGCTCGGGGTGAGGAGCTTCGCTGCCGTTCATGGCTCCGTCATCTTCCGTTGGTTCCCTGGTGCGCGCTTCCGCTCCGCCGTAGGCTCGGGCCGGAGGCGCAGGAGCTTCCCTGGCCCGAGGAGCCAGAATGCCCATCCAGCACACCGTCGTTTTCCGCCTCATCCACGCCAGCGGGTCTTCCGAGGAGGCGGAGTTCTTGGAGTCGGCGGCGCGTGATCTCGCGCAGATTCCCGGCGTGAACGGGTTCACCGTGCAGCGCCAGATCAGTCCGAAGAGCGGCCTGGAATGGCAGTTCTCCATGGTGTTCCTCGACGAGAGCGCGTTCCGCGCCTACAACGACCATCCGGCTCACGTCGAGTTCGTGCGGGCGAGGTGGGCTGTCGAGGTCGCCGAATTCCAGGAGTACGACTTCGTCGTGCAGGTGAGCTCGGACGAGCGCTGAGACGTTCGCACTTCTCATTCTGAGAGTTGAGTGGGATCGACTCAAGTTTTGCCGTGCAGACTTGACCTTCGCTGAGCGGCGAGTAAACTTGAGTCCAACAGGCTCAACATCGTGAGCACTCGCGCTCTCGTGCGAGTCGGCGGTGACGAGCAGTCTCCGGCCAGGCGCTTCGTCTGGTCGATCCGATCGACAGAAGGAGCACATATGTCACGCGCAGTAGGCATCGACCTCGGCACCACGAACTCGGTGGTCTCCGTACTCGAAGGTGGCGAGCCCACCGTGATCGCGAACGCCGAAGGCCTTCGCACCACGCCCTCGATCGTCGCGTTCACGAAGGACGGGGAGGTGCTCGTCGGCGAGACCGCGAAGCGCCAGGCCGTCACGAACGTCGACCGCACGCTCTCCTCGGTCAAGCGCCACATGGGCACCGACTGGAAGACCGACGAGATCGACGGCAAGCGCTACACCGCGCAGGAGATCAGCGCGCGCACGCTGCAGAAGCTGAAGCGCGACGCCGAGACCTACTTGGGCGACAAGGTGACCGACGCGGTCATCACCGTTCCGGCTTACTTCAACGACGCAGAGCGTCAGGCGACGAAGGAAGCCGGCGAGATCGCAGGGCTCAACGTGCTCCGCATCATCAACGAGCCGACCGCTGCGGCGCTCGCGTACGGCCTCGACAAGGGCAAAGAGGACGAGCTGATCCTCGTCTTCGACCTGGGCGGCGGCACGTTCGACGTGTCCCTGCTCGAGGTGGGCAAGGATGACGACTTCTCGACGATCCAGGTGCGCGCCACGGCCGGTGACAACCGCCTCGGCGGCGACGACTGGGACCAACGGATCGTGCAGTGGCTGATCCAGCAGTTCAAGTCCTCGACCGGTGTCGACGTGGCGAAGGACAAGATCGCGCTCCAGCGTTTGAAGGAGGCGGCGGAGCAGGCCAAGAAGGAGCTCTCGAACTCGACGAGCACCCAGATCCAGCTCCCGTACCTCTCGCTCACCGAGAACGGTCCGGCGAACCTCGATGAGACGCTCTCCCGCGCCAAGTTCGAGGAACTCACCAAGGATCTGCTCGAGCGCACCCGCAAGCCGTTCCAGGACGTCATCGCCGAAGCCGGTGTGAAGGTGTCCGACATCGCGCACGTCGTGCTCGTCGGCGGATCGACCCGTATGCCCGCCGTGACGGAACTGGTGAAGTCGCTCACCGGCGGCAAGGAGCCGAACAAGAGCGTGAACCCGGACGAGGTCGTCGCCGTGGGCGCCGCACTGCAGGCCGGCGTGCTGAAGGGGGAGCGCAAGGACGTTCTGCTCATCGACGTGACTCCGCTCTCGCTCGGTATCGAGACCAAGGGCGGCATCATGACGAAGCTCATCGACCGCAACACCGCGATCCCGACGAAGCGCAGCGAGACGTTCACGACGGCGGAAGACAACCAGCCCTCCGTCGCCATCCAGGTCTTCCAGGGCGAGCGCGAGTTCACCCGCGACAACAAGAACCTCGGAACGTTCGAACTCACCGGTATCGCCCCGGCCCCGCGCGGCGTGCCCCAGGTCGAGGTGACCTTCGACATCGACGCCAACGGCATCGTGCAGGTCTCCGCGAAGGACAAGGGCACCGGCAAGGAGCAGACGATCACGATCTCCGGCGGCTCGACGCTCTCGAAGGAGGACATCGAACGCATGGTGCGCGAAGCCGAGGAGCACGCTGCTGAAGACAAGCAGCGACGCGAAGCGGCAGAGGTGCGCAACAACGCGGAGCAGCTCGCCTACTCGGTCGAGAAGCTCATCTCCGAGAACGACGACAAGCTGCCCGAGGATGTGAAGACCGAAGTGCAGGGAGATCTCGACGCGCTGAAGCAGGCGCTCGCCGGTGACGACGACGAAGCAGTGAAGAACGCTTCGGAGAAGCTCGGCCAGAGCCAGACGAAGCTCGGCGAGGCGATCTACGCGGCCGCGCAGGCCGAGTCTCCTGCTGAAGGCGGCGCCGATGCAACGTCGAACGACGATGACGTGGTGGACGCCGAAGTTGTTGAAGACGACGAGGAGAAGAAGTAACCATGGCGAACGAGGAACAGCGCACGCCCGGGGAAGACCCGAACGCTGACGAGGTTCCTGCTCAGGAGCCGGAGTCGCAGGACTCCGGCTCCTCGCCCCAGCCCGATCTCACGGTCGATGACATTCTGGGAGCGGAGCAGAGCGACGCCGCAGCGGACGCCGACGCGGCGAACGAGGCAGCGGCGGGGAACGAGGCGGACAACCCGTATCTCGATGATCTGCGGAGGCTGACGGCCGAGTACGCCAACTATCGGAAGCGCACGGAGTCGAATGCGGCTGTCGAGAAGCAGCGGGCGATCGCAGCGGCGGTCTCCCCGATGCTGACGGTGCTCGACGATCTGGATCGCGCTGAGAAGCACGGCGATCTGGCAGAGGGCACGGCGTTCGCAACGATCGCCCAGAAGATTCGCGGAACGTTCGAGCGCATCGGCGTGCAGAGCTTCGGTGAAACGGGTGAAGTGTTCGACCCGCAGATCCACGAGGCCATTGCGCAGGTTCCGGTTCCCGGCACCGAGCAGCACACGGTGCTCGACGTCATCGAGCGCGGATATCGCATCGGCGAGGTCGAACTGCGCCCCGCCAAGGTCGCGGTGGCGGTGGGAGCGGATGGCTAGTCAGGATTGGCTCGATAAAGACTTCTACCAGCTTCTCGGCGTCTCGAAAGACGTCGGCGACGCCGAGCTGAAGAAGACCTACCGCAAGCTCGCGCGCAAGTACCACCCGGATTCCAACCCGGGTGACGCGGTTGCCGAGGCGAAATTCAAGGAGATCAGCGAGGCGTACTCGGTGCTCTCCGACCCCGAGCAGCGCGCCGAGTACGATCAGATCCGCGCGATGGGCGCCGGCGGTGCCCGCTTCACCGCGGGTGGCGGCGGAAACCAGGGCTTCGAGGACGTCTTCGGCGGCATGTTCGGCGGAGGCGGGCGCAACACCCATTTCCAGTCGGGCGGCCCTCAGGGCTTCGAAGACATCTTCGGAGGCATGTTCGGCGGAGCTCCACCGCGCGGGCCGCAGTCCGGGCGTGACATCCAGGCCACGACGACCCTCGACTTCGAGACGGCGGTGCAGGGTAAGACGGTCACGTTGCAGGCCTCGACCGGTTCGGTCAAGGTGAAGATCCCTGCAGGGGTCTCCGACGGCCAGAAGATCAAAGTGCGCGGCAAGGGCGAACCGAGCCCCACGGGCGGACCAGCGGGAGACATCATTCTCACCGTGAGCGTGCGCAAGCACCCCGTGTTCGAGCGCGACGGCCAGAACCTCCGCGTGAAGCTGCCGGTGACGTTCTCCGAAGCGGCGCTGGGGGCGACGGTCGAAGTGCCGACACTCGGTGGCGCTCCGGTGAAGCTCAAGGTGCAGCCCGGCACGCCGAGCGGCCGCGTGCTTCGCGTCAAGGGGCGCGGAGTGTCGAGCTCGAAGGGCACCGGCGACCTTCTCGCCGAGGTGCAGATCGTGGTTCCCTCGCATCTGTCGCCAGAGGCGAAGGCGGCGCTCGAAGCGTTCCGCGACGTCGAACCGCAGGAGAACCCGCGAGCCGATCTCCTGGCTCGCGCGAAGGGATAATCTCCTCTCATTGAGCGAGGAGCGCAGTGCCGGCCGTGCGGCCCGCACTGCGCTCCTCGACGAGCCACACGAAAGCAGGTCAGCATCATGGCGAATCCGCAACTGGACCGTTTCACGCCGGTATTCGCCATTGCCGCGGCCGCAGAGCTCGCCGAGATGCACCCCCAGACCCTGCGGCAGTACGACCGCATCGGACTCGTCTCACCGCAGCGCACCCGCGGGAACACCAGGCGGTACTCGCTGCACGACGTGGCCAGGTTGCGAGAGGTCGCGCGTCTCTCCGCAGAAGGGCTCAGCCTCGAGGGCATCCGCCGCGTGCTCGAGCTCGAAGACCAGGTGCGCCGTCTCGAGGATCGCGTGCGCGACCTCGAACGCGCACTGACGGAGGAACGACTGCAGCGCCCCGACCGCCGCGTCTTCGCGGCCGGATCCGCCGGGGGAGAAGTGGTCACCCTCCGTCGCGGCACACGCATGCGGCGCAACGCCGAGGTCGTCGTGTGGCAGCCGTGAGTCCGCACGATACCGATGATCGACTCGAGGCCCTGTTCGCGCAGCTGACGCGCGAACCTGATTTCGACGCGCCGGAGCTGCAAGCGTTCGATGCCGCCGACCAGCTCATCCTCCGCACCGCGGCCGACGACTTGGCCGACCATCCATTCGAGGTCCCCTTGGGAGTCGACGACGTCGTCGTCATCGGCGACCGCCATGGCGCACTCACCCTCGGAGCCGCGACCGTGTTCGGAGTCGCGGGGATCCGGACCCATCAGGACCCGCTGCTCGGAGAGCGCGCCCTGGCTCAGAACGCCCGGCGCATGCAGTTGGCGGGCCGGTACACGAACCACGGGCTCGATGCCGCTGCGCTGACGGGGGCACGGGTCGTGCTCGTGCAGCTGCCGCGCGGCCTCGACGCGCTCGCCGAGGTGTCTCGGGCGATCGCGCGCTGGGCGGACCCGGAGGTGCGCGTCTTCGCCGGCGGTCGCGTGAAGCACATGACGCGCGCGATGAATGACGTGCTCGCTCGCGATTTCGCGGAAGTCTCGGCAGGTCTCGGCTGGCGCAAGTCGCGCGTGCTCCGCGCGGCAGGGCCCCGAGTGCCGGCGACGACGGAGAGCGCGTTCCCGAGGTGGGGCGCCGATCCAGATCTCGACTTCTCGCTCGCGGCCTTCGGCGCGACATTCGGCGGCCCGGTGCTCGACCACGGCAGCAGGCTGCTCCTCACCACGCTCGCCGACACGCAGCGGCAACCCGCCACGATCGTCGATCTGGGATGCGGCAACGGTGTGCTCGCCGTGTCGGCCGCGCGCCGCTTCCCCGAGGCGCGCGTGCTGGCGACCGATCAGTCCACGGCGGCCGTCGCGGCCACCCGCCTCACGGCCCAGGCGGCGGGGGTGGCGGATCGCATCGCCGTCGAGCGTTCCGACGCGCTCGAGGCGGTGCCCGATGCGTGGGCGGACCTGATCGTGCTCAACCCGCCGTTCCACACCGGCGCCACGGTGCACGCCGGAGTCGGTCATCGCCTCATCCGCGCGTGCCGCCGTGCGCTCGCGCCAGGCGGGGAACTGCGGCTCGTCTTCAACTCGCATCTCGGGTACCGGCCGCTCGTCGAGCGAGAGGTGGGGCCGACGCGGCAGCTCGCGCGCAATGCCGTCTTCACGGTGCTGTCGGCGACGCGCGAATCCTGACCGGGACAAGGCCGACGCGGCGCTGCGCGCGGAGGGCGCCGGAGCGCGGCGCCGCGTGAAGCCGGCGGCGCGCGGTGCTGAGAGTACTGTGGAACCGATATGACGAATTCGGCTCCGGCGTTCCTCTGGCGGCTGGCCCCGAGCATCTACGGGCCGTCGGTGCTCTTCTCATTGGGCGAGTACGCGATTCTGCCGCTCGTCGCCGTCATCGCGGTCGAGATGGGCGCGAGCATCGCGCTCGCCGGGGTGATCGCCTCCGCGGCCGTCGTCGGGCAGGTGCTCGGCAGCCTTCCGGCGAGCTGGGTGGTCTCACGAGCCGGTGAACGCGCGGCGATGCTGCTCGCCGCCGCCGTCGCCCTGCTCGGCTGTCTCGGGGTCGCCTTCGCCCCGACTCCAGCGCTGCTCGGCGCAGCCGTGCTCGTCATCGGGTTCGCCGCCGCCTCGTTCGGGCTCGCGCGGCACGCGTTCATGACGACGCGCGTTCCGCTGCACTTCCGGGCTCGGGCCCTGTCGCTGCTTGGCGGAACGAACCGGCTGGGGCGGTTCATCGGCCCGTTCCTCGCCGCGGCCATGATCGCCGCGACCGGCGATCCGGAGGCCCCGGTCTGGGCGTTCGCCGCCTGCCTGGTGCTCGCCGCGGCGCTCATCGCCTGGGCGCCCGATCCCGAACGCGCAGCGCCTGATCCTGAACGCACAGCGCCCGACGACATCGCCGATCGAAGCGCGCGCAGCACCGCGTCGCGCACCGTCCCCAGTGAATCCCGCCCGGGAGTGCTCGGAGCGGTGCGCGACGGCGGGGCGGCGCTCCTGCGCATCGGAGGCGCCTCCGCGATCCTCTCCGGCATGCGGTCGATCAAAGACGTGCTGCTCCCGCTCTGGGGAGTGTCGATCGGACTCGACGCGACGCAGGTCGCGCTGGTCGTCGGCATCTCAGGTACCGTCGACTTCCTCTTCTTCTACACGAGCGGCCAGATCATGGATCGCTTCGGCCGCCTGTGGGCCAGCCTCCCTGCGATGGTCGTGATGGCGATCGGGTTCCTCGTGCTCGCGGGCACGCACGACCTGCCGGGAGCCGGCGTCTGGCTGCTCGTGATCGCGATCGTGGTCGGTCTCGGAAACGGCCTGTCGAGCGGCATCAACATGACGCTGGGCGCCGACCTCGCGCCCGCCGACCATCCGGCGCCGTTTCTCGCGGCATGGCGCACGCTGACCGACTTCGGCGGCGCTGTCGCGCCCCTCGCCGTCTCCGGGCTCGCCGCCGTATCGCTGCCCGTCGCGAGTGTCGCCGCCGGGCTGCTCGCGGTCGCCGGCGCCGTCGGATTCGGGCGATGGATTCCGCGGTATCTGCCGCACGTCGGTCGGCGCCCGCCGCGATCCGCCGACTGAAGTGGTTCCAAGCCGCGGTTTGTAGACTGGTGCAGCGTCGTGCGTCGTCCGCGCGAATCCGCACCCATCTCCGACCGAAGGACTCCCGCGCACCGTGAGCACCACCGATCGCCAGGCTCCCCTGCGTATTCTGCAGGGCTGCGACACCTTCTCTCCAGATGTGAACGGCGCCGCTCGGTTCGCCGAACGCCTCTCAGCCGGGCTCGTGCAGCGCGGCCACGACGTCCACGTCGTCGCTCCCGCGAAGCGCCACAGCCAGCACGGCAGCTACGTCGAGACCATCGAAGGCGAGCGCATGACCGTGCACCGGTGGGCGAGTTGGCGCTGGTACCCGCACGACTGGCTGCGGTTCGTGCTGCCCTGGAGGGCGCGCGGATACGCGCGAAAACTGCTCGATCGGGTGCGACCCGACGTCATCCACATCCAGTCGCACATCGTCATCGGCCGGGCGCTCGCCATCGAGGGCGCGAAGCGGGGCATCCGAATCGTCGCCACGAACCACGTCATGCCGGAGAACGTGCTCGACTTCACGCTGCTGCCCGAGAAGGCGAAGCGCGTCTTCGTGCGCTGGGGCTGGAACGCCGCTGACCGCGTGCTCCGGCTCGCCGCCGCCGTCACCACGCCCACCCGTCGGGCGGCGGACTTCCTCGAGCGCAATACCCACCGCCGCGGTGTGCGACCGGTGAGCTGCGGGCTTCGCGCCTCCGATTACACCGCGGATCTCGAGCCGCGCACCGCGAACAAGCTCGTCTTCGTCGGTCGCGTCACGCTCGAGAAGGAGATCGACGTGATTCTCCGCGCGATCCCGCGCCTCGACGAATCACTCGACGTGCACTTCACCGTCGTCGGCGACGGCGACCAGCGCAAGAATCTCGAGAAGCTCGCCGAAGAACTCGGCATCTCCGATCGTGTCGAATTCACGGGCCGGGTCACCGACGCCGAACTGCGCGCGCACCTCACCAGTGCGAGCGTCTTCACCATCGCATCGATCGCCGAGCTGCAGTCGATCGCGACGATGGAGGCCATGGCCTCGGGTCTCCCCATCGTCGCCGCGAACGCGATGGCGCTGCCGCACCTCGTGCATGACGGGGAGAACGGCTTTCTCTTCCAACCGGGCAACGACCGCGAGCTCGCGAGCCGCATCACCCGCGTGCTGCAGCAGACGCCAGAGGAGTACCTGCGCATGCAGCGCGCGTCGCTCGAAGCGGTGACCGTGCACGACATCGATCGCACCCTCGACACGTTCGAGGAGCTCTACCGCGGCGAAGCCGACTCCCGCTGACCGTGCACATCCTCATCGTCACCGATCAGCACCCCGAATCGCTCGGCGGTGTGCAGGTGGCGATCCGCATGCAGCGACGCGCTCTCGAACGCCTCGGGCATCGTGTCACGGTCGCGGCACCCGCACTGCACCGACTCGGCTACTCGACGGCGGAGCCGGATCGCGACGCGTACATCGATCTCCCCTCTCGGTCGATCACGCGCGATCGCGAGTACAGCCTGACCTGGCCGGGGAGGAGTGCTGATCGCAGGCTCGCGAACGCGCTCGCGACCAGGCCGCCCGTCGATCTGGTGCACGTGCAGGGCGACTTCTGGGGAGCGATGATCGGCGTGCGTGCGGCACGAGGTCTCCGGGTGCCGATCGTGCACACGATGCACAACCACGTCGATGAGGGCACGCGCGCCGTGACGCCGCTCGCGCCGCTCGCGTTCGCGGGGCTGCGCGCGTGGCGACAGCTCGTTCTCGGCCGCCCGCGCGGGGGCGTCGACCCTGCTTCGCGCGGCGCGTGGCGGTACCTGGCCGAGCTCGCAGCCGACGCCGACGCCGTCACCGCACCGTCGCAGCACTTCGCCGAGGCGCTGCGACGGCACGGGGTGAGCTCCACCGTGCTCGTCACGCCGAACGGGGTGGACGACGAAGCGGTCGCCGCTGCTCGGGAGGTGCCGCGCTCGGAACGAACTCGCCCGAAGCTCGTGTGGCTCGGGCGCATGAGTCACGAGAAGCGCGTACTCGAGTTCATCGACGCGATCGCGCTGTCGGGAATCGACGCCGACATCGCCCTGCACGGAGCCGGGCTGCTGCTGCCGCGCGTCGAAGAGCGCATCGCTGCGCTCGGGCTCGCCGACCGGGTGACCATTCCCGGGCCGGTGCCCTATCCCGCTGCGCTCGCGGCGCTGCGGGATGCCGACGCCCTGGTGCAGACGTCGATCGGGTTCGAGACGCAGGGCCTCACGCCGTTCGAAGCTGCAGCGCTCGGAACGCCGACCATCTTCTCCGACGCGGAGATCGCCGACGACGTCGACGTCGACCAGAAGTGGGTGGTGGCCGACGGAAGCGTCGCAGCCCTCGCGCGTGCACTGCGGGAGGCCGCCGCGGAATTGGCGGCTGCTCCGGGAGCGCGACGGGTGGATGCGTCAGCGGCGACGCGTTTTCTGCAGTCGGCTCGCAGCGGCGAGATGCTCGCCCTGTACGAGTCGGTGCTCAGCGCCGCTCGCAGCGCCTGAGGGGCGCGATGGGGAGCGCGTGAAGCTGCCGGAGCCGCGCGGTGCGCGCGACGGGGCTAGAAGCGCCAGACGGCGGCGGTGAAGCCCTCCGGCGGCGCCGGGGTCCAGTCCTGCTCCTCGGTGACCAGGCCGGAGCCGCCGGGGCTGTTCGACTGGATGATCGTGAAGGTGCCGTCGTCGTTGACCTCGGTGATGAGCACCGTGTGGACGCCGGTCACCCACGACGTGGGGGAAGCGGTGTACTCGTACTGGATGATGTCGCCGGCTTCGGCATCGGCGAGCGACACGCGAGTCGCGCCCGTGTAGTTCGCCACGGGATCGCCGCTTCCGTTCCAGGCGCCGTTGCCTGCCTTGACCCAGCGCTGCGCAGACATGATGCACTCGCCCGGAGCGTTCCACCCGGTGGGGCGGCTGGTGCCGATCTCGCTCTTCGCGAGCTCGATCGCCGCTTCGACGTCGTAACCGTGCGGAACCGTCGCGATCTCTTCTTCGACCTGCAGTACCGACTCGATGGAAGCGCCGGCGAGGGCGTCTTCAGTGGTGTCGAGCTGCTGGGCGACGGTGGTGACGGGCTGTACGGCTGCGGCCGGTGAGGAGAAATCCTCGAGCGGCACATCGGCCGCCGCTGGTGCTGCGCCGACGGCAAAGGTCACTGAGGAAACCAGGCCGACTACGAACACCTTGGCAGAAACATTCACGCGATAAACTCCGGACTTTCCAACAAAAAGCGCCGGGCGGTGGCCCGTGCGCCTCACCTAGTATGCGTTACCGTTCCGTTACTTTCAAGTTCAGTAGTCAGGTCTCGTACATCTTCAGGTTTCTTTCGGGCGACGAACAGGCGTCTGTGAGGTCTCCGACGCGGTCGGCGGCGCCCCCGGTTCGGCGTGCTGACGAGAACCCGCTAGACTGGTGCGCGCTGGCTTCGGCCAGTGAGGAGGATTCGCCTAGCGGCCTATGGCGCACGCCTGGAACGCGTGTTGGGTTCACGCCCTCGGGGGTTCAAATCCCCCATCCTCCGCCATCAGGGCCCGTCGCATTGCGGCGGGCCCTGTCGCGTCTGCCGGCCTGGTGGGGGAGAGCCGCGCCGAGCTCACTCTGAGCTGGCGAGCAGCTGCTCTCGCACGCTTCGGCGCAGCACCTTGCCGATGAGCGAGCGGGGGAGGTCTTCGACCTGGAAGAAGCGTCTCGGCACCTTGTACGGGGTGAGGCGCGTGCGGCAGAAGTCCCGCAGGGCCGCCGGTTCCAGCTCCGCACCGTCTCGGAGCACCACGGCGGCGGCGACCTCCTCGCCGCCATCGGGCCTCGGCAGCCCCACGACGGCAGCCGCGACCACGTCCGGGTGCGCCGCGATGGCGCTCTCCACCTCGCTCGGCGAGACGTTGAATCCCCCCGTGATGATGATCTCTTTGAGTCGATCGACGATCGTCACGAACCCGTCGTCAGAAACTTCGGCGATGTCACCCGTTCTGAGCCACCCGTCGGGCAGCAGGGCCTCCGCAGTCTCGATCGGGCGACCCCAGTATCCCTGGAAGACCTGGGGGCCGCGGATGAGCAGTTCTCCGGCTTCGCCCAAGGGAAGGTCGGTCAGGGGATCCTCCGGGTCGACGACGCGGATCTCGGTGCTGGGAAACGGCACGCCGACCGTTCCAGGACGCCGGGTCTTGCCGATCGGATTGCCGAGTGCGACCGGCGAGCTCTCCGTCATCCCGTAGCCCTCGACGAGCAGGCCGCCCGTCGCGTCTTCCCATCGCTCGACCGTCGCGACTGGCAGGCTCATGGCGCCGGAGATGGCGAAGCGCACGCTGGAGAGATCGATGGTTCCGCGAGACGCCCCACGCGCGAGCTGATCGTAGATCGGAGGAACCGCTGGCAGGAACGTGGGAGCGCTCTTGCGCGCCGCCTTCGTCACGAGGTCGACGCTGAAGGTCGGGAACAGGACGAGTTTGGCCCCGATGCTCATCGCGAAGGTCAGGCACAGCGTCATCCCGTAGGCGTGGAAGAGCGGCAGCACTCCGTAGAACGTCTCAGATCCTGCGACGAGCCCCGGCACCCACGCCCGGCCCTGCATCGCGTTGGCCATGAGGTTCGCGTGCGTGAGAATCGCACCCTTCGGGGTTCCGGTGGTGCCGCTGGTGTACTGCAGGAGCGCCGTATCCCGCAGCGCAGGACCCGGGACGCGCTTGGAGAGCCGTCGGTGGTCGAGCAGCGATTTCCACGAGATGAGATCCTTCGCCCGCGGCGCGGCCGTCAGTTTCGCCCGCGATGCGCGCGCCGCCGGAATCGGCAGCCGCAGGAGGAGACGCTGCGCGCGGGGCATGGCGGCGGTCAGGTCAACGCTCACGATGCGTTCGAGCTTGAGATCCGACGGGAACCCGGCGACGGTGTCCACGACCTTGTCCCAGACGATGGCGAACCGGGCGCCGTGATCCTCGAACTGGTGCCGCAGCTCGCGCGCCGTGTACAGCGGATTGTGCTCCACGACGATGGCGCCGAGCCGGAGCACGGCGTAGAACGCGACGACATGCTGCGGACAGTTCGGGAGCACGAGCGCTACGCGATCCCCCTTGGTCACGCCGATGCGCCGCAGCCCCTCAGCCGCGCGTTCGACCTGTTCCCCCAATTGCCGGTAGGTCGTCGGAGCACCGAAGAACTCGAGTGCGACATGGGAGGGAAACGCTCGCACACTCGCCGAGAGCATCTCGGGCAGCGATTGCGCCGGTTCATCGATCTCTGCGGGCACACCCTCCGCATACGAGGTGAGCCAGGGGCGAGAAGCGTACGGGGAGGCGACCATGGTTCTATCCTGCCGTCTCGCCGGTCGCCCCGGCAGAATATTCCGCGTCGAACTCGGAGGAGCGGTGCGGAGCAGATCGCGCCACTATAGGGCAGCCGACGCCAGTTCGCGACCCCGATGACGACGCGCGCCGGCCGTCATTCACTGGAGAGGAACGTCCGCATCTTCGAGCCGACACGGGAAGAGCACCTGATGAACACGGATCACACCTCACGCACCGCGAGCGCGCATCGGCGCCCGCAGACCGACGCCAGGAAGGCCGCACCGGACCCGGAGGATTCGCGGAAGCCCGATGGGCCGACGGATCTGCAGAAGCGGTCATGGGTGTACGTTCTGCGCAAAACTCTCCGCGAATTCGGAGCGGACCAGTGCACCGACATCGCGGCGAGCCTCACGTACTACGCCGTACTCGCGCTCTTCCCCGCGCTCATCGCCATCTTCTCGCTGCTGGGCGTCTTCGGGCAGGGCCCTGCCGCGACGGATGCGATTCTGGGCATCGTCGACGAAGTCGCTCCCGGGGGGACGGCAGATGTGGTGCGCGGGCCCATCGAGCAGTTCGCCACTTCGCCAGCTGCCGGTTTCGCCCTGGTGAGCGGCCTCGTCGTCGCCATCTGGTCGGCTTCCGGCTACGTGACGGCTTTCAGCCGTGCGATGAACCGGATCTACGAAATCGAAGAGGGACGACCGTTCTGGAAGCTCAAGCCGGCCCAGCTGCTCGTCACGATCATCTCGCTCGTGCTCATCGTGATCGCAGCGGTCATGCTCGTGGTCTCGGGGCCGGTCGCCGACGCGGTCGGCTCGGCGCTCGGCATCGGCGAGACTGCGACGATGGTGTGGTCGATCGCGAAGTGGCCCGTGCTCGCCGTGGTGTTCGCGCTGATCCTGGCGATCCTCTACTACGCCACTCCGAACGCCAAGCAGCCCAGGTTCCGCTGGATGAGCATGGGAGCCTTCCTCGCGCTCATTCTCCTCGCGATCGCGACTGCCGCGTTCGGCTTCTACGTCGCGAACTTCTCCAACTACGATAAGACCTACGGTTCGCTCGCGGGTGTCATCATCTTCCTCCTGTGGCTCTGGATCGCGAACAACGCCATTCTCTTCGGAGCCGAGTTCGACGCCGAACTGGAGCGCGGCCGTGAACTGCAGGCCGGCATGCCCGCGGAAGAACGCATCCAACTCCCTCCGCGGGATACCCGCAAGAGCGACAAGGCCGCGAAGAAGGAGCAGAAGGACATCGACGAAGGGCGGGAGATCCGCGAGCGCAACGAGAGCTGACGGGCACCGCGGGCGGAGGGCCGGTCACGGCAGCGCATAGCGCACGCACTGGCACGGCGCCAAGCCCTGTTCGTGCACCTCTCGCTCGGCCAAGCTGAGAAGACTTGAGATAGGAGAGCCATGTCCGCCACCGTCGACACATCATCCGCACTGCTCGCATTTCACGCGCGGGGGCCGCTGAGCGAATCGCTGCTCCGCAGCCTCGCCGGGGCGGAGGAGACCGCAGGTGCTCCGGAGGCGGCGCGGCGCGCGGTCGAGGAGAGTGCGGACATCACGCACGATGATGACATTCAGCTCGCGCTCTTCCTGCTCTACGCCTGCCACTACGGGTCCATCGACGGCATCTCCGCCGACTGCGAGTGGGACACCGCGCTCATCGAGGCGCGAGCGGTGCTGGAGGCGGCATTCGAATCGGAGCTGCGCGCGCGCATCTCGCTTCCCGAGATTCCGACCCCGCAGGCGCGAGCCGTCGCGAAGGCTCTCTTCGATCTGACGTCGGCAGACGCCGGGCCCAGCCTGTCGCGGTACTTCGCCAAACGGGCGACGCAGGAGCAGGCCGAAGAGTTCCTGATGCAGAAGTCGATCTACACGCTCCGCGAAGCCGATCCGCATTCCTGGGCGATTCCGCGCCTGCGCGGGGGAGCGAAGGCGGCGCTCGTCGAGATTCAGGCGGACGAGTACGGGAGCGGCCGGCCGGACCGAGTCCACGCCACGATCTATGCGAAGACGATGCGCGAGGCGGGGCTCGACGACGCCTACGGGCGATACGTCGACGTCGTTCCCGCCATCACCTTCGCCTCGCACAACATGATGTCGATGTTCGGGCTCAACCGCAGGCTGGTCGGGGCGATCGTCGGGCATCTCGCCGCGTTCGAAATGACCTCCGCCATCCCGAATCGGCTGTACGGCGACGGATTCCGGCGCCTCGGATACGGCGAGGAAGTGACTGATTACTTCGACGAGCACGTCGAAGCCGACGCGGTGCACGAGCAGATCGCCGGGCGCGACATGGCCGGCGCGCTCGCCGAGGACCGCCCCGAGCTCCTGCCGGACATCATGTTCGGAGCGGTGGCGTGTCTCACCGTCGACGGTTGGATGGGAGAGCACATGCTCACCGCTTGGACTGAGGGGCGTTCGTCGCTCCGAGAGGCGACGGCCGCATGACTCCCGAGGAACCGTCGATCACTCCCTACCCCGACGGTCCGCTGATCGTGCGCGGGGCGATCAACCTTCGGACGTCGGACGGAGCGCCGATTCCGCAGAAGCGACGAACCATCGCGCTCTGCAGGTGCGGCCTCTCGACGATCAAACCGTTCTGCGATGGGACCCACCGGCTCTCCGGATTCCGCACGGACGACTAATGGCGGCATGATGGGCGACCGGGAAGCGGCTGAGTACATCATCCCGCTGCGCTGGCGCGCGGATGACGAGCTCGCCGAGATGACGTCGTACCTGCGACAACTCGCCGCATGGATCGATGTCACCGTCGTCGACGGGTCGGACGAGGAGCGGTTCTCGGCGCATGCTGACGCCTGGCGGGGTATCGTGCGGCACCTTCCGGTGACCGGCTCCGGCGCGGGCAACGGCAAGGTGCTCGGGGTGCTCGCGGGAGTCGCAGCCGCGCGCCACGAGCGCGTCATTCTCGCGGACGACGATGTGCGGTACGACCGCCCCGCGCTGATCGCCGTGATCCGCGCCCTGGGCGCCGCCGATCTCGTCAAACCGCAGAACTACTTCACCCCGGCCCCCTGGCACGCGAGGTGGGATACGGGCCGCAGCCTGGTCAATCGCGCGCTGGGTGAAGACTACCCGGGCACGTACGGGCTGCGACGGTCCACGTTCACCGCCATGGGCGGGTACGATCCCGAAGTGCTGTTCGAGAACTTGGAACTCGAACGCACCGTCCGCGCGCACGGGGGGCGGGTCGCGCACCGACCCGGGATCTACGTCGCGCGGCGCCCGCCCTCGGCGCGCCACTTCCGGTCCCAGCGCGTGCGCCAGGCGTACGACAGCTGGGCTCAGCCGGCGCGTCTGCTCGCCGAAGCAGCGATCCTCCCGGTCGTGCTCTGGTGCCTGCGCAAGCGCGCACGTGCCATCGCCTTGCTCGGTGCGCTGCTGCTCGTCGCAGAGCGCGGTCGGCGGCGCAGCAACGGTCGCAGGGTCTTCCCGCGGAGCGCGCCATGGTGGGCTCCGCTGTGGATGATCGAACGGGGCGTCACGATCTGGATCGCCCTCGCACTGCGCCTGCGCGGAGGTGTGCGTTACGGAGACGCGCGGCTCAGCCGTGCTGCTCACTCGCAGGCTCAGCTGCGCCGCCGAGCCGAGACAGGCGATCGATCGCGGTACGCAGAGTCCGCTCGTCCTTGACGAAGGTGAAGCGCACCCACGACGAGAGCGCAGAAGCCGTCTCCGACCCTGCGCGGCAGAACGCGGAGATCGGCACGCACGCCACGCCGATCGCACCGGGCAGCATGCGCGCGAACGCCGCACCATCGGGTGCGGCATCGCTCAGGAACGGTGTCGCGTCGGCGCACACGAAGTACGTGCCGCCTGGGACCACGAGATCGAACCCGGCCGCGCGCAGGCCCGAGACGAGCAGGTCACGGCGATCCGCCAACGAGTCGCGCAGCTCGAGAATGTCGTCGTCGCCTGCGGCAAGGGCTCGTGCGATCGCGGGCTGGAACGGAGCTCCGCCCGAGTAGGTGAGAAACTGCTTCACCGCGGTCATCGCCTCGATGAGCGGCGCGGGGCCGACGGCCCATCCGATCTTCCAACCGGTGAGCGAGAACGTCTTGCCGGAGGACGAGATCGTGATGGTTCGGTCGGCCATGCCGGGAAGCGCCGCGAGCGCATGATGCCGGGCTCCGTCGAACGTGAGGTGCTCGTAGACCTCATCGGTCAGCACGAGTGCGTCGACGCGTTGCGCGACGTCGGAGATGAGGCCGAGCTCGTCGGCGCTCAGCACGGTGCCGGTGGGATTGTGCGGAGTGTTGATCACGATCACGCGAGTGCGGTCGCCCACGGCGTCGGCGAGGGCGGCGCGGTCCACTCGGAACGCTCCGTCGATGTGCCGGAGGGGCACCGTCACATGCGTCGCACCCGACATGGCGATGAGTGCGGCATAGGCGTCGTAGAAGGGCTCGAGCGTCACGACCTCATCACCGGGACCGGTGAATGCGAGCAGCGCCGCAGCCAGGGCTTCCGTCGCGCCAGCCGTCACCAGCACCTCGGTCGACGGGTCGACGGCGATGCCGGTGTGGCGGAGGCGATGCTGCGCGATCGATTCGCGCAGGGCTGGGATCCCGCGCCCGGGCGGGTACTGATTCTCTCCCTGCAGGATCGCCTCCGCCGCGAGCCGACGGATCCATTCCGGGCCGTCGGCGTCTGGAAACCCCTGTCCGAGATTCGCGGAATCCGTCGCCAGCGCCAGTGCGGTCATCTCCGCGAAGATGGTCGGCCGGGTCGAGCCGTCGTCGGCCGCCAGGCCCGCCGCTGCCGCCACGGACCGCCATCGCTCAGTCATTCCGACAGTCTAAGCGAGCACTCACCTGACTCGCGGCGGGCTGCCAGCGTCACGACCTAGGCTCGCCCCATGCCCGCACCCGACGCACACCGAGCCGCGCCCGACGGGCGCTCGCGTCGTCGCTGGGATCGCATCGTGCGTGGCTCGTCGCGCGTTCGCGCCGTCATCAAACGGCGTCGGTGGCTCGACACGCTCTACCGCGTCGCCCTGACCGCGGTGGGTGCGCTCATCGTCGGCATCGGGCTGATCCTGGTGCCGCTGCCCGGGCCGGGCTGGCTCATCGTCTTCTTCGGACTCGCCATACTCGGCACCGAGTTCCACTGGGCGCGCCGGCTGCTCGTATGGGCGCGCATGGCCCTCGCTCGCTTCGCCGAGCGCTGGCGAGCATGGCGCTCGCGCCGCGCTGCTCTCGGCACCTGAGCCGCTGACCGCTCGGGAGCGGCGCGATCACGGCTCCAGCTCGGCGCGGAAATGACAACGGCGCCCCGGCTTCGCAGAAGCTGACCGGGGCGCCGTCGACGGAGGAACGCCGCGCTACTTGATGAGCGGAACGTTGAAGATGAATCCGGGCTGCTCGCCGCGGCGGAAGCCCTCGCTCGCCTTCACAGCGGCGATGATGTGGAACACGAACAGCACGACCGAGCCGATGCCGAGCAGGAAGCCGAAGATCAGCCCCAGGTATGGGATGAGCCCGAGAATCCATGTGGCGAGGCCGACGCCGACGCGCAGCAGCGAGAAGTTCAGGTTGTCGCGCTGGTAAGCGTAGAGACGCTGATCGCCCTTGTCCTTGTCGACGAGGAAGAAGATCAGCGCGGGAATCCACGAGAAGAAGACCGACAGCCAGTAGTTGAGCACGACATTGCTGGCCGGATCGGCGACCGGCTGAGCGTAGCCGGCGGGCGGCTGCTGGTAGCCGCCCGGAGGCGGAGGCGTCTGGCCCGGCGTGCCGTACTGCGGCGGCTGCTGGGGCTGCTGCGGCTGCTGCGCGTTCGGCGCCTGGTACTGCGGCGACTGGTACTGCGGCGCTTGCGGCGGGACCGGAGGCGTAGCCGGCGCCTGGTACTGCGGCGACTGGAACTGCGGCGCCGTCGAAGGCGTCTCGGGAGCACTCGGGGGCGACTGGGGCGTCGCCGGAGGCGCGGGAGGAGCCGGTGGCGTGGTCGGTGCGGGATCGCCTGAAACGGGTGCGGCAGACTCTCGGCCGGGCTGATCCTCTGGGGGCAACGTAGTCATGTTCGGTCTCCTTCAAGACGTAGGATGCGTTTCCGAGGCTACCGCAGGTGGCTCACGACGCGGTAGCGCGTTGCAGCGCGCGACGGGGCGGCGCAGCACGGCAGCAGCGATCACGGGCCTGCGCTGCGCGGTGAACCCGTGCGGTGAACTCGTGCGGTGCGGCTCAGAAAGCGTCGGGGCTCGGTGCCGCCGTGTGGAGGATCGCGACGTCAGCGTGACGGTCGAAGCGGTATCCGGTGCCGCGCACCGTGCGCACGATGTCCTGGTACTGCGCCAGCTTCACCCGGAGACGGCGGATGTGCACGTCGATGGTGCGCTCACTGGGCACCTCTTCGTCGGTGCCCTCGCTCCACAGCGCGGAGATGAGCTCCTCCCGGCTGATCGTGCGCCCCTCGCGCAGCACGAGGTACTGCAGCAGTTCGAACTCCCGGAACGTGAGCGCGGCAGTGACGTTGTCGAGCAGGACGCGCTTCCGCGACAGATCGAGGATCACGCCGCTCGCAGCGTGATCCTGCTCTTCCGCTTCGTGCTGCTTCTGACGGGCGACAGCTGCGGGGTCGCCGAGCGCGAGGCGCACGACGTCGACGTCACGACCGCCCGTCTGCTCCGGGGCGAGGGCGACGGCTGCGTAGGTTTCGGCCGCCGGAGCGAGTTCGGCGACGAGCTGCTTGATGCGGGTGACGATGGCGCCGAGCTTCGGGTCGCCGTCGGCGATCTTGTCGTCGGCGAGGCCGACGTAGAGTGCGAAACCGCGCACCTCGGTGCCTTCGGGAACGCGGCGCTCTGAGGTCTGCTGCGGCGAGAGATCTGCGGCGAGGTCGGGGCGAGCGGCGCGGAGGGTCTGGGTGGTGGCGTTCATGATGATGTCCTTCGAGGCTGTCGAATGCGGTTCGGCGCACCGGTGCGCGGAACACGGAGGCCGGTGACCGGCCAGTGGTGCGGGCGAAGCGGGCGGCGCTTCCGAGGAGTCTCAGTGGAAGCGGCGACCCGAGATCGCGGCGACGGGAAGATGTCGCGGGGTGGACGTACTGCTAGAAGACGTTCACATCCACATTCGACAACGCATGACACTCTGCCCGGCCATCATCATGCCGGGATTCCCAAAGTTCACCTCGAAGGCGGACTGGGGACGAATGGTCTCATGCATAACCGCAAGTTAAGCAAAGCATTGCTCCGAGTGTCAAGCGGAAGCTGCGGATGCAGCAGAACTGAGCGGTCGCGCGGCCGGGTCAGTGGTCGGCGGTGCCGTACAGGCGGTCGCCGGCGTCGCCCAGGCCGGGGACGATGTACGCGTGCTCGTCCAAGCCGTCGTCGAGCGCTCCGAGCACCAGCGTCACTTCGCGGTCGCCCGCTGCCTGCTTGATCGCCTCGACGCCCTCAGGGGTGCCGAGCACGCAGATCGCCGTCACATCGTCGGCGCCGCGATCGAACAGGAACTTGATCGCTGCCGCCAGTGATCCTCCCGTCGCGAGCATCGGGTCGAGCACGAAGCACTGACGCCCGGCGAGCGAATCGGGCAGCCGCTCGGCGTACGTCGTGGGCTGCAGCGTCTCTTCGTCGCGTGCCATGCCGAGGAATCCGACTTCGGCGGTGGGGACGAGCTTCACCATGCCCTCGAGCATTCCGAGCCCGGCGCGCAGAATCGGGACGATGAGCGGGAGCGGCTCGCTGAGCTTCACGCCCGTCGTGGGCGCGACCGGCGTCTCGATCGCGTGCGGTTCGACGCGCACCTCGCGCGTGGCCTCATAGGCGAGGAGCGTCATCAGCTCCTCGATGAGGAGCCGGAACGTCGGCTGGGAGGTCTTCGTGTCACGCAACACGGTGAGCTTGTGGGTGATGAGGGGATGATCCGCAACGAAGACTCGCATGGACCTATTCTATTGGCGTGACCCCCATCCCCCCATCGCGCGCCGAGTTCGAGTCGATGGGACTCGCGCTCCACCAGGCGCGCGAGGCATTCGATGCGGGCGAGATTCCGGTCGGAGCGCTCGTGCTCGATGCCGACGGGGTCGTCATCGGTGCGGGCGGGAACGCCCGCGAGTCGGTGCCGGATCCGACGGGCCATGCCGAGGTGCTCGCCATTCGCGAGGCGGCAGCTGCGCGTGGAAGTCGCATGCTCGACGGCTGCACGCTCGTCGTGACGCTGGAGCCCTGCGTCATGTGCGCCGGCACGATCCTCGCTGCGCGCATCGAGCGCGTCGTGATCGGAGCCTGGGACGAGAAGGCCGGTGCTGTCGGCAGTGTCTACGATCTGCTGCGCGACGGGCGACTGCCGCACGCGGTGCCTGAGGTGGTGGGAGGGGTGCGCGCCGACGAGTGCGCCGCGCTGCTCCGCGCCTTCTTCGAGCGCCGCCGCTAGCGGCGCGCGGGCGCCGCGCCGCGCACACCTTCTGCGAGCGGGGGGGCAGGTGGGGGGGGTGGGGCGGCCCCCCCCCCCCCCCCCCGGCGGCGCCGGGGGGGCGGCGGGGGGCCCCCCCCCCCCCCCCCCCCCCCCCCCCCCCCCCCCCCCCCGCTCCCGCGGCAGTGGGCGGGGTGCCGCGCCGGGGCGCCCCGCATCTCACGGCCAGCGGGGTCACTTTGGGAGGGTGTCGGCGCGGTCGCGCGGCGCAACACTCTCCCAAAGTGACCCGCGTGGCGGTGGCGGAGGCGGAGGCTCAGTAGGAGGCGGAGGCGCCGAGCCGCCCCGGGCCCCGTCAGACGCTGGGCGCGACCGTGACCGGTTCGGCGGCGAACGACACGACGACGCGGTCTCCTGCGCGGAACGACTCGTCCGCCGCGTGCTGCGACGCCAGTTCGGTGCCGTCGTCGAACTGCACGACGGTACGGCGAATGGGCCCGAGGAACCCACTCGACAGCACGACCCCGCTCAGCGGCGTGGCGAAGGATCCCGGAGTCTCTGCCGCGAGCCGCACGTGCTCGGGGCGCACATACGCCACCACTCGGGCGCCGGCCACGCCGGTCGTACCGGTTCCCGCCGGAGCGATCGTCGGGAGTCGGGCGCCGCGGATGTTGACGAGCTCCCGTTCCTGCGTCGCCTCGAGCTGGTTGGAGAGCCCGACGAAGTCGGCGACGAAGGGCGACGCCGGCCGGCGGTAGAGGTCTTCGGGGGTGCCGAGCTGCGCGATCCTGCCGCCCTCCATCACCGCGACCCGGTCGGAGATGGCGAGCGCCTCCTCCTGATCGTGCGTGACAAATACGGTCGTGATGCCGAGGTCCGTCTGGATCATGCGGATCTGCTCGCGGAGCCGCACCCGCACCTTGGCGTCGAGCGCCGAGAGCGGCTCATCGAGCAGGAGTGCCCGTGGGCGAGTGACGAGCGCGCGCGCCAGGGCGACGCGCTGCTGCTGCCCGCCGGAGAGCTCGTGCGGGAAGCGCTCCGCGAGGTGGGTCAGCCCGACGATCTCGAGCATCTCGCCGATGCGTGCGACGCGCTCGGCCTTCGGCACTTTGCGCATGCCGAGCCCGAACTCGACGTTGCGCGCCACGGTCAGGTGGGGGAAGAGCGAGTACTGCTGGAAGACCATGCCGATGTCGCGTCGGTTCACTGGCACGCCGGTCACGTCGTCGTCGCCGATGCGCACGTGCCCGGACGTCACGTCTTCGAGGCCCGCGATGCAGCGCAGCGCCGTCGTCTTCCCGCAGCCCGACGGGCCGAGCAGGCAGACGAGTTCGCCGGGTTCGAGCGCCAGGTCGATGCCGTGCAGCACGGTGGTCGCCCCGTACGCCTTGGTCACCTGTTCTAGGCGCACGGCGGCGCCCGATCGGGTCTGGGTCATCGTGCCGTTCATGAGGAGGACTCCTGGGAAGTGTTCGAGCGGGAACCGCGTCGCGTGCGACGGCGCGGAGCGCCCCCGGTGCTGCTGACGAGGAGAAGAACGAGGAAGGCGCCGACCAGCGAGAGCAACGATACCGCGACGGCCACGAACGGGTCCGACTTCGAGATCTGCAGCAGCGCCGTTTGGAGCGTGACGCGGTTGAGCAGTGAAGACACGGTGAACTCGCCGAGCACGATCGCGATGGTGAGGAGCGATGCCCCGAGCAGCCCGCGCCGCACTCCGGGCGTGACGATCCGCACGAGAACGGTGCCCCATCCGGCACCCAGCGACCGGGCGGCCTCGGCGCGGGTGCGGGCGTCCATGCCCTGCAGGTCCGAGTTGATCGCTCGGTAGGCGAAGGGGAGGACGAGCACGCCGTAGGCGAGCGAGAGGGTCCATGCTCCGGAGCCGACGACGGAGCCGAGTGCGCGGTAGATCGGCGCGAACCCGACGACGAGCACGATGGCGGGGATCGCGATGGGCAGCACGGTGAGGAGGTCGAGCGCTCGTTCGAGTCGGGGAAACCTCAGGTGCACGAGCACGACGGTCGGGAAGAACACGCCGAGCACGATCACGAGAGTGAGGGCGGCGAGGAGGAAGGAGTTGCCGAGGCCCTGGAACAGCGGCCGGTACGCGCGGACGTTATCGGGGTCGAAGAGCGCGAGCCAGTGGTCGGGGCCGTACCCGCCGGTGGTCTGCCGCAGCGTGAACTCGAGCATTGCGAAAAGCGGAATGAGGAAGACGAGTCCGATGACGCCGACGACGGCGTAGGCGACGCCTCGTGACGGGCGACCGGGCATGCGCGTGCTCATCGCTGCCACCGCCCCGCACGGGCCATGAGTCTGCCGTAGGCGAGCATCACGACGGTCATCACGACGATCATGCCGAGCGCGAGTACGCCGGCAGTCGCTGAGTTCGATCCGCCGGTCTCACCGATCAGTGCCGCGCGGATCTGCAACGGGACGATCTGCGCGCCCTGGCTGATGAGTGCGGCCGCCGTGGCATACGACGAGAACGCGTTCGCGAAGAGCAGGAGCAGCGAGCCGAGGAACGCGGGGGCGAGTACGGGCAGGCCGATCCGCCACCAGTAGCTGAAGCTGTTGCCGCCGAGCGTCGCGACCGCTTCAGCCCAACCCGGCTGCAGGGCGACGACGGCTGGCAGGAAGGTGATGACCATCAGCGGCACCTGGAAGTAGAGGTAGGGCAGGATCAACCCGGGCAGTTCGTACAGCCAGACCCCTTCGGCGTAGATGTCGACGCCGAGGCGATCGCGGAGGGTGACCGTGACGAGCCCCTGGATGCCGATCGTCGCCACGAAGGCGAAGGCGAGCATGACGCCGCCGAACTGAGCCAGCACGGAGCTCGCAGCATCCATGACGCGTCGGAGCGGTCCGTTCTCCGGGAGCCCGGCGAGCGCCCAGCAGAGAATCGCTCCGATCAGGGCGCCGACCACGGCGGTGATGCAGCTGACGCCGACGCTCGCGCCGAAAGCGCTGAGTGTCGCCGGCGCGGTGAGCACCTGAAGGTTTGCGAGGGTGAATCCCTGATCATCGGTGAAGCCGCTGCCCACGGCGAGCATCGTGGGTACGGCGAGGAACAGCAGGATGTAGACGGTGAAGGGGGCGAGCCCGATCAGCGAGATGAGGCGTTTCACGTGGGCTCCGGGCGGTCGGCCGAACTGAGATGACGATGGTGCAGACGCACGCGTGCGGTGGGGGCTGATCGCGCCCCCACCGCACGGATCGGGGACTACTTGATGGCGTCGGCCCAGCGCTCCCCGAGGAGCGTGTTGGCGGCGGCCGTGTCGTCTTCGGTCGGGGTGATCCAGTCGTCGCTGCTCGTGCCGAACGTGGCGGCCTCGAGGAGCGACTCGTCGACGGAACCGGCCTGCTGCAGCGCGTCGGCCCGCACCGGAACCGCATTCGCCTCGAGGTACAGGCTCTGCACCTCGTCGGAGAAGATCCACTCCTGCCACAGCCGGGCGGCAGCGGGGTTGGGGGCGTCCTTGTTGATGGCCTCGTTGTAGAAGGAGACGTACGCTGGCCCTTCGAGCACGGTGGTCTTCCAGCTGGGCTTGTCAGCGGCGGCCGCGATGTTGTTGAACGACCAGTCGAAGACCAGCGGCGTCTCGCCCGAGGCGATGGTCGCCGGCGTCGGGTCGACGGTCAGCAGGTTGCCCGCGTCCCGCAGCTCGGAGACGAAGTCGATGCCGGGGCCGAAGTCGTCGACGCCTCCGCCGTTCAGCGCGGAGATCGAGCCGACGGCGGCGAACGCCGCACCGGCCTGCGTCGGGTCGCCGTTGAGCACGACGGATCCCTGGTACTCCGCATCCAGCAGATCGTCGAGCGCCTTCGGCTCGGCGAGCGCGTCGGCGTCGTAGCCGATCGACATGATCCCCGAGTAGTTGTTCACCCAGAGGCCGGTCGACTCCTTGTTGCCTGCGGGAATGTCGTCCCAGGTCTCCACCTGATAGGGCGCGAACTTGTCGAGGTTGTCGAGCGCCACCGCGGTGCCGAGGTCGAAGACGTCGGGCGCCGTGTCCTGCCCCTGCAGGTTCTCCGCGGCCTGGATCTCCTCGGCGCTCGATGCATCGGGCGACGCCGAGTTGACGGTGATGCCGTATTTGTCTTCGAAGCCGGTGATGATCTTGCCGTAGTTGGCCCAGGTCTCTGGCAGCGCGATGACGTTGAGCTCGCCCTCCTCCTGCGCCGCGGCCACGAGTGCATCCATGCCGCCGAAGTCTTCGGCGCTGGTGGCGGTGGCTGCGTCGGTCGATGAGCTCGATCCGCCTTCGGCGTTGCTCGCCGTGGAGCAGGCGGCGAGCGAGCCGCCGATGAGGAGGGTGGTGATCACGGCGGCGGAGCGCACAATAGCGCGAGAGGTCACGGGTGTTCCTTCCAACAGATGGGGTTCGGATCGCCGGGAGGCGCGTGCGGACTCGCCCGTGAGGGGCGGCCGATCCGAGACCCCACGCTAGAAGTGCGCGGTGGCCGGGACGGAGCTACGCGGTGGCTGCTGGGTGAACGGTGCGTGCACCCGATGCAGCAGGAGCGCGGATCGGGCGGTCAGTCGCTCGACAGCATGACGATCGAGCTCGTCGACAGTGTGGCGGCATCGGGGTCGAGGTAGACGTCGGGTTCGATGTAGATGACGCGTGCGGCGGGGACGGCCTCGCGCACGCGTCGCTCGGCGAGATTGATGATGACCGAGACTTCGTTCATGGTCTTCGTCGGGGCGATGTCGACCTTCGCGCCGACCATGAACTCGTCGGGGCCGAGATAGAGGGTCTTCATGTGGATGATGCGAATGATGTCCTGCGACTTGAGGAGCGCCGCCTCGATCTTGGCGACGTCGTCGTCGTTCGCGCCCTCGCCGACCAGCAGGCTCTTGACCTCGATGCCGAGCACGATGGCGACGGCCACGAGCAGCACGCCGATCGCGACGGTTGCGATGCCGTCGAAGAGCCCGTTGCCGGTGAGTACCGTGAGGCCGACGCCGATGAACGCGAACACCAGACCGAGCAGTGCGGCGAGGTCTTCGAGCAGCACGACGGGCAGCTCCGGCGCCTTGGATCGGCGGATGAACTGGAACCAGCTCGAAGTCCCCTTGTGCGGCCGGCTCTCCCGCACCGCGGTGCGCAGCGAGAAGCTCTCGAGCACGATGGCGATGAGGAGCACGGCGAGCGGGAGCCACCACACCTCGAGCGCGTGGGGGTGCTGAATCTTCGACACGCCCTCGTAGACGGAGAAGACGCCGCCGATCGAGAAGAGCACGATCGCGACGACGAAGGCGTAGACGTATCTGACGCGACCGTAGCCGAACGGGTGCTCCTTATCGGCCTTCTGCTGCGCTCGCTTGCCGCCGACGAGCAGCAGTACCTGGTTTCCCGAGTCGGCGAGCGAGTGCACGCCCTCTGCGAGCATCGAGGAGGAGCCCGAGAACGCCCACGCGATGAACTTCGTCACCGCGATTCCCAAGTTGGCGAGTAACGCCGCGATGATCGCCTTGCTGCCGCCTGACGCGCTCATTCCAGATGCCTCCCATGATGGACCTCGAGTGTCCGAATTGCTGGCCCAAGTCTATGCCGGACCCCGCGTCGGGACGGTATGGAAACGGACAAGGTCAACGTCTCATTCTGTCGGAGGTGCTCCATACACTGGGGGCATGGACGAATCGACAGCTCCCCGTACCACTGCCCGCCTGCCTCGCACCGCGATGATCGGTGTCGGTTCGATGGGAGGCGCGATTCTCGAGGGCCTGCGCGCACCCGACGTCGACATCGAGCGCCCGATCGTCGTGACGACGAAATCCGAGGCGAGCGCGCGGGCCTTCGCCGACGCGAGTGACGTGACGGCGACGTCGTCGGAGCGGGATCCGGACGCCAACCGGCGCGCCGTGCGCGGCGCCGAGCTCGTCGTGCTCGGCGTCAAGCCGTGGATGATGCGCGACGTCGTGCGCGAGATCGCCGCCGACCTGGAACCGGGCGCGGTCGTGGTGAGCGTGGCCGCCGGCGTGCCGAGTTCCGCGATCGAGGCCGAGCTGCCCGAGGGGGTGCCCGTGGTGCGGGCGATGCCGAACACGCCATCGACCGTCGGCCTCGGGGCAACGGGCATCGCAGGCGGCGCCTCGGCCACCTCGGAGCACGTCGCGCTCGTGCAGCGCATGTTCGCCACAGTAGGGGAAGCGCTGGTCGTGCGCGAGGATCAGATCAACGCCGTCGCTGCGGTGTCGGGATCCGGCCCGGCCTATCTGTTCCTCTACGCGGAGGAGATGACGGCGGCAGCGGAACGCGCGGGATTCGACGAGGATCAGGCTCGCGCACTCGTCAAGCAGACGATCGTGGGCGCAGCCCAGCTGTGGGCGCAGAGCGACGAACGCCCCGAGACGCTCCGGCGGAAGGTCACCAGCCCGAAGGGCACGACCGAGCAGGCCGTGCTCGAACTCCAGCGCGGTGGCTGGGCCGACCTCTTCGACCGTGCGCTCGCCGCCAACATCCGTCGCTCAGAGGAGATCGAGCGGGGGGAGTGAGCCGGGCTATCCGATCGCGGCGAAACGCTCCACGTCTGCGGCGGTGCCGCTCACGATGATCAGGTCGTGACGCGAGACGATCGTGTCCTGCGTCGCGTGGGTGAAGGGCTGCCCCGGCGTCTTCACGCCGACGACGGTGACGCGATAGCGCGTGCGCACGCCGCTGTCGCTGAGGGAGCGATTGCGGATGGACCGCGGCGGGTACATCTTCGCGATGACGTAGTTGTCGTCGAACTGGATGAAGTCGAGCATGCTGCCGCTCAACAAGTGCGCGACCCGCTCGCCGGCCTCGCGCTCGGGGTAGATGACGTGGTGCACGCCGATGCGCTCCAGGATCTTGCCGTGCGACAGCGAGATCGCCTTCGCCCAGATCTGCGGGACGCCGAGGTCGACGAGGTTCGCCGCGATCAGCACGCTCGACTCGATCGAAGCGCCCGTGGCGACGACCGCGATCTGGAACTCGTCCGCGCCGATCTGCCTGAGCGCCTCCATGGAGCGGGCGTCGGCCTGCACCGCGTGCGTGACGCGGTCGGCCCACTTCTGCACGAGGCCGGGGTCGGTGTCGACGACCAGCACTTCGCGATCCTGACGATCGAGCTGCCCGGCGGTGGCAGCGCCGAAGCGCCCGAGACCGATGACGATCACCGGGGCATCACTGCGAATATCAACCAACGATCGGCCTTTCTTCGGGGAGGCGGAACATGCGTGAGCGGCTCGTCGCTGCGACAGCCGCCGCCAGCGTAACGGTTCCCACGCGGCCTGCCCACATGGTAGCGGCAAGAATGTACTTGCCCGGGTCATCGATCTCACTGGAGAGGCCCGTCGAGAGGCCGCAGGTGCCGAACGCCGAGATCACCTCGAACAGCACGATGTCGAGCGGTTCTCGAGTGAGATGCATGATCGCGACGGAGGCCGCGAGCACGATGGTCGCGCCCCAGATGAGCACGGAGACGGCCACGCGCAGCACTTCGTTGGGGATGCGCCGATCGAAGGCCTGCATGTCCTTGTACCCGCGCGCTTCGGCATAGGCCGCGAGGAACAGTACGGCGATCGTCGTGACCTTGATGCCGCCGGCCGTGGAGGCAGATCCGCCTCCGACGAACATCAGCATGTCCATCACCAGCAGCGTCGACCCGTTCATGTCGGACGGGTCCATGACTCCGAGCCCGCCTGAGCGCGTCATCACCGACATGTAGACCGAGCTGAAGAGCGTGTCGCCGAGCCCCTGGGAGCCCAGGGTGCGGGTGTTGTTGAATTCGAGCCCCGCGATCGCGATCCACCCGAAGACGACGAACAGGAGCGTCGTCGTCAGCGTGAGCTTCGCATGCAGCCCGAGCCGCTTGTGCGCCCGCCAGCCCCCGCCCACCACGTAGCGGTAGAGGGCGAAGATGACGGGGAAGCCGATGCTGCCGAGAAAGACGCCGACGGCGAGCACGCTGAGGAGATAGGTATCGGTCGCGAACGGTTCGAGACCGCCTGGAAGCGGCACGAACCCCGTGTTCGTGAAAGCGGATGCGGCGAGGTAGAACCCGTTCCACAGCGCGTGCCAGAAGGTGTACCCCTCTGCGATGAGGCGCGGGGTGATGAACGCGGTGAGCGCGAGCTCGATCACGACGAGACTCGTCGCGACCGCGGCCAGGAGGCCGCCGATCTCGCCGAGGCCGACGGCCTGGCTCTCGGACACGTCCCGCCCCATGCGCATCGGGTTCGTGTCTCCGGCGGCCAGCAGGCGCGAGCGCAGCCCCAACCGACGAGTGACGGTGAGGCCTAGGATGCTCGCCAGCGTGAGGACGCCGATGCCGCCGATCTGCAGGCCGCCGAGGATGAGCAGCTCGCCGAAGAGCGACCAGTGCGTCGCCATATCCACGGTGGAGAGCCCGGTGACGCAGATGGCCGATACCGCGGTGAAGAGGGCGTCGGCGAGCGGGGTGACCTCGCGCGTGCTGCTCGCGATCGGAAGCGAGAGGAGCGCCGTCCAGACCAGGATCAAGCCGGTGAACACCAGAAGCGCCACACGTGCAGGCGACGAATGGATCAGGCTTCCGATCCACGACTTCAGCGAGAGCGCTCCGGTGAACCGGGCGCTCGCAGCGCGTGTCCTCACGACTCCTGCTTTCGGGGCGATGGTGAGAGTCGAAGCATGACGCGGCCTCGACTCGATGCTGTCATGGTACACATCCCGGAGTCCTCATGAGCGCGACACGTGCGCATGGCGCTCGCGGGCCGGGACAGATCCGGGCTCCTCCCACTACTCTGGTGCCTATGCCAGATATCTTCGGAGTCATCGCCGACGCGACCCGGCGCGACATTCTGCAGGCGCTGCTCGAGAAGCATGTGCAGCAGGCCGAGATGAGCGTGTCTGAAATCGTGGGCAGGCTCGAGATCAGTCAGCCCACCGTGTCGAAGCATCTCAAAGTGCTGCGCGAGGCCGAACTCGTGGTCGTGCGCGAAGAAGGGCAGCACCGGTTCTACTCGCTCGACCCCGAGCCGCTCGAGATGGTGGAGGACTTCGTGATCCCCTTCCTCTCGGCCGGGTTCGAGACGGAAGTGACGGTGGAGTACCTGTCGGAGAGCGGTGAGCGCGTGCACGGGCCAGGCGAGCACGATGAGTTCGACGAGGTGCTGCCCGAAGAGGCGACCGCAGCAGCAGAGCGGATCGGCCGGGCTGCGGCGCGTGCAGAGCACCGGGTGAAAGAACTTGTCGCGCGATTCAAACTGCGCGGCTGAGCGGCTCGAGGCGGCCGCTCGCACCGCTCGGTTCGCATCTGCGGCCGACGCCAGGTAAGATCTATGTTTTATGGGCCCCGACTCCCAGCGGCCCGAGAGACGTTGTGAGGTTAATGTGGGTTCAGTAATCAAGAAGCGTCGTAAGCGCATGTCAAAGAAGAAGCACCGCAAGCTGCTTCGCAAGACGCGTCACCAGCGTCGCAACAAGAAGTAGTCGACGCCGTCAGAAGACGGCGGATCGATGAAAGGCGCCGCCCATCCCGGGTCGGCGCCTTTCTCGTGCCCGGAATGTCAGACCGTTCTGGGTGCGCGTAGACTCGACGCATCATGTCTGCCGTACGCCTGACCCTCATCGGCAAGCCGGGCTGTCACCTGTGCGACGACGCTCGATTGGTCGTCGAGGAGGTGCGCGAGCGGCTCGATGCAGCCGGCGTCGCGACGACGCTCGACGAGCACGACATCACTCGTGACGCGGCCCTCGCCGAGCTGCACGCCGAGCACATCCCGGTGGTGCAGATCGACGGGCGACGTCACGCGATCTGGCGCGTCGATCCGGATCGCCTCGCCGCCGCCGTGACGAAGGCCGCCCGCAATCCGCTGCGTGCGCTGCGTCGCCGATAGCCCCGTATCCCCGACCGTACGTTCGCAACCCGAGGAGTCCCCATGGCACTGCGCCACATCGTCAGCTGGAAGTTCGCCGGAGAGACCCGGGAGGAGCGCGACGCGCACGCTGCTCGGGCCATCGCCGCCATCGAGCCGCTCCGAGATCTCGTGCCTTCGGTGCGCGCGCTCTCCGTGCATCGCAATGAGCTGTTCGACGGAGCGAACTACGACGTGACGCTCATCGCCGACTTCGACGATGAGGCGGGGCTCGCCGAGTACGCGTCGCACCCCGAGCACCTGCCGGTGATCGACCTGGTGAAGGGCATCGCCACAGCCAGGGCCGCCAGCGACTTCACGATCTGAGCGTCGGCCGGCACGTCCGCGTGCGTTCCGCCGACGCCCGGTCGTCGAGCCGACGCCCGGTCCTCGAGCCGACGCCGTGTCGGAGCGCCGAGACCCGGTCGGAGTACCGAGGCTCTATCCTGCGTACGAGATCTCGGGAGGGGCCGGGTGCGTGGGCAGGGAGTCGGCATCGGCCGGGTACGAGTCTCCCTCGTACGCGACGTAGCCGCGCTGAATCTCGATCTGGTCGGCCAGGTACTTCGCGTCGTGCCAGACGCCCCAGATGAAGCTCGACCCGCGGCGCGACTGCCACGGTATGCCGAGGAAGTAGACGCCGGGCTCGACGGACACCCCGCGCTGCTGCACCGGTCGACCGCGTTCGTCGAACGCATCGACCTCGAGCCAGGAGTAGTCGACGGTGAAGCCGGTCGCCCACACGATCGAGGTGATCCCCGCAGCGGCGAGGTCGAGTTCGAGAATGGGATTCGCGACGCACTCCGGAGTGGGCCCGAACGCACGCGCCTCAGGCTCCTCCGGCAGATCGAGTCCGTTGCGCTCGATGTACGCGTCCGCCTCGTCGAGCAGCGACAGGTAGTTGTCGTCGCCGCGCGCGATGTTCGCGGCGAGATCGGTGCCGAAGCGCAGCACGCCGTCTGAGAAGGCGTTCGCGCGGCCGACGAGCGTGATTCCCGAATCGGCGAGCTCGCGGAAGTCGATCGTGCGGCCACCGTTCGCTCCGCTCACCGCGATCGTCACGTGCTCGGCGCCCTGCGGCGGTGCCGAGGCCTCCCACTTGCCGAGCACGCCCAGCCACCAGACGAAGTTGCGGCCGCGGTAGCGCTGAGGCGGGCGGTCGTGGGGGCCAACGGCAAGTGCGACGTCGCGGCCGGATCGCCGCAGTTCGTCGGCGATCTGCACTCCGGAGGAACCGGCGCCGACGACGAGCACACCGCCGTCCGGCAGCTGCTCCGGGTTGCGGTATCCGCTCGAATGGATCTGATGCACGCCCGCATCGCTCGGCACGAGCGGCGGGATGGACGGATTCTGGAATGCGCCGGTCGCCGCGACGACGTAGCGCGCCCGGATCGGACCGGCCGATGTCTCGGCGATGAAGCCGGGCGCCCCTGAGGCTTTGCGGACGTTCGTCACGTTCACGCCGGTGCGGATCGGCAGCTCGAAGCGCTCCGCGTACTCCTCGAAGTACGCGGCTACGCGCTCCTTCGGTGCGAACGCGTCGGGATCGACGCCGGTGAACTCCAGGCCGGGGAAACGGTCGTGCCAGGCGGGGCCGTTGGCGACGAGCGAGTCCCAGCGCTCTGAGCGCCAGCGTTCGGCGATGCGACGCCGTTCGAGCACGATGTGCGCGATGCCCCGCTGGGACAGGTGTTCACTCATGGCTACTCCGGCCTGGCCGGCGCCGACGACGAGGACTTCGGTGGCCTCGATTTGCTGGCTCGTCATACGTTACTTCTCCACTCGCATCGCTTCGCTGCTGACGCGTTTCGGGTGCAACGCCCCGAGACGCTCCGGGCGAGATCCTTGCCCGGGTGCCTCTCAGATAACCTCACGAGATGAGCATCTGGCCAATACACGTTCGCGGTACACTCGATCACCGCAGTAGATCGATCCCAGGGAGAGCATCGGATTTGGGGATGCCCCGGTTGCGGGGCGAGGGAGGCTCAGTTCGGGGAGAACAGGGCTCCGATCGCCTCCTCGACGGCGCGCGCGCGGCTCGATCGCCGCACCTGCGCGAGCGACGACACCTCCATCGTGAGCCCCGCGGCGTCGTCCGATATCTCGACGGCGGCGATCTCGGCCCCGGCGTACGTCTGCGCGGTACGCGGGCGCTGGTTGAGAATGGAGAAGCCGAGGCCCATGGCCACCATCGAGCGAACGGTCTCGTAGCTCGTGCTCCGGTATCTGAGGTTCGGGGAGATGCCAGCATCGGTGAGAATCCGGACGAAGTAGTCGCTGCTGCTCGGCAGATCGAGCAGCACGAACGGCTCGTCGGCGAGTTCCGCGAGTGCGATCCGTTCCCGCTGCGCGAGCGGGTGGGAGCGTGCGAGGATCACGTGCGGCCGGAACTCCGCGACGAGGGTGTTCTCGATGCCGTCCCCGCTCGGGAGGTCGTAGGTGACGGCGAGCTCGGCCCTCCCGTCGCGGAGCGCCGCCAGGCACTCCGAGTGATCGCCCTCCAAGACGGTGACGTCGAGCCCCGGGTGCGTCTCGCGCACCGAGCTGAGCAGGCGCGGAAGCACGAACGGCGCGAGCGTCTTGAAGCAGGCGATGGTGATGGAGCCGTGCACCTCGCGCTGGTCGGAGCGGATCGAATCGATCGTGTCGTTGAGGGTGCCGAACAGGTGGTGCGCGTCGCGCAGCAGCGTCTCGCCGGCCGTCGTGAGGATGAGCCCCTTCGAGTGCTGACGGATGAACAGCGAGGCGCCGAGGGAGCGCTCGAGCTGCGTGATCGCCGTCGAGACCGCCGATTGCGCGACATGCAGCTCGGCACTGGCCGCCGTCATGTTGAGGGTCTTGGCGCACTCGGCGAAATAGACGAGTTGCGTGAGGGTGATCGGGAACCGCTGCACCATGTCGGGCCTCCTTGCTCGAACGAACGAAGCGTTCTCGCCGCCACAGTCGATCTGATGAATAGATATGGTGAGTAACTTTTAGCTATTTTACAGATACCGGATTCGCTCGAAGAATGGGGGAAAGCCGGGCGTGAGAGCGCCACTCGACGAGGAGGATCCTGTGACGGAAACGACGCACGTGCGCCTGCGCAAGTTCAACACCAAAGAGACGTACCCCGAGCAGAATCTCGACAACGATCTCTGCCAGGCCGTCGTCGCGGGCGGGGTGGTCTACCTGCGCGGGCAGATCGGTCAGGATCTCGACACCCGGGAATCGGTCGGCATCGGCGATGTCGTCGCGCAGACCGAGCAGGCGATGTCGAACATCAAGATGCTGCTCGACGAAGCGGGGAGCCGCCTCGAAGACATTGTGAAGGTCACCATCTACATCATCGATCCGCGATACCGCGAAGACGTGTACCGCACCGTCGGCAGGTGGCTGACAGGCGTCTACCCCGTCTCGACGGGCATCGTCGTGCAAGCGCTCGCCCGCCCGGAGTGGCTCGTCGAGATCGACGCGACCGCCGTGCTCAGCGAGCGGTGAGCGCATGACCTTCTCACTGCTGCTGCGCGATCCCGAGTCGGGAGAATTCGGATCGGCCATCTCGTCGTCGTCCCCCGCCGTGGCGGCCCGGTGCGTGAACCTCGCCGACGGCATCGGCGGTGCGCACTCGCAGAACGTCACCGACCCGCGGCTCGGGCACCGGATCATCGAGCAGCTCCGCGCGGGGGCGACGGCCGCTGAGGCGCTCTCGGCGGTCGTCTCCTCCACCGACCAGACCTCGATCGCATACCGCCAGCTGCTCGTGCTCGACGCCGACGGCAGAACCGCCGTCCACTCGGGGGAGCGGGCGCTCGGAATCTTCGGGGCGACGGAGCGCGAGAACGCCGTCGCGGGCGGCAACATGCTGGCGAACCTCGACGTGCTTGATGCGCTGGTCGAGACGGCGCTGACATCGCACGGCTCGATCGAAGAGCGGCTGCTCGCAGCGCTCCAGGCGGCGATCGCCGCAGGCGGCGAGGCCGGTCCCGTGCACTCCGCCGGGATCTCCGTCGTCGCGAATGCAGGTTGGCGGGTCACGGATCTCCGGGTGGACTGGTCCGACGACCCGATCGCCGAGCTCGGGCGCGCACTCGACGAGTGGTTGCCGCAGCGCGACGCGTACGTGAACCGCGGGCTCGACCCGGCAGCCGCACCGTCGTACGGGGTGCCCGGCGATGAGTGACGCACTGAAGCAGCGGATCGTCGCGCAGCGGGAGCGCATCGACGACGATCTCGTCGCACTCTCGAATCGTCTGCACGGCGACCCCGAACTCGGATGGCAGGAGCACCGCTCGTCGGCAGCGGTCGCCGCGGTGCTCGCGTCTCACGGATTCGCGGTCGAGCAGCCGTATCTCGGCCTGGAGACCGCGTTCCGAGCGACGCTCGGCGATCCGGAGTCCGCCGGGTTCACCGTGGGCTTCCTCGCCGAGTACGATGCGCTTCCGGGGCTCGGGCACGCCTGCGGGCACAATCTGATCGCCGCGATGTCGGCGGGTGGCGCGATCGCGCTGGCAGCGGTCGCCGATGAGCTCGGGATCGCCGTCGAGGTGATCGGCACGCCGGCCGAGGAGGGCGGGGGTGGCAAGATCGAGCTGCTGGAGCGCGGGGCGTTCACCGAGCTCGACCTCGCGCTCATGGCGCACCCGGCACCCGTCGATGTCGCCGAGGCGCGTCCGTTCGCCGTCGCGCACTGGCACGTGCAGTTCGACGGCGTCGCGGCGCACGCCGCCGCGTATCCCGAGCGCGGGGTGAACGCGAACGACGCGTTCATCATCGCCCAGACCGCGATCGCACTCCTGCGTCAGCAACTCCCCTCCGGCGTGCGCGTGCACGGGGTGCAGACGCGCGGAGGCGAAGCGCCGAACGCGATTCCCGAACGCACGGAGGGGCGCTGGTACGTGCGCGCCGAGACGATGGAACAGCTGCTCGCACTCGAATCGCGGGTGCTGCGGTGCTTCGAGGCGGGCGCGCTCGCCTCCGGCGCGAAGCTGACCGTCACCCCGGAGAGCAAGCGATACGCCGAGATGCGCACCGATGCGGAGGCGCTCGCCGTCTACCGAGCCAATGCCGTCGCACTCGGCCGCGACTTCGACGTCCCGCCCGAGGCGGCCACGATGAATCGCGCCTCCACGGACATGGGCAATGTCTCAGCCGTCGTCGACGCCATCCACCCCTACATCGGAGTCGGCGGGGCGGCGTCCAACCACCAGCCGGCCTTCGCCGACGCGTGCGTCGGGCCGATCGCCGAGCAGACCCTCCGCGACGGCGCCACCGCGCTGGCGTGGACGGCCCTCGACGTCGCCCGTACGCGCGGGCATTCCGCGTAGGCCGCAGCCCGACCGGCGCCCCCGCAGGCGCTGAACGCCCGCGAACCGCGAAACACCACATCCAGGAGTAAAGGAACCGTCAATGTCGACCTCCGAACCCATTCGAGAGCTCAGCGACCTCGTCGACCAGAAGAGCCTGCGCAAGAGCGTCGCCGCCGGCGCCATCGGCGTGCTGGTGCACTGGTTCGACTGGGCCGTCTACGCCTACCTCGCGGGCACCATCGCCTCCGTCTTCTTCCCCGAGGAGAGTGCGACCGCCGGCCTGCTCGCGACCTTCGCCGTCTTCGCGGTCTCCTTCCTCGTGCGCCCGATCGGCGCCATCATCTTCGGGCGGCTCGGCGATCGACTCGGCCGCAAGCAGACCCTCTCGATCGTGATCCTCGCGATGGCGCTCTCGACGCTCGTGCTCGGGCTGCTGCCCGGGTACTCCACGATCGGCATCCTGGCTCCGATCCTGCTTATCGCGACGCGCATCGTGCAGGGGCTGGCTGCCGGCGGCGAGTTCGGCAGCGCTGCAGCCTTCCTCGGCGAGTTCTCGCCGGCGAAGCGCAGAGGCTTCGGCGTCAGCTGGCTCGAGTTCGGCAGCCTCCTCGGGTTCCTGCTCGCCTCATTCGCAGTGTTCCTGCTGAACCTGGCCTTCGATCAGCAGCAGATCGCCGATTGGGCCTGGCGCGTCCCGTTCCTCATCACGGTGCCGCTCGGCTTCATCGGCCTCTACATCCGCCGCAAGATCGAGGACACCCCCGAGTTCCAGCAGCTGCAGGAGCTCGAGACCGTCTCGCACGCCCCCGTCAAGGAGGTGTTCCAGCGCAACTTCAAGGAGTTCATCCAGACCTGCGGCATGGAGACCTTCATGAACGTCACGTTCTACGTCGTGCTCGTCTATCTGCTCACGTACCAGGAGGTGACCGTCGGCATCGATGCCGGCAACGCGGCGCTTCTCTCGACGCTCGCCTCAGCGCTCGGACTCATCGTCGTGCCGCTCGCGGGGATCGCATCGGATCGCGTCGGACGCAAGCCGGTGCTGCTCACGGCCGCGGTCGCGCTCACGGTGCTCTCCGTTCCGCTGTTCATGCTGATGAACGACCCAGCGCCGTGGGCGACATTCGTCTCGACGCTCGGGCTCGCCCTGATCCTCGCCATCGTGCTCGGCACCCACGCCGTCACCGTCGTCGAACTCTTCCCGACCCGCACGCGGCAGACGGGCCTCTCGATCGCCTACGCCCTCACGGCGGCACTGTTCGCCGGCACCGCACCGTACCTGCTGACCTGGCTCATCGACACAACGGGCGATCAGCTCGTCCCCGGCTACTTCCTCGTCGGAGTCGGGCTCGTCGGCGTCGTGACGGTGCTCAGCCTGCCCGAGACCCGCGGCATCCCGCTGCTCAAAGCGCAGGATCTCGAGACGGCGACCGTGACGATCCCCGATATTCGCACCTCCGGAACTGCTAGCACTTCCAGCACCCCCAGCACTTCCAGCATCCCCGGCAATTCCGGCACCCCCGGCACTTCCAGCACCCGCATCGAAGGAGACCAGTCATGACCAGAACCCTCGCAGAGTGGCAGGCAGCCGCGGCCGCACTCGAATTCGATGGCCGACCGGTGATCGACGGCGTGAGAGTCGCCGCGAGCACCGGTGAGACCATCACCAAGACGAACCCAGCCACCGGCGCCGCTCTCTCGGAGATTCACGCGTGCAGCGACGTCGAGGTCGACGCCGCGGTCGCCTCCGCCAGGGCCGCCTACGAGTCGGGAGCGTGGTCGCGGGCCGGCGCCGGCTTCCGCCGCGAACGCCTCCTCGAACTCGCGCGGCTGATCGAAGCGCGGGCAGATGAATTCGCGCTCTACGACTCTCTCGACATGGGCAAGCCGGTGCGCGAGTCCGCGTCGATCGACGCACCCGGATCCGCGGCCCTCTACCGCTTCTACGGCGAGGCCATCGAGAAGCAGGAGGATCTGATCCCGGTCACGCCGCCGGGGTCGACCGCGCTGGTGACGCGCGAAGCACTCGGCGTCATCGCGGTGATCGTGGCGTGGAACTATCCGCTCGAGATCGCGACGTGGAAGCTCGCTCCCGCGCTCGCCGCAGGGAACTCGGTCGTGGTCAAGCCTCCGGTGGAGGCCTCGCACTCGACGCTGCTGCTCGCCGAGCTCGCGATCGAAGCCGGCATCCCCGCCGGAGTGCTGAACGTCGTCACGGGGCGCGGATCCACCGTGGGACGTGCGCTCGGTCGGCACGAGGACGTCGATATGCTCGCATTCACCGGCTCGACCGAAGTCGCCAAACAGCTGCAGCAGTACGCCGGGCAGTCGAACATGAAGCGACTCGCGCTCGAAGCGGGGGGCAAGAGCTCGAATCTGATCTTCGCCGACTGCGACGACCTGCGCGCTGCAGCCGAGAAGGCCGCCTTTGGAAGCTTCTACAACCAGGGCGAGGTCTGCTCGGCGAACTCCCGCATCTTCGTCGAGCGGGAGGTCTACGAAGAATTTCTCGCGCTCTACGCAGAAGCGGCTCTGGCGTACGCGCCCGGTGACCCGCTGGATCCTGCGTCGGGAATCGGTTCGCTCGTTTCAGAGAGGCACGCCGACGAGGTGTGGGCGACGATCGAACGGGCCCGCACCGACGGCAGGATCGCCGCGGGCGGCACCCGGCCCGAGATCAACGGCTCGCGCGCCTTCATCGAGCCGACGATCGTGACCGACGTGCCGGCCGACCATGAGGTGCACACGCGAGAGATCTTCGGACCCGTCGCTGTCGTGACACCGTTCGACTCGGAAGACGAAGCGATCGCGCGAGCGAACGAGACCGCGTTCGGCCTCGCGGCCTCGCTCTGGACGGGAAGTCTCTCGCGGGCGCACCGGGTGTCGCAGCGCCTGGTGGCCGGCACCGTCTCCGTCAACACCGTCGACGCACTCGGCTTCACCACCCCCTTCGGCGGATTCAAGCAGTCCGGTTTCGGGCGAGACCTGTCGGTGCACGCGCTCGAGAACTACACCGACTACAAGACGACGTGGCTGCAGTGGGGGTGAGCACCGTGGACCGCGCCAGGTGATTCACGACACGATCGCACCGGAACACACCAGTGAACGCGTCAGAGGCCACTTCACACCGAAGTGCGAACCGATGTCGACGCGGCATTCAACACAGCAGAAGAGGAAACGAACATGAACGGTCTGGCAGAAAAGGTTGCATTTGTCACGGGCGGAGGCTCGGGCATCGGGCGGCAGGTGTCGCTCCGCCTGGCGCGGGAGGGCGCGAAGGTCGGCGTCGTTGACCTGCGCGAAGCGGCGGCTCAATCAGTCGTCGAGGAAATCGTGGCCGGTGGTGGCGAAGCGATCGCCGTGGTCGCCGATGTCACGTCGGCGGCGCAGGTCGAGGCAGGAGTCGAACGCCTCGTGGACGCGTACGATGCCGTGCACTTCGTGGTGAACTGCGCCGGGGTGGCGCTCGGCGAAGGCGGCGTCGTCGACTGCACTGAGGACGCATGGGATAAGACCATGGCGATCAACGTCAAGAGCATCTTCCTCACCGGCAAGTACGCCATTCCCCGCATCATCGCAGCGGGTGGCGGCTCGATCGTGAACATCGCGTCCGTCTTCGGCATGGTTGCAAACCCGGATGAGTGCGGGTACGCCGCTTCGAAGGGCGCGGTGATCAACCTCACGCGCCAGATGGCGGTGCAGCACGCGCAGGATCGCGTGCGCGTCAACGCGGTGCTCCCGTCCGACTGCGATACGCCGCTCATCGCGGGTCTTCTCGGCGTCGAAGGCGCCGCGCTCGAAACTGCGAAGGCAGAACTCGCCGCGCCCATCCCCTTCGGACGGCTCGCTCAGCCCGAGGAGATCGCTTCGGGAATCACGTTCCTCCTCTCCGATGACGCTGCATTCATCACCGGGGTCTCACTTCCCATCGACGGCGGCTTCCTGACCAAGTAGGTCGGAAGCAGCCACTGGAGAAAGCCAGCAACCATGAGTGCAACGTCGCAACCTCACGTTCCCACGATCGAAGACAAAACGATCCAACCCATCCCCCTCGACGAGCGTCACGGCAAACCACGTGACCTCTTCACCATCTGGTTCGGCTCGAACATCATGGTGCTCACGATCGTCACCGGCGCCCTCAGCACGACGGTGTTCGGGCTCGACTTCTGGAGCGCGGTGATCGCCGTCGCGATCGGCAACCTCCTCGGCGCCGTCTTCATGGCGCTCCATTCAGCGCAGGGGCCTCAACTCGGCGTTCCGCAGATGGTGCAGACGCGTGGCCAGTTCGGATCGTACGGCGCACTTCTCGTCGTGATCGTGACCGTGCTCATGTACGTCGGTTTCTTCGCGGCGAACCTCGTACTCGGAGGCCAGGCGCTCTCCACGATCATTCCCGGGCTGCCGGTGAACGCCGGCATCATCATCATCGGCATCGTGAGCGTCATCGCGACGATCTACGGATACCGCCTGATCCACGCCTATACGAAGATCTTGAGCATCGTCTCCGGTATCGCGCTCGTGGTCGCATTCGTGCTGCTCGCGATGTCGGCGACGGGGAGCGACTTCGGCGTCGTGGGCGGCTTCAGCTGGGGCGGCTTCATGGGAACCGTCTCGGTAGCGGCTCTCTGGCAGATCGCCTACGCGCCCTATGTCTCCGACTACTCGCGGTACCTCCCCCGCGATACGGGCCCGAAGGCGGCGTTCTGGGCCTCCTACTGGGGCTGCGTGCTCGGCGCGACGCTGCCGATGATCCTCGGCGCACTCGTGGGTGCGAAGCTGCTCGCCGCCGGAATGAACCCGGACAACGTGGTCGAAGGAATGGGACAGTTGCTCCAGCCGGTGACCGTCGTGATCGTCGGCATCTTCTCCTTGGGCGTCGCGGCGACGAACTCCATGAATCTGTACTGCGGCGTGCTGTCGACGCTCACCGTCGTCCAGTCGTTCAAGCCCTCGTGGACGCCGCGTGCAAAGACCCGTGCAGTGACGGCGGTCATCATCTTCGCGATCGCGCTCGGCCTCGCGCTCATCGGGGCCGACAACTTCCTCGTGTACTACTCGAACTTCCTCGCCCTGCTGCTGTACGTGCTCGTGCCGTGGACGGCGATCAACCTGGTGGACTACTACTTGCTGAAGCACGGCGACTACCGCGTCGCCGACTTCTTCAAACAGGACGGCGGCATCTACGGCCGATTCAACTGGGTGGCGATCGGCTGCTACGTCCTCGGCGCAGTCATCCAGATCCCATTCATGGTGACGGCGCTGTACACCGGTCCCATCGGAGCCGCGCTGGGTGATGTCGATATCTCGTGGATCGTCGGGCTCATCGTGATCTGCCCGATCTACTTCTTCGCGCAGCGCGCTGTGGAACGCCGCCAGGCGGAACGTCGCATTCCGGTCGAGGTCTGAGCCGATCGAATCCGCTCGAGGCCGCCGGAGGCGGGCGGCCTCGAGCCAGGGAGCGCTGATGAGTACGATTGCGGATGCCGGCGACGGGCTCACCCGGTCGACGGGCGAAGACGGCGTGCTCGTGCTGCACGCGCTCGAGCGGGCTCGGCATGACCCGTTTCGAAGTTTCATCGCCGTGGCGGAGTCGGCGCCGCAGTTGTCTCATCCCCGAGCCGCGTTCGCCGGGGTGCCCTTCGCAGCGAAAGACAATCTCGAAGCGCGCGGCTTCCCGACCACCGCGAATACTCCGGCGTTGCTCGGCACGTCGGGCACTGCAGAGAGCCCGGCGGTCGCTGCGCTTCGCGCTGTAGGTGCGGTGTTGATCGGCAAGACGGGCATGCACGAGCTCGCACTCGGCGTCACGTCGAGCGCAGCCGCGTCCCCCCGCGACCGTGAATCCGCGGGATTCGCGTCGGAGCGCCGGTGGCTCATCGGGGGGCTCGGGTGCAGCAGTGGCCGCGGGGATCGTCCCCTTCGCGCTCGGCACCGACACGGGGGGATCGATCACCATTCCAGCCGCGTGGTGCGGAGTCTACGGCTTCCGCCCATCGACGGGCCGCTGGTCAGCTCAGGGGACTGTGCCGCTCTCGAGCACGCGCGATACGGTCGGCGTGATCGCCGAATCCGTGCAGTGGATCGCCGAGGTGGATCGCGTGGTCGCCCCCCGATACCAGGGGCACCGAAGCGGGCGTCCACCGAAGCGCTCTCGGTTGCGCATCGGGATTCCCGATGAGGACTCAGAATGGGTGACGCACTGCGACGCCGAGGTCGCGCGTGCATGGATGGAGGCGTTGCTGATTCTCGCCCAAGTACCCGACATTGAGCTGGTACCGGTGGTGGATCCGGGCCTGCACCGAGCGGAGCGGTCGTGCGGAGCCACTATCGAGCTCTGCGAAATCTCACACGAGCTGACGCGCTACCTCGGCCGGCTGCCGGAGCCGATCCCGTTCGGCGAGCTTCGCGATCGAGTTGCCCGCGCGGAGGTTCGCGGTCTGCTCGACGAGTCGCTCGGGCACCGCAATGATCGGCACGGGTACGCGGCGGCGCTGAGGCTGCGCAGCGCTCTGCAGCGCATGCACGCGGAGTTCCACACAGCGTATGCGCTCGACGCCCTGCTCTACCCATCCGTGCCGATGGTCGCCTCGTTGCTCGAGGCTCCTCGTCCACGGGCCGAGGGGGCCATGGGCGAGCGGGCGCCAGGCGATGCCGAAGTCTTCGCGCGCGCAACGCGGAATGTGAACCCGGGCTCGGTGGCGGGCGCCCCGGCTCTCACTGTGCCAGCGCCCCGTTACTCCGAAGGTCTCCCTGTGGGGCTCACACTCGAAGGGGCGCGCTTCGCCGATCGCCGGCTCATCGAGGTGGCCGGACGCGTGGCCCGCCGGTTACACGAACATGCCGATCAATTGAAATGATCTAGATCACATCAAAAGACTATTTTACTGATCGATCGGGCCCTGGAACCATTGGGAACCAATGACGGTCTTCCGTCCAGTCACCGACGACTGAAAGGACACAGAACATGACTTTGCAGCCAGAGACGCTCTCGGATCACGAGGCCGCGGCCGAGGTGCCGAGCGGAATCGCCGAGATCGCCAAGCGTCATCTCGTGATGAACTTCACGCCGGCGAGCAAGTATCGCGACGATGATCTCCCGGTGTTCGTGCGGGGGGAGCACTGCTCCGTCTTCGACGAGAGCGGGCGCCGGTTCTTCGACGGTCTCGCCGGTCTCTTCTGCGTGCAGCTGGGCTACACCCATGGCGCAGAGGTCGGCGACGCGGTGCGCGAGCAGCTCGCCACGCTCCCCTTCCAGACGACGTGGAGCGTCACGCATCCACCCGCAGCCCTACTGGCGCAGAAGATCGCCGAACTCGCGCCCGGCGACCTGAACCGCGTGTTCTTCGCGTCGGGCGGCGGCGAATCGAACGAGGCCGCGATCAAGCTCGCGCGCCAGTACCACATCACTCGCGGTGACCACGCGCGGTACAAGTTCATCGCGCGTCGTGTCGCGTACCACGGCACCAGCTTCGGCGCGATGTCGCTCAACGGCATGACCGACGTGCGCAAGATGTTCGAGCCGCTCATGAACGGAGTGCGGCACACGCACAACACGAAGCGCTACCGTCGGCCTGAAGGCGAGACCGCGGCGCAGACCACCGACTTCCTACTCGGTGAGCTGGAGTCGCTGATCGTCCAGGAGGGCGCGGATACGATCGCTGCGCTCATCATGGAACCGCTGCAGAACGCCGGGGGCAGCCTGACGCCTCCGACGCCCGAGTACTTCGCCGGCGTGCGCGCGCTGTGCGACACATATGGCATCCTGCTCATCGCCGACGAGGTCATCACCGGATACGGCCGTCTCGGGTCATGGTTCGGTTCCGCGCACTACGGGTTCCAGCCCGACATGATCACGTTCGCCAAGGGAATCGCGTCGGCGTACGTTCCCCTCGGCGGCGTCATCGCGAGCGACCGGATCATCGAGACCGTGCTGGACGGGCCCGTCGGCATGTTCAACCACGCGCTGACCTACGGCGGGCACCCCGTCGCGTGTGCAGCGGCGTTGAAGAACCTCGAGATCATGGAGCGCGAAGGCGTCGTCGAGAACGTTGCAGCCCTGAGCCCGTACCTGGGCGAGAAGCTCGGCGAGGTCGCTGCGAAGCACGTCAAGATCGTCGGCGACCTGCGCGGCGACGGCTTCCACCGCAGCTTCGAGCTGGTCACCGACCACGCGGCCAAGCGCTGGGCCGCTGATCCCCTCTCTGCGGGCGACTTCGTCAGCGGGTATCTGAACCCGGCGCTCGCAGAGGTCGGCCTCATCTGCCGCGTCGCGATCGACGCGGAGGGCAACCCGCTCGTGCAGGTGTCGCCGCCCCTGGTGATGACGCGCGAAGACATCGACGAGCTCGCGTCGCTGCTCGACCAGGCCTTCACCATCGCCTCCGACGGAGCAGGCCTCTAGCGGCTGCGCTCGTGGGCGGCTCGGCCGAGCATCATCGTGGATGCTCGACCCGAGTCGCCCTTCACGCCTCACGCGGATAGCGGGGGCGATCCTGTGCTGCTCGGGACGGTTCCCGCGCGGCGAAGCCTCAAAGGAGAGAATCATGACGCAGGAACCACCCGTCGTCACGCAGACATTCGTGCGATTCGAACAACAGCACATCATGCCCATTCCCGAGAACGAGCGGACGGGCACGAACTGGTCGCTCTTCGCGATCTGGGTCGGGCTGAACATGATGCCGCTCACCGTGGTCACCGGTGCCGTCGCGAGCGGCGCGTACGGGCTGCCGATCGGGTGGAGCATCGTCGCGATTCTCGCGGGGAATGTGATCGGCGCGTTCGGCTCCGCCCTGCACGCCTCGCAGGGGCCGCATCTCGGGATCCCGCAGATGCTGCAGGCTCGCGCGCAATTCGGATATCTCGGAGCGAGCCTCTTCGCGCTGATCGCATTCGTGATGTTCATGGGGTTCTTCGCGAGCATCCTGATCGTCGCGAAAGATGCGCTCGCGGCGGTCTTCCCCGACTTCAACGGGACGGTCGCGATCCTCGCTTTCGCTGCGATCGGGATCGTGCTCTGCGTCTTCGGCTACGACCTGCTGCGCAAGACGATGGTGTGGTTGTCGATCGTGATCGCGGTGGCGGTCACCGTGTCGATGATCATGTTCTGGACGAAGCCGGAGGTGACCTCGCAGCGGGCGGAAGCCGCGTTCACCTACGAGGGCTTCTTCGCGATGCTCGCGATCGGCATCGTCTGGCAGCTCGCGTATGCGCCGTACGTCTCCGACTACTCGCGGTACCTGCCGAAGGCGACCGGACCGAAGACCGCGTTCTGGAGCACGTACCTGGGGCTCGTGGTCAGCTCGGTGTTCGTGATGACGCTCGGTGTGCTGCTCGGAGCCGCGAACCCGGAGAACCCGCTCGCGGCCCTCGGCGACTTCCTCGGCCCGGTCGGCATGGTCGTGCTCATCATCTTCGCGGTCAGTTCAGCGCTCATCAACGGCGTCGAGCTGTACTCGGCAGTGATGAACGCGCTCACGGTGATGCAATCGAACTTCAAGACCGTCATCACCTCCGGCACGCGGGTCTGGACCACGATCGTCTGCGGCGTACTCGCCACCCTCATCGCGATTCTGGGTCAGGGGGACTTCATGACGATGTTCGAGAGCTTCCTGACGCTGCTGCTGTACGTGCTGATTCCGTGGTCGGCGATCAACCTCGCCGATTACTTCATCGTGCAGAAGGGGCACTACGTGGTCGCGGATCTCTTCGATCCGACCGGTGGCCGCTACGGCAAGTGGAACGCCGTGGGGCTCTCGAGCTACGGGATCGGACTGCTCGCACAGGTCCCGTTCATGATCACCCCGCTGTTCACCGGGCCCCTCGCCGAACCGCTGCAGGGCATCGACATCGCCTGGCTCGTCGGCTTCGCGGTGACGGCAGCGGTCTACCTGCTGCTCGTACGCCGCCGCGCCCAACGCCGCACGCTCGAGCAGGACTCGGCGTCGGCCTCGGAGTCGCGCACCGCCTCGGAGTCGCACACCGGCTCCGCCTGAGCGCGGCGCGCCCACAGGGGTTCGGCGGGAAACCGGCGGTTACCGGGCCCCGTGGGCTGCCAGCCGGAAGAACTCGGGCGGAGTCGAGTGCCCCATCGCCGCGTCGGCGAGCACGCGACCGATCGCGGGTGTGAACTTGAACCCGTGGCCGGAGAACCCCGCACCCACGGTGATCGGGCCGACCGTGTCGAGCACGAATCTCCCCGAGTCGGTCGAGGTGTACGTGCAACTGATCTCGGTCGGCGAGTCCGGGTCGAGCCCCGGGAACCATTCGGTGACGTACCGCCGCAGCGTCGCGCGCTGGGCATCGCTCGCGCGGAACGGGCGGGCGTCAGGGTCGACGGTCTCGCCGACCCTGTGGAAACCGACCTTCACGCCTTCTTGGGGGCTCGGCATCCCGTAGACGGGAGCGGCGAAGCTCGCCAGCAGCTCGGGCGGCAGCAGATGGTTGAACGACGGCCACGGGATCGACGCCGATCGCGGCGCGAAATGTGCCGGATGCTCCTCGGTGACGGTGAGCGACGGCAGTTCGACCAGGCCGTCGAGCAGCGGCGCCGTCCACGCGCCGGCGGCGACGGTCACATGATCGGCGACCAGCTCGCGGATGCCGCCCTCGCGGCCGCGGCTCGTCACGCGCACCCGGGCGTCGTTCGCGCTCGGCTCGATGCGCATCACCTGTTCGCCGCGCTCCACGATCGCCCCGTGGCGGATCGCGCTCGTCTCGAGCGCTGCGAGCGCACGTGCGGCGTGCACGATGCCGGCCTCCGCGCTGAGCAGCGCGCCGCCTGCGAAGCGCATCCCCGGCCAGCGGGCGCCTGCCTCGTCGGCCGAGAGCAGCGACACCGCAGCTCCGCGCGCGACGAGCGCATCGTGTGCGGACGCGACCACGCCCTCGTCTCCATGCGTCACGAGGCCGTGGAGGCCGAGCAGCTCGGTGCGGGTCTCTGATTCGAGCGCGCGCCACAGCGTGGTCGCCTCGTCGAAGAGGTCGAGGTACGCGGGCTCGTCGTACGCGTTGTTGAGGTTGCGCGTCGAGCCGTGCGACGCGCCGCGAGTGTGGTGCGCTTCGAAGCGTTCGAGCAGACGCACGCTCGCTCCGCGGGAGGCGAGCTGCCGAGCCGTGGCGAGGCCCATGGCGCCGCCGCCGATCACGAGGTGGTCGGTGGGCTCGCTCACAGTCGTGCGATCTCTTGTCGCGGGCGTACGGCGATGTCGGTGAGCTGGACGTCTGCGGGAGCGTCGACGACGAAGCGCACGGTCTCCGCGACGGACTGCGGGCGGATGTATCGCTCGGGCCGGTACTGATCCGCCGGGATGCCGGCGCGCAGCATGTCCGTGTTCGTCTGCCCGGGAGCGATCGTGACGACGCGCACCCGGTGCGGTTCTTCGTCGATGCGCAGGACGTCGGCGAGGCCGCGCAGAGCGTGCTTCGACGCGGTGTAGACGGCGCTGCCCGCGACCGGGCGGGTGCCCGCGCCCGAACCGATGAAGACGACGGTCGCAGCGGCGGCGCGCAGGAGGGGGAGCGCTGCGCGGGTGATGAGCGCGGGCCCGGTCACATTGCTGGCCAAATGGCGTTCCCAAGCCGATGCGTCGGCTGTCTCGACTGAGAGATGCTCGCCAATCGCCGCAGCGTGCACGAGCACGTCGAGTCGGTCGAGGTCGGCGATCCTGCGCGAGAACGCTTCGTGGTCGGTGACATCGAGCTGCCACGCGGTGGCGCCGGTCTCTGCGACGACCGCGTCGAGACGCCCGGCGTTGCGCCCGACGGCGATGACGCGATGGGTGCGGGTGAGTTCGCGAACGATCTCGCGCCCCATGCCGCCGGAAGCACCTGTGACGAGAGCGATGGGGCGGTCGTTCGAACGGTGGTCAGGCACGGTGGGCTCCTTCGAGTGGTCGGGGATGCGCGGCGGAGTCTGCGGCCGCGCCGTGGCTCGGCGAGAGCCCGGATCGGGCCCGTCGGGCGACGACGATGAGACTGCGCGCCACGCGATCGGTTTCGCGCAGCATCGGAGGATCGGTTCCCGGCATCGGGCTGATCACCGTGTCGTGGAGCGCCGCATCGACCGGAATGCCGGCGACGTGCACCGCGTCGTCGAGCGAGCCGTCGGCGTGCACGAGCAGCCCGGTCGCCGGATCGATGTCGAAGGCGCCGGTCTCGCGGGGTTCCCCGGATCGCGCGCTGATGCGGAACGGCCGCGCTCGCCCGGCTTCGACCAGGCCGAGCGCGAGCGGGTCGGAGCTGTCGGCGAGGCGATGGAAGTGCATCCAGGAATCGATGAGTGTCGCAGCGGTCACCTGCGAATCGGTCACGCACGGCGACGCGGCCGTGAACCCCGCGTCGGAGATGGCGACACGGGCCCTCGGGCCGATGAAGCGCACGAACCCGGCCTCGGCGAGCGCCAGCAGCTGGCGGTTGCGGAACGCGGGCGGTCCGGATCCTGCCATGCCGCCGACGGCCATGAGCATCGCGAATCCCGAGGCTCTCGATTCGGCGTCGAAGCCTCCGAGCGAACCCACGCGGTTGGCGACCCCCCGCGCAGAGCTCACCGACCAGAGCCCCGCCTTCCAGGCGCTGTCGCGACCCAGCGCGGCCTCATCGAGATCATGGGACACGCGTCCCGTCACCCAGGCGTCGAAGGCTTCCGCACTGTCGAAGACGTGTCGGACCGGGCGCATCTCGCCGAGCAGATCGAGTCGGTCGGCGGCATCCGCGATGAACGGCGCCACCGCGTCAGCCACGTCCTGGGCGACCGCTTCGAGCGCATCTGCGTCAGCGGCGTCGCGATCCGAGGCGGGGTTCGCGACGGGAGCGGCGGCGAGATGCGGTTGGATCGCGGCGGCGATCACCGTCTCGACGTCATCGGCGGTGCCCGACGCCGCGTCCGGCCGCACGCGTCGCAGTGTGCGGTAGTGGTCGAAGTGCGCGTCGGCGACGATGCGCGGCCAGAACTCGCGGTCGAAGTCGATGGGTCGAGGTGCCGTCGCCCAGTCGACGCCGGCGAGAAAGCGCTGCTCTGGTCGCGGGGGGAGCGAACCGTAGAGCGTCTTCGCGCGGAACGGGACTCCGCGCCCCGAGGTCACATGCAGCACGGGCTCGCGCCCCGAGGGCTCGTAGCGCAGCCCGCCGCGCGCCCGCGCGTCGGCGACGAACTCGCCGCCGCGCCCGAGCGTGAGCAGCGCCATGGTGTCGAAGAACCCCATGCCCATTCCGCGCACGATCACGTGCTCTCCCGAACTCACTCCGCTCAGGTCCTGCTCGACGGGACTCGCCGGTCGCACCCACGACAGTTCGGGTCGCTCGGCGAGTACTGCTGTGAACTCGCGTTCTTCCGCTGTCTCGATGGTCGGCAGCCACCCGGTCGCGAGCACGACGGCGTCCGCTTCGACCGCACCGCCGTCGCGCAGGCCGATGCGCTGCCGCCCTGCATCGCCCTGGGCCACGCTCACGGCGCGCTCGCGGTGGCGAATCACGCGCACGCCATCGGGCAACTCTGCGATCGCTCGCTCGAGGCACCACTCCAGGTACTCGCCGTAGAGTGCTCGGCTCGGGTGCGACTCCGGGCGGAACGCCTCGAGCTCGCGGCGGTACGCATCGGCGAATCCGGGTCGGATCGGGTGGGCGTCGACCACCGCAGCGTGCGCCGCCGGAATGCGGTCGATCGCCGCGGCGAGCGCATCCGAAACCGTCGTGCGCGTCGCCGACTCGTTCGCCGGCTGCGTTGCGAGCGCCAGCAGCCCCCATTCGTAGAGTGTGGGGCCGACGCGGACCGGACCCGTGATGGAGCTGCCGGTCTCGGTGAAGAGCGTCACGGCGTCGGCGAGGGTGTTCATGCAGAGCTCGCGGGTCTGGTCGGTGCGCCAGATGCGCCCGGCGCCGAATGCAGTCTCCTCGATGAGGTGCAGTTCGAGGTCGCGTGCGGGTGCGGCGCGACCAGTGCCCGCGGTGTCGGGCTCGGAGGCGGCTGCGTGCAGGTGGGCTCCGATGCGCTCGACGAGCGACGTGCCGCGCGGCCCGACTCCGATGATGGCGATCGTCGGCAGAGGGGTCATGGTTCCGTTATACGCGGCCGGGGGCCCGGATGTCTGATCGGATGACCGTTTATGACGCGAGGAGTTCATGAAGTTCTGTGACACCGAGGATTTCCGCTAGCTTATGAGAGCTATAACATTAGCCGGGTTGCCTGCATCATGACGCAGAGACAGCACCACAGATTCACGAGTTCGCAGAAGGAGCACCATGAAGAAGCACCGCATCGCCTGGATCGCCACGATGGCAGTAGCCGCGATGGCGCTCACCGGGTGCTCGGCGAACGCTGGCGGCGGCTCCGGCGACGGCGCGGCGCAGGAGGGCGGCACGCTCACCTACCTCGAACCGCAGACCTGGAACACGCTCTACCCGCCGGCCGCGGGCTTCTACCCGAACGGCGGCGTAGTCAACCAGGTGACGGATCGCCTGCTCTACCAGAACCCCGAGACGCTCGAGCTCGAGCCGTGGATCGCGAGCGAACTGCCCGAGGTGAATGCGGATGCGACGGAGTACACGTTCAAGCTCCGCGAGGGAGTGACCTACTCCGACGGCACACCGCTCGACGCGGAGAACGTCGTCAAGAACTTCGATCTCTACGGCAAGGGCGACACCGACCGCGCGCTGTCGATCTCCGAGGCCATCAACAACTACGACCACGGTGAGGCGATCGACGAGTACACGGTGAAGTTCTTCTTCACCGCCCCGTCTCCTGGCTTCGCGCAGGCGACGTCGACGATCAACTCCGGCCTGCTCGCGAACGCGAGCCTCGACCGCACGAACGAGGAGTTCGGGCCGGGCAACGCCACCGAGATCATCGGCAGCGGGCCGTTCGTGATCTCGGACGAGCAGATCGGCAAGCAGACCGACCTGGCGGTGCGCGAGGACTACGACTGGGCGCCGGAGTCGCGCGAGCACGAAGGTCGCGCCCACCTCGATGCCGTGAACATCATCGTCGCCGGCGAGTCGAGTGTGCGCGTCGGCACGGTCACCTCGGGTCAGGCGCAGATCGCTCGATCGATTCCAGCACCCGACGAGGCGCAGTTCGCCGGCGACAACCTGGCGCTCGTGCACGCCGCCACGAATGGAGTGAACAACAGCCTCAGCTTCCGCTTCGCCCACGCCCCGCTCACCGACATCAAGGTGCGACAGGCGATCATCGCGGGCATCGACCGCGAGGCGATCGTGAGCACCCTCTTCACCGAGAACTACCCGCTCGCCACCGGCATCCTCGCGGAGACCGCTCTCGGCTACACGGATACTTCCGAGTTCTACGAGTACGACCCGGCGAAGGCGGAGCAGCTGCTCGATGAGGCCGGCTGGGCGCCGGGGTCGGACGGCATTCGTGAGAAGGACGGCGAGCGCCTCTCGATCACCTTCAACGAAGCGCTGCCGCAGCCTCGCTCGAAGGAGGTCGTCACCCTCATTCAGGAGCAGCTCGCAGAGCTCGGCATCGAGGTCGAGCTCTTCCCGGGCGATCAGGCCGCGCAAGACGAGGCGCGACTCGACGCCGACACGATCCAGGTCTACCACTCCATGGTCGGCCGCGCGGATTACGACGTGCTGAAGTCGCAGATCTACTCGACGAACCGCAACGCGAACCTGAACCTCGATACGGAGTCCGGGACCATCCACGACCCCGAACTGGACGCCGCGCTCGCCGAGATCGCCTCCGTGCCGACGGCTGAGGAGCGCGCCGCCGCATCCGCGAAGGCGCAGCAGCGCATCGCCGAGCAGGCCTACGTGCTGCCGCTCTTCGAGGAGCCCCAGGTCTTCGGGCTCCAGGCCTCCGTGCAGGGCTTCGCCACCGAGTCGATCGGCAGGCCCTCCTTCTACGACGTGCAGCTCGGCAAGTGAGTCGGGCGGCGCTGCTGCGACGCGTCGGCCAGGCGATCCTGGTCCTCGCGCTCGCGTACACCGCCGCCTACGTGCTGCTCGCGGCGCTGCCGGGCGACGCGGTGATGGCACGCTTCGGCAACCCCGACCTCGGGCTCTCAGCCGAGCAGCTCGCCGACATTCGGGCGAGCTACGGGGAGGATCGCCCATTCCTCGTGCGGTTCTTCGACTCGGTCGGGGCGTTCCTGCAGGGTGACCTCGGGTATTCCGTGCAGAGCGGGGCGGCGGTCTCCACTCTCCTCGCCGAGGCGCTGCCGTCGACGCTCACGCTCGCGGTGGTCGCGCTGATCCTCGCCGTCTTCCTGGCGGTCGTCATCGCGTTCACTGCGAGCTACGGAGCCGGCAGCTGGTTGCGCCGCGCGTTCCGCAACCTGCCGCCGCTCTTCGTGTCGCTGCCGGTCTTCTGGATCGGCATCGTGCTCATCCAAGTCTTCTCGTTCCAGCTCGGTCTCGTGCCGACGATCGGAGCGACCGAGCTGCAGGCGCTCATTCTGCCCGCCATCACGCTCGCCATCCCGATCGCGGCGCCCCTCGCGCAGGTGCTGCTGCGCAGCATCGACGAGGTGAGCGAGCAGCCGTTCGTCGCGGTGGTGCGCGCCAGGGGAGCCAGCACCAGTTGGCTGCTGTGGCGCAACGTCGCCCCGAACGCCCTGCTGCCCGCGATGACGATGGCCGGTCTGCTCTTCGGGGAACTCGTCGGCGGAGCGATCGTCACCGAGGCCGTCTTCGGACGCGTCGGCATCGGCGCGCTCACGGCGCAGGCGGTCGCCAACCGAGACACCCCCGTGCTGCTCGCGGTCGTCGTCATCGCGACCGTCGTCTTCGTCACGATCAACCTCGTGGTCGATCTGCTCTACCCCGTGCTCGATGCGCGGCTCAGGCAGCGCACCGCGCGCAAGTCGATAGGAGCGACCGCATGACCGCGATCGACGTCTCAGCCGCACGCGCGGTGCCGCCGACCGGGGCGCGCGCCTGGTCGTGGCGCGCCCTTCGGCGCCCGGGCATCATCGTGCCGGCGCTCGTGCTGCTCATCGCACTCGCGTGGGCCGTGGCCCCCGGGCTGTTCACCTCCGTCAACCCGACCGCGAGCGTCGGGCCGGCACTGCAGGCGCCGAGCTCCGAGCACTGGTTCGGCACCGACGCGACGGGGCGCGACCTCTACGCACGCGTGATCTACGGCGCTTCGCAGTCGATCAGCGCCGCGTTGATCGCCGTACTCGTCGGGCTCGTCGCAGGCTCGCTCATCGGCATCACCGCGGGCGCCGTCGGCGGCTGGGTGGATGAGACCCTCATGCGCGTGGTCGACGTGCTGCTCGCGATCCCGACCCTGCTGCTCTCGCTCAGCATCGTGATCCTGCTCGGCTTCGGCACCGCGAACGCTGCGATCGCAGTGGGAGCCACGTCGATCGCAGTGTTCGCCCGACTGTCGAGATCCCAGGTCGTGAGCGTACGCGCGAGCGAGTTCGTCGAAGCCGCCTACGGCTCCGGCGGTACGTTCTTCGGGGTGCTCTGGCGGCACATTCTGCCGAACTCGCTCACCGCCGTGATCGCGCTCGCCGCGCTGCAGCTCGGTTCGGCGATCCTGCAGATCTCGACGCTCGGATTCCTGGGATACGGAGCGCCGCCGCCCACGCCGGAGTGGGGCCTGCTCATCGCGGAGGGGCGCAACTACCTGGCCACCTCGTGGTGGCTGACCGTGCTTCCCGGAATCGTCGTGGTGTTCGTGGTGCTCGCGAGCAACCGACTGAGCCGGGCCATCAGCGATGGAGGCAACGCATGAGCGTCGAACCGCTGCTCAGCATCCGCGATCTCGCCGTGCAGTACCGCACCCGGCAGGGACACATCGACGCCGTGCGCGGCATCGGTTTCGATGTGCGCGCCGGCGAGGTCACCGCCGTGGTGGGCGAGTCGGGATCCGGCAAGACCACGGTCGCCCAATCGGTCATCGGCCTGCTCCCCGCCAACGGGCGGGTGACCGCCGGCAGCGTCACGCTGAACGAGCGACGCCTCGGGTCGACCGAACTCGTCGGCCTTCCCGAGCGGCGCTGGCGCGACCTGCGCGGCCGATGCATCGGGCTCATTCCGCAGGATCCGGGCAACTCCCTCAACCCGGTGCAACCGGTCGGAAAGAGCATCAGCGAATCGCTGCGCATCCACGGTCGGCCGAGTCGCGACGAGGTGCACGACCGCGTCCACGCACTGCTCGAGCAGGTCGGCATCGATCAGCCGATCAAGCGGGCCAAGCAGTACCCGCACGAGTTCTCCGGCGGCATGCGTCAGCGCGTCCTCATCGCGGCGGCGCTCGCCAATGATCCCGAGCTGATCATCGCCGACGAGCCCACCTCCGCGCTCGACGTCACCGTGCAGCGCACCGTGCTCGATCTGATCGACCGCCTGCGCGAGGAGATGGGAACGGGCGTGCTGTTCATCACGCACGACCTCGCGGTGGCGGCGGATCGCGCCGACAGCGTGGTCGTGATGCGCGGAGGCGAGGTGCAAGAGTCCGGCCCGGCAGCGCAGGTACTGGCGAAGCCGTCGTCTGATTACACGAAGCAGCTCATGGCCGATGCGCCCTCGTTCGGCAAGCTCGTCGAGCGGGAGTCGATCGCTGTCGCATCCGTTCCCGGCGGTGCAGCTGCGACTCCCGCATCACCTGCGCCGGCGGCCCCGCTCGTCGAAGTGCGCGACCTGCATCAGGTGTTCGGGCGCGGCTCAGACGCCTTCGTCGCGGTCGACGGGGTGTCGTTCACGGTGGCGCGGGGCACCACCCACGCCCTCGTCGGCGAGTCGGGTTCGGGCAAGACCACCACCGGTCGCGCGATCGCCGGCTTCTCCGTTCCGACGGCGGGCAGCGTGAGCGTCGACGGTGCAGAGGTCACCGAGCTGCGGCGCTCCGGCCTGCGCGAGTTCCGGCGGACCACGCAGATGGTCTACCAGAACCCGTACGGCTCGCTCGATCCTCGTCTCTCCGTTGGGCAGACGCTCGCCGAGCCGCTCAAGAACTTCCGCATCGGCACTGGGAGTCGCGCGGATCGCGTCGAGCGGGTCGCCCACGCGCTCGAGATCGTCTCGCTGCCTGCCGAGTTCGCTCAGCGTCGCCCCCGCGAGCTGTCGGGCGGGCAGCGGCAGCGGGTCGCCATCGCCCGCGCACTGATCGTCGAGCCCGAGCTGGTGGTGCTCGACGAAGCCGTGTCGGCGCTCGACGTCACGGTGCAAGCGCAGATTCTTCGACTGCTCGCGCGCCTGCAGCACGAGTTGAGCCTCACCTATGTCTTCATCTCGCACGATCTCGCCGTCGTTCGCCAGATCTCCGACACGGTGACCGTGCTGCAGCGCGGCCGCCAGGTGGAGCACGGCCGCACCGAAGACGTGTTCAGCAATGCGCAAGACCCCTATACCCAGCGCCTCATCGAGGCGATCCCCGGCGCATCGCTGTCGTCGGGGCACTGGGAGATCTGACACTAGAAGGAGCACCACCGCAATGACCCTTCCCGCATTCGTCCACACCGACATCATCGCCGCACTGACCGGCATCTCCCCGGGCGACGCCCTCGATCGGGCGCGCGATCGCCGCCCGGAATCGAAGCAGCACGCGCAGGGCAGCTTCGAGGCGCTCTTCGTGCCGCTCGACGCCTCTGAGGTGTCGCTGGCCGAGCGGGCCGCGGTCGCGCTGTTCGTCGCGCGGCTGCACGAGGAGCCGGAGGCCGTCGCGTTCTACGGTGCGCTGCTGCGCGAGACGGGGGGTGGTGCCGGGCTCGAGCCCCTGATCGTCGCAGAGGCCGGGCGCGCTGCTGGGCAGGGCCCGTACGGGGCGTTCCGCGCGGAGAACGCCCCCGAGAGCGAAGCCGGGCCCGAGTACAGCGTCGCCTCGGTCGAAGCCGCCTATGCGCTGGGCGATCGGCTCTCAGCGGCGCTCGAGCACGCGCACATGCTGGTGCTCCACCCCCGCGACGCCGATCGTGAGCGCCTCGGTCGGCTGCTCGACGCCGGATGGAGCAGCACCGGTATCGTCACGCTCTCCCAGCTCATCTCGTTCCTCGCGTTCCAACTGCGCGTCGCCCACGGCTTGCGCGAACTGCGCGAGAGCGTCGGCGGCGCCGCGGCGACGCGCGCCGAAGACCTCCCGGCGCTCGCCGCCGACGTCGCCGCGGTGGCGCGCGAACGTGCAGGGGCGTCGACCGAACAGGCGCCGGTTGCGGCTGCAGAGGCACTGCCAGCTGCGCCTCGTGTCGACGAGCCAGCACGCTTCACGCAAGACGTGCTGGGGTGGAAGCCGTGGCTCGAGCCCCTGCCGGTCGCCGAGTTCACCGAGGCGCACTACGACGCGCTCGTGCAGCGCGACCGCGTGCACATGCCGTACTTCCGGTTGCTCGCGCGTGATCCCGAAGCGCTGCGGGAGCGCACGCTCACCGACCTCGACATCTTCTTCAACACCGACGCCGGGCTGCCTCGCGCCGAGCGCGAACTCGCAGCGGCCGCCGCTTCGCGCTTCAACGGGTGCGTGTTCTGCGCCTCGGTGCATTCGCGGTTCGCGACGGAGCAGGGCGCCGATCGTGCCGAGGTGCAGCGGTTGCTCGACGAAGGGGTGGGGGCGCGGATCTCGACGAGGATCGACGCCATCGTCGACGCGACCGTCGCTCTGACGGCGACGCCGCCGCGCTTCGGGCAGCCCCAGATCTCCGCCCTGCGCGACGTGGGGCTCGCCGAGCTCGAACTGCTCGACGCGATTCAGGCGGGGGCCTTCTTCAACTGGGCGAACCGCCTGATGCTCTCGATCGGTGAACCCACGACGGCCTGAGGCGCACCGCCGGCTCCCCGATCTATCGATGAGCCGGCGGGGCCGAAGGATTGGTCTCCTGCAACTTGGCACTTGTGGACCTTGAGGCAGACCAATGCAGCCGGGCAAGCTGGTGCGTATGACCGAATCCCAGGCATCAGCGTCCACCGCAGCTCCGACCACCGGCTCGCCCCTCGTCAAGCGAGGCCTCGCCGACATGCTCAAGGGCGGGGTGATCATGGACGTCGTCACCCCCGAACAGGCGAGGATCGCGGAAGACGCCGGTGCCGTCGCCGTGATGGCGCTCGAGCGCGTTCCGGCGGACATCCGCGCACAGGGCGGGGTGGCGCGCATGAGCGACCCGGACCTCATCGACGGCATCAGAGCGACCGTTTCGATTCCCGTGATGGCGAAGGCCCGCATCGGGCACTTCGTCGAAGCGCAGGTGCTCGAAGCGCTCGAGGTGGATTACATCGATGAATCGGAGGTGCTGTCGCCTGCCGACTACGTGAACCACATCGACAAGCAGCGGTTCACGGTTCCGTTCGTGTGCGGGGCGACGAACCTGGGCGAAGCGCTTCGCCGCATCTCAGAGGGTGCGGCGATGATCCGCTCGAAGGGCGAGGCCGGCACCGGCGACGTCTCGGAGGCGACCAAGCATATCCGCACCATTCGCGGGGAGATCGCCCGCCTCTCCGCGCTCGGTCCGGATGAGCTGTACGTCGCGGCGAAGGACCTGGCTGCGCCGTACGACCTCGTCCGAGAGGTCGCGGCCGGTGGCCGCCTGCCGGTGGTGCTCTTCACCGCGGGCGGGGTGGCCACGCCCGCGGATGCGGCGATGATGATGCAGCTCGGCGCCGACGGGGTCTTCGTGGGATCCGGCATCTTCAAGTCGGGCGACCCCGCGAAGCGTGCCGCCGCCATCGTGCGAGCGACAGCGCGTTTCGATGACCCCGGCGCGATCGCAGAGGCCTCCCGCGGACTGGGAGAGGCCATGGTGGGCATCAACGTCGCCGACCTGCCCGCCCCGCACCGCTTGGCCGCGCGAGGGTGGTGACGGAGCCCCGCTCGGCACCCGTCGTCGGGGTGCTCGCGCTGCAGGGGGGCGTGTCGGAGCACGGCGACGTGCTCGAGCAGCTCGGCGCGCGCGTCGTGCTGGTGCGACGCGAGAGCGACTTCGCGGGTGCTGACGGGGCGCGCATCGATGCGCTCGTGCTGCCCGGCGGAGAATCCAGCGCACAGGATCGGCTGCTCCGCCTCTTCGATATGGCTGAGGGCCTGCGATCGATCATCACGGAGGGGCTCCCCACGCTGGGAACGTGCGCCGGGCTCGTGCTGCTCGCCCGAGAGGTGCGGGATGCGGCACCCTCTCAGAGATCGCTCGACGTGCTCGACGTCGCCGTGCGACGCAATGCGCTCGGCCCGCAGCTGGTGTCGCACGAGGTCGACATCGCGGTCGACGCGGCTGAGGTGATCGGGCGGCAGGACGGCCGCGTACGTGCGGCGCTCATCCGCGCTCCGGAGGTGCTTTCAGTCGGAATCGGCGCTCGCGCGATTTGCCGAGTCGACGGGCACGTGCTCGGCGCCACGACGGCGGCGCCCGGGGGTGACTCGGACGCGGGGCCCGAGCGCGACACGGATGGCAGGATCGGCGCTCGCGACGCTCGGCGCAGGCTCGGTACGGTGACGGGCATCGCCTTCCATCCGGAGCTCACGGGCGACGCGGCCTTCCACAGGGCGCTCCTCGCGCAGGTCCGCTGATCGCATGGCGTGCGGGCGCGGGGAAGGGGGGGGGAAGCGGAGGGTCGCGCCGGCCTACGTGCTGTGCAGGTGCAGCCGTTCGCCGACCGTGTTGAAGATGCTGATCACCTCGCACGGCGTCGTCCCCTCGGCCTGCATGAGGTGCGGCACCGTCGTGTCGAACTCCGCCGCCTCGCCTCGACCGAGCACGTGCTCGCGCTCGGCGAGTGAGAGGCGCAATCTGCCCGACAGCACGTAGAGCCACTCGTGTCCCTCGTGCACCTGCAACTCGCACTCGGGAGCTCCGGGGTGGTAGGTGATCTTGAACGCGCGCACCTCCGAGGCCTCCCGCGTGAGCGGAGCGATCGTCATCCCGTCGCGACGTATCGTGGTGCGGTGCACGCGAGGGTCTCGATCCGGAGCGTCGAGGAGGTCATCGACGCGGATGCCGAGCTGTCGGGTGACGGGGAGCAGGAGTTCGAGGCTCGCTTGCCGTTTGCCGGATTCCAGCCGTGAGAGCGTGCTCGTGGACATCCCGGCCCGAGCCGCGAGGTCCTCCAGAGTCCATCCGCGATCCTGCCGCGCGGCGCGCAGTCTCGGCCCGAGGCGCTGCAGTTCATCCATGATGCTCCTTGCCATTATCGCAAATCAGATTGCAATTATTGCACATTCCCCCGAGGCTGGGACCATGACGAATACTGAATGGGATGCCATTGTGATCGGCGGCGGGGCGGCAGGACTGAGTGCGGCGCAGGCGCTCGGACGTTCGCTTCGGCGCACCCTCGTGATCGACGGGGGCGCACCGCGCAACCGCTTCGCCTCTCACATGCACAACGTGCTGGGCCTCGACGGCACTCCGCCGCTCGAGCTCGTCGCACGCGGACGCGCCGAGGCCGAGACCTACGGGGTCGAGTTCCGGCAGGCGGACGTGCGCGGGGTGCGGGATACGAAGGGGGAGACGTCGTCCGCTTCCCTGGAGGCTGGCAGCCCGGGCGGTTCGATGTCCGTCGAACTCGGATCGGGAGAGGTGCTGCAGACGAGGGCTCTGATCGTCGCGACGGGTGTGACCGACGTGCTGCCCGAGATCCCCGGACTCGCGGAGCGATGGGGCACGAGCGTCCTGCACTGCCCGTACTGCCACGGCTGGGAGGTTCGGGGCAGGCGAATCGCGGTGATCACCACCTCGCCGCTCGGCATGCACCAGGCGAAGCTGCTGCGGCAGTGGAGCGATGACGTCACCGTGTTCACGGCCGGACTCGTCGACGCGCGCGGCGACAGCGTGCTCGATGCCGATACCGAACGCGGAATGCGGGCCCGGGGCGTGCGCTTGGTCTCGGCCCCGGTCGTCGAGGTCGTCGGATCGGGTGCCGATGTCAGCGGGGTGCGCACCGCCGACGGGCGGGAGTTCGAGATCGACGCGGTCTTCACGGGATTCGCCATGGTGCCGCAGGATCAGTTCCTCTCCAGCGTCGCGCTCGACCGCAGCGAGACCCCGATGGGCCTCACGATCTCGGTCGATCCGATGCAGCGCACGAGCCACCCGCGCATCTGGGCTGCGGGGAACGTCGTGAGCCCCGCGGCCTCCGTGCCCCTCGTGATGGGTGCGGGCAACATGGCGGGTGCAGCGGCGAATGCCGCGCTCGTCGATGAGGATTACGCGCTCGCCGCAGCTGGGGTGAACTGAGGTGGGCGCGCACCAGCACGGACCGCACGCCCCTGGCGAGCAGCGCTCGGGGGACGAAGCGCACGGGCACACCGATGCGAGCGCAGTGCCGTCGGATCCGGTGGCCTTCTGGGAGCAGCGGTACGGCTCGGCCGACCGGATCTGGTCGGGTGCGGTGAATCGTACGCTCGCAGATCTCGCACATGACTGGGCGCCGGGGCGCGCCCTCGACCTCGGAAGCGGAGAAGGCGGTGATGTGCTCTGGCTCGCGGAGCGCGGATGGGATGCGACTGGCATCGATCTCTCGTCGACCGCCGTCGCCCGGGCGCGGGCCGCGGCTGCGGAGCGGGGTCTCGCGCGGGCGCTTTTCATCGCCGCAGACCTCGGCGAGTGGTGCGACGATCCGGCCGGCGTCGACGGTAGCGCATCACCGTTCGATCTCGTCACAGCGAGCTTCTTCCAATCACCGGTCGCGCTGCCCCGCGACCGCATTCTGCGGACGGCCGCTGGCCGCGTGGCCCCCGGAGGGCGGCTCGTGCTCATCGCCCACGCCGCCGCGCCCCAGTGGTCGTCGCATCACGACGAAGACTTCCCGACGCCCGCGACGGAGCTCGCGGACCTCGGGCTGCGCCCGGACGCGTGGACCGTCGAGGTCGCAGAAGTGCGCGATCGCTCCGGGCGCGGCCCCGACGGAACGGCGCACCTGCTCAGCGATTCCGTGGTGGTGGCGCGGAGGCGCTGACCGATGCGGGGAGCGGCGATGACGCTCCCCGCCGGATCCCGCATTATCCGTCTTTTCCCCCCGCACCGATACCTGTCCTACCGGTCGCAGGAGTCTATGAGACGACGCTTATCGGCGGACTGCTCAACGCGGCGTTGGGAGCGATTCGAACACTCTCTGTGGAGACGCGCGATCCCTCGGGCTGGATCTCGAACCAGCGTACCGTCACCGGCAGCTGGGTCGCGCTGGGCTTGCAGCCTCCGACGTGCAGCATGACGCCGGCCGCGTGAACGACGATGGCGCCCATCCGCCGGAGCGGAGGGCGACATCGAGGTGTGCACGCGGTTAGGGGAGCAGGCGATTCGGCCCGCGGAAGAGGTACGTGACCTCGCGAATCGACTGCTGCTTGAGCAGGAGCATCAGCACGCGGTTGAGGCCCATGCCGAAGCCGCCGTGCGGGGGCACGCCGTAGCGGAAGAAGTCGAGGTAGAAGCTGAGCTCCTTCGGATCCATTCCCTTCTCGACGGCCTGAGCTTCGAGCACCTCGATGCGGTGCTCGCGCTGCGCGCCCGTCGAGATCTCGGTGCCGCGGTAGATGAGGTCGTAGCTCTGCGTGAGCTGCGGGTTCTCAGCGTTGCGCATGTGGTAGAACGGGCGGATCGACGCGTCGTAGTCCGTGAGGAACACGAAGTCGTGGCCGAACTTCTTCTTGACGTGAGCCGCGATGCGGCGCTCGCCCTCCGGGTCCATATCGGCGTCGGCGCGAGGCACCTCGTAGCCCTCCGCCTTCACGATCTCCTTCGCCTCGGCGAGGGGGATGCGCGGGAACGGGCGCGACGGCACCTCGACCTCGATGCCGAAGAGCTTCTCGATCTCAGCGCCGAGCTGCTCCTTCACCGCGGTCAGGCCGGCGACGAGCAGCTCCTCATGCAGCTCCATCACGTCTTCCGGGGAGTCGATCCAGCTCAGCTCGGTGTCGATCGAGGTGAACTCGGTCGCGTGCCGCGACGTGAACGAGTGGTCGGCGCGGAAGGCGGGCCCCACCTCGAAGATGCCGCCGAAGCCCGCGGCCTGAGCCATCTGCTTGAAGAACTGGGGGCTCTGGGCGAGAAACGCTTTGCCCTCGAAGTACTCGACCTCGAAGAGCTCGGCGCGCGACTCGGAGGCGCTCGCCATGAGCTTCGGGGTCTGGATCTCGATGAAACCGCGATCGACCCAGACCTGGCGCAGCGCGTGCAGGAACGCGGTCTGCACGCGGAAGACGAGGTTCTGCTCGGGTCGGCGCAGGTCGAGGAAGCGCCAGTCGAGACGCACGTCGATGTTCGAGTCGCCGGCGACCGGGTTGTCGGGGAGCGAAGCCGTGACGACCTCGATCTCCTCGATCTGCACCTCGACGCCGCCGAGCTTCACGCGCTCGTTGTGCTGCAGCTCTCCGGTGACCGTCACGAACGAACCCTGGGTCAGTTCGGAGATCGTGGTGGTGCGGGGCACGAGCACGTCCGAGCGGGGGTTCTCGGGATCCGGCTCGCGCAGCACGCCGCCGTTGACGAGCTGGACGGCTCCCGACTCGTCGCGCAGCACGACGAACTGCACGTACCTCTGGTCGCGAACCTTCTCCACCCACCCGGAGACTCGTACGGTGCCGTCTTCGCGGGCGGCCAGGTCCTTGATCAATACACGCTCAGTCACCCGGACAGTCTAGCCGTCGCGCCACGAGGCGCCGTACGGGGCCGAATGGTGAGATGGAAGGCCGCCCGAGCCCGGGCCCGCGCCCGAGCCCACGTCCACCCGCGCCCGCGCTCGGCCCCGAACTCCCAGACACCCCGAACGTACAATGGAGACGTGAGCGACAAACTGCTGCATTTGGTGCGCCATGGCGAGGTGCACAACCCGGATCGCGTGCTGTACGGCCGCCTTCCGGGTTTCCGCCTGTCAGAACGCGGTCACCAGATGGCGGAGGCCGCAGCACTCGAGTTGGCGGGCAGCGACCGGGTCGTCACCAAGCTCTTCGCTTCGCCGCTGGAGCGCGCGCAGCAGTCGGCGCGCCCGATCGCAAGTGCGCTGAGCCTCGAGATCGCGACCGAGGAACGCATCATCGAGCCGACCAATGCGTTCGAGGGCATGGTCAGCTCCGGCGCCGACCGCGCCTTCACGAAGCCGCAGTACTGGTATCGCTACCTCAATCCGTTCCGTCCGAGCTGGGGCGAGCCGTACCGGCAGATCGCGGATCGCGTGCGCTCGGCGATGAACGACGCCTGGGATTCGACGCGTGATGGCGACATCGTGATGGTGTCGCACCAGTCGCCGATCTGGATGGCGCACCTCGACATCACCGGAAAACCCCTGTTCCACAATCCATCATCGCGACGTTGCGACCTGTCGAGCATCACCACCTTCGAGAAGCGCGGCGAGCGCTGGTTCGAGGTCGACTACCGTACCCCCGCCGCCGGTCTGATCGACGACGCCGTAGATGTAGGAGCCGTATGAGCCTGCGACGCACCGCAACCGCTGTCACCCTGACGCTCTCGGCCGCACTCGTGCTGGTCGGCTGCAGCAGCGAGGGCGCCGACCTCGCCTCGCAGTACCAGGAGGGGAGCGACAAGGGCTACGTCTCCGGAGACGGCTCCGCGCTGAGCATCCCGGTGTCGGAGCGCACCGATCCTGTCGAGTTCTCCGGCGTGGACGAGAGCGGCGAGACGTTCGGCTCCGATGACACGGCCGGCGAGGTGACGGTCGTGAACTTCTGGTACGCCGGGTGCGCTCCGTGCCGCGTCGAGGCCCCCGATCTGGTCACCGCATTCGATGAGTACTCGGATGCGGGCGTGCAGTTCGTCGGTGTGAACACGCGCGATCAGGTGGCTCAGGCGCAGCAGTTCTCGCAGGAGTTCGACATCGAGTACCCGTCGATCATGGACAACGCGGGCGGCCGGTCCGTGCAGCGCGCCTTCGCCGGCCAGGTGCCGCTCAACGCGGTGCCGACGACCCTGGTGCTGGATCGCGAGGGCCGAGTGGCGCACCGCGTGCTCGGGCAGCTCGCGAGCGCCTCTCAACTGAGCACCTTGATCGACGAGACGCTCGCCGAATCGAGCGACACCGCCGGCGAGCAGTAGCGGTGGAGCACATCGTCGCCGACGGGCAACTGCTCGTCGCATCGCTCATCGCAATCGCCGCTGGGCTGCTCTCGTTCCTCTCCCCGTGCGTGCTGCCGCTCGTCCCCGGCTACCTCGCGTATGTTGGCGCGACCGCGGCAGCCCACGGAGCGCAGCGCGGGGTGGCGACTGCCGGGTCTGTCCCTGGAGCGCGCGCGCCGCGCGGTCGGGTGCTGCTCGGCTCGGTGCTGTTCGTGCTCGGCTTCACCGTCGTGCTCGTCGCGTTTCTCGCGGCCGCGGGAACGGTCGGAGTGTGGCTCCTCGAGTGGGAGTCCGTGATCACTCGAGTCATGGGCGCGGTGATCATCGTGATGGGGCTCGTGTTCGTCGGGCTCTTCAACCGGATGCAGACGACGAAGAAGATGCGCATCAAGCCGAAGCTCGGGCTCGCTGGGGCGCCGCTCCTGGGCGCGGTGTTCGCCGTCGGATGGACGCCCTGCATGGGCCCGACGCTCGGTGTGATCATGACGTTGAGCTTGCAGCAGGGCTCGGTGGCTCGATCGGTCGTGCTGGCGATCGCCTATTGCATCGGTCTCGGCCTCCCCTTCATCCTCGCCGCGCTCGGCTTCGGGTGGCTCACGCGGACCATGACATTCTTCAAACGGCATATTCGTGTCGTGAACCTGATCGGCGGCGGACTGCTGATCCTCATCGGTCTCCTCATGGTGACCGGCCTCTGGAGCAAGATGATGTACGCACTGCAGGCGGTGATTGGCGGCTATGTCACGCCCCTCTGATTACGACGACGGAACCGGCGCGGGCGGGTCGCTTCGCGCAGAATCGCCCGAGCTCGGTTTCACCGGCTGGATGCGGTGGTTCTGGCGGCAGCTCACGAGCATGCGCGTCGCGCTCGTGCTGCTCCTGCTGCTCGCCGTCGCGGCGATCCCCGGTTCACTGGTGCCGCAGCGCAGCGCCGACCCGAACGGCGTGGTGCAGTACCAGGCCGATCACCCCAAGCTCTTCCCGATTCTGGACGCCTTCCCGATCCAGGCGTTCGACGTGTACGGATCGGTGTGGTTCTCCGCGATCTACCTGCTGCTCTTCATCTCGTTGATCGGCTGCGTCATCCCGCGCATCACGCACCATTGGAAGGCGTGGCGCGGCCGACCCCCGAAGACGCCGGCTCGCCTCGAACGCATGGCCGGTTTCTCCGAGGTGCGTCTGGTGAATCCCGATGCCAGCGACGAGGATCGCGCGGCCTTCGCCGAGCGCGCCGTCGAGGAGGCCGCTCACCTCCTGAAGAAGATGCGCTACCGCACCGAGATCCAGCGCGTCTCGCGTCGCGGCGTGGAGACCGTGTCGGTCTCGGCCGAGCGCGGGTACCTGCGTGAGACCGGCAATCTGCTCTTCCACATCTCCCTGCTCGGCGTGCTCATCAGCGTGGGCGTCGGTGGGATCTTCACCTTCAACGGGCAGAAGGTGCTCGTCGAAGGGGAGACGATGGTGAACCAGCTCATCGACTACGACACGGTGAACACGGGCCGGGCGTTCGACTCGACGAGCCTCGACCCGTTCGGCTTGAAGCTCGACTCGCTCGACGTCACGTACGTCACGCCCGATGACGGCAACACGCACGCGATCGGTCAGGTGCGCGACTACACGGCGAACCTCGAACTCATCGACCCCGAGGACGGAAGCGTCAGCGACGAGACGATTCAGGTGAATCACCCGTTGCGCGTGCACGGCTCCCCGATCTACCTCATCGCCAACGGGTACGCTCCGCGGATCACCGTGAAGAACGCGGAGGGCACCGTCGTCTACAGCGAGGCGATGCCGTTCATTCCGCAGGACAACATGACGATGACCTCGCTCGGCGTCGTGAAGGTGCCGTACGGCATCACCGATGCGGCGGGGGATCAGGTGCAGGTCGGCCTGCGCGGCTTCTTCTACCCGACCAAGGCCGATCTCGACACGGGCGCCTATACGTCGAACTACCCCGACCTCGAGAATCCGGTGCTCACACTCGACGTGTTCGTCGGCGACCTCGGCATCGACGACGGTGTGCCGCGCTCCGTGTATTCACTCGACACGTCGAACATGGAGCAGCTCACCGGGCGCGCGATCGACGCGGAATCGATCGAGCTCGTGCCGGGCTCGACGGCCGAGCTGCCGAACGGGATGGGCACGATCACGCTCGACGACGTGCCGCGCTACGCGTCGTTCGACGTGATGCGCAACCCGGCGCAGACCTACGTGCTCGTGTTCGCCTTGCTCGCGCTCGGCGGCCTGGTGTGGTCGCTGTTCGTCGCGCGTCGTCGCATGTGGATGAAGGCGGTTCCCACCGAAGACGGCCTGGTGCTCCAGTACGCGGCGCTCGCCCGCGGAGACGACCCTGCGCTCGAGCGGGCGGTCGAGGAGCTGCGCGACAAGCATCGCGACCGCCTCTAGCGGGAGCCTCCCGTGCCGCGCGCGGGGCGCCGCCAACTACTTCGCGTCGTTGACCGCCGAGACCTTCTGCGAGAAGTAGACCGGGATCAGTGAGAGGAGGATCATCACGGTCGCCACCACGTTCACCTGGTTCACCTCATTGGGCCGCGCCATCTGGTTCATGATCCAGAGGGGGAGGGTCTCGACGCCCGGGGGAGCGGTGAAGATCGTCACCACGATCTCGTCGAACGAGAGTGCGAACGCCAGCAGGCCGCCCGCGATGAACGCGCTGCGGAACTGCGGGAACGTGACGAGCCGGAAGGTCTGGCCGATGCCGGCTCCGAGATCCATCGAGGCCTCGTCGAGATTCGGGTGCATGCGGCGCAGGCGGGCGATCACGTTGTTGAAGACCATGACGACGCAGAAGGTGGCGTGAGCGATGATCATGCCCCAGTAGCCGACGTTGATGCCCATGGGCTTCAGCACCTGGAAGTACGTGTTCGAGAGCGCGACACCGGTGACGATGCCGGGAAGGGTGATCGGCAGCACGATGAGTAGGTTGACGGTGTGCTTGCCGAAGAAGTTGAAGCGCTGCAGCGCGAACGCGGCGAGCGTGCCGAGCAGCAGGGCGAACGCCGTCGCGACCGAGGCCACGATCACCGAGTTCAGCAGGGCGGCGTGCACGGCGGGATTCGTGAGGGCCTTGCCCCACCATTCCAGCGAGAAGCCGGGGATCGGCCAGCCCGAGACGCGGCCCGAGTTGAACGAGTTCATGACGATCACGAACAGCGGGATGTACATGAACCCGAGCGCGATCACCGTGATGACGGCGAGCGCGACGCGCGTGGTGCGGTTCAGACGAAGCATGGCGGTCTCCTGCGAATCTCGGTCAGAGGTTGTTGAGCGCGCCGGTGCGGCGCACCGCGCTCAGGTAGATGATGACGAGCACGATCGGCACGAAGGAGAATGCCGCGGCGAGGGGCGGATTCAGATTGATGTTCTGCGCGATGATGCTGCCGATCATCTGCGTCGAGCCGCCCACGTACATGGCCGCGATGTAGTCGCCGAGGCTCAGTGAGAACGTGAATACGGAACCGGCGATCAGTGCGGGGAGGAGGAGTGGGGCGACGATGGTGCGGATCGTGCGGGCGCCGCTTGCGCCCAGGTCGGAAGAAGCGTCGAACAGATTGGTCGGGATCTGCGACACGGCGGCGTATACCGGAATCGCCATATAGGGGAACCAGAGGTAGACGAGGGTCAGGATGACGGTCAGGGTGCCGAAGCCGGGGCCCGTGATCCCGAAGGGCGATAGCGCCCAGTTGAAGAATCCCTCATCGGTCCACACGAGGCGCATGGCGATGATCTTCACGAGGTAGCCCGCCCAGAGCGGCAGGGTGACGAGCACGGCGAGTGCGGCCCGGAGTCTCGGCCCCGCGACTTTCGCCATGAACACGGCGAGCGGAATGGATACGGCGGCGCAGATCGCGGTGACCGCGAGGGCGATTCCGAGTGTGCGCAGCGCCGTCGACAGGTAGGCCGGAACGGTGACGAGCTGCTCGAAGTTCTCGAGCGTGAACCCCGGCTTCACCCGCGAGGTGAACGGGTCGGTCGTCCAGAATGCGGTCATCAGCAGGAGCACGAGCGACAGGATGTACACGCCGAGCAGCCACGCCATCGGCAGCGTCAGCAGCGATGCGAGACGGCCGCGCGGGTGGCGGTAGAGCGCTGTCGACACCGGTTTGGTGCGGCGCTCGAGGGTCGGCTGGTTCGACACGATGGTTCCTCACTGACGGGTCGTGGTGTGGCGGGTGGGGCGGGTGACCGGGGCGGCGTGCCCCGGTCACCCGCCGTCGGGCGGTCAGCCCTTGACGGTTGCCCAGGCGCTGGTCCAGTCCTGGTAGTTGGTGCACTGCACATCGGTGCGGCCATCGAGGCACTGGTCGATCGGGGTGGTCCAGAACCACACCTGCTCGAAGTACTCCTCGTCGGTTGCATTGAAGTACTCGCAGTGCTCGCGGGCTTCGTCGCTGGTCTCGCAGAACGCGGCGTTGGCGGGCGCCATGCCGAAGTTCATCGCGATCTGCCCGTTCACCTCCGGGCTGCTCGTGTAGTCCATCCACGCGTACGCGCAGTTCGGGCTCTCGGATTCGGCCGCGAGCATCCACGCGTCGGACCACCCCGTCGAGCCCTCCTCGGGGAGCACGCTCTTGAACTTCTCATCCTGCGTGGCCTTGCGCAGCACCTCCCAGGAGGTGCCGACGACCGAATTGCCGCCGGTGAACGACGTCACGTTGGTGGCGGGCGACCAGTACTCGGAGACCATGGTGTTCTGCTGCTGCAACAGCTCGACCGCTGCCGCCAACTGCTCTTCGTCGAGGGCGTACGGGTTCTCGATGCCGAGGTCGGGCTGCGTCGCCATGAGGTAGATCGCCGCATCTGCGATGTAGATGGGGCTGTCGTAGGCGGCGATGTTGCCGGCGTACGGGCTGTCCTCCTCCCACACGACGTCCCAGCTGGTCGGTTCTTCGGTGACGACGTCCGAGTTGTACTCGAGGATGTTCGCGCCGCGGCCGATCGGAATGCCGTAGACGTTGCCGTTGAGGGTGTCGTAGAGCTGGCCCTTCATCCCCTCGACGATGTCGTCGCCGAAGTTCGGAATCAGCTCCGTGTTGAGCGGCTGCACGTTGCCGTCGACGATCAGTCGCAGACTCGCGTCGCCGGAGGCCGAGACGAGGTCGTACTCACCGGTGCGCATGAGCTGGACCATCTCGTCGCTCGTCGCCGCCACCTTGCGGTTGACCTTGCACCCGGTCTCGGCGGTGAATTCTTCGGCCCACGCGGGCTCCACGAATCCCGACCAGGCGACGATGTTGAGCTCGGACTCCATGTCTCCGAGCGACTCGAGCGCGGGGAGGTCGGGGACGTCGATCGAGATCTCTCCCGGTGCGGACTCACCGCCGCTGCTGGAACAGCCCGAGAGGGCGAGTCCGGCGGCCGCGACGAGCGCCGCCGGGATGGCGAGTTTCTTGTGCATCGTTACTCCTTCGTAGGCGATTGGGTACTGCGGGGGTGTCTGGGTGCGGGTCAGGCGCTGGGCACGACGACCGCGTGATCGCGGGCGAACCGGAGGCTCACGGCGTCTCCGCGCGAGATGCTCGGGCTGGTGCGCGGCGTGTGCGTGTTCTGCGCTTCTGAGATGAAGCGGGTGCCGCTGGCGGTCTCGACGAGGTAGCGCGTGTGCGCGCCGGCGTAGACGGTCTCGAGGATGGTGCCGGGGAGCGCGATGTCTGCAGGGTCGAGTGGGGCGGTCGGGTCGACGAGCCGCACGCGCTCGGGGCGCACGCTGTGAGGGGTGCGTTCGCCGAGGATGCGCTGCGCCGCGTCGTCCGCGAGGAGGTTCGTGATGCCGAGGAATCTGGCGACGAACTCGGTGCGGGGGAACTCGTACACCTCGCGCGGACTGCCGACCTGCTCGATCTTCCCGTTGTTGAACACGGCGACTCGGTCGGAGAGCGTGAGCGCTTCCTCTTGATCGTGCGTGACGAACACGAACGTGATGCCGACCTCGCGCTGGATCTGCTTGAGTTCGAATTGCATCTGCTCGCGCAGCTGCTTGTCGAGGGCGCCGAGGGGTTCGTCGAGCAGGAGCACCTTGGGGCGCAGAATGAGGGCGCGAGCGAGGGCGATGCGCTGGCGCTGGCCGCCGGAAAGCTGCGCGGGCGAGCGGTCGGCGACGTGCGCGAGCTGCACTTGCTCGAGCGACTCCGCCACGAGACGACGGCGCTCGGCGGCGGAGACGCCGCGGACTTTGAGTCCGTACGCGACGTTCTCGGCGATGGTGAGATGCGGGAAGAGCGCGTAGTCCTGGAAGACCGTGTTGACGTCGCGATCGAACGGCGCCGACTTCGTGACGTCGGTTCCGTGGAGCAGGATCGAGCCTGCGGTGGGCTCCTCGAAGCCGGCGATCATGCGGAGCACGGTCGTCTTCCCGGATCCCGAAGGCCCGAGCATCGAGAAGAACTCGCCGGCGCCGATCTCGATGTCGAGGTCGTTCACGGCGACGAGGTCGCCGAACTGTTTGCGAACGCCGCGCACCGATACGGCGATGTCCCCCTGCGGTACTGGGGTGGGGGCGTGGTGTGTCATACGGTTGCTCCTCAACGTCGCTGTCGGCCCGATAGATGAAACATAACATATGGTTTTATAGGATTAGAACGCGCTCGGAGTTCTCCGCATCACGGTTTGATCACGGAGTGGCGGCGGCGAAATCTCAGTTCGCTCGTGACACACTCGGTACGTTCGCGAGAATCGGAGGAGAACGGTGAGCGCTCAAATGCCGTCCGCGCCCCCGAGCCGGCTCCGCACGGCAGCGCTCGCGCCGATCGGCGACGAGGGCCGCATCGAGCTGGTCGAATCCAGGATCGTCCAGGCGATCTCGGTCGGCGCCTTCACCGAAGGTGAGCGGCTCCCCAGCGAGACCGAGCTCTCGGCCCTGCTCGGAGTCGCCGTGGTGACAGTTCGCGAAGCGCTGAGCGGATTGCGCCACCGCGGCCTCATCGAAACCCGGCGCGGTCGCAACGGCGGCAGCTTCGTGCGCCCGAGTCACGGCTCCGTCGAGGAGGTCAATGCGCGCGCACTGCAGGCGATGCCGCGCGTCGCGCTCGCCGACCTCGCCGTGCACTACGAGGCCGTCTGCTGCGCCTGCGCCGAATACGCGTGCCAACGCTCGACGCCGGAGGAGATCGACGTCGTGGCCGCCGTGATCGAACGCGCTCGCGACCTCGATCGCGTCGCCTGGCGACGCCGCGTCACCGAGATCCAATTGGAGCTCGCGGCGCTCAGCCAGTCCGTGCGCCTCACCAAGGAACACGTGCGCGTGCAGACCGAGTTCACGCCCCTCCTCGCGCTCCAAGACCTCGACGAGGGAGCGCGACTGGCGACGCAGCGGGCGCTGCTCGCGCAGATCCGCGCTACCCGTGCGCGCGACATCGACGCTGCGCGATCCGCCATCCGCGCATCGGTGCGCGCCTCGACCCGCTGGCTCGTGAGCCTCCGAACAGACTTGATCGCGGCGCCGCGCGATGCCGATCTTCGTGGCACACTGGAAGCGCGTCGTCGGGAGGGGTGACTCTCCGGCGACCTCAAAGAAGAGGAAGAGAGTGCCGTGACCGCCGCGCCTGATATTGCAGATGCCCCGCTCCGGGTGGCCCTGCGCCACGTCGATGACTTCTTCGATGGAGTATTCGCTCCGCTCGACCGGTGGGTGCCGTCGCTGGCATCGGCCCTGCGCCGCGAATCCGAGGCGGGCCCGCTGACGGGCGCCCAGCTCGCCGCGATCGCCAAGCCCGGCGCCCACCAGGTGCTCGACACCGAGGGGCGTCCGCTCTACGGCGCAGGATTCTGCGCGAGTGAAGAGCTCGTCAGCGAGGGGAACCCGCTGGCGTGGTGGCAGGGGCCCGAGCGCGCGCTGCTCGCCTCGTCCACGTTCGGCCCGGGCCAGGCGGCGATCGACCTCATGCGGCTCGAGTGGTACCGGGTGCCGGAGGCGACGGGGGACCGGCACGTCGCGGGCCCCTTCGTCGACTACCTGTGCTCGAACGAGGTGACGATCACGTCGGCGGTTCCCGTGCTCGTCGGGGGTGACTTCTGGGGAGTCGTCTGCGCCGATGTCCTCGTGTCGTCGCTCGAGGACGCGCTGCTCCCAGTGTTCGTCGGGCATCGGGGCTCCACGCTCGTGAACGCGAACGGCCGCGTGGTGCTGTCGAACGATCCCGACTTCGAAACGGGCGACCGGTACCCGGGAGCGGACCCCGAGGGCGGCCTGAGCGAGCTGGATCGCTCGAACGTCGACGTGCGGGTGCTCTCGTCTCAGCGCTACCCGTTCTCGCTCCTCGTCACCTCCTGAGAGGGGACGCGCGCTACAGCAGGTGCCCTCCGCCCGTCACCTTCATGCGGCTGACGAGGTTCTTCACATCCTGAGCTCGGCTCTTCGACGTCACGAGCAGCACATCCGCGGTGTCCACCACGACGACATCCTCGACTCCGACGAGTGCGACGAGCCGGCTGCTCTCCGAGACGACGATGCCGCTCGACGCATCCGAGAGCACCTGCGCGCCATCGCCCAGCACCGCCAGATCACTGCCGCGACCCCGGGTGAGCAGGTTCGCGACTGAGGCGAAGTCGCCCACGTCGTCCCAGTCGAAGTGGGCCGCGACGCAGACCATCTTGCCGGCGGAGGCCGCGGGCTCTGCGACGGTGTAGTCGATTGCGATCTTCGGAAGGGTGGGCCACAGGCGCTCGCGCACGTCGGCGCCGCGCTCCGTGTCCCAGGCGGCCGCGATCTCGCGCAGCGATTCGACGAGCGCTGGCTGCTGGAGGGCCATCTGCTCGAGCAGCACCGACGCGCGTGCGATGAACATTCCGGCGTTCCACAGGTATCCGCCGTTCGCGAGGTACCCCTCCGCCTGCGCGGCGTCGGGCTTCTCGACGAACTCCGTCACGTCGTACACGTCGAAGGGCGCCAGATCGCGACGCGCGTCACCGGTCGAGATGTACCCGAAGCCGGTCGCGGGGTGCGAGGGGTGGATGCCGATCGTGGCGATGTATCCCTGATCCGCGGCCTGCACCGCCGTGGTCACGGCGCGCTGGAACAGCACGTCCCCCCGAATCACGTGGTCCGCCGCGAACGAGCCGAGGATCGCGTCGGGGTCGCGCAGTTCCAGGATCGCGGCCGCGAGGCCGATGGCCGCCGACGAGTCCTTCGGCTCGCTCTCGGTGACGAGGTTCTCGCCGAGCAGCTCGGGCAGCTGCTCGGCGACGGAATCCCGATGCGAGATGCCGGTCACCACCATGGTGCGCTCCGCCGGCACGAGCGGGGCGAGCCGATCCCACGTCGCCCGGAGCAGCGAGTCGCCGGACCCGGTGAGGTCGAGCAGGAACTTGGGGGCGTTCGCCCGCGACAGCGGCCAGAGCCTGGAGCCGACGCCGCCCGCCGGAATCACGCACGTGAGACGTTCAATGGCTGGGATGCGCGCAGAGCTCTCGGTCATGCGCTCAGCCTACTGCGCGGCCCCAGGAGATCGACTCGCCTGCGGCACTGCGCTCCTGTGGAACGCCGAGCGGATTCTCGTCGAGCAGCGCAGCGGGCAGGAATGCGCTCGGCGCATTCTGGAAGGCGACCGGGCGGAGGAATCGCCCGAGTGCTGCGGTGCCGACCGAGGTGCTCGCGTCGTTCGTCGTCGCCGGCCACGGCCCGCCGTGCTGCTGAGCGGGCGTCACCGCGACGCCGGTCGGCCAGCCGTCGAAGAGCACCCGGCCCGCATGTCTGGAGAGCGCGGTGACCAAGTCTGAGAGCGCGGCGTCGGCTCCGGCCGCGGCCGATCGCTCGTGCTCTCCCAGGTGGACGGTGCCGGTGAGGGACCCGGTGATGAACTCGCCGACGAGCGGAGCGAGCGGCGTGCCATCCGGCACCTCCACGATGACGGAGAACGGGCCGAAGTGCTCCTCTGCGAGGACCTCGCTGTTGGCGCGCAGCGTCTCCAGGGTGACCCGCACGATCGTCGGGGTGACCCATCCATTCCCGGCCTCGTCCACGCGACTCGTGCCGATGACGACCGGCTGCACCCCGTCGACCGCGAGCACGCGATCCACGTCCTCGAGGTAGGTGTCCGTGATGCGCGGACCGAGGAGCCGATGCTCGCTCGTGCCGAGTTCCGAGGCGCCCGCGGCCGCGAGCGCTTCGAGGAACGCGTCGTCGACTGCGGCGAACAGGAGTCCGGGCTTCGTGCACAACTGGCCTGCCGATCCCGCCACGCTCGCAAGATACTCGGAGGCGAGTGCCGGACCGCGCGAGGCGAGCGCCTCGGAGGTGACGAAGACCGGGTTCACGCTGCCGAGCTCGCCGTAGAACGGGATCGGTGCTGGGCGCGCCGCCGCGATGTCGGCGAGGATGCGGCCTCCGTGCGTCGAACCCGTGAACGACCCGGCGCGGACTCTGGGGTCGCGCAGCGCGGCGACTCCGGTCTGCTGGCCGTGGATGAGCTGGAGCGTGCCTGCGGGCAGCCCGCGGTCTGCGATGACGCGCTGGGCGAGCGCTGCCGTCGCCTCCGACAACTCGGGATGCCCCGAATGAGCTTTGACGATCACCGGGCATCCGGCGGCGAGAATCGCCGCTGAATCGCCCCCGAGCACGGAGAACGCGAACGGGAAGTTGGACGCCGAGAAGTTGAGGACCGGTCCAACGGGAATGTGCGTGCGACGCAGGTCGGGGCGCGCGCCGAGCACGAACTCGGGATCGGCTTCGTCGATGCGCGCGTCCAGGTGCGCACCGGAGACGACGGCGTCGGCGAAGAGCCGGAGCTGCACCGCGGTGCGCGTGACTTCTCCGCCGAGGCGAGCAGGGGTGAGCCCGGTTTCCGATTCGGCGATCGTGATGAGACGATCGCGTTCGGCATCGAGCGCATCGCCCAGTGCGGTGAGGAGTGCGGCTCGCGACCGCGGAGGGAGGGCGGCCAGAACGGGCGCCGCGGACGCCGCACGGCTCAGAATCTGTTCGAGTGCTTCGGGTGAGGTGTGCACGATGATCTCCGTTTCACTGCTGAGTGGTGGTGCTGGTGCTGCTGCTGGGTTCGGCGGTGCCTGAGCGGGACGCCCGGCGCCGACCGACGGGCTCGCGCTCAGTCACCGGTGGGGTGGAGCGCCACGGTGAGATCGATCTCCACGGTGGCGTTCTTGGGGAGCCGGGGCACGCCGAGCGCGGTTCGCGCGTGGCGGCCGGCTTCACCGAGTACCGCTCGGAGGAGCTGCGACGCCCCCTCGGCGACGGCCGGCTGGTCGTCGAAGTCGTCGCCGCTCGCGACGTACACCTGCAGCTTCAGCAGTTGCGCGACGCGGTCGAGCCCGACGGACTGCTCGATCTGGGCGAGCGCGTTGAGCGCGCACAGTTCCGCAGCCTGACGACCGCGTGCGGCGTCCTCTCCCGATCGCACGGCCCCGGTGAACGCGACCCCGCCGTCGCGTTTGGGGATCTGACCCGACACGTAGGCGGTGTCGTTCCGCACGAGTACGGGGTCGTACGAATACGAGCCGGCTGCGACCTGCGGCAGCCGATGCCCGAGTGCGGTGAGGCGCTGCTCGGGGGTGGTGGGGTGAGTGGGCGATGCGCTCATCACTGAGCTCCTGTTCCTCGGGGAGCGGATGGAGTGGAGTGGTGCAGTACCGGTGCGCCGACGCGTCGGCGCGGGCTGGGGCGGAACATGCGTCCTCTGCCAGTGAAACCCTGGGCATTGTGTCGCGTCCAGTATCGTTTTTAGCTGGAGCGATGCGGTATTGGTATTGTCGGCAAAAATTCCCAATCACTGCCTGGTCGATGCCTCCAGGGACTTAATGGATGCTGAAAGAGTGTTAGACAGGTATCTTGAACGGCTTCAATACTGATGGTCATGCTTCGTCCGCCTCATCGTCGAGGACTCGTCGAGAGTGGATGCGCTTCCGAAACGACTCGCCCAGAGCTGGTCGCCACACGTCGAAATTGGGAAGGCCATGAACATCGATACTTCGAAGCACACGTCGGTCAGGGATCAGCAGAGCATCGCCGCTCCCTCGAGTCTCACAGAGACCATCTCCATCGCCCCGGCCGCGCGCAAGCGCGTCCTGCCCAGCGGGGTCGACAAAGCCGTCAAGGCGGCCATCGGCATGCTCGCGATCCTCGCCATCTGGGAACTCATCGTTCGCGTCTTCCAGATACCGACCTACCTGCTCGTCGGGCCCATCGCCGCGTTCGAGAAGCTCTTCGCTCAGCCCGACTACTTCGCCCACCACGCCTGGGTGACCGTGACCGAGGCGCTCGCCGGCTTCGCGCTCGGCACGGGGCTCGGGGTGCTCTGCGGAGCGACGCTCTTCTACATCCCGGCGGTGCGCCACTTCTTGTATCCGGCGCTCATCGCAGTGGACACCATCCCCAAGGTGGCGCTCGCGCCGCTGTTCATCGTCTGGTTCGGATTCGGGTTCGAGTCGAAAGCATTCGTCGCGATGGCGATCGCCTTCTTCCCACTCGTCATCAACACCTTCGACGGGCTCTCGGCCGTGCCGAACGAGCTGAAGGAGCTCGCGCGCATCAACAACGCGAGCGCCTGGATGCGCATGCGGAAGATCGAGTTCTGGTACGCGCTCCCGTCGATCTTCTCCGGTGCCAAGATCTCCATCTCCCTCGCGGTCGGCGGCGCCGTGGTCGGCGAGTTCATCGCCGGCACCGATGGACTCGGCCAGGTGATCCTCCGAGCGAACGCGCAGAGTGATCTCGCCACGATGTTCGCCGCGTTCATGGTGCTCGCCGCCATCTCGCTCCTGCTCTTCTATCTCATCACCGTGATCGCGGCTCGACTGCTGCCGTGGCGCAATCACGTCAAGTAGCGCTTTCGATCCGCACCGCTCCGCAGCATCTTCGCTCTAGAAAGGAAGCCCGCACATGCGCGCACAGAAATCAACGGTCGCGGCAATGATCGCCGCCACCGCGCTCCTCGTGACCGGCTGCGCCGGTTCCGGCGCAGCCGGCGACAGCGGCACCGACCAGGTCAACTTCATGCTCGACGTCGCCGTACTCCCGAAGCACGCCCCCTTCTACGCCGCAGTGGATGCCGGGTTCTACGAGGCCGAGGGCATCGAGGTCGAGATCATGCCGGGCTCGGGATCGGCGAACACAGTGGCCTCCGTCGACACCGGTCGCGTCGACTTCGGATGGGCCGACTACAACGTCTCCATCCTGAATCGGGCCCAGGGCGCATCGATCCGCCAGATCAACCTGGTGCAGGGCAAGTCGGCCTACGCCGCGCTGGCGCTGCCCGATTCCGGAATCTCGGACTGGGACGATCTCAAAGGAAAGACCGTCGCGACCGAGGGCAACGGCGCCATGGTCGCGATGTGGCCAGCGGTGCTCGACAAGCTCGGGTGGAGCGAGGGCGACGTCGAGATCGTCTCGGCGGCCGGGGAGGCGAAGATCCCGGGCCTCATCGCAGGCCAGTGGGATGCGAACCTCGCGCTCTCCGTCTCAGACGGGCCGACGCTCATCGCGGAGGGCTACGACCCGGTGATCCTCAACTGGGCTGATCTCGGGCTGCTCTACTACGGCAACGGCGTCATCACCTCAGATCAGACCATCGACGAGAACCCGGAGCTCGTCGAGCGTTTCAACCGAGCGACGCAGCGAGGGTTCGCCTGGGCATGCCAGAACCAGGAGGAGACCGCGAAGTCGTTCGACGCGAAGGTGCCGGGCTTCGACGAGGCCGCCGTCGCCGACGCGATCTCGGGCCAGTGCGATCTGATGTGGGACGACGAGAACACGGAGAACGGGTTCGGCACCATGAGCGATGCGGGGGTGCAGAAGCAGATCGATCTCGCCGCGGAGTACCTCGGACTCGAGAATCCCGACGACATCTCGCCCGCCGACATCTACACGAACGAATTCCTCGAGCCCCTCGGACCCGACGAGCAGATCGAGGCGCCGACCGCGTGAGCGGGTGGCGGAAAGGACACCGATCATGACGATCACCGAGCCGGTCATCAGCGTCCGAGACGTGGGGATGACTTACACCGCCAGGGGCGGCGCGAGCAATACCGTACTGCGCGGCTGCGATTTCGACATCGCCCCGGGCGAGTTCGTCTCCATCGTGGGCCAGTCGGGCGGCGGCAAGACCACGCTGCTCAAGATCATCTCCGGGCTCCTCGAGAACACGGAGGGGGAGGTGCTCGTGCGCGGACGCGGAGTGAAGGAGGCCCTGCGCGACATCGCGATGGTCTTCCAGAGCCCCACCCTGCTCCCATGGCGCAACAATCTCGCCAACGTGCTGCTGCCCATGGAGTTCCGCAAGCGCTCCAACAAGGAGGCGAAGGCGCACGCACTCGAACTGCTCGAGCTCGTGGGTCTCGGCGACAAGGCGAAGAACTACTCGTACGAGCTGAGCGGCGGCATGCAGCAGCGCGTCTCGATCTGCCGAGCCCTGGTCTCGCACCCCGAGATCCTGCTCATGGACGAGCCCTTCGGTGCGCTCGACGCCATGACGCGCGACCAGATGAACTTCGAGCTGCAGCGCATCTGGCAGGAGACGAAGCGCAGTGTGCTGTTCGTCACCCACAGCATCCCAGAGGCGGTATGGCTCGCGGATCGCGTGCTCGTCGTCGGGGATCGGCCCGGCCGCATCATCGCCGACATCAAGGTCGACCTGGCGAGGCCCCGCACCAAAGACACACGATACGCCGACGGGTTCGCGGAACTCGTCGCGCAGGTCGAGGGGCTTCTCGGCGTCGAAGCCGGAATCAGCTGACCGACAATCACGAAGCAGTTAGGAAGATACGCACTATGGCAAGAATCATCTGCGACCCGCAGGCAGTCACCGAGCGCTACGGTTTCGTCCCGAACGATCGCCTCCTGTTCTCTGCGATTCGCCTCGACTCGTTCCCGTTCGTCACGCCGCTCATCTTCGAGGACGCCGGCACCGAGTTGATGCTCGCCCGTCAGCAGGAGCAGGGCAACATCGTGACCGGCGGCGGCGTCGACCCCGAGCGGATCCGCTTCTACGAGCCCTGGGTCACGATCGATCCCCGGCCGGTCGCCGACTTCCCGGCTGCCGCGAGTCTTCCGGCTCTCGTCAAGGAGCTCGTAGGAGAACGGCCGGTCGACCTCGATCCCCGTGCTCCGTACACGCACTACCTCAAGCTCAGCGGTGAGGTCGACGTGCGCGTCGACCTGCCCGGAGCGCGACCGGTGCACGTGTACGAGGTCGAGCAGGCGGCGGTGCTCGCCCGATTCGCGGGTTGGCGCGCTGCAGGAATTCCCGTCGCCGAGCGGCTCATCTCGGAGGTCGAGCACCTCGTCGGCCTGGAACGCGAGCTCTCGTCCGATGCCGACACCAGGTTCTCCGCGCTGTCCGACGTCGCGGACCAGCTGGGGGTCGACGCGATCCTGCTGTCTTCGGCTCCGAACTACTCGGAGGTCACGGGTACGGTCTGGCAGCCGGGAACCGTCGCGTTGTGGGCCGACGGGCGGGTATTCGTGATCGCGGAGCAGCAGCTGCGCGGGATCGCGGGAACGCCCGCTGGCGCCTACGATTCGGCGGCCGAGGCCATCGCGGCGGTGTCGACCGGCCCCCGGATCGCCTTCGAGGAGCAGTGGGAGCAGTGCGCGCTCGGCATCCGCCTCACCGATGCCGGCTCCGTGCTGGTCTCCGCCTCCCGGGCGCTCGGCTCGTGGCGCGATGAGCGTGACGCCGAAGACCTGCCGTTCCAGGTCATCGCCGCCCGCGCCTCGACCACGGCGATCGAGCAGACGGTCGCCTGGGCCCACGAGCACCTCGATGCTGGCGAGACCTTCACCGAGAACGTGCTCTACGCCCGCTACCTGGAGTATCTCGACCGCTTCCGCAACGAGCAGCGCATTCCATTCGGCATCGAGCCCTACTTCACCAACCTGCACTCGTCGCAGCGCATGCTCTTCCCCGGTCCGCCGACGGAGTTCCCGCTCGACGCATCCACCACGTGCATCCAGCTCGACGCCGGCGTGAAGGTCGTGATCGACGGCGTGGTGGTCGCGACGAGCGACATGGCGCGTTCGGTGCTGCGCACTCCCGAGGGCCGGGAGGCCTACGAGATCCTGACGCACGCGGTGCGCGAAGTCATCATTCCGCAGTTGCGCCCGGGCGTGATCTGCGAGGACGTCCACGCGAGGACCCTCGAGCACCTCGCGACGGTGCGGCCGAGGATGCAGGAGATCGGTCTGCTCGGCGACGAGGTCGACTTCGACGTCGAGTACAGCAAGCGCAACGTCGGCCACCTCATGGGCAAGCAGGAGTCGTTCGCGAACGAGCTGCGACCGGGATACCGGTTCGTCTTGCGCGAGGGCTCGTACGGCGCGGCCGAGATCCCGTGGCGCTACGACCGCCATGCGATCGGCACGGAGGACCTCTGGTACATCGGGCGCGACCGCACCTACAACCTGACGCTGCGCGAGCAGTAGGACTCCGAGGGCTACTGGGCCTCAGCCGCCTCGCGGAGCTCGTGGACGATTCGCCGGGTCAGGGGCCGGGTGTCGTCCTCGCGCCAGACGGCGTGCAGTTCGATGGGCCGCGGTTCGCTCATGACGAGCGGCGCGTAGGTGACGCCGGCGATGCCGAGCGTGGCCGCGGATTCCGGAACCAGGGCCACACCGGTGCCTGCGCCGACCAAGGCGACCATCGTCGATACCTGACTGACCGTGAACCGGTGCTTCCACCGGGAGATCGGCATCATGCGCGTCGCGATGTCGTAGAAGTAGCGCGCCTCGACGGGCGAGTGCATGATGATGTCCTCGTTCGCCAGGTCCTCGACTCCGATGGGACTCGTGCGGCGCGACAGGAGATGGCCCTCCGGCAGTGCGACGAGCAGCCGCTCGCGATGGATGCGCCTCGAACCGAAATGGGCGGGGTCGAAGGGCGGTCGACCGATCGCGACGTCGATCTCGCTCTTCGTGAGCGCGTCGAGCTGGTGGGTGGTGACCATCTCCTGCAATTCGATGGTCACGTCGGGAAGCGCGTGGGAGAGGCGCGCGAGCAGCGGGCCGAGCAGCGTGAACGCGCTCGAAGCGGTGAACCCGATGCGGACGACGCCCGAGAGCCCCGCAGCGACCGTGCGCGCGATCTGCGGGGCCCCGTCGGCGATGGCCAGGATGCGGCGGGCCTCATCGAGGAACGCGCGACCGGCGTCGGTCAGCTCGACGCGGCGGTTGCTCCGGCGCAGCAGTTGCACGCCGACGATCGCCTCCAGGCGCTGGATCTGCCTGCTGAGCGGCGGCTGGGTCATCTGGAGCCGTTCGGCGGCTCTGCCGAAGTGCAGTTCCTCGGCGACGGCCACCAGGGCGCGCACCTGATCAAGCGTGTACGACACGTGCTCTCCTTCGCTCACCCCGGCCCGACCGCCGTACCGATCACCATACCTTCCGTGCATGAAATGATCCATAACGGATGTTGGACAGGTATCTATTCTCCAACCTAGCGTGAAGGCATCGGATCCCCAGCATCCTGATCGCCCGCTGCGACGGTGCGTTTCCCACATTCCCCGGAGGTTGAACGTCGTGCCCAATTTGGAACCCGCTGCACTCGCGAGTCAGATCGGATCCGGACTGCTCTCATTCCCGGTCACCCACTTCGACGCGGAGCAGGAGTTCGCCGAGGCGACCTACCGCGAGCACATCGAATGGTTGAGCGCCTACCCGGTCGCCGGGCTCTTCGCCGCAGGCGGAACGGGCGAGTACTTCTCGCTCACCCTCGACGAAGTCTCACGCGTCGTCTCCGCCGCCGTGCAGCAGGTCGGAGGCCGCACCGCGGTGCTCGGCCCGGCGGGTGGCTCGGTGCGTGCGGCAGTCGAGCAGGCGCGGGCCGTCGAAGCGGCAGGCGGAGACGGCATCCTGCTGTTCCCGCCCTACCTGACCGAAGCCGGGCAGGAAGGTCTCGCGGCATACGTGGAGGCCGTGTGCCGGGCCACCACGCTGGGCGTCATCGTCTACCACCGCGCGAACGCCCAGTACTCCGCCGAGACCCTCGTGCGCCTCGCGGATCGGCTGCCGAACTTCATCGGCTTCAAAGACGGCGTCGGATCGATCGAGCAGATGACCCAGATCTACTCGACGCTGGGCGATCGGCTCACCTACGTCGGCGGGCTGCCCACAGCAGAGACATTCGCCCTGCCGTACCTGGAGCTCGGCGTCACGACCTATTCGTCGGCGATGTTCAACTTCGTCCCGGACTTCGCCATCGACTTCTACAACGCCGTGCGCCGTCGCGACCACGCATCCGTCTTCGCAGCGCTGCGCGACTTCGTCCACCCGTATCTCGACGTGCGCAACCGCGTTCCCGGATACGCGGTGTCGATCGTCAAGGCCGGTCTCGATGCCGTGGGTCGGACCGGGGGGCCCGTGCGCCCACCGCTGCAGGAGCTCACCCCGGAGGATCGCAGGGATCTGGCGCAGGTCATCGAGCGAGCGGCGGTTCCCGCGCTCGTCTGAGCCGCGTGAATCATCGTTCGCGGTGCGAACCACGGAGCCGGGCGTGCGGAGCGCGCCCGGCTCCGTCTCGTCTCTGCAGCGGACGACCGCGACACGAGGCTGCATCATCAGACGAGCACAGGCGTCTCCCGGCCATCGGGCGCGTGCAGGAGCGCTCACGAAAGGTGTCATAATGGTTCCGCAGTGGATTCTCAGCCATGCTTGGTGACGGGGGTTCCCGCACATGGCGAGATGGCTATGTCAGCCGCCGGGTGACTCTCGGCGAAGCCCGACGAAGGAGGAAGCCCGTGTCAGCCCAAACGGCAGCAGCCGCACCGGTGGCGAGGAAGAAGGTCCGCCCTGGCGGCACCCTCTACCGCGGTAACGAGGGAATGTGGTCCTGGGTGCTGCACCGCATCACGGGTGTCTCCATCTTCTTCTTCCTGCTCGTGCACGTGCTCGACACCGCCCTCGTGCGGGTCAGCCCAGAGGCGTACAACGCCGTCATGAGCACCTACAAGACGCCGGTGATGGGCCTCGGCGAGGCCGTGCTCGTCGCGGCGATCGTCTTCCACGCCTACAACGGCATCCGCATCATCCTCGTCGACTACTGGAGCAAGGGCGCAAAATACCAGCGCACGATGTTCTGGGTCGTGATGGGGCTCTGGGCGGTCACCATGGCCGGCTTCCTGCCCCGCCACCTGATGAACGTATTCGGTCACTGAGCGCGAGGAGAACAGACATGTCATTGACGATTGATGCTCCGCGCGCGAAGACGCCGGCGAAGAAGCGCACCAACTGGGAGAAGTGGGGCTGGGTCTACATGCGCGTTTCGGGCGTGCTGCTGATCGTGCTCGTGTTCGGCCACCTCTTCTCGAACCTCATGATCGGCGACGGCGTGCACGCCATCGACTTCGGTTTCGTGGGCGGCAAGCTCTCGCAGCCGTTCTGGAAGGTGTGGGACACCCTGCTCCTCTGGCTGGCGCTGATCCACGGCGCGAACGGCATGCGCACCATCGTGAACGACTACGTGACCCGTCCGCGTCTCGCCCAGGGTTTCAAGGTCGCGCTGTTCCTGTCGGCCGCCCTGCTCATCCTGCTCGGCACCTTCGTGATCTACACCCTCGACCCCTGCCCCGCGGGAGCGGACCCGGCGCTCGTCGCGTCGTTCTGCCCGACGCCGTAGCCCCGCGCGCAGCAACGGATTTCGAAACGAAGAATAGGATTCACGTGACCACAGACACCCACCAGGGCGAAGACGTCACCGTCAAGGACGGCGTCATTTATCACCAGTTCGATGTCGTCATCGTCGGCGCAGGTGGCGCGGGCATGCGCGCCGCGATCGAGGCGGGGCCGAAGGCCAAGACCGCCGTGATCACGAAGCTCTACCCCACGCGCTCCCACACGGGCGCGGCGCAGGGCGGTATGGCCGCGGCGCTCGCGAACGTCGAGGAAGACAACTGGGAGTGGCACACCTTCGACACGGTCAAGGGCGGCGACTACCTCGTCGATCAGGACGCGGCCGAGATCCTGGCCCGCGAAGCCATCGACGCGGTCATCGACCTGGAGAACATGGGTCTGCCCTTCAACCGCACCCCGGAGGGCAAGATCGACCAGCGCCGCTTCGGCGGCCACACGCGCGATCACGGCAAGGCGGCGGTGCGCCGTGCGTGCTACGCCGCGGACCGCACGGGCCACATGATCCTGCAGACGCTGTTCCAGAACTGCGTGAAGCTCGGCGTCAACTTCTTCAACGAGTACTACGTGCTCGATCTGGTGATGACCGAGGTCGACGGCGTGCGCAAGCCTTCCGGCGTTGTGGCGTACGAGCTCTCGACGGGCGACCTGCACGTCTTCCAGGCGAAGTCGATCGTGTTCGCGACCGGCGGGTTCGGCAAGATCTTCAAGACGACCTCGAACGCTCACACCCTCACCGGTGACGGCGTCGGGATCGTCTGGAGGCAGGGTCTGCCGCTCGAGGACATGGAGTTCTACCAGTTCCACCCGACGGGCCTCGCAGGCCTCGGGATCCTCCTCACGGAGGGAGCGCGCGGCGAGGGCGCGATCCTCCGCAACGCGTCGGGCGAGCGCTTCATGGAGCGCTACGCCCCCACCATCAAGGACCTGGCGCCGCGAGACATCGTGGCCCGCTCGATGGTCCAAGAGGTGCTCGACGGACGCGGTGCTGGCCCGCACAAGGACTACGTCTATCTCGACTGCACGCACCTCGGTGCGGAGGTGCTGGAGACGAAGCTCCCCGACATCACGGAATTCGCGCGCACCTACCTGGGCGTCGACCCGGTGACGGAGCCCGTCCCCGTGTTCCCGACCGCGCACTACGCGATGGGCGGGATCCCGACGAACAACGACGCGGAGGTGCTCTCCGACAACACCACGGTCGTTCCCGGCCTCTACGCCGCGGGCGAGTGCGCCTGCGTCTCGGTGCACGGCTCGAACCGCCTCGGCACCAACTCGCTGCTCGACATCAACGTGTTCGGCAAGCGCTCCGGTAACAATGCGGCCGACTACGCGCAGACCGTCGATTTCGTCCCGCTTCCCGAGGATCCGGCGAAGATGGTGCGCGAGATGGTCGAGGGCTTCCGCAACGGCACGGGCACCGAGCGCGTCGCCGATCTGCGCCGCGAGCTGCAAGAGGCCATGGACCGCGGTGCGCAGGTGTTCCGCACCGAGGAGTCGCTCACCGAGGTGCTCGGCGTGATCAACGACTTGCGCCTGCGGTACATCAACGTCGGAGTCCAGGATCGCGGCAAGCGGTACAACACGGATCTCCTCGAAGCGATCGAGCTGGGGTTCCTGCTCGACCTGGCGGAGGTGCTCACGTACACGGCCCGCAACCGCAAGGAGAGCCGTGGCGGGCACATGCGCGACGATTATCCGAACCGCGATGACGAGAACTACATGCAGCACACCATGGCGTATCTCTCCGGAGATCCCCACTCGGCGGACCCAGAGGATCACATCCGCCTGGACTGGAAGCCGGTCGTCGTCACCAAGAACGAGCAGGGCGAGTTGCGCTACCCGCCGCTGGAGAGGAAGTACTAGGTCATGAGCATTGCAACTGCTGAAGCTCCCACCGCCGAAGCTCCGGAAGCACCGAAGCCCTTCACGGTGACCCTGCTGATCCGCCGATTCGACCCCGAATCGGGTCGCGAGGCGTTCTGGGAGGACTTCGACGTCGAGATGTACCCGACGGATCGAATCCTCGACGCTCTGCACCGCATCAAGTGGGATCAGGACGGCACGCTCTCGTTCCGCCGGTCGTGCGCGCACGGCATCTGCGGGTCCGACGCGATGCGGATCAACGGCCGCAACCGTCTCGCCTGCAAGACGCTGATCAAGGACCTCGACATCTCGAAGCCGATCTACGTCGAGGCCATCAAGGGGCTCCCGCTCGAGAAGGACCTCATCGTCGACATGGAGCCGTTCTTCGCGGCCTACCGCGAAGTGCAGCCGTTCCTCGTCTCGGGTTCGGCTCCCGAGGGCGGCAAGGAGCGTCTCCAGACCATCGAGGACCGCGAGCGCTTCGACGACACCACGAAGTGCATCCTCTGCGCGGCGTGCACGACGAGCTGCCCCGTGTTCTGGACGGATGGGCAGTACTTCGGCCCCGCCGCCATCGTCAACGCCCACCGGTTCATCTTCGATTCGCGCGACGAGAACGCGGAGGTGCGACTCGACATCCTGAACGACACCGAGGGCGTCTGGCGCTGCCGCACGACCTTCAACTGCACCGATGCGTGCCCGCGCGGCATCCAGGTCACCAAGGCCATCGCCGAGGTCAAGGCCGCGATCCGCACCGGGAAGACCGCGTAGGGCACGCCGAGGTTCGCTCCTCGGTTACAGTGGCTGAATGACGTCGCCCCGGAGTTCCTCCACACGAGTGGAGGACTCCGGGGCGACGCGCGTTTCCGAGGTCGTCGAACGCGGCAGGCGGCGATGGCGATGGGCCCAGCAGCTGCGACCCGTGCGCACGTACATGCACTTCTCCGACGTCGGCGGAATCGTGCTCTCCGGAGGCATGAGCTACCAGGCCCTCTTCGCCGTCTTCGCGGCGCTCTGGTTGGGCTTCGGCATCTTCGGCATCGTGCTGCGGGGCCGGCCGGAACTGCTCGAAACGCTGATCGCCCAGATCAACCTCTTCATTCCCGGGCTCGTCGGGAGCGGAGGAGCCGTCTCGATCGACGAGCTGATGAGCGCACGCGCCTTCGACTGGTCGAGCGGCATCGCGGGGTTGGTGCTCGTGTGGGTCGCGCTGAACTGGTTCACGGGCACGCGCCGGTCGATCCGCATCATGTTCGGACTCGAGGTGCGTCTCTATCGGAACCCCGTACTGCTGAAACTGCGGGACTTCGTGCTCGCGATCATCTTCTTCGCCGCGATCCTCGTATCAGCGGCGCTCACCGTGCTCAGCTCCAATGTGGCCGATCAGTTCCTCTCGTGGATCGGTGCGGATCATGCGAACTGGTTCGTGGGTACGCTCGGCACCGTTCTGAGATATGCCGCGGTCTATGTGTTCGATCTCGTGCTGCTGGTCGCCATGCATCGCTACCTCGCCGAGGTCCGAGTGCCGCGGTGGCGCCTCATCGTCGGCTGCGGCCTCGGCGCCCTCGTGATGCTCGGACTCAAAGCGCTGGGCGGCGTGCTCATCGGCGGCGCCACGAGCAATCCCCTCCTCGCCACCTTCGCGGTGTTCGCCGGCCTCCTGCTCTGGTTCAATCTCATCTGCCGCACGCTGCTGCTGACATCGTCCTGGATCGTGACGGGGATCAATCCGGAACTCGGTCTCCCGAACGATCAGTTCACTGAGTCGCGCAGTACGCCGGGGCACCGCTGAGCTCGTTGCTCGCTTCGAGCGGGAACAGCGTCCACGGAGACGCTCGCCCGTCGGCGAGGCGCAGCTGGATCTCGATGATCGCCGCGGTGTGGTCTCCGACCGATGGTGCTCGCAGAGGGATCGGCGTGCTCGTGTACCACCGCGCATCGCCGAGGACCTGCATCTGCTCAGGGTGCTCATTCGTCTGCTCATGATCGATCACGCGCGCGAAGACGAGTGCGCCGTACAGCGCTGAGCGACCCTCGATGTAGACGCGCCCATCGCCGCACCGCGCCCAGCGGGGCTCGAACGGAGTCAGCGACGGATCGCCCGTCTCCTGCGGAACGGGATCGGGATCTGGATCGGGATCTGGATCGGGGCCGGGCTCGGGCTGCGGCTCAGGGGCCGGATCGGGCCGCGGGTTCGGCTCCGGAGACGGCTGCGGTTCGGCCCCCGGGCCCATATCGATGCCCGGTGTCGCGTCGGCATCGGGTCCCTGGCTCGGAGGGGCATCGGTGCCGGCCGGCGTCGCTTCGAGGACCGGCGAACCGTTCGCCTCGGTGTCTGCTGCGCCCTCGTCGTTCGACCGGTCCTCGAGCATCGCGCCGGCGTCGCCCTCCGCCGACTCGCTGCTCGACCGGTCGGCGCCGTCCCCGGTTCCCGGCTCCGATCCGTCTTCGACGTCGCCGTCCGATCCCGCTCCGTCCGCTTCACTCGTCGGTTCGGAGGCGAGCGCGGGCGTGCTCGGCGCGTCGGACTGCGACAGGAAGAGCGCTCCGCCGCCGATGACGATCGCAGCCGCAGTGGCCGCGGCGATCAGCAGGGTGCCCGAAAGGCCGCTCAGGATGCCGCCGGTCGCAGTACCCGCTGCGCCAGCGCCAGACCCGGAGCCGCCGCCGGCAGGAGTGACTGGCGACGCCCCGCCAGTCGCGCCGTGCGGGATGCTCCCTGCCGGGCCCCGTGCGGAATCCGCGGCCAACCCAGCCGCAGTGGCGGGTGTCGTCCCGCCCACACCGCTCAGGAAGCCGAGCGTCGGGCCCCCTCCGAGCAGGACGCCGACGAGTACGAGAGCCAGCTGACGATTGAGGACGGAGTACTCTGCGGCGACACCTGCGCAGCTCTCGCACGTGTCGAGGTGAGCCGACACGGCCCGGCTCGCCGCTGCGGTGAGCTTTCCGCGCTGGTATCGCTGCAGATGATCGAGCGTGGTGCCGCATGCTGCATCGCGAAGCTCGCGATCGATGTGAGCCTCCACCCATGCCGACTGGAGCGCTTCTCGCGCCCGTTTCGCGAGCGCCGAGACGCCGTTGGCTGAGAGCCCGAGAATCCTGGCGACATCGCGCGGAGGCATTCCCTCGACTTCGGTGTACCAGAGCACGGCCTGCCACCGCGCATTGAGGCTCTCGAATGCTCGCGCAGCCGCGTTCCGGTCGAAGGCGTAGTCTTCCCAGGGGCCGGCCTCGGCGAACTCGGGAATGCGCTCCAGTTCATCGCTCGTGTCCTCCGGCCGGCGCCAGACGTCTGCGGCGATGGTGCGAACCGTTCGGTACATGTACGGCCGGAAGGCCCCGTGCGGGCCGCGGCCGTCGAGAATGAGCTCGAGGATGCGCAGATACGCCTCTGAGACGATGTCCTCTGCAGAAGAGCTGGTTCCGAAGTGCCGAGCAGCCGCGAGACCAGCTCGAGAGTGCCGCTGCCAGAGCACCGCGAACGCCGACGTGTCGCCCGCTCTGACGATGTCGAGCAACTCCGCGTCGGAACGCTCCGCGTGCGCTGATTCTGGCATTCGGGGTCTCCTCACGATCTGGCTACCCCTGTGAATGAAAGCTGCGCGAGCGCCACCGTTTCGCGGAAAACCCCCGCTTCTAGTATGCGCCGCACTCGCGCAAATCTCGAACGTGAAACATTCTTCGAGGTTTTCTCCAAGCGAGCGTCATGATCCGCCGATCTCCCCGTTATACGTCCGAGCTCGGTTCCCGTCTCCCCAACCCCAGGGACCCCCGGGGCGGGAGCCGAGCGCTCATCTCCGGCCCACCCCTCGATCCCGTTCTGGAGCAGACTGATGCGCACCGCCTCTCCGATCACCCGGCACCTGCGACTGATGGCAGTGCCAGCTGCGGCTGCGGTGACCATCGCCGGAGCGTGGATCGATGCTGCGATAGGGGTGCCGGAACGCACTCGCTCGTCCGACGCGGCCCCCGGTGCCTCATTCGCCGAGACCCTGATCTGCATGAGCGCAATCGGCGCGTTCGGCACCGCACTCCTCACCAGAGTCGCGGCGCGCAGGCGACGGCACCGACTCTGAATCAGCCCGCGCCAGGGAGCGGCGGCGGATCGCCGGCCCTGAACTCTCGCACAGCGGTTTACGCTGGAGACATGGAGCAGCAGCGCGCGGTGGAGCCATACGACGTCGTCGATCTCATCACGACCAAGCGGTTCGGGCGTGCCCTCGATCCTGATGAGATCGCCTGGCTCATCGACGCGTTCACGCGCGGCGTCGTCGCTCCAGAGCAGATGAGCGCGTTGCTCATGGCCGTGGTGATCCAGGGCATGGGGCGTGACGAGATTCGAGCCATGACCGAGGCGATGATCGCGAGCGGCGAGCGAATGGACTTCACGGCCCTCGGGCGACCGGCCATCGACAAGCACTCCACCGGCGGCGTCGGCGACAAGATCACGTTGCCGCTCGTCCCGTTGCTGGCATCGCTCGGAGTCGCAGTGCCGCAGCTCTCGGGACGGGGACTCGGCCATACCGGAGGGACCCTCGACAAACTCGAGTCCATTCCCGGTTGGCGGGCTTCGCTCAGCACTGAGGAGATGATCGCGATGCTCGCCGATATCGGAGGCGTGATCTGCGCCGCCGGTTCCGGACTCGCCCCCGCGGATCGCAAGATGTACGCCCTGCGCGATGTCACGGGCACGGTGGCGGCGGTGCCGCTCATCGCCTCGTCGATCATGAGCAAGAAGATCGCGGAGGGCGCCGGCGGGCTCGTGCTCGACGTGAAGTTCGGGTCGGGTGCGTTTCTCCCCGGGCTCCCGGACGCGCGGGAACTCGCGACCACGATGGTGCACCTGGGCGCCGACTCCGGGCTCGAGACGGTTGCGCTGCTCACCGACATGGATGCGCCCCTGGGGCGCGCCGTCGGCAACGCGAACGAGGTGCGCGAGTCGATCGATGTGCTCGCCGGGGGTGGCCCGGATGATGTCGTCGAGCTCACCCTTGCGCTGGCCGGGGAGATGCTCGCGTTGGCCGGCATGTCCGACGTCGATCCCGCTCCCGCACTGCGAGACGGGCGGGCGATGGACTCCTGGCGGCGGCTCGTGGCCGCCCAGGGCGGCGACCCGCAGGCCACGCTCCCCGAAGCGCACGAGCACGAGGTCGTGCGGGCAGGCTCGGACGGGATCGTGCAGCGAGTGGACGCCCGCGCGGTGGGCGTCGGCGCATGGCGGCTCGGCGCGGGGCGAGCTCGGCCCGGCGATCCGGTCGATCATGCGGCGGGGGTCGAGGTGCTCGTGCGCCCCGGCGACCGGGTCGTCGCGGGCGATGCGCTCTTCATCGCTGGGTGCGACCATGCGGGAAGGATGGCTCGCGGTCTCGAAGTGCTCCGCGGTGCGGTCGAGCTCGGGAGTACCGTTCCGGATCCTCGTCCGCTCGTCGCGGGTCGTATCATCGCCGACAGGTGACTGCGGAGGGGTGACTGCGACCGGTGACTGCGACCGGTGACTGCGACCGGTGACTGCGACGCGTGAGGACGCAGGGCTCAGGCCTGTCGAGCGAGGAGCTCCCCCAACACGTGAGGGATCGCGGCGGCTATCTCGAGGGCTGTGACCGGGCGGCCTGAACCATCGGCCGATTCATCACCGGAAGCGTGGCGTGCCGCGCGATCGTGCAGCACCGCTGCGGTGGCCGCGAGGCGCGCCAGGAGGCCGGGATCAGAGCGCGCATCTGCGCTCCGACCAGCCACAAGGGCGCCGAGAAGCCCGGCGAGCACGTCACCCGTTCCCGCGCTTGCGAGCCACGGGGTGGCCGGGCCGGAGCGCCGCACCCAGCCGTCGGGGGAGGCGCAGATAGTCACCGATCCCTTCAGCAGCACCGTCGCGCGAACTGCCGACGCGAGCTGCGCAGCGGCTCGTGCTCGAGGCCCCGGCTCGATGCCGCGCGGATCCCATCCTTCTGGCAGGTCACCGAGCCTCGCGGATCGCCACAGCCGCTCGAATTCACCGCCGTGGGGCGTGAGGATCAGGGGCGCGGCGCGCACCGAATCGTCGACGACGAGGTCGAGTGCTCCCGCATCGACCACCACGGCCGCGTCGCCCGCGAGCAGGCCGCGCAATTGGGCGAGTTCTGCAACCGAACGCGACGTCGCATCGGTACCCGAACCGATGACCCAGGCATCGCAGGGCCGGCCCACCGGCGGGCCGATCACCGTCTCGGGTCGCGCCTCGAGCACTGCCGCCGCAGCGGTCGGCAGCCCGTACGGTGGCGCGGACTCGTCATCGGGCGGAACATAGCGCACCATGCCGACCCCGGTGCGCCACGCGGCGCTCACACCGAGCACAGCGGCACCCGGATAGTGAGCGGCACCGGTGCGCATGCCGAGCACGCCCCGCCGATACTTATCGTCATGCGGGCCGGGCGCTCGGAGCATCTCCGCCGCGTCGCGCTCGGTCCAGCGTGCGATCATGCCGACTGCGCTCCCGTCTGCAATCCCTCCAGATACTCGCGAACCGAGCGTTCGAGGTCGCCCAGGGAGTGCTCTGCCGCCGCGCGTCGCTCTGCGGCGGAGCCCACGTCGCTGAACGTATCGAGGTACACCTTCAGCTTGGGCTCGGTGCCGCTCGGCCGAATCATGACCCTCGAACCGTTCGCGAGGTCGTAGCGAAGCACATCGGCGGGAACCTCAGCTGCGCCGGGCACGAGCAGGTCGCGGGTCTCGACGACCGGCGACGCGCCGAGTTCCCGGGGCGGGTCCTCCCGCACGCGAGCCGACAGCGCGGAGGCCGCGGGCATCGACGGCAGCCGGAGCGTCACCTGGCCGCTCGCGAAATGACCGAAGCGCTCGCTCGCCTCGTCGAGACGGTCCCAGATCGTGCGTCCCTGCGAGGCGAGCTCCCGAACCATGGCAACGGCATCGGCGCTCGCCGAGATCCCATCCTTGTCGCGCACGACCGCCGGATGGATGAGATAGCCGAGCGCCTCTTCGAATCCGAAGACCAGGCCCGGTACGCGCGATACCCATTTGAAGCCAGAGAGCGTCTCCGCATACGTGAAGCCATACGCCTCGGCGACGGCACGGAGCGCAGGGGAGGAGACGATGGTGCACGCCAGGGCACCGCTCACGGCCACCTGGCGCTGCTTCGCGCGTGCAACGGCCCGCTCCGCTGCGCGCCAGCCCAGCAGCAGGCCGAGCTCATTGCCCGTGAGACGCCGATAGCCCGATGCCTCGGCATCGTGCGGGGCTGCGAGGGCGAGGCGATCCGCGTCGGGATCATGAGCCACGATGAGGTCGGCGTCGACGGCGCGCGCCGTTCGGTATGCGAGGTCGAGTGCGCCCGGCTCCTCTGGGTTCGGGAAGTCGACGGTGGGGAAGTGGCCGTCGGGCAGCAGCTGCTCCCGCACGGGGATCACTCGGGGGAGGCCTGAGGAGCGGAAGACGCGCTGGGCGAGGTCGGCCCCCACCCCGTGCATGGCGGTGTAGACGACGCGGATATCGGTGTCGGTGCCGATGGACACGCCTGGGGCGTCGAGTCGCTCCGGCAGACCGGCGAGCACGGCGGCCGACGTCTCCGACACGTAGGCGTCGGCGACACCGCCGCCCAGCACCGAGTACCCGTGCGCACGCGGAATCTGCCCCACCGGGGTGGCGGCGATGCGTTCGATGTGAGCGGCGATCGCGGCGTCCGTCGGAGGAGCGATCTGAGAGCCCGCGTCCTCATCGCCGAGATACACCTTGTACCCGTTGTCGCGCGGGGGATTATGGCTCGCAGTGATCATGATGCCCGCCGACACATCGAGGTGCCGGACGGCGAAGGCGGTGAGCGGAGTCGGGCCCGCTTCGGGGAGCAGGTATGCCGAGATGCCCGCACCGCTCATGACCTCGGCCGCGTCGCGCGCGAACGTCGCGGAGCCGATGCGCCCGTCGTATCCGATCACCACGGAGGGTGCATCGCGGGACGCACGTCGCTTCGCCGCTTCCCAGAGGTATGCGGCGAAGCCGGCGGTGGTCTGCGACACCACGACGCGGTTCATGCGCATCGGGCCGGCGCCGATCCGCCCGCGCAGGCCCGCCGTGCCGAACGCGAGACGGCCACCGAAGGACGCCGACAGCTCGCCGATGGCCGCTTCGTCACCGCGCCTTGCTCGCTCGATCAGCGCTCGGGCCTCGGCGCGCGTGCTCGCGTCGATGTCGGCGTCCGCCCAGGCCGTCGCCTCGGCGATCATCGTTTCCAGGTCGGCGGTCGTCAGCTTCTCGTCGTCGCCCGCATTCCGCGCAGCATCGGCTGCGCGCGCCCTCCGCGGAGAGTGTGTTTCGGATGATGCCATCGCGGCGTCTCCCTTCCCCTGGTCATGCCCGTTTCAAGCTACCACTCTCGGGCTGGAGCCATGCCGCCGTGCGATGATGGTGTGCGCGTTCGAACTGCGAATGCGCCTGCGTCGAGGGGAAAGTCCTATGTGCTCACCGGTTCGTTGTTCCACGTGCAACAAAGTGACGTGGACCGGGTGCGGACTGCACGTCGAAGAGGCGCTCGCCGGGTTCGAGAAGGATCAGCTCTGCACCTGCGAGCGGTAACGACTCAGACCGATAAGTGCTGATGCAGTGCGGCTGCGGCTCGGTACCCTGAGGCAACGGCTCCAGAGAGTGACTGAGCAACACCCGTATGCTCGCCAGCGATCGCGACGCGCCCGGCGGTGCGGTGGAAGGCCTTCGCATCGGCCGCTTCCCAGTCAAGGCCGGCGGCGGTGTAGGACCCGCGAGTGAACGGGTCGTCCTCCCACGTTGTGAGAAGCACCTCCCCGTCGATCTCAAGCTCGGGCCGCATCTGCTGCAGCGCACGCACCCAACCGTCCGGACCCGAAGCGACATTGAGCGCTTCGAGCGCGAACGGGCCGCCTGCGAAGGACGAGAGTGCGTTGATTCGGTGCTCGCCGTCCGAAGACAACGATCGCCATGACCACCAGGTGTGGTATGGATTCTGCAGTGCGTTGTCGGTGCCCGCTCGGCTGGTCGGAACGCCGAGCTTCGCTGCGACAGCCATGAACCGATGGTCGATGGCTCGCTGCTGCGCGTCTGGAAGAGCGAAACCGAGGCTGAGTTCGCGCAGGACTGGGAGCGGCACAGCAAGTACCGCAGCATCGGCGTCGATGACCCGGCCATCTGTCAGCGTGACCTGCACGCCTGTTGCGGACTGATCAAGAGCAGAGATGGGATGCTCCAGACGAACTCGATCGCCCATACGGCGGGCGATTTCGATGGACAGGCTCTGGTTGCCGCCGACAAGGCGGCCGCCGTCTTCGACATAGCCATCAGCGGTCGACGATTCGCGCAGCAGCACCGCTTCTGCGCTGATGAGATTCGGGTCGGCCGCCGCCGACGTCGTCGTGCGGCGGTAGACGGGGTCTAATCGGTAGCCCGCTCCCAGTGCTTCGGCAAAAGCCCGCTCGAGGGATACGCGTGATTCTCCATCATCGATCATGCTTCTGAGCGTGGACGATACCCGTGCGACGGTGTCGCCGAGTTCGGCGAAGGTGATAACGCGTCCGTTGACCGTTCGACGACCGTACCGCACGTTGTGCGAGAGGATGGGCACGCCGATCTCTGCGGCAAGACGGCGGATGGGGTACTCGGTGGGGAATATGTACTCGCCGCCGCGCTCTGTGATCTCGCCGTTTCCCAGGCGCTGCGACCATGTGCGCCCGCCAACACGATTCTTAGCCTCGAGCACGGTGCATCGGTGGCCCAGTTTCTCGAGCTCCCAGGAGGCGGTGAGGCCCGCGAGGCCAGCCCCGATGATGACGATGTCCATTCCCTGTTCCTCCTTGAACCCGCTATGCGCTGGACCACTGAACGGCGTGTTCAGTCTCTTGCTGCTCACTGTACAGTCGACAGATTCGGTGTGCAACGACGAACGCCCGCGCGCACTCGGGAAACCGGGTGCGCGCGGGCGTCGACGAGCGAGCGTCAGGCGTCGATGTCGACGTCCTTCGTCTCCTTCGTGAGCAGCAGGGACACGAACGTCACGAGGCCGGCACCTGAGAGGTACAGGCCGACGAGCAGCGGACTGCCGTCGGCGAGGCCCCAGAGCCACACGGCGATGATCGGAGCGAGCGCGGCGCCGAGAATGGACGAGACGTTGTACGCCACGGCCGAGCCGGTGTAGCGCACGTTCGTCGGGAACATCTCGGGGAGGAACGCGCCCATCGGTCCGAACGTCAGGCCCATGAGCGTGAAGCCGAGCGCGAGGAAGAACATCACCATCGGTGTGCTGCCGCCGCCGAGCATCGGCACGAAGAGCAGACCGAACAGGACGATCGCGCCGGTCACGACGAGCAGGGTCTTGCGGCGGCCGAAGCGATCGGCGAGCGGGCCGGAGACGAGCGTGAAGATGCCGAAGAACACGACGCCGAAGACCAGCATCAGGATGAAGGCGTTGTACGTGTAGCCGGCCCCGGGCACCTCCGCGTCGGTCGGACGCGTTCCGTACGTGAGCGTGTACGAGGTCATGAGGTAGAACAGCACGTACGTCGCGAGCATGGCGAAGGTGCCGAGGATCAGACCCTTCCAGTGGAACCGGAACGCTTCCGCGATCGGCATGCGCTTCACTCCGCCCGACTGCTTGGCCTGCTCGAAGGCGTGCGACTCGACGAGCTTGAGACGCACCCAGAGGCCGACGATCACCATCAGCGCTGAGAAGAGGAACGGGATGCGCCATCCCCATTCGAGGAAGGCGGCCGAGGGCTGACCCGGGTTCGCCGGATCGGCCAGCAGGTGGTTGATCACGTAGAAGAGCATGTTCGCGATGATGAAGCCGATGGGGGCGCCGAGCTGCGGGAACGTGCCGTACCAGGCGCGCTTGCCAGCCGGAGCGTTCTCGGTTGCGACGAGCGCGGCGCCGGACCACTCTCCGCCGAGTGCGAAGCCCTGCGCGAGTCGCATGACGAGCAGCAGCACGGCCGCCCACACGCCGATCTGCGAATGCGTCGGCAACAGGCCGATCGCGAAGGTCGCGATGCCCATCGTGAGGAGCGAGGCGACGAGCGTGGTCTTGCGGCCGAGGCGATCGCCGAGATGGCCGAAGAAGATCGCGCCGACGGGTCGCGCGAGCATGGCAGCGCCGAAGGTCGCGAACGACGCGAGCAGCGCGGTCGTCTCGTTCTCAGAGGGGAAGAAGAGGTGAGGGAAGACGAGCACGGCTGCAGTCGCGTAGACGTAGAAGTCGTAGAACTCGATGGTCGTGCCGACGAGGCTCGCGAGAATCACGCGCGAGCGCGAGTTGCGAGGCTGAGTCGATGGGAGGGAAGTGGTGGCTGACACAGTGCGGCTTTCGAAAAGGATTGCGTGTGTGCGAGCAACTCAAACCCGGATCGGGCTCAGTGCGCGACGTCGGGCGTGCCCGCTTGTGGCAGACCCCGTAATAATACGCAGGATCCGCGCCGATTTCACTTCGGCGCGGATCCTGTGTGAGCGCCCGACCACCATGATCTCGTGCGGGAGCTTCGAGAGGAAAGGTCACGAACACGTATCGCTCATTGCGGGATCGAAGCGGCAACTGTACGGTGGGTCTACATCCACTGAACACTTTGTTCAGTATCCGCACTCGTGCGGTACAGCGGTTCGAGGAGGAACCCATGTCGGCAGATGATGCGCTGGAACTCGGACGCCGGGTGGCCGCGCTTCGCGAGGTGCGCGGCATGAGCCTGCGCGCGCTCGCCGCAGCCGCGGGCGTGAGCTCGAGTTTCTTGAGCCAGCTCGAGAACGCCCGCACGAATGCGAGCGTCGCATCGCTGCGCAAGATCGCCGTCGCGCTCGGCGTCTCGCCCGCGCAGCTGCTCGACGACAAGCTCGTGCACACGAGGGGCGTGCTTCGCGCTGCCGATCGGCCGACGCTGCCACTCGAGGGGGCCGACAAGTACGTGCTGTCGCTGCCGCCGCTGCGCAATCTCGAGGTGTACGCCGGGCACTTCGAGCCCGGAGGCTCGACCGGATCCGATCTCTACACGCACGGGCAATCGCAGGAGATGCTCGTCGTGACGATGGGCGAGATCATGCTCCAGCTCGGCGACGACCGTTACACGCTGCGCACCGACGACTCGATCGAGTTCCTGAGCTCGGTGCCGCACCGGGTGGCGAACGAATCGGACGCACCCGCGAGCGTGATGTGGATCAACAGCCCGCCGACTCCGGTCGAAGACGTCCACGTCGGCTGACCGAACCCGCCATCGCATCATGTTTGACCATCAATGGAGAGGACGCATCATGAAGAGACGAACCGCCCGCACACTGACGTCGGGCCTGGCACTCCTGGGGGCCGGAGCGCTGCTCGCCGGCTGCTCGGCAGCAGGACCCGCCGCGGAGATCGACCTGGGCAGCGGCCCGGCGGAAGCCGGTGTCGTGAAGGAGGGCGCGCTCGACGGACTGAACCTCACCTTCGTCTCCTGGGGCGGCGTGTTCCAGGAGGGCCAGATGGAGGCCATCGGCACGCCGTTCGCCGAGGAGTCGGGCGCGAATGTGCTCGAGGACGGGCCCACCGAGTACGCGAAGGTGAAGGCGCAGGTCGACAACAACGCCGTGACGTGGGACGTCGTCGACACCGACATCATCTGGGCGCAGAAGCAGTGCGGTGAAGACGGCCTGCTGATGGACATCGACACGTCGATCGTCGACACCTCCCACGTGCCGGAGGGCCTGGTCGGCGACTGCTACGTTCCAGCGATGCAGTACGGCTACGTCATCCTCTACAACGCCGACGCATACCCGACGGCACCGACCGGGTGGAAGGACTTCTTCGACACCGAGGCGTTCCCCGGCAAGCGCGCCATCGCGGGCTTCGAGGATGTCGGACCCGGGGTCTACGAGGGCGCACTGCTCGCCGACGGCGTCGCGGCCGACGAGCTGTACCCGCTCGACATGGACCGGGCGTACGACCGGATCGACACGATCCGCGACGATCTCATCTACTGGAAGACCGGAGCCGAGTCGCAGCAGATGATCGAGTCCGGTGAAGCCGACATGGCGCTCGTCTGGTCGGGTCGCGGCTACGCGGCCGTCGAGAACGGCGCGAACTACAAGCCGATCTGGAACGAGTCGCTGCAGATCGTCGAGGCGCTCGGCGTGCCGAAGGGCGCGGCGAACCCCGACGCTGCGATGGCCTTCCTCAACTACTACCTGGGCAAGGAGCAGCAGGAGAAGCTCACCGAGCTCACCTCCTACTCGCCCGTCCACGATGAGGCGCAGCCCGCGCTCGACGAACTCGGACAGGAGTTCCTCGTCACCGACCCCGCGATCGCCGACCAGATGGTCCCGACCGACGCGGCCTGGTGGGCGGAGAACTACGACGCGGAGCTCGAGCGCTGGATGGCGTGGCTGCAGGGATGAGCTGATACCCCGTGACCACCACGAATCTCCCCGTGGTGCGCGCCGCGAACACCTCGCGGCGCGCACCCGCCCGGGCGCTCCTGCTCCTGCTCCCCGCCTACGCCCTGCTCGTCGGAGTCTTCGCGTATCCGGTGTTCGAGAGCATGTGGCGCAGCGTCACCGAGCCCGAGCTCGGCTTCGGCAACTACACCTGGGCGTTGCAGAACCCCCAGAACCTCGAGATCCTCGGCCGCACGTTCGGCAACGCGTTCCTCGCGACCGTCATCTGCCTGCTGCTCGCGTATCCGTACGCCTTCCTGATGACGGTGGTCGGGCCGCGCGCCCGCGTCGTACTCGTCGTCATCTCGCTGATTCCGTTCTGGACGTCGCTGATGATCCGCACGTTCGCGTGGATCGTGCTGCTGCAGGATTCGGGCGTCGTGAACTCGTTCTTCGAGTTCCTGGGTCTCGGGCCCTTCCAGCTGCTCCGGAGCAACACGGGCGTGCTGATCGGCTTGAGCCAGGTGCTGATGCCGTTCATGGTGCTGCCGCTCTACGCGGTCATGAGCGGGATCGACGGCAGGCTCGTCACCGCAGCGCGCTCACTGGGCGCCCGCCCGTCGATCGCCTTCCTCCGGGTCTTCCTGCCGCTCTCGATCCCGGGTATCGCCGCGGGTTCGCTGATGGTGTTCATCCAGTCGCTCGGGTTCTACGTCACCCCGGCCCTGCTCGGCTCGCCGTCCGACAGCATGCTCGCGCAAGCCATCTACGCGCAGGTGAGCAGCCTGCTCGAATGGGGCAGAGGCGGTGCGCTCGGCGTGATCCTGCTGGTCGCGACGTTCCTCCTCCTCGCGATCGTGGGACTCATCGTGCGCTCAGCACGCCGTAAAGGCCTTGCCGTGGAGGTGTTCTGATGATCAAGATCCACCCTGTCACCCGCGTGGTGCTCTGGGCGTTCAGCGTGCTCGTCGCATTCTGGCTCATCGCGCCCACCCTGGTCGTGATTCCACTGAGTTTCACGGGCAAGGCGTCCTTCGCCTTCCCCCCGGAGACGTGGTCGCTGCAGTGGTACGAGTCGTTCTTCTCGAACCGCGCCTGGACTTCCGCGCTCTCGAACTCGCTGCTCGTCGGTCTGCTGGTCGCGCTGCTCGCAACCGTGCTCGGCCTCCTCGCGGCTCTCGGGCTGCGGGCGCTGACGAACAAGCGGATGTCGACGACGCTTCGCATCGGTCTGCTCGCGCCCATGGTCGTGCCCGGCATCGTCGTCGCCATCGGCATCTACGCCGTCTTCTTGAAGCTCGGGCTCGTCGGCACGGTCGTCGGGTTCGTGCTCGCCCACACGGTGCTCGCGCTGCCGTTCACCGTCATCGCGATCACCGCTGGTTTTGCCGGCTTCGACGATCGACTCGAACTGGCGGCGCTCAGCCTCGGCGCGAGCCGGCTGAAGACCTTCCTCACGGTGACGCTGCCGAACATCATCCCCGGCATCGTCTCGGGGGCGCTCTTCGCGTTCGTGACGTCGTTCGACGAGGTCGTGCTCTCGCTGTTCATCAAGAGTCCGTACCTCAACACCCTCCCTGTGCTCATGTACGCGAGTGTCACTCGCGATACCGACCCGACGCTCGCCGCAGCCGCGACCGTCATTCTCGTGTTCACCACCGTGCTCGTCATCGGCGCGCTGGTGCTGACCGGAAGGAAAAATCGTGCCCGACGAGCGTAACCAGCGCGGTGCCGAGATCCTGCTCGCAGGGGTCTCGAAGCACTATCCGAAGTCCATCGCCCTCGACGACGTCTCGCTCAGAGTCGAGGCCGGCGAGTTCATGACCTTCCTCGGCCCGTCGGGATCCGGGAAGACGACGACCCTCAACCTCATCGCCGGGTTCACCGATCTCACCGAGGGCTATGTCGAGATCGACGGTCGCCGCATGGACGATGTGCCGGTGCACAAGCGGGGACTCGGTATCGTGTTCCAGCACTACGCGCTCTTCCCGCACCTCTCCGTGCTCGACAACGTGCTCTTCCCGCTCAAGCAGCGCAAGGTGGCTCGGGCCGATGCGGCAGAGCGCGCTCGAGCGGCGCTCGTCACCGCCGGTCTCGAGGGGTATGAGGATCGCCATCCCAAGGAGCTCTCGGGAGGTCAGCAGCAGCGCGTCGCACTCGCGCGAGCGCTCGTCTTCGAACCGAAAGTGCTCCTGCTCGACGAGCCGCTCGGCGCGCTCGACAAGCAGTTGCGGGAGCGCCTCCAGCTCGAACTGCGCCGCGTGCACCGCGAGGTCGGGCGCACCTTCGTCTTCGTCACCCACGACCAGGAGGAGGCGCTCACCCTCTCCGATCGCATCGCCGTGTTCAACGAGGGGCGGATCGAGCAGGTCGGCACGTCCGAGGATCTGTACGAGCGCCCGGCGTCACTCTTCGTCGCCGGCTTCATCGGCGAATCCACGAAGGTCGTGAGCGACGATGGGCGGAACATCACCGTGGTGCGCCCCGAGCACGGCGAGCTCCACGCGACGCCCGACGGCGCGAGCGCGGGTCACCCGACGGTGCCCGTCACCGTGCGCCAGGCGATCTACCTGGGGTCCGGCTGGAAGTACGAGGTCGTGCTGCCCGACGGCTCGACCGGTGTCGTCCGCGGCACGCGAGGGCTCGATTGGCTGCACGGAGAGAACGAGTCGGCCTGGCTGAGCTGGAACCCGGGAGCGGCCTCGGTCTTCGCCGTCTGACACGCCCGCGGCCGCGGCCGCCACACCACGCACCCCATCGCCCGACGAGGCAGAAAGACCGATATTCATGATCAACGGCAACGTTTCCCACTGGTGGCAGCAGATCGGCGCACCGACGCCGCGAGCGGAACTCCCCGGCAACCTGACCGCCGACGTCGCGATCGTCGGGGCCGGGTACACCGGCCTGTGGACCGCGTACTACCTGAAGCAGCAGCGGCCGGAGCTCCGTGTCGTGGTCGTCGAGCAGCGGCACGCCGGCTACGGCGCATCCGGTCGCAACGGCGGTTGGCTCACGAACTCCATCACCGGGGGCCGGGAGCAGTACGAGAAGACCCACGGCCGTGACGCCGTCGAGCGTTTCCAGCGCGCGATGAACGAGACGGTCGACGAGGTGATCCGTGTGACGGAGGCCGAGGGGATCGACGCCGACATCAAGCGGGGCGGCGAGTTCGGGGTCGCCTACACCCCGGCGCAGGAGGCCCGGATGCGGGCGTTCGCCGCGTCCGAGCAGCGCTGGAAGCACACTGATCTCGAGCTCCTGGAACGGCCGGAGGCGCAGGCCAAGATCAACGTCGCCCACACGCTGGGAGCCGTCTGGCATCCCCACGCGGCCCGTATCCAGCCCGCCAAGCTCGTCGCCGGTCTCGCGGCCGCCGCAGAGCGCCTCGGTGTGGAGATCTACGAGCGCACCCGCGTCGTCGAGATCGCTCCGCACCGGGTGCACACGACGCACGGCACGGTCTCCGCGGAATACGTGGTGCGCGCGACCGAGGGCTTCACTGCGAACCTCAAGGGCCTGCACCGGCTCTGGCTGCCCATGAATTCGTCGCTGATCGCGACCGAACCGCTCAGCGCCGAGGTCTGGGACGAGTTGCGCTGGAACCAGGGCGAGGTGCTCGGCGATTTCGCGCACGTCTACATGTACGCCCAGCGCACCGCAGACGACCGCATCGCGATCGGCGGGCGCGGGGTCCCCTATCAGTACGGGTCGAAGACCGACACGGATGGCCGCACGCCCGAGGTGACGGTGGAGACGCTCAGCGAGATCCTGCACCGCTTCTTCCCGCTGACGCGCGGGGCGGCGATCGACCACGTGTGGTCGGGGGTTCTGGGGGTGCCGCGCGACTGGGCGGCCACGGTCGGGCTCGACCGCTCGACGGGGATCGCCTGGGGCGGCGGCTACGTCGGCACCGGAGTCACCTCGACGAACCTCGCGGGGCGCACGATCGCCGACCTGATTCTCGGCAACGACAGCGAGATCACGGGGCTTCCGTGGGTCAATCACCGCGTGCGCAAGTGGGAGCCGGAGCCGTTGCGCTGGCTCGCGACCAAGGGGCTGTACGCGGCGTACGGACTCGCCGACCGCTCGGAACTCGCAGGCCGCAAGCAGACCTCGCCCATCGCCCACATCGCCGACGTCGTCACCGGCCGGCACTGACGCAGCACACGTTTGGAGCATCATCCATGAGCACCACCAGCACTGTCCGCACGTACTCAGCGCACGGCACCGACGCGCTCGTGCTCGGCCCGCACGGACCGAAACCGACCGCGCTCACGCCCGGCCAGACCGAGGCCTCGACGGAGGTCTGGGACGACGGGCGCATCTCGACCGGACTGTGGGAGTGCACCGTCGGTGATTTCACCGCCGAGCGACTCGGGTACACCGAGATCTGCACCATCCTCTCGGGTCGCGTGACCATCGACGTCGCAGGCCACGAGCCGGAGGAATTCGGGCCGGGCGACGTCATGGTGATGCCGTCTGGCTGGGTCGGGGTGTGGCGCGTGCACGAGCCGTTGCGCAAGCACTTCACGACGATCGCGGACTGACCGGATGGCGACGCGCACGGGTCGCAGATCCGCGATCGTGGTCGGGGCGGGGGCCTGGGGGCTCCCCGCGGCGCTCGACCTGCAGGATCGCGGGTGGGACGTCACCCTCGTCGAGCGCTTCGAACCGGGCGGCCCGTCGGCGTCGAACGGCGGCAGCACGCGGCTGTGGCGCCTCGCAGACACGCAGCCATGGCGCGCTCGGTCGCTGCGGGGCACGCTCGACGCCATGGACCGCCTGAGCGAACGGTTGCAGGAACCCGTGTACCGCCGCACCGGTCTGCTGTGGCGAGATGACGCCTCACTGCCGGCCGTGGCCGAGTCGCTCACCGCGATCGGCGAACCCGTGGAACGCATCTCGGCCGACCGCGTCGGAGAGGCGTTCGCCGGTCTGCGATCCGATGGACGAGACGCGCTCTACGTCGAGCAGGCGGGCGTCGTGCACATCCATCGTCTGCTCCAGCGCGGCCTCGAAGCGTTCATCGAGGCCGGGGGCACCTACCTGCCGCACACCCGCGTCACGGCGATCGAGCCGGGAGACGCCTCGGCCACGGTGCGGTTCGAGCGCGGAGAACGCCGCTCCGCTGATCAAGTGCTCGTCGCAGCCGGGCCGGGAACAGCCGAACTGCTGCCCGGGCTCGGCATCGCGCTGCCGCTCACGCCCTACATCGAGCAGGTCGTCTATGTGGGCGACCCAGTTGGCGCGCCGCCCGCTCCCGACCTTCCGGGTCTCGTCGACTGCCCGCCGGAGACCCCCGCGGAGCACGGACCCGACTCGGCAGGCATCTACGCGATGCCGAACGACGCCTCCGGCTACAAGATCGGGCTCGACCGGCCCTTGCGCCCGCTTGCGGGAGGGACGCTGGGCGACGATCTCGATCGGCGCCCAGACCCCGCCCGCACCGAGACGATCCGAGCACGGGTCGCACGCGATCTCACGTCCATCGTGCCCCAGGTGCTCGGAACCCAGGTGTGCACCTGGACCGACTCGGGAGACGGAGACTTCATCATCGGCCGCATCCACCCGTCCGTCGTGCTCGCCTGCGGCGATTCCGGCGAGGGGTTCAAGTACGCTGCGTTCATGGGGGAGTACCTCGCGGCACTCGTAGCCGGCGAACCGACGGACGCGGAATTCGACCGGCACTGGGATCCCGCACGGTTCGGCACGGCGACTGCGCCGCGCCGACACTACAGCCCGATCGGCAGGCACTGACCGCTCTGCCGGCGCATCGCCAGCCACACCACCCATCGACCGCAACCGAGAACGGAGCACGGAGCACTATGGAGCATTCAGGAGGCGACCTCGCGCTGATCGGCGCGACCCTGCGCAGCAACACCGGAGAGGCCAGCGACGCGACCGCGATCCTCATCCGCGCCGGCCGCATCGAACTCGTCGGCACCGACGCCGAGATCGCCGATGCCGCCGCGCAGTTCGCGATACCGACCCGCGATCTCGGCGGTGCCACCGTGACGCCCGGCCTGTTCGACTCGCACACCCATCCGCACTGGGCGGCATCGGTGACCGCCGGGCTCGATCTCGGCGGACTCGAGACGATCGACGAGCTGCGCGCTGCGCTCGCCGCTGAGCACGCGCGTCTCCCGGAGGACGCCTGGCTGCGGGGCTGGAACCTCGAGTACGAGGCCTTCGAGCACACCGGGCTGCGCGGCGATCTGCTCGCCGACGCCGCGCCCGGACGACCGGTCGCGCTCATCTGCTACGACTTGCACACCGGGCTCGCGACCGCCCCCGCGCTCGCCGCGGCGGGCATCACGGGTTCCCGGGACTTCGAGGACGCGAGTGAGATCGTCGTCGACGAAGTCGGGGTTCCGACCGGGGAGCTGCGCGAGCCGACGGCCTACAATCTCGTGTTCGATGCCGCGCCGCAGCCGTCGCACGACGATGCGCGAGACGGCCTGCGCGACATGTTCCGTCGGCTCGCGGCCGTGGGGCTCACCGGCGGCGCGATCATGGACGGTAAGGATGCCACGGTCGACCTGCTCGAAGAGCTCGAGGAGCGGGGCGAGCTGGATCACCGCCTGACGGTGCACCACTGGCACGCCGTCGGCGACACCGACGCCGACGTGGCGCGCGTCATCTCGGAGAAGGATCGCTCCGGCCGCCTCTGGCAGACCGGTGCCATCAAGCTCTTCAGCGACGGCGTCATCGATACGGGGACCGCGTGGCTGCACGAGCCCGACTCGTGCGGCGACGGGCGCGCCGCGTTCTGGCCGTCGTGGGAGCGCTACGGCGACGTCGTGCGCGCCTATCACGACGCCGGCATGCTCATCGCGACGCACGCCGTCGGCGACTTCGCCGTCAGCCGTGTGCTCGACGTGTACGCCGCGCTGCCGGCGCGTGACGGCCTGCCGTTCCACTCCATCGAGCATCTCGAAGTGCTCTCCGACGGGGACGTCGAGCAATTGCGCGGCAGCGGGGTGACCGCCTCGATGCAGCCGCTGCACATGCAGTGGCGATCCTCCGACCACAGCGACACGTGGGCGAAGCGGCTGGGCGAGGATCGGAGCCACACCGGGTACCGCGTGCGCGATGTGCTCGACGCGGGGGCGAGACTCGTGCTGGGTTCCGACTGGCCCGTGGCGCAGTACGACCCGCGCGTCGGCATGGCGTGGGCGCGCGGCCGGCACACCCCGGGCGACGCCTCGGCGAACGTGTTCGAGCCGTCGCAGCGGCTATCCGGCGAGGAAGCGCTCCTCGCATACACGCTCTGGCCGGCGCAGGCGAGAGGTCATGCCGACCGCGGCGTCATCGCCATCGGCGCCGTCGGCGATCTCACGGTGTGGGGCGCCGATCCGGTCGCGACCGATGCCGACGCGCTGTCCGAGGTGCCGATCGTGCTGACCGTCGTCGACGGTCGGATCGTGCACGAGGGGTAGCCTCCTCCGCACACCGTGCGAGCGGGGTCACTCTTCGTGCGTGTCGCCTCCATGACACGCACGAAGAGTGAC
>NZ_JBBCXF010000007.1:0-229363 GCF_037145595.1 Leucobacter sp. USHLN154
AACGCCGGCGGAGCCCGGTACTCCGGAAGAGCCCTGCGTCCCGGAGGAGCCTGTCACGCCGGAGGAGCCTTGCACCCCTGGGGTTCCCGGAACGCCGGCGGAGCCCGGTACTCCGGAAGAGCCCTGCGTCCCGGAGGAGCCTGTCACGCCGGAGGAGCCTTGCACCCCTGGGGTTCCCGGAACGCCGGCGGAGCCCGGTACCCCTGAAGACTCCTGCGTCCCGGAGGAGGCCGTCACCCCGAATAGGTCGATCGACTCAGAACCTCTGCCCAAGAGTGACCGTGATGGAGCTGCCCTGGCGGCGACGGGCCAGAGCCCTCAAATCTGGATCTACGCTGGAGCAATTGTTGCGGCGATTCTCGGAGCAACGATGTTTGGTCTGCGCCGATTCCGTCGAGGTGAATAACCTCCTCAAGTAGAAGCGCTGCGCCTAGCAACCAGAAAAGCGTCGCCTTCCCTGCGAATACCGCAGAGAAGGCGACGCTTTTGCATTCCGGAGGAATGGTGTTGCGTCAGCGCGGGGCTGTTACAGCATGTGTTTGAACGGTTGCAGTTCCGACCGGTGCACGAGATTCAGTTTGCGCAGCACGCGATACAAATGACTCTCGACAGTACGTGCGCTGATGACCAGGGCGGACGCAATCTCCGAGTTACTGAATCCTTCTGCGACATAGCGCGCTATCTGACGTTCGCGATCAGACAGGGAGTAGGTAGCGTTCGCGATCAGAGCAGAGTCGTAGGCCTGACCCCACCCACTGTGCAACAGCTCGCGCTCATCATGGAGCGCTTTATCCGCTTTCGTTACGTCCCCTTGCGCAAGAAACACGCGACGAGCGTTTCGGAACGCTTCGATGGCGTATGCGATGCGGCCACTGGCTTGGAGTCGGTGAGCTGCGAGATGCATGCGCTCAGGGTCGGACGCGACGAGCGCACCGATGTAAGCCTCGGCGGCGCGGATGTACTCGCCGTCGACGGTTTCGATGCGTGCTCGCGCGTGCTCAAACCGTTTCTTGTTCGGGTCGAGCTCCAAGCTTGAAATGTAGCCCAGGGAGGCGGAGAAAAATGCGCGACGGTCCCAGAGCGCCTCGGACGAAGCCCAGATCGCTTCTGCAGCGAACGCCGGCTTCCCCTTGGCGGCGAGCAATTGGGCGCGAGACCAGCACGCGTCCTGCCCAGGAAGAGGGCCGTCCGGGTGACCCATGCTGCTGATCTCGTTCACGTACTTCTCCGCAAGCTCAACATCGCCTCGCCTGAGGGCAACGATAGACGCCACGTTCAGTACGGCGACAATGTACCCCCGAGGCAAAGTGAACGAATCCCCGGCAGCGAGGAGGATGTCCAGGATGCGGCCCACTGCATCGAAGTTTCCGACGAAAATGTGCGCAAGCGCGGCCGCTGACCCAGATGTGCGAAGAGCATCGAGATCGAGGCGGCTGTGCGCATCGTTCATGGCGGCCGTTGCGAGTTCAAGCGCCTCTCTTACTCGGCCATTGCCGGTCAGGGCGTAGGCGTAGAGAGCCCTGGAAATGTGGCGTCGACCGTCAGGATCTCGCACTGCGATTTCTTGGTAGAGCTTCTCAGAGTCATCGAAGCGCCCTTGAATGACAGCGAGATAGAGTCGCGCTTCAAGGACCGCAAGTTGGTTCTCGGAAGCGGTTGCGTGGATGCTCTCGAGCCGAGTTATGAGGTCATCGGGCACCTGCGAAATGCTGGCGCGAATCATGACGGCGGCTGCGAGGTACTGAGCTTCTCTTGCTGATGACGCATCAGCGGGCACCTCAAGCAACTTCAGGGCTTCCGTCAGCTCACCTTGCGAATATGCAATCCATCGCGCACGCAATATCCGCAATTGGGTGAGTGACTGCTCCGTGGCGTTTGTGAGGTCGGTCTGCTCGAAAATGCGCTGAATCGTGTCATGGGGTGCTGCAGATTGCATGAGGAAGGTCACGAGTTCGACTGCTTCCGCCGCTTCGGGTCGTTCGTTCCATCGCGCTTCTGCGAGCAACCGGTGGCTTCTGGCGCGTTCTTGCAGCAGTCGGCTGAAGACGGCATTGTTTGCCATTGTTTCAAGCGCGTCCCGGTCGCCGAGGGTTGCGGCGACCGCCAACGGGTGGTCTGCGCCGAGACGTTCGAGGATGATGTCGACCAGTCGAAGATTGCGTGCAGTGTGGGGGTCGTTGCGTATGTAGTCAACGATGATGGGGGGAGTGATGGACACGTACTGTCGGCCGTGCTCGGTGGTGAACTGCACGAGCGCAGCATCTTCAAGTTGCTCGACAGTGTCCCACTCGCACAGTAGGCGCGCAGCTTCCACATCTGCGACGCCTACGAGTGCCAACAGGTGGACCGTGTCGAGAGCCTCGGGCGCCAACGAGGCGAGGCGAGCATCAATGATGCCGCGCAGGGCGGGACTCCACAGTGATTTGACTGCCACCCAGCGTCCGTCGTCGCCTTGAATAATGCGTTGTTCTTGGAGCGCGACTTCTACGATGCTGAGGGCAAGTCCCACGTTGCCGCCTGACTTGCTGAAGATGCGCGCGACGGTCGCCACGTCGCTCGCGCCACCAAGCCGGTCATGCACGATGCGTTGGATAGGTTCGAACGCCAGGGGTGCTAACTCGATGACGTAGCTCGAAGCAGCGGACGGGTCCTCCGTGACACGGGTGCCGCGCGTGGTCCTGTCCGTCTCGCGACTGACCACAACAGGGACAGCGTGTGCGCTCCGCACAGCGTTGATCACACCCCAGGAGGCGTCGTCGAGTTGATCGCAGTCATCGACCAGGATCACTGCCGCCCGCTTCTTGGTGCTGGCGATCAGTGCGGCCGTGAGTTCGCTAATGGTGTTGCGCCCACCGGGGTTGGGGTGGAATCCAACCACGGCCAACGCCGCGAGCGGTTGCGTATGCAACGCCGCAATCCCTTGTATCTGAACAGCGACAATATCGAGGTCTTCTAAACGATTGTGCAAGGCGTCAAGGAAACTTGAGCGGCCACTCCCTCTGCCGCCGATGATGTCAACGTTCTTGCCGTTTTGCAGTAGCGAGACCGCCAGTGCAATGTCGCGCTCTCTGCCAACGAACATGTGTCCCTCCGAACCGATGGACATGTTGATGTGCCCCTGAATGTACACCCGCCTTTTCGGCGCGGCAATAAGACTGCGCTGCAGTTACGGGAGCGTCGTGTGATGAGGCTCGGCTATCACGGGTCGATCGTCTGCTTCTTCGTCCCCACGGCGCTTTCGGCGAGCCGCGACGAGCCATCCGCCTCCAACAAGCGCAAGCAGGGCCCATGCGCACCAGAGCCCGGGCTGGGCGCCCGTTGTCGCGAGAGGGCCTCGATCGTGTTCGCGAGGTGCGGTGTCGCTCCCCGTTTGGGGGCGAGGATCGGTAGCTGAGATCGTAAGTGTGAACCGCAATGACTGAGTGCCGTACGGGACCTGTGTGGCTTCCTCGCTGTAGGCGTAGCCGAGGATGACCGGCAGTCGTTCCCCGGGCGCGAGCGTGACATTCTCGGCAAGCGGTGGTGGCGGGGCAACGATATCGGTCATACTCTCCGCAGAGGTTCCCCATCGAAGGTGCAAGTCGCGAAGAAACGATTCATCAGTCGGCAATTGCACGTCGGAGAGGGAGACAGAAACGGTCGTACGGTACTTGCGGTTGTTCTCGACGAGGATCGTACGCTCGTCACTGTCGCCGGGAACGATCACAGCGTCGGCGAACCACTGCAACGGTGCATGGTGGATTCCGACGTCATCGATCTCGACAACCTCAGGTGCAGTTGTCGGGTGGTCGTCGACGGCCGCAGCAGGCGCCCCGAACGTCAGGGTGGTCAGGAGAACTGCGGAGGTGAATGCGGTGATGTTCATTGTTCAGCTCCAGCTCGGAACGTCTCATAGGTGAATGCGACTTCGTGCTCGGGCTCGTCCGCCACGGTGAACGCTGTCGTCACCTCGAGATCCCAAAGCGATTCTTTGACGATCTCACCCAAAGCGTGTGTTCCCGTGATCGTGGCGGTCGACGTGTACCTGCCGGCGTCGGGAAGGTGACCGAGTTTCGCGTGCAAGCACCAATACTCGGTCGTCGGGGTGGTGGTGTCTGAATAGGTGGCCGGCACAGGGGTCGACGTGAGGGGAGGGTCGGTCGGCACGTCTGTGTCGACCGTGCAGCTGCCTTCGCTCGTGACGGGGAACACCGTGGTGTCCGCCCAGTGCATGATGTCAGTTTCGGTGGTTGCCGGGGGAGTGACCGTGTAACGCAACCCCCGGTTTCCTTGTGACAACGACTTGACCTCAATGGGAATCGCGATGCTGCCGTCGTCCATCAGGGCTTGCATATCGTCACTCCCGATCGCGTAGGTGACAGTCGGGTCAGAAGCGGAACTGCTCTCTCCGTTCACGTCGAACAGTACGGCGGCGTCAGGGAGGGCAGCGTGTGTGCTCAGTTCTGTGCGCCATAGAGCTGAGGTGGCACCAGCGACAGCGACAGCGATCAGCACCGCACTGAGCGCTGCACCCAGGAGGATCAGGATCATGCGTCCACGGATACCCGGCGTGATGTCTTTCGTGTGGGTTGCAATCACCTGTGATCTCCTTCGCGAACCTGTTCGGCAGAGATGCTGACCTGCCCAATGTCGGTGAATGCGGTCTCGGCCTGTGTGCGGTCGTCACGCGTTTCGGCGTAGTCGATATTGATATCGAGCAAGAACTTCCGGTCTCCCGATAGCGCCGAAGGCAGCGTGACGGGTGATCCCAACGGGGCCCGGAGGGTGTGCACGATGGACCCTGCCGTGCCGGGGTTTTCTGTGAGTGTGTACGTCGCCTCCACATCCTCGGTGAGTGCGGGGGGAGTGTCCCATCGAACGGTGAGTTGGTGTGTCAGATTGTCGCCAGTGGCTTCGAGGGTGAAATAGTACCCCATGCGGACCTGGTCGCCGGCCGTAGCCAGGAACGTGTTCGGGTCGATCGCGACGGGGCTGCCGGGTACGGACGTATCGAACCAGAGCGGACCATCAACACCCATGATCTGATCGGACGTGAGCGTTAACGCACCAGCGGTGATGGGGGCAACGCGCGTTGTGTCGGCGCCAACCCAGGAAGCGAAGGTGCCCATCGTCAGTCCTGCGCAGAGCGCGGTGACCACAGCTGTGAGCGTGAGTGCACGGTATTTCACTGGGTGGTCTCCTTGCTTCGGGGCGTGCGGGGAGGGGCGAACGCGGCATAGGCGCCGACACCGAGAAGTAGCACCGCGGCAATACCGACCAGAACCGGCATTGCAGGTCCGGCCAGGGTGGTCGCCCATCCGAGGTACGGGATCGTGTACATCACACGCCCTTGAATCTGGTCAGCGACAATCTCAGGATCATCGGCGGTGTTTGCATCTCCCCGAGTGATGAACGTCGGCTCGGACTGCGTGTTGTCAATGCTGATGATCCGGTGCGTGATGAGTGCTGGATCATCTGACTCGGGCTGAAATGTCACGACGTCCCCGTCGTTCAGATCGTCGGGGTCGGTCGGGATGACAGCGACAACGTCGCCTGGATTAATTGCCGGCTGCATCGAGCCGGTGACGACTGTCAGCGTCGTCCCACCCAACAAACGCGGAACCCCCATAGCGAGGGCGACGATCACGACCAGCGCGATTAGCATCCAACCGAGGAATGCGAGGAGCTTCGCCTTCATGAGTGTTCCTTACAGTTGGGGAGGTGTGGCCTCAGAGCCGAGGACGTGATCTGTGAATTCGCGTGAGGGAACGTGGCGAGCGTTGGGACCTGGAGTGCTTGCTTGCTCAGCGCACTCCAGGTCCCTGCCGTGTCAGGCGCGCTTTTGCGAAACGGTCACATCCAGGTCACCCAGGAGCGCTTCGGTGGCGGTGCGCACCTGGTCCGGGGTGTCGGCATCGAACGTTGCAGTGACGACGGCGGTCAGTTCTGGTGCTGACCCGTCCAGGAGGTTGTCCACGACGATGGCGGCCGGATCGACGACGACGCTATCTTCCGACAGGACACTCACGGTGTCTCCGGCGCCGACCACGTTGCCATCAGCGTCGAGGATGGAATATGTCACGGTCACGCCTTCGAGGTCAGCGAGGAGCGCTCCGGAAGGAGAGGTGAAACCGACCGTGAGGTCTGCAGCGAAGTTGTCACCGAGAGCGGCAACGTCGACCGGGAAAGTGCCTTCAAGCACATCGCCAGGGATGATGCGGAAGTCAGCCAGAGCGGGAATTGCGACCGGGGTGGTGTGCTCGGCGGAGACATCATTCCAGCTGCCATCGGCAACCGAGACCTCGAGGTTACCTGCGGTGACAGTGCCGCCGGCCACGTTGGCGTTGGCCGACCAGAGAGCGAAGGTGGAGCCACCGAGCAAGAGCGCAGCTCCCGCTCCGATGGCGAGGACGCCTGTGATGCGGCGATTGCGGGTGGTGGGAGTAGTAGTCGAAGTCATGCTGTTTCCTTTCGGGAGGGGTAGGGGGGGGGGGGGGTTAGTCGCGGGTGATCGATGTGATGCCAGCGCAACGGGTCTCAGCCTCTGGAAGGAGCGTGCTGCTTGCGCACGTGAGGCTGGGAGTCTTGGGGTCTGTGGCCGTCAGGTTCAGCGGCACATTGCCGGTGTTGTTCACCGTGTACCCGAACTCGACGTCGGTACCCGATTTCACCGACTGCGGGTGCAACTCTCCGTTGAGCAGGTTCGTGCTATCTGGGCGGACCGTCATGTCAGGGGCAGCTTCAACGCTGTCGAAGTCGCAGCTCACCCAGGAATCCGCTGGGATGTCGAGGCGGAATGAGTGACTGTCGACGGGAGCGATCGGGATCTGAGTGTCCGGGTCGCCGTTCTTTGTGCAGGTCGCGACCGGCGTATCAGTTGCAGTTTCGGTCCAGTTGCGCAAGATCCATCCCTCGCGGGGAACTTGTGAAACCGTGACAGGTATCGAAGCGCTCGCGTCTGCGAATCCGCGCAGGGTCACATCGGAGCGTCCTGCATCATCCAAGGTGAGATTGCTTCCGGGATGAAGGGAGGCTGCAGTAGTCACTGTGTGCTCCCATCCGCTGGCCGGGAGAGTCGTTCCCGCGCTCGTCGTAGCGGTGCCGTTGAGTGAGAGCACGCTCGCGCAGTCGAACCACGCAATCTTCACGGCACCATTTCCGGTAGGTGCCAGATCACCGGGGGTGAGACCAAAATCTGCAACGTCGCTTGCGCCGATGCGGGATGCATCAACGTAGCTGGTTCCCCCGGCTCCGCCGCCGCCGCCCTGGCTGGCGAGACTCGTTCCCTTGCCGCCGCCGCCGCCGCCGATGTACCCGGCGCCGCCGCCACCCCCGCCACCGCCGTTGCCGAACGGTTCGGTCGCTTTCCCGCCCGCGCCCGAGGCGACGGCATTGAGCAGGCCGCCGCTGCCGGCATGGCTCACACCAGCGGACCCCGGCATGTCGCCCGCACCGCCGCGTGCCGTGTTTGTTGCTGAATTCCAGGCCGATCCGCCCGCGCCACCACCACCAGCGGCGACAACGAGGGGAGTCGTGCCGAGAGAGATGGCGGAACTCGCGCCGCCACCCCCGCCCGGATTCTGGCGATTGAGCCAACCATCGTCCTGGCCGGTGCCACCGCCACCGCTACGAAAACCAATAGCACCTCCGCCACCTGCGTCTCCTGTATCGGAAGTCGCCAGGGCGGAGATGCCCTGCTGGGCGGGGTAGAGGCGAAGCTGCTCACCGGCGGTGACATTGAGGGTGCCAGAGCGCACCGCGCCTACTCCGCCTTCCGCACGTTGTGGGGTGCCTGATTTTCGGCTTGCCCCACCCGCGGCGCCATCGATCACGTAGGCGATCTCGGTCACACAGGCGGGAACAGTGAACGAGACATACGGCGTCGTGCTCGACACATCCGGGAGTTGCACGGTGCTTGTTTGGACATCGAAACGCTCAGCAGGCGGACGATCCATTGCGGCAGCCGGGGAGGTGACAAGCCCAGACGCCACGACGGCAATGAGTGCCGCAAAACCTGTGACTGGTGCAACACGTCGAAGAACGCGCATTCTGGTACCCCCGCTATATGGACAATGAACCTGATGCCCGGAAACCACCGCTGCGAGTAAGTTCCCGGAGACACACACTCCCGATGACGGGGTAGGCGGCACGAGCTTCAGAACGCTCGCACCGCATCAGGTGCATATCCATAGTCCGTCAGCAGACGCATCCGCGATCGTCGCCCCGGCATTTTCAGTGGATAGCGGCCGTCAATCAGGTGCATCGTGCTGCGTTTGCGGGATTTTTCACCCTGTTCGCGTGGCCGTGAAAGCTCGTGAACTCGCACCGTGGTTCCGTGCCGAACTCGTCATCGACCGCGCGATCGCCGACAACGAACCGTGGCTAGGAGCTCTCCGTGAGCAGCTCCCGGGCGCGCAAACAGAACGGCGCAGGCGCGCCGTCACCGTCGCCTGCTTCCGCGACCTGTACGGCGGCGATACCGACGAACCGCTCGGCCGCGATTACGCCCACGCACGCAACCGGGAACGCGATCGCCAGATCGCCGCAGCGGCGCTCAGAGTCACCCCTGCGCCTCGGACTGAGGGAAGCTACATGCCCGCCAAGCAAGGCCCGGACGTGCTGCCGAGTGCGCCTGTCATGGGCTACTGAGCGCTAGTAACGCGGACCCGACGGGGACTGCGGCGGCCCCGGGTATCCGTAGCCCCCGTTTCGGGTCTGGGTGTGAAACATGGGGTCGCCGGGCGGCCACCGCAGCGTGGACTTGGGCAGGGCCAACCGTGAAGCGGTCGCCTCGTCCGCGGTGTCCCAGCCGCCTGCTTTGTTGCTGCGCTCGGCCAGCGTCACCAGGTGCAAGTGCTCGTCGGAGACGAATGCGGCTCTCACTCCGCGGTGGTTCTTGCTGACGCTCAGCACCCCGGCGTCTGCAAGCTCCGTCAGGGCGCGCTCCGCGGCGGGCCGGGACACCCCGTATCGCTCAGCCGTCGCGGCAACTGTGAGTACGGGCTGGGATGCAAGATCTCGCCGTACCCGTTCCACTGTCGCATCGACGCGCGGCGCTGCGGGGATACCCTGCCCGGAACGCCACGCATGATGGCGATCCCGGAGTAGCTCGTCCAACTCGTCCGCCCGCTCCTTCAGCAGCACGACGTTTCCCGCAGCCCGCACGGCCGACTGGCAGAACTCCTGCACCCAGAGGTCCACGTTCGGAGGTTCTTCACGGAACGCCGTGAGCCCCGCAATGTAGTGATCCTTCGCTGTCGAGAAGACCGTGCTGATCGGGAGCACGGCGCGATCGGTGATACCGTCCCGCTTCAGGACCGCGTGGATGAGCGCACGCCCGGTACGCCCGTTCCCGTCGATGAACGGGTGGATCGTCTCGAACTGAGCATGAGCGATCGCGGCCTTCAGTAGCGGAGGATGTTCGCTCTGATTCACATACGTGAGCAGATCTTCCAACAGTGGCACCACCTTGGACTCGGGCGGCGGCACGAACGATGCGGTGATCGGGGAGTAGCCCCCACCGATCCAGTTCTGTTGCGTACGGAAGCCACGCTCAAGATCCGGCGTGATCGTCTGCTGCAGCTGCACCAGATCTTCAAGCTCGATGTCCCATTTTTCTGCGACGACGTCAATCGCGTATTCCATCGCGCGAAGATTCTGCAGGACCGCGACGGCGTTCTCTTTCCCACGGCCGAGCACGTCTGCAAGGGCGAGCTTCTTCGCGGAGATGACATGACCCTCGATGAGGGAGGATGCGATGCTCTCAGATCGCAGCAGCAGGTGATTGAGGTACAGCCCGGACTCACCGATGATGCCGTCCGCACGCGACACCGTGCTCTGCGCGTCGGCGACAACCGAGAACGTGCTCGCACTGATCGGCGGCCCCTGTGCTCCCAGGACGCCGGGTACGAACGCGAGGTACTTGCCGCCGGTCTGTTCTCGCCGGGACAGGCCGAACGTTGAGGACGGCGCCCATTGGCGCTCGACGTATTCGCCCATTGTGACCCCTTAAAGTTGCCCGCTGCACCGGTTAATGCAACTTTACGCGCTTAACGTTTCATCGAACGCGTGTTGATGCAACTTTACGAGAGCAGACGGGTTACCTGCCGTGCCGGCCGGAATGCCAGCCGCCCTTCTTCTTCGCAGCCTTCGCCGCAATCACTTCGCGCAGGGGTGTTTACGAACTGCGAGGCTATTCAGGTACAGAGCTATAGCCGCGTGCCGCGCGACACTTCCCCTCCGATGCTGAATGATGAAGTCATTTCTGGTGAGCGCGCACGCACAGTATCCTCCGTTCTGAGCATGATTGAACTGGGTTCCCCCGTCGCCGAGCACGATGTTGCTTTGGCAAACTACTTCGTCGAGACCGACACTTTTTCGTCGCTGATTCAAGATAAACGTGACACGATTGCCGGAGATAAAGGGACAGGTAAGAGTGCCCTTTACAAGATCCTGAAGGAGCGATTTACGGGTTACGCGGAACTCGGCGACGTTGAAGTCATCCCTGCATTCAACCCTGCAGGTGAGCCCGCTTTTCAGAGAATCATCGAAGCCGGAACGTTAGATGAAGAGCAGTACGTCGGCGTCTGGAAAGCTTTCTTTCTATCCGTGGCAGGCAATTGGATACTTGAGCTATTTGGTGATGCCCGCCCGGGCAATCTTGCCCGGCTTGAGGAGCTCTTGGGTCAAGCAGGCTTGCGCAATACCGATCAGGCGCCTCAATCGCTCTTCGCGCAGTTGATGACCGCACTTCGACCTGAATCGGTGGAGGGCAGCGCTACGGTCACCCCCGAAGGAATCCCGATCTTCTCAGGCAAAGTCGCTTTCAGTGGGAAGCGGGACAAGGAAGAGAAACCAGACAAGGTGATCCGTCACGCCGAGGCGCTCCGATTGCTCGATACCTGCTTGGCTGAGACAGGTTTCAAGGTGTGGCTTGTGCTCGACCGCCTCGACGAGGCGTTTCAGGCTCATCCCCAAGTTGAAAGACCTGCACTCCGCGCGCTTTTCAGGGCGTACTTGGACATGCAAGATTTGGCTCATCTGAAGTTGAAAATGTTCGTGCGCAAAGACCTGTTTGGCCGAATCGTCGAGGGTGGCTTCGTAAACCTTACGCATGTAAATGCCCGCAAAATGTCCATCATTTGGGAACACGCGGACCTTTACACGATGCTGTATCGGCGACTCATGGAATCCGACGAGTTCGTTGAACTTGCGGATCTCGAGGGCGCAGACGCAGATACTGTGTTCGCCGTAGTATTCCCGAAGCAAGTGGATCAGGGTAGTCGACGTCCGAGTACCTGGGACTGGATGTTGACCCGGATACGTGACGGAAACAACGTCAAGTCTCCACGAAACTTGGTCGACCTTGTGGCCAAGGCTATTGAGGCGCAACAGCGACGCGAATCAGGTGCACCCCGTGTATTTGAGAAAGGAAGCCCGCTCATTACTGGCGACGCGCTCAAGCAAGCGCTGAAGGAACTGAGTAAGGAACGGCTGGAAGATACACTGCTGGCCGAAGCGGGGGAAAGTGCCGACCTGATCAAGCGCTTTCGGAACGGTAAAGCCGAGCACAATGCGAGCACGCTCCGAGACATTCTTGGGCCGGAATCGGAAACTCTTACCGAAAAGTTGATAGGGCTCGGATTCCTGGAACAGTTGAGTCACTCCTTCAGAGTGCCAATGCTCTACCGAAATGGCCTTGGAATCACTAACGGCAAAGCTTTTCTTGCTTCAGGAGGTTTGGATAGCTCGGCCGACGAGGATTGACACTTAGTTCTGACGAAGCTGAAGAACGATTCTTGTGCGAAGCCCGAACTCGCGCAGTTTTCAGTACGACGGAAGGGGTCGCGCCCGAAGACGCGGCCCCCTCTGTCATCTCGCTCAGCTGTACGTGGGCGCAGAACTCATGTGCTGCTCGTGCTGCATCGCCTCCAACTGTTGCGACGACGATGACTGGTCGGTGCCATATGCCCGAACGTACGCCGCTGATTCCTGCCACGTCTCCGGGCGCCGACCCTCAGGCGTCAGCAACGCAGACTCGAGATACCGGTACTCCGTCGCACCCATGAGCTCACGGCCGCCGGCTTGCAGGCGAGTCTTGAATTCATCAAGATCGTTCGAGGTCTCGGCCATACTCAGCAGCGTTGACTCTGTGCCGTGATCGATGCGGCCGGCTTGCCGTAACTCGGTCGTCCGCTGCGTGAATTCGAGGTGCTCAAGCGTGTCCGCCACACGCTCCGTGACAGACCGATTGGCGTCCAGGCTGAAGGTGTCCGGCTCAGGTTGTGGGGCACGATATTGATCAAGATCCGAATCGATCGCCTCGTTGAGATCAGCCAGGATGCTTTCAACCCGTCCAAGATCAAGTCCGGCTGCGACGAGCTTCGGCTGCGCGATGATCAGTGCGTCTGCAAGCAAAATCTCCTCTGCGCATTTCGGAAGGTTCCCGAAAGTACCCTTCCTGACGCCCTGCTTCAACTGCAGCTGTGATTCTGGAAGCTTCACTCCCCGTCCGTGCGCATGCTCGAACACTCGCATCGCCGGGTGGGAGAGCATCTTGCGGGCGGCGTCAGCGGGGATGTTTCCTCGTCTCTCGGCGCTTCGAATGAGCTTCGCCTGCGGTGACCTCATTGCACGCACCTCCCAGTCTGACGACACGCTCCGGTTCGGGTCGACCCTTTGATCACGTGTGTCGAGCTCAGCGGTCTGAACCGTCTGCTCTGGGAGCTGAGAACGATCGCCCTCTCGATCGTTCACGAATTCGGACCACGTCATTCGTTTCGCGTCCCCGAAATGTGACTCTGCAGCGTTCGCCACGTACCGCACCACTGCCTCGTGTGCTCCGATTTCTCGCAACGCGAGAGCCGACTCACCGGCGATTTCGGACACCAGAAGCTTGGGGTCGTGCCAGACCGAATGCACTTTCGACGCAGCGTCAGTGTCGATGTAGGCGAGCTCCACGAGATCGTCCAGTCGCTCGTTCAGGTCCGCGAGCGCCGTAGGAAATACGCGCACCTCAGCTTCGATGTCTCGTTTCCTTCCGGGCGCCTCGTGCTCACGCTGTCGAGCAGCAACGCGTCGCTCTGCCGCTGCTGCTTCCAGAAACGCGTGGCGTGACGCGATCGCGCCTGCTGCCGCACGCACGCTTCGAAACTGCGGGTCGTCGCGCTCGTGAACGGCGTCTTGAACTGGGATTCCAAGGGTGCGGCTGAGTTCCGCATCGACTTCCTGCTCGACATCCGTTCTCAGGATGCTTCGATCCCACGGGTTCGCGTGCAAGTCGGTCGTGACAGCTGCGAGTACCTCGACCCGGGACTCCCGCCTCAGTTGCGTGCTCCGCGAGCGCACGACGGCTTCGAACGGTCGCGGTCAGGCCCTCGTCGACGAGCGCGGTGCGCTGCTCCTGAGAGAGATCCGAGATCTCGACCTGCAGGTCGACGTTCCCAAGGCTGGGCATTATCCCGTACCGTTGCAGCCGTTCACTCGCCGCCACAACTCCGTTGTCGATCGCTGCACTGATTGCTTTTGACGCCATAATTGTTGTCCTTCACTCTGCGCGAATTTGTCTCCCCGTGAGGGAGAAGGGCTCCGACGCGCACACAGGTACGGGACTGGCACCGCAGCACCAGTCCCGTCCGTGTGTGAGTGTGCGAGTTACATGCTCGGGGAGAGGGGAGCAGGCTCAGCAATCTCGTGTCGCACCTGATTCACCACCGCCCAGTCATCCTGGGTGGGCGCAGGGGCCTGTGGTGCCTGTGCGGCGGCCGCGGCTTCATTCCAGGTCAGTGCGCGACCGGTGCCGGCGTATTCGTCAGCAACGCTCGAGACGTATCCCACGACCTCTTCGTTCGCGCCCACCGCCCGCAACGCGCTCACGGTCGACGCTCCGAGCTCGGGAGCCGGAACCTTCGGATCGTTCCACGCATCCATCACGGTCTGCGCGGTCGCACCGTCGATGTAGCGGCCGTTCACGACTTCATGGAGGCGCCGCTCCACCTCTGTGCGAGCGGAAGTGAGCTGGGCAGGGTCTGCCTCCGCATCAGCGGCTGGACCTTGCTCCACGGTCTGCGCTGCTTCCTGGGTTCGGTGCTGCCTGCGGGACCGGTCGATCGTGGACGTCGTCAGTCGCGGGTCGATACCGAACGACTGCACATAGAATCTCGTCGACTTGTACACGTTCCCGTCGGCAGTCTCCCGCACTCGCTTCTCGGTGTCCCCAACCAGGATCAGGGCGTCACCTTGCTGGAACTGGTCGCGCATGAGTTCCGCGTCGCGGCCCTCGAACTTTGCCTCGTACCAGCGCGGTTCGAGGTCGACGTAGCGCTGCTGTTCTCGGTCGAACCGTTGCCGGTTTTCTGCGACGTCGACGAACAACGCCTGCTTCCGGTTCTCATCGGCGGGAAAGAACTTCGGCGGCTTGCTTCCAACGATCACGCGCACCATTTCGGCCATCATGGTCCTCCTTCGTGTCCGGGCGGGCGACCTCTTCGTCCGCCTCGTCCGAAAGAACCGTGGCTCAGCGCAGTGACGGTGGGACGTTAAAGGTAGTCGCGCAAGCTTGTCGGTGCGTGTCCTCGCGCTCCCTCGGCCGTCATGATCGTCAAGGCGCGATCGTTAGCGAGGCGTCGGGGGAGCCGCCGCCACGTTCTCGTGGACTCCATCAGTTCGTGCAGACGGTCGTGGCAGGGCCGGCACATCGGCCACAGATCTTCGTGGGCTTCGTCTCCGAGCCGGTCGCAGCTGCAGTGATGCAGATCGTCCTGCCGGATCCGCCACCGCGCCCCGCACCCGACGAAACACGAGATCGTCGCGTTTCCCGCGCGGGTTTGCTCTTCCCGTTCCCACCCTCGCGCCTGCGAAACCATGCCGCAGACGAAATGTAGCTCGCGTAGAACGCACGCCACCGGTCCCGACGCTTCGAACGGATCGCTCACGAACGCAGCTCACGCACGGCCTGCGCCCGTGCGCCGATCCGCAAACGGTGACGCCTCCCCCACCTCCGCCGACATGGTGCCCATGTCGGCTTACCCAGGGCCTGCTTATGCCTTCTCGGAATGCCGCGCATCGCGCTGCTCACCAATGTTCGCCTTGAAGTGGATCACGAAGGATCTCCACTCCCTAAATAGGCGAGCTTCAGATCGTTCGTCTGATTTGAACGATGCCCTGCGCGCGCATAGCAAGTTGGGCAGAGATTCATCGGTCAACTGCGTTGCGGCTTTCGTGACTCTTGGCCGCATTTCTAGGCAGCAGGGCCGCTATAGACCCTATCGACGCCGCGATAGGATCTCATCCGCGGGGCACCGGCGATCCGATCCACAGCAGGGTGATGAACAGTACGGTGACGAGAAGCATCAGCAGGATGATCGAGAGAAGCACATTCCGCAGCACCCAGGCCTGGACCTGTTCGATGAGCCCGTGCGGTTCCTCACGTCCGGGCGCGAGCCGCCAATCGCCGGCCAGCAGCCCTTTGCATCGACGACGATCTCGAACGGCACCGTCGCGAATGGCACGATCGCCAGCAGCAGCCCCGTGAGGCCGAGTCGAAGTCGCCATCCCTGGTTCACCCAGACGAAGATCGTGGTTGCGGAGTAGCACAGGAACACGAATCCGTGGATGCCTCCGGCGATCGGGACTAGGTTGGCGACATCGAACGTGCGGAGAATGAGCGCGGTGATGAGGCCGGCCCAGGTGAACATCTCGGCGACCGCGAAGCTCCGGAAGAGCAAGCGGGGACTGACGATCCTGGGTTGCTCTGTCGTAGTCATGAACGCCGTTCCTTTTCCTGTGCGGACGAGTTGGGGGAAGTCGATGCCGATTCTCGCCGAAGTCGTAGGGCCCCGATGAATCCGAGCACGCCCGCGGTCGACGCGGCGGCCGCGGGCAGGCTGCCTGCGACGAACACGATGAGGCGGGCGGGGAAGAGCCGTTTGCGCCCCCACCGGTCCGCGAGATTCCCCGTGGAGAGGAGAAGGGCGGCGAGCTGCACAGCCTAGAGGCTGTTCACCCATTGCGCGTCTGTGAGGTCGAGATGCAAGTCGCCGATGATGGTCGGCAGCGCCACACCGATGCTCGTGCCGTCGAGCACGATGAGCCCGAGCCCAACGAACAGGACGGCGAGGCCGAGCCATTCCCGGCGGGTCGGTGCGCTCTCCTGAACGGTCGGTGCGGCAGTCATGTTCAGGCCGCTGCGGCTTCGGCGGGTGCGGGCGTGCGGCCGGTGACGGCACGGCGGAGGGCGACGAAGAAGACGATCATGCCCGCCGTGATCGCGATGTGCCCCAGACCCGCGATTCCCGCGATCATCGCGTTCGATTCCTGGCCGAGGACGGTGAGGCTGCCGTGCCAGATGAGCATGGTGGAGGTGATGATCACCCCGGCGTTGTAGAGCCAGAAGAACCAGGCGAACAGCTTCGGACTGCGGGAGATCGCGAAGACCTTCTCGATGACGAGCACGATCAGCAGCACGATGAACCCGAGGGTCAGCAGGTGCGTGTGGGCGAGACCGAGCTGCGTGAACTGCCCCTCGGGGAAGTCGTTGAGTTTCGTGAACTCACGGTAAAACAGGCCCGAGGCGACGCCTACCAGCATGTAGGTGAACGCGGTATTAAGGAGCTTTTTCATGAGTGGTGATTCCTTTCGAGCAGAGGATGATATCTGCGGAGTTAGATGAGGCCGGTTTCCTGGGCGAGGTGGATCGCGCGGGAGCGGCTGTCGACGTCGAGCTTGGTGAAGATGTGCGCGATGTGGCTCTTCACGGTCGCCTCGGTGACGAACAGGGTGCGGGCGATGTCCTTGTTCGCCGCGCCCGTTGACATCAGGCGCAGCACCTCGAGCTCCCGGTCGGTGAGGCGCGGCAGCGGGTTCCGCATGCTCTGCAGAATTCGGCCTGCGAGGTCGGGGGCGAGGAACATGTCACCTTTGGCAGCGCGGTGGATGCCTTCGATGATCACTTCGGGTGCGACGTCTTTGAGGAGGTAGCCCGCGGCGCCCGCCTCGATTGCGCCGAGGACCTCGGCGTCGCGGTCGAAGGTGGTGAGGATGAGCACGGCAGGGGCCGGGTCGAGGGCGCGAAGTGCGGCGGTGGTCTGTACGCCGTCGATGCCGGCGCCGAGGCGGAGGTCGCACAGCACCACGTCGGGGTGGAGGTGGGCGGCGAGGGTGAGGGCTTCTTCACCGGTGGCGGCTTCGCCGACAACTTGCACCGTGTCGGTGTCAAGGACGGCGCGGAGCCCGCTGCGGACGACGGGGTGGTCGTCGACGAGCAGTACAGTCGTGGTCATGGCGTCTCCTCTGCGGTCGGCTCACTGCCGGAAGCCTGCGTCGTGGTGATGTGGTGGATCGGGAGGTGCACCGAGATTGCGGTGCCTTCCCCTGGGGAACTTTCGATGTCGAGGCCGCCGCCGAGTTCACGGAGCCGGGCGCGCATGAATCTGAGCCCGTAGCTCGACGCCTCCGGTCCGGGTTCCATGCCCTGTTCCCATGCGTGGACGTCGAACCCGGCACCATCGTCGATGAGGTCGAGTCGCACCGTGGAGCCCGAATCGATCAGGCTCATCACTACCCGGCTGGCGTCAGCGTGCAGGCGCACGTTCGCGAGCGCGGACTGTGCGGTACGGAGCAGTGCGACCTCAACCTCGGTGGAGAGGGCGGGGAGTGCTTCATCGACGTGCAACTCGGTGCGGAGGCCTGTTTCGTCCTCTGCGCGGTCGAGCATACGGCGGAGCGCCGCCGCGAGAGCGTTGTCCTCGAGCTCGGCAGGCGCGAGTGCGGCTACGATGCGCCGAACATCGGCGAGGCTGTCGCCGGCGAGTGTCTCGACCTGTTCGAGGGTCCTTGCAGCGTCAACATCCTCTGTGCGGTTTGCGCCGGCGTGGGCGAGGAGCCGGATTGAGGAGAGCGCCTGCGCGATGGTGTCGTGGATATCGCGGGAGATGCGGGTGCGCTCGGCGACCGCGCCCGATTCGCGTTGGACGAGGGCGAGTTCATCTTGAAGATCGGCCATTTCCCGCTGCGCTCTCGTGAGGGAGGCCAGCAAGCGCTCGCGTTCGGCCGCATCCCGGAGGAGTTGGAGGTAGCCGCGGGAAATCCCGAACGCGAAGATCCCGCCGATGAGCGGCCCGAACACGTTCGCGTAGCTCGTGGTGCCGTGATGCAAGACCGGGGCGACGATCACCACCGCGAGCACCAGCCCGGAGAACAGCAACCCCCACGGGACGGGAAGCAAGTGCCCGGCGAGCAACCAGAGCAAAAATGCGATCCACACGAACTCCGCCGACACCGCGACGGACGCGACCCAGATCAATGCGAACCCCACGAGCCACCACACGACGATCTGCCGGGAGCGAGCGCGGGACGGCAGGATCGTGCCGGCCGTGTGCCAGGCGAGGATCGCGAGCCCCGCGACGACTGCAGCTGGGACCGGCGTGCCGTCGCCGATTGCGCGGATCACTCCAATCAAGGTGAGGACGGCGGCGATGAGGTGCTGGCCGATCTCCATCGCCCGCATGGTGGGACCGGCCGCTCCCATCGGGTCAGTACGCGTCAGTGACGCGTTCACGAGGTTCATGCGTCAATTCTCCCTGGCCCGGTTTCCCGGGCCACCAGATGCGGTCGCCGACGAGTGCGAAGATCGCCGGCACGAGCACCGTTCGCACCACCAGAGTGTCGACGATCACCCCCACCCCGACGATCAGGCCGAGCTGCCCGAGGGTGACCAGCGGCAGCACGCCGAGAGCTGCGAACACAGCCGCGAGAACGATGCCCGCGCTCGTGATCACGCCGCCGGTATGTGCGACCGCTTCAACCATCCCCTCCCGCGTCCCTCGAACCGCAGCCTCGGAGCGGGCGCGATGCACAAGGAAGATCGTGTAGTCAATGCCGAGGGCGACGAGGAACAAGAATGCCAGCAGCGGCACCTGCAGATCGAGCGCGTGCTGACCGAACAGCACCCGGCTCAGCCACGCACCGGCACCGATCGCGGCGACCGCGCTGGCAAGATTCACCAGGAGCAACAGCACCGGGGCGACAAACGAGCGCAGCAGGATCAGGAGCACGAGGAAGCTCACCGCGAGTACGAGCGGTGCGATCAGCCACAGGTCCCCCTGACTCCCAGCGCGTGCATCGAGATCGGTTGCGACCGCGCCACCCACGACTGCATCCGCTCCCGGTACTTCGTGCACCGCGACGCGCAGTTCCCGAATCTGGGTGAGGCTCTGCTCGGTGCTCGGTGCGTATTCGCTGGTCACCATGATCTTCGTGAGCGCCGTATCGTCCGTGACGCCGACCGGGTGGGCGCGAACCACACCCTCCACGTCGTTCGTCGCCGTAACCACGGCGTCGGCCTCCGCGCTGTTCGCGACGATGTAGATCGGCTGCGCCTCACCAGGCGGGAAATGATCCGACAGAACCTCCAGCCCCGCCGCAGACTCGGACTGCACCCGAAACTTCTCGATCTGATCGAGCCCGACCGAGGTCCCGAACAAGCCGGTTCCCATCACCGCGAGCAGCGCGACCCCGGCAAGGAGACTCGCCACCGGACGCTTCACGACACTCGTCGCGATCTTCCGCCACGCGCCACCCTGCTTGCGGGTGTCGCCCGGATTGGGCACGAACGGCCAGAACACCTTCCGACCGCACACCGCCAGCAGCGGCGGCAGCAAGAACAGGACCGAGGCGAGAGCGATCAGCAGCCCGATTGCGGATGAAATCCCGAGCCCGTGCGTGCCGGGGATCACCGCGAGCACGAGCGTCAGCAAGGCGAGCACGACCGTCACGTTCGACGCCAGGATCGCAGGAACTGTCTTCCGCCATGCCGTGCTGAGCGCTTGCCGGTGGTTCTGCGTCGACTGGAGCTCCTCTCGGTAACGGGAGATCAGCAGCAGCGCGTAGTTGGTGCCTGCGCCGAACACGAGCACGCTGATGATGCCCGCGTCGAACTGCAGGTTCCATGCCGCGCCTGCCGCGACGGTCAGGCGGCCCGCGAGCCCGTCCGCGAGCCCGACCGCGACGAGCGGGATCAGCCATAGCACTGGCGACCGGTAGGTGACGATGAGGAGGATCGCGACGATCAGGATCGTCACGAGCAGCAGCGTGAAGTCAGCGCCCTCGAACGCGGCCGCCACATCCGCGCCGAACGCCGGCCCGCCAGTCACCAGCAGCGACATGCCTACCGGCGTATGGTCGACAATATCCTTGCGCAGTTCTTTGATCACCGCCGCCGTGTCCGTGTTCGTCTCACCGACTTTGATCGGTGTGATCAGGACTGCGGCCTTCCAATCATCGCTCACCATTGGCCCGGTCGACTCCGCGTCGACATCGGCGTTGGCGTCGAGTACTGGGAGGAGATTCTTGAGATCCTCGACCTCGCCCTCGGAGAACTTCGCGCCGTCATCGCGGGCCGCGACGACGAGCACGGACTGACGGTCCGCGTTCGGGAACTTAGCCATCAACTCACTCGCGCGCGTGGACTCCGCACCGGCAGGTGCCTGATCGTTTAGCGTCGGCGCTTTCGCCGACCCGAATACGCCGAAAAAAGCGATCATGATCAACAAGACGAGGCCGAGCGAGATCCACGCGCCACCGCGCGAGGTCAGCCGGTCGGAGAGGGGTCTACGCGTACGAGAAACTGCCATGCCATCAACTCCACCAGGAAGTTCCTTGTGCGGCATCGCAAGCAATATTGAACTGAATCTCAACCTTTTGGATGATAAAGAGCCGGCACTTTCCAGTGCTGCCCCTCTCAGCGGGTAGTCGAGGTTACATTCTGTTTGCTCGGGAGGCGCCATAGGCGACCTCCATGCGCGAGCGATTCAACGCAGCCCATAGCTCGTGCCCGGCAAGGAGGAGATTCGCTGCGGCCGCAGGCATTGTGAATCTCCATTCTGTGGTCGGAAAGTGTTGAACCGTCCACCTCACCCCGTAGATGGCGCCGCGAGCGTAGCATAAGTCGGAGCCCGCAGAAGCACCAGGCACAACTTCACCGGGTCAGAGGTACCTGCCCAAGGCGCGAAGCGACACTGCGGCGCCGCGGTGTGTGAGAACCGCGATCGCCTGCCGATTTGCTTGCCGCGTCGGCAGCCTACTCCAGGAGCGCGACGATTCGAGCAGGTCGTGCAGCTGCGTGTGACAGGTCCGGCACATCGCCCAGAGATCCTCATGCGCCTCATTTCCGAGGCGGCCGTAGTCGCAGTGATGCAGATCATCACGGTCCACTCGCCACGCCTTCCCGCACCCGCCCCGGCACATGACCTGCGCCGGGGCAATACGGGTCTCCTCGTCCCGTACCCACTTCTCCCGTCGCCGGTACCATGCCGCGGACGTGATGTAATCGGCGTAGAACGCGCGATGCGCGCTCCGACCCTGCGACTTCCGCGCCCACGGACTCAGCTCACGCATCAGCCAACGCACGCTCCTTCAGATACTCCGTGTACCTCGAGTTTTCCCGGAATGACGCGTCGACCTGCTCGGCATCGCGGATGCACTCTGCGAACCGGGGATGCTCGGAGAACGGCTCCGTACGGATCACGACGGGGGAGAGGTTTCGGTAGAACACGAACGCGTAGTCGAGATCCATCTCGCGGATCTCTTTCTTCGAGAATGCGACCCGTTGCTCGGTACTGTACTGCGCGGACGGGTCGCCGCTTCCGAGCGTCTGCGACTGCCGCTCCACCCACACATCGCCGATCAGGTTCGAGATCTCCTCGAGCGCTTTCGTGTCGCCGCCGCCAGGGAGGATGATCTTCGTCGGCGCCGCATCCCAGAGCGTCGCCCCGACTTGGTTGTCACCGAACTGCTCGAGCTGGTTCTTCGACTGGAATGCGGCCACGACCACGCGCCCGTACCCCCCACCAGCGGTGATGATCTCGTACATGCCCTGGTACTCGATGTTGCCCGCCTCGTCGAGCACGTACGTCACCGGAGGGTCGAGGCGAGAACCAGGGGAGGCTGCGGCGAGCCCCTTAGTGATGTAGTCGAACTCGGCCAGCAGGCCGTCATTCATGCGGGTGTACTCCGGTGTCGCCATCTTGTCGCCCACGATGAAAACCGAGCCGCGGCGCAGGATGAAATCGACCAGGTCGACCGTCTCCTCTTCGTCGGGTTTCATCCACCAGCGCGCCGCACGCGAACCCATGAACGCGAGCACCGTAGGGAGCACTCCCCAGCTCGTGGCGCGCTGCTCGGCAGGCATCCCCAGCACGTATTCGAGATGGTCGGCGTGCTCGGGCATCCCCTCGGGATGCTCTCGGATCATGCGTGCCGCCTCTTGAGCCATCGTGGGGGACATCACCCACCCCCAGATCGCCGCTGCCTGAGATACGACAGTCGGTTACCTGATCGGTGAGACCGACGACGATCGACGCCCCGAACATCTCCGGAGCATGAAAAAGGCTCCCACCGCTGATGCGATGGAAGCCAGTGTTGCAGTGCCCCCGGAGGGAATCGAACCCCCGACCTACGGTACCGGAAACCGGCGCTCTATCCCCTGAGCTACGGAGGCGAGCATGTGCAACCCCACCAGCCTAGCGCAATTATCGGGCCGCTTCGCACCGGTGCCGTGGACCGGGCACCTCGGTGCGCCGAGTAGAATCGATCTCTGTGACGCCTCAAGAACTCTCCCAAGCTCTCGCTGATATTCTCGCCGACCTCGTCGCCGCTCGCGGTTCCGACATCTCGGTCACGGTGCAAGACACGCAGGTGGAGCGACCGAAGAATCGGGACCACGGAGACTGGGCGTCGAACGTCGCGATGAAGTTTGCGAAGCGCGTTGGGGCGAACCCGCGCGAGCTCGCTGAGGAGATCGTGGGGCGCGCCCTCGAGATCGACGGCATCGCGAAGGCCGAGGTCGCAGGCCCCGGTTTCATCAACCTCACGCTGGACGCGGCGAGCGCGGGCGAGACGGCTCGCCGCGTCGTCGAGCAGGGCGAGAACTACGGCCGCACCGATACCCTCGCGGGTCAGAACATCAATCTCGAGTTCGTCTCGGCGAATCCGACCGGCCCCCTCCATATGGGCCATACCCGGTGGGCGGCACTCGGCGATTCGACCGCTCGCGTGCTGCGCGCGGCCGGTGCACGAGTGACGAGCGAGTACTACATCAACGATGCCGGATCGCAGATGAACAAGTTCGGGCGTTCCGTCTTCGCTTCGGTGCTCGGCGAGCCGGCCCCGGAAGACGCGTACCCCGGCGCCTACATCCAGGAGCTCGGGCGCAAGGTGCGCGAGCAGCTGCCGCACATCGTGGAGCTCGCCACGAGCGATCGCGCGCGCGCTCTCGAGGAAGTGCAGGAGGCCGCCTACCAGATTCAGCTCGCGGAGATCAAGGATTCGCTCGAGCGCTTCAACGTGCACTTCGACGTCTTCTTCTCGGAGCGGTCGCTGCACGAGGACGGGCCTGACGGATCGCCGAGCCCGATCTCCTCCGCCGTCGACCGGCTGCGCGAGCAGGGGTACGTCTTCGAGGAAGACGATGCGATCTGGGTGCGCACGACCGCCTTCGGCGATGACAAGGACCGAGTCTTCACGCGCGGCAACGGGATCTACACGTACTTCGCCGCGGACGCCGCCTACTACCTGTCGAAGATGGACCGCGGGTTCGGCGAGAAGATCTATCTGCTCGGCGCAGATCACCACGGGTACATCGGTCGTTTGACCGCGATCGCGGGTGCGGCTGGCGATAACATCGAGACCGACATCTCGGTGCTCATCGGTCAGCTGGTCAACCTCGACGGAGCCCGGCTCTCGAAGCGGGCCGGCAACATCATCGAGCTCGACGACCTGCTCGAGTGGCTCGGCTCCGACGCCCTGCGCTACTGGCTCGCGCGATACCCGGCTGATTCGCCACTGTCGCTCGACGGCGAGAAGGTGCGGAGCCGCACGAACGACAACCCCGTGTTCTACGTGCAGTACGCCCATGCGCGCACGTGCGCCGTCGATCGCAACGCCGAAGCGGCGGGCATCGACCGGAGCGCCTTCGCGCCGGAGCTCCTGACGCACGCGACCGAGACCGACCTGCTCGGCAAACTGCAGCAGTACCCGGGCATCGTCGCCGGTGCCGCGGAGCTGCGCGAACCGCATCGCGTCGCCCGCTACCTCGAAGAGCTCGCCGCCGCCTACCACCGCTGGTACGACAACTGCCGCGTGATCCCGCTCGGAGACGAGCCGGTCGAAGATCTGCACCGCACCCGTCTGTGGCTGAACGATGCCGCCGGCCAGGTGCTCCGCAACGGCCTCGACCTCTTGGGCGTCTCTGCGCCCGAGCGGCTCTGACCCAGGAGCCGTCGTGAGTGCGGAGCGGAACGGGTCCCGCTGGTGGACCAAGCTGATCATCGTGATCGTCGTCGTCGGGCTGCTCGCAGGTGCGGCCGAGCTGGCGCTCCGGCTGATCATTCCGGGAGTGGTCGCCGGCGCAGTGCGCTCGCAGCTGGACCTCACCGACGACCATCCGGTCGACGTGGCGCTGGGGGGATCCGCCCTGCTCAACGCGTTCCGCGGCGGAGTGGGCGATGTGACCGTCGACGTGCCGGACGCCCCGCTCGTCGAAGGGGTGCAGGCCGATGCCGCGCTGCACGCAGATCTGGTGCCGTTCAACCCGACTTCGGGTGAGATCTCGGATGGGGTGGTCGAGCTTCGCCTCGACAAGGAGCAGCTCGGACCGGTCATCGAGACCGTCACTCAGGGGGTCGCTCAGTCGGGCGAGGTGCGCGACGGCGAACTCGTCGTCGGGCGCGCGCTCGAAGCATTCGGGCAGCAGGTCAATCTCTCCGCGAGATTGAGCGTTGAGGCCGTCGACGGTGCGGTCGAGATCAACCCGCTCGGGCTGCAAGCGGCGGGATTCGATTTCTCGGCGGAGCAACTCGCGCAGGCGACGGGAACACTGCTCGACCCGATTCTGCAGCCGCAGACCGTCTGCATCGCCGACCAACTCCCAGCCGGAGTCACGCTGACCGATATCGTGCTCTCGAGCACGGGAACGGTGACGATACGAGCGGACCTCGCGCCCGGCATCCTGTCGGATCCCGATCAGCGGGAGAAGGGCACCTGCGGCTGAGTCATAGCCCGTATTCGCGCAGCGCGAGCCACGCGACGGCGCGATCGTCGGCGCGTTCGAGCGCGAGGCCGGTGAGAGCCTCGACGCGCCGAATGCGCGCGACCAGTGTCTGTCGGTGAATGCCGAGACGTGCAGCGCTGGCGCGGTGGGCGCCGTTCTCTGCGAGGAATACGCGGAGGGTGCGGGCGAGATCGCCGCTCTCGCCCGAGGGCTGGACGAGCGGTTCGAGGAGCCCGGCGAGCTGCCCCTGTGCTGCGGCTCCGAGTGCGGAGAGGACGAGTTCGACGGATGGCAGTTCGGCGTATCTCACCCCGGGCCGGCCGTCTTCGAGCGCGGCATCGAGCGCTTGATGAGCTTGCGTCGCGGTGCGCGACAGCGCGCCAACCGGAGCGGGGTCTCCGACGCCGATGTGCACGCGCATTCCCGCCACCGGGCTGAACGAACGAACTCGGTCGAGGAGTCCGGCCGCGAGATCATCGCGCACGAACCCGCGTATGTGCCCGTGGTCGGCTGCGAACACGTGCTCGGCGCCCAGCTCGTCGAACCAGCGGCGGAGCAGTCGCTCGAGGTCGATCGTGCGCGTTCGCGTACCCACCTCGAACGCTGTGAGCGTGCGCTCGTGCACGCCCCATCGATGGAGCAGCGCCTCGGCCCGCTGGCCGCCGTCGACGAGGATGTCGATGAGCGCGCCGCGGCCCAGGTGCTCGGTCAGCGTGGGATCGTGACTGCGCAACAGCAGATCGAAGAGCGCCGCTGCGAGCGACGAGAGATCGCGTGCGTGGCTCGTTCGGCTCGAACGGGTCGCGATCACGAGCGATCCTGCGAGATCCTGCTCCGAACCCACGCGGTGCAGTTGCAGCCCGTCGTGACGCACGCGTACGGGGCGCCCGAGCGCGAACGCCGCCGCGTCCGACACGTGGAGTCTTCCGGCTCCGGCACTCGCGATGACCTGGCCGTGCGCATCGAGGAGCACCGCCCACCCGTCGATGCGGCGCGCGAGTTCGGCGATGACCGCGGTCACGCCGCCACGCCGGGCGACCTGCGTGAGTACGTTCATTCCCGCCGTCACGAGACGGTCGGCTGCAGCGCGGTCATCCGCGATGAGCGCGAGCAGGCTGCTGTGCAGTGCGGTGCCGGAGAGGCGGGTCCCGAGGACCGCCGTCATGCCGTGACGAGCGAGGGCCGACCGGAGCTCGGCGTCGTCCTCCGGTGAGACGAACACCGCGCCCGGCAGCGCGTTCGAGGCCGGACCCGGTGTCGTGAGAGCGGTGAGGAGGACCTCGCGGTCACCCGTCACGAGTGTCGCGTAATCGGGATTGCCGATCACGACCAACGCCTCGACATGGGCGACGCCGTCGACGGGGGTGCGCTCCGGCAGACGGGCCGTCACGCAGGTGCCGCCGACGGCGCGCCTGACGGCGGAGAGATCAAGAGCCACAGGAGGAGCGTACCAAGTGTCGATGACGCGATCTCGAAATCGACACCTGGTGCGATGACAGGCACCCGATCGGGTCCGTAGCATCCTTACGTCGCCGGCGTGGTCGAACCTGTGCACCGCGCCCCGGCGATCCGACGAAGCGAACGAACGAAGGAGTGCAGCATGCAGGCTGTCGTGTTCCGTAACCCCGAGACCCGCGCAGAGGTCACCGAAGTCACCCTGGACGCCCCCAAGCAGGGCGAGGTCCGCGTGAAGATCGCCGCCGCAGGCGTGTGCCATTCCGATCTCCATGTGAAGCGCGGTGAATGGGATGCGCCCGCGCCGATGGTCATGGGGCATGAGGGCGCTGGCACCGTCGTCGAGCTCGGAGAGGGCGTTACATCGCTCGCCGTGGGAGACCACGTCGTGCTCAGCTGGGTGCCGCCGTGCGGAGAGTGCCGGTACTGCCTGCAGGGGCATGAGGCCCGCTGCCAGAAGGTGGTCGAGATCAACAACGCGCACGGGTCGCTGTTCGACGGCACCTCCCGCCTCAGCCGCACCGAGGACGGCGAGCCTCTGCGCCACTACCTGAGCGTCTCCTCGTTCGCCGAAGAGGTCGTCGTGCCCGTCTCCGGAGCCATCAAGGTGCGCGACGACGCGCCGCTCGACGTCATCGCGGTCGTCGGGTGCGCGGTCGCCACCGGTGTGGGCGCGGTGCTCAACACCGCTGGCGTCGAGCCGGGCGCGACCGTCGCCGTCATCGGGTGCGGAGGCGTCGGCCTGAACGTCGTGCAGGGTGCGAAACTGGCGGGGGCAGAACGGATCATCGCGATCGACATCGTTCCAGAGAAGACCGCGATGGCCCTGCAATTCGGTGCAACGGACCGCATCGACGGATCACAGCGCGACGCCGTTGAGCAGCTCTTCGAGCTCCTTCCGGACGGCGCCGACTACGTGTTCGACGCGATCGGCCGCACCTCGACGACTGAGCAGGCGATCCGCATGCTCGGCCTCGGCGGCGCCGCCGTGATCGTCGGACTGCCGCCGACCGGTGCGAAAGCCTCGTTCGAGCCGCTCGTGCTCGCCGAAGCCGATCAGCGCATCCTCGGTTCGAACTACGGGTCGGTGCGCCCCTCGATCGACATCCCGGCACTCGTCGACCGGTACATGGACGGCCAGCTGAAGCTCGATCCGCTGATCTCGGGCCGTCGCCCCCTGGCCGAAGCGGCCGAGGCGCTCGACGACCTCGAGACCGGCGGCGTGCTGCGCACACTGCTCATTCCGTAAGCACCTGTTCACCCTTCGCACCACGCACTCATAGGAGAGTACTCATGACCCAAACCGCAGCACGGAAGGCCGACGCCGGCCTTCGAGAAGGGGTGATGTCTGGGCCCGAACTGGCGGCACAAGCCATCGCCAGCATCGCCCCGAGCGCCGTCATCGCGTTCACCGCCGCCTCCATCTTCCTCGGAGCCGGCAGCGGCACGATCTTCGCATTCCTGCTCGCCACCATCGTCATACTGTGCGTGGGCTACATCGTGTCGATGTTCGCCCGCCAGCACGCTTCCGCCGGCTCGCTCTACACGTACGTGGCGAAGGGGCTCGGGCCCACTGGCGCCTTCGCAGCCGGCGTCGCCCTGCTCATCGGATCCTGGGGCATCGCCGCCGGTTCGCTCGGCGGCGCGGTCTCGTACGCCTCCGACCTGCTCCAGCTGTTCGGCGTTCCCGCGACCGGCACCGTCTGGCTCGTCGCGCTCGCCGTCGTGATCGGCGGCCTCGCGACGTTCTTCACGATCCGCGGCATTCGCATCTCGGCACGCATCTCTCTCGTGCTCGAACTGCTCTCGGTCTTCATCATTCTGGTGCTGCTCATCGCCGCGCTCGTCTGGCTCGGTCCCGAGGCGTGGGATCCGACGCAGTTCTCGTTCGAGGGCGTGCCGTTCCAGGGCGTCGCAGCCGGCATGGTGCTCGGCATTCTGGGGTTCGTCGGCTTCTCCTCCGCCGATGCGCTCGGGCGCGAGGCGCGCAATCCGCACACCGCCATTCCCCGTGCCATCATGTGGAGCGCCGTCGCCGTCGGCGTGCTCTACGTGTTCGCGGCGTACACCCAGATCGCCGTCCTCGGCGACGAGCTCGGTGAGGTCGCCAGCCCGTTGCAGGCGATCAACGATCGCATCGGAATGCCCGTCTGGTTCGCACCCGTGCTCGTGTTCGGCGTCGCGGCATCGTTCTTCGCGGTCGTCGTCGCGCCGCTGAACGTCGTCGGCCGCATCCTGTACGTGATGGGGAAGGAGGGCGTCGTCGCCGAGCGGTTCGGCCGCACCCACGAGACGCATCTCACCCCGCACCGCGTCCTGCTGATCGCGGGCCCCGCGGCGATCGCGCTCGACGTCATTCTGCTCATCTCGGGCACCCATCCGATGGACATCGTGGTGTGGGTCGACACCTATGCGACCTACGGCTACATGGTGGCGTACGCGCTCGTCGCCGTCGCGGGCGTCGTCTACACCCGTCGCCGCGGAATGCGGAGCGGAATGATCACGGTGACGGCGGTCGTCGCCGTCGTCGCCATGGCGTACGTGTTCTTCGCGAACGTGTGGCCGATCCCGGCGTTCCCGATCAACGTGCTGCCATATCTGTTCGCTGCGACGATGCTGCTCGCGTTCATCCGCTTCTGGTGGCTGCGCGCGAAGCGCCCCGAGGTGCTGCAGCGGATCGGGAACACGCACACCGACATGCTCGAGGGCGTCGGCTGATCGGCTGAGCATCCCAGATGACGAGGCCGGGCGTGATCCTTCATTCTGAGGGGTCGCGCTCGGCCTCGTCACATTCCGAAGGCGAGCGGACCACCGGGTAAGCTGGACGGGTTCGTTCAGAGACAGGGTCTCCGTGCGCACGGCTTCAGGGGCCAATCCGGGTCCGCTCGCCATCGGCTGCCCGTTCGCGGCCCGCGAGCACGACGGACACCAGGCAGACCGACCCGAGGCAGACCGAACCCAGGAGCGACGATGGCACAGGTGAACCCCGCTGGTGCGACACCAGCCGCCGACCCGAACAGCATCGACCCGCGCGTCTTCCCCCCGTCTGCGCGTCGCGGGAGCGAGTGCCGAGAGTTGCAGCTCGGCGGTGCGCGCGCGACCGAGCTCGTCGAGCAGTACGGCTCGCCGCTGTACGTGATCGACGAGGCGGCCGCCCGCGATCGGGCCAGCGAGGTCCGAGTCGCCCTCGAATCCGAGGCTGAGCGCATCGGAACGAGTGCGACCGTGTACTACGCGGGCAAGGCGTTCCTGTGCGTCGAGGTGGCGCAGTGGATGGCCGAAGAGGGCCTCGCGATCGACGTCGCGAGCGGGGGAGAGCTCGCCGTCGCGCTCGCCGCCGGAGTGGACCCGGCGCGCATCGGCTTCCACGGCAACAACAAATCGGAACGCGAGATCGCGCGTGCGGTCGAGGCGGGCGTCGGCACGATCATCATCGATAGCGAGGTCGAGACCGAGCGCATCGCGCGTGCGGCAGCGGCGGCGGATCGCCGCCAGCGCGTGCGGCTGCGCGTCAATAGCGGCGTGCACGCATCGACGCACGACTTCCTCGCGACGTCTCACGAAGATCAGAAGTTCGGTCAGCCGCTCAGCGAGGCGCCGCGACTGGTCGAGGCGATCCTCGCTCATGACAGCCTCGAGTTCGTGGGGCTCCACTGCCACATCGGTTCCCAGATCTTCGCGACCGACGGTTTCCGCGAGTCCGCCAGGCGCCTGGTGGGCGTGTACCCGGAGCTCGAGCGGATCGCCGGCCGACCGATTCCCGAGCTGAACCTCGGCGGCGGTTTCGGCATCGCCTATACATCGGCGCAGGCTGAGCAGGCTCCCGAGGTCGCTGCCATCGCACGACAGCTCGCCGACATCGTCGCGGAGACCTGCGCTGAAGCCGGCGTATCGGTTCCGCAACTCGCGTTCGAACCGGGTCGCGCCGTCATCGGGCAGGCCGGGGTCACCCTCTACACGGTGGGAACCACGAAGCCCGTGCTGCTCGCCGGCTCCGATGCGGCGGCCGACCCAGCCGACCTGGGGTTCGCCGAACGCCTGTACGTGAGCGTCGACGGCGGCATGAGCGACAACGCCAGACCCGCCCTGTACGGCGCCGATTACCAGGTCCGCATCGCGAACCGCGAGAGCGACGCCGACCCGGCGCTCGTACGGGTGGTGGGCAAGCACTGCGAGTCGGGCGACATCGTCGTGCAGCGCGACGTGATCCCGGGCGATGTGCGCGCAGGCGACACGCTCGCCGTCGCGGTCACCGGAGCCTACTGCTGGTCCCTCTCCAGCAACTACAACTACGTGCCGCGACCGCCGGTCATCGCCGTGTCGAACGGCTCCTCGCGCGTCATCGTGCGGGGCGAAACCGAGGACGAGTTGCTCGCGAAGTCCGTGATTCCGGCGCCGGTGGCCCCGGCGAACGCCGGCTGAGGATCGCCGGCCCAGAATTCTCCCGCCGTTCTCGGCGGATCGAACACGACGCACTATCAAGGAGACGAACATGAATGGTTATCGTGACCTCCGCATCGGGTTGCTCGGCTGCGGCTCGGTCGGCGCACAGGTGGCCCGGCTGATCCTGGAACACGGAGACGAGCTGGCCGCGCGCATCGGGGCGCGTCTGACGCTCGCAGGCATCGCGGTCCGCAACGTCGACGCGCCGCGCGATGTCGAGCTGCCGAGGGAGCTGTTCACGACCGACGCCGAACGTCTCGTCCAGGGCTCCGATATCGTCATCGAGCTCATGGGCGGCATCGAACCGGCCCGCACGCTGATCACGCAGGCACTGCAGGGCGGCGCCGACGTCGTCACCGCGAACAAGGCGCTCATCGCGGCGCACGGTCCCGAGCTCTCGGAAGCGGCGGAACAGGTCGGCGCACAGCTCTCGTACGAGGCGGCCGTCGCCGCGGCGATCCCGATCCTGCGCCCTCTGCGCGAAAGCCTGGCCGGTGACCACATCACCCGCGTGCTCGGGATCGTGAACGGCTCGACCAATTACATCCTCGACCGCATGGACCGATTCGGCGACAGCGCCGAAGACGCATCGCGGGTGGCGAGCGAACTGGGCTTCCTCGAAGCCGATCCGACCCTCGACGTCGAGGGCTACGACGCCGCGCAGAAAGCGACCATCCTCGCGAGCATCGCCTTCCACACCGAGGTGCCCGTCGACGCGGTGCACCGAGAGGGCATCACGCAGATCACGGCGGAGCAGATCGAAGCGGCGAAGAGCGCTGGGTACGTCATCAAGCTCCTCGCGATCGCCGAGCGGTTGCAGGCCGCTGACGGCACCGACGGAGTCTCGGCGCGCGTCTACCCCGCGCTGATCCGCCGCGACCACCCGCTCGCAGCGGTGCACGAGGGCAAGAACGCCGTGTTCGTCGAGGCGGAGGCCGCCGGCGAATTGATGTTCTACGGCGCCGGAGCCGGCGGAGCGGAAACCGCTTCGGCGGTGCTCGGAGACCTCGTCTCCGCAGCGCGCAGGCACGTCGTCGGCGGCCCGGGCATTCCGGGGTCGCTGCATGCCGAGCTGCCGATCCTTCCCGTCGGCGAAGTGATGACGGCTTACCAGATCATGCTCGAAGTGCGCGACCAGCCAGGCGTGCTCGCGAGCATCGCGGGCATCCTCGCCGAGCGGGGAGTATCTGCCGCGAGCGTCGAGCAGACCGTCGCTCGAGGCGAGGCAGGCGACGAGCCGAGCGCGGCTCTGGTCATCGGCACGCACCGCGCGCGCGAAGCCGATCTCGCTGCGACGGTCGAAGCCCTGCGGGCCGCCGAGGTCGTCACCGCCGTGACGAGCGTGCTGCGCCTTGAGGGTCAGGCGTGAGCGCGACCGGCAGCGGGATCGGTCGCACCGTCAAGGTGCGCGTGCCCGCGACGAGCGCGAACCTGGGCCCCGGATTCGACACGCTCGGCATCGCGCTCGCGTACGGAGACGAGCTGACGGTCGTCGTGCGCGACGCGCCCGGCGCGACCGTCGAGGTCAGGGGCGTCGGAGCCGGCGAGGTTCCCACCGATGAGACGAACCTCGTGGTCCGTTCCGCCGCCCACGTCTTCGCGCAACTCGGACGCCGCATGCCCGGCATCGACGTCGCCGCCACGAACCGCATTCCGCACGGGCGCGGCATGGGATCCTCCGGATCGGCCATCGTCGCCGGCGTGATGATCGCCGCCGGCCTGCTGCAGAGCGACCCCGAAGCTCCTGTCGCGCTCACCGAGGAGCAGCTGCTCGCATTCGCGACCGAACTCGAGGGGCACCCCGACAATGTCGCACCCGCGCTGTTCGGCGGACTGACCATCGCGTGGACGACGGAGCAGGGCCCGCGCTTCAAACGGTTGATGGTGCACCGCGGCGTGGCGCCGCTCGTGCTCGTGCCGAGCTTCACCATGTCGACCGAGCTCGCCCGAAGCCTGCAGCCGAAGCAGGTGCCGCATGAGGACGCCGTCTTCAACGTCTCTCGGTCGGCGCTGCTCATCGCCGCACTCACGCAGAGCCCCGAACTCCTGCTCGAGGCGACCGAGGACCGGCTGCATCAGAACTATCGCGGTGCCGCCATGCCGGCCACGCGCGACCTCATCGGCGAGCTGCGCTCAGCGGGGCATGCAGCAGTGGTCTCCGGTGCCGGCCCGTCGGTGCTCGTGCTCTCGAACGGGCCGTTGGATCGCATGCAGGCAGCGGATTTCGTGGCTGCCCATCACCCGGATTGGCGCGTGCTCACCCTGGCCGTCGATACCAAGGGTGCTACAGTTGAAACGACCCCTGCGGGAGCGGCGCTCTAGCCTCGCCCGTCGATGTCCGCTCATGCGGAACCGTGGGTCGTTATCGCACCGTGAACACATCGCACGGTGATCCCGAAGCACACATGTGCACTACCGCGGGAATGCGCGCCCACTTGCGCGTGCAGTCCCGTCGGCGTTCCGAAAGGAAGAACGTGGAATCCAACGTTGAAGACAACACCACTCCCGCACCCGAGGAAGCCGCCGCGCCGACGCGTCGCCGTGCTTCTCGTCGCGTGAGCGCCGCCGCTGGGGCTGCCGCTCCCGAGGCCGCTCCGGCTGCTGAGGCGCCTGCTGCAGCAGCGCCTGCTGCTGAGGCTCCGGCTGCTGAAGCGCCGGCTGCTGAGGCGCCGGCCCCTGACGCAGCGGAAGCACCCGCCGCCGCTGCGCCGAAGAAGCGCGCGACGCGCAGCCGGAAGAAGGTCGATGCGCCCGCCGATGCGACGGCGCAGGATCCGGCAGCCGAGTCGGATGCCACGGCAACGACTGCATCCTCGAGCACCGAGGCGGGCGATGCATCGAGCGCGCCGGATGAGCAGCCAGCTGCTGCTCCGAAGAAGCGCGCGACGCGCAGCCGCAAGAAGGCTGAAGCGCCCGCCGAGCCTGCGACCGCTGCATCTGCAGACGCGAATGCCTCCGTCGATGCCGCCGCTGCCGCGACTGACGCGGCTCCGGCGCAGTCGACCGATACGGCAGCCGAAGCTCCGGCTCAGGAGGCTCCTGCCAAGCGCACGCGCAGCCGCCGGGCCTCGTCAGCGACGGCCGCGGCCCAGACCGCTGCAGCAGAGACGGGCACGGGGGAGACCGGCACGCCGGAATCGCTCGAGGGCGCCGCGTCGAACGCCGATGCCGCTCAGAGCAACGGCCAGCAGGCCGATGCCTCGGAGCAGTCGGATCGCGGCGAGAAGTCGGATCGCGGCGAGCAGTTGGATCGCGCTTCGGATCGCGGCGAGAAGTCGGAGAACTCCGATGGTGAGCGCTCGGGTCGCAACCGCCGCGGCCGTGGTCGAGGCCAGAAGAACGAGAACGCGGAGTCGAACGAGCAGACCGATGCTGCCGCCTCCTCCGACGACGAGGGCAAGCAGCGCGGTTCCGGCCAGAGCGGCAACGGGCCGCAGAACGGCCAGAAGAACGGCGACGCGAAGAACGGCGACAACTCGAGCCGGTCGAGCCGCACCCGGCAGCGCGACCGCAAGCGTCGCGGTCAGGGCGACGACCTCGAGCCGGAGATCACCGAAGACGACGTGCTGCTGCCGATCGCGGGCATTCTCGACGTGCTCGACAACTACGCGTTCGTGCGCACGAGCGGTTACCTCCCCGGCACGAGCGATGTCTACGTGTCGCTCGGGCAGGTCAAGAAGTACGGCCTGCGACGCGGCGACGCGGTGGTCGGAGCGATCCGTCAACCCCGTGACAACGACAGCGCGAGCCGTCAGAAGTACAACGCGATCGTGAAGATCGATACCGTCAACGGTCGACCGGTCGATGAGCAGCCGGAGGAGCGCGTCGACATCGCCGACCTCACGGCCATCTACCCCGAAGAGCGGCTGCGCTTCGAGACGACGCAGCAGGGCGTGCTCGGTCGTGCCATCGACCTCGTGGCACCGACCGGCCTGGGTCAGCGCGCAGCGCTCGTGCTTCCCGCGCACTCCGACGGCACCGCGGTGCTCGGCGAGCTCGCCGAGGCGATCAGCACGAACCGACCCGATGCGCACCTCGTGCTGCTGCTCGCGAATGCGCAGCCGGAGGAGATCACCCGGCTGCAGCGATCGGTGCGCGGTGAGGTCGTCGCCGCGAGCTTCGACCGCGGCGCCGAGGATCAGGCGATCATCGCCGAACTCGCGATCGATCGCGCGAAGCGGCTCGTCGAGCTCGGCCACGACGTCGTCGTACTCGTCGACTCGTTGAACCGATTCGCGCGTGCCTACGCTCAGGCCCAGCACGCGCAGAGCCGCCCGGCCCTCGACGAGATCGACGAGCTCGCGCTCGCCCAGATCAAGCGTCTGCTCGCCTCGGCTCGCAACGTGGAGAACGGCGGCTCGCTCACCGTGCTCGCGACGGTGCACTCGAAGACCGGCCTCGCAGCCGACAAGCTGCTGCTGCGCGAGGTGCGCGCAGTCGTCAACAGCGAGGTGCGATTCGCGAAGTCGGCCGCCGGCCTTCCTCCGGTCGTCAAGCTCGCCGCGTCGCGTACGCGCAACCCCGAGTCGGTACTCGGTGCTGATGAGACGGCGGCGCTGGCAACGCTTCGTGCGGATCTCGGTTCCGACGGCGCGGAGGACCGACTCCACGAGCGCCTGAGCGCGACGGCGTCGAACGCCGCGCTTCTCGCAGAGGTGCAGCGTTCGGGCGGTCTGGCCTAGTACGCACGAGCCCGCCCCGGTGATCCGGGGCGGGCTCAGTCGTCGCCGGATGCGGCGCTAGATTGGGGGCGGCGACACCATCGCAGCCGCGAGACGTTAGGAAGATACATGTTCGAACAGGTCGAAGGGCTGATCGCGGAGCACGCGCGGCTGCAGGAAGAACTCGCGGATCCCGCACTGCACGCAGACGCGTCGCGTGCGAAGAAGGTCAACCGGCGATACGCCGAACTCAGCAAGATCAAATCGGCTCACGAGCACTGGCAGCAGGTGGGCGACGACCTCGAGGCGGCCCGCGAGCTCGCGAAAGAAGATGAGGCGTTCGCCGAGGAGGTCCCGGAACTCGAGGCCAGCCTGGCGGAGGCTCAGGAGCGCGTGCGGCGCCTGCTCATTCCGCGCGACCCCGACGACGCCAGAGACGTCATCCTCGAGATCAAGGGCGGCGAAGGCGGCGCCGAGTCGGCCCTCTTCGGCGCCGACCTGCTGCGCATGTACATGCACTACGCGGAGTCCAAGGGCTGGAAGACGGAGATGATCGAGGCCGACGAGAGCGACCTCGGCGGGTACAAGAACGTGCAGATCGCCATCAAGGCGAACGCGGCGGATCCATCGCAGGGCGCCTGGGCGCACCTCAAGTACGAGGGAGGCGTGCACCGCGTGCAGCGCGTTCCCGTGACCGAATCGCAGGGGCGCATCCATACGTCGACGACCGGTGTGCTCGTGTACCCCGAAGTGGACGAGCCGGAGGAGGTCGGGATCAACCAGAACGATCTCAAGATCGACGTGTACCGGTCGTCGGGCCCCGGCGGTCAGTCGGTGAACACGACCGATTCGGCCGTGCGCATCACGCACCTCCCGACGGGCATCGTCGTGGCGATGCAGAACGAGAAGAGCCAGTTGCAGAACCGCGAGGCCGCGATGCGCGTGCTGCGAGCGCGACTGCTCGCGCGTCAGCAGGAGGAGGCCGCGGCAGAGGCCAGCGCGCACCGGTCGAGCCAGATCCGCACGATGGATCGGTCGGAGCGCATCCGCACGTACAACTTCCCCGAGAACCGCATCGCCGACCATCGCACCGGATACAAGGCCTACAACCTCGACCACGTGATGAACGGCGCGCTCGACGCCGTCATCGAGTCGTGCATCCGTGCCGATGAGGAGGCGCGCCTGGCCGACCTCGGACAGGAGTAGGCGCGCCAGGCCCAGGCCCAGGCCCTGGCCGTGGGCCTGGTTCTGGTTCTGGACCTGGCCCTGCCTCTCACCGAAGCGCCCCGGGCCACGCGCCGAACCGCGACCCCGCAACCCGAACCGCGACCCTGCACCCTGGAGAAATCGCGCACCACAGGCCCGGGGAAGGGCAGGAGGCCGGTACGCTGAACCCATGTCAGATGCCGTGCTGCCGCTCGTCGGTCCCCTGGTCACTCTCCGCGCCCCCGGCCCGGCCGATCTCGACCCGCTCGTCGCGATTCTCGACGAGCCGGAGGTCTCGCTCTGGTGGGTGGGCTACAGCCCGCAGCGCGTGCGCGCCGAGTTCATCGACGCCCCGGACGTCGCGCGCATCATCGAGGTGGAGGGGCAAACCGCGGGGGCGATGTTCGTGCTGCGCGGGGAAGATCCCGAGTATCCGACGACGGTGATGCACCTGTTCATCGGCACCGTGTTTCGCGGGCGGCGCATCGGCGAGGAGGCGCTGGCGCTCGCCATCCGCTCCGAGTTCGCGGAGGGGATCACGCGCGTGACTCTGGACCCGAACGTGAACAACCCGGGTGCGATCCGCAGCTACGAGCGCCTGGGGTTCCAGCGCGTCGGCGTGCTCCGCGATTACCAGGTGCGACCCGGTGGGGCGCTCGAAGACGCGCTGCTGCTCGACCTCACGCGATCCGACTTTCCCGACGGCCCGCCGCTCCCGTCGCGCGCTTGAGCTCTGCCCGCGGCGGTAGCATGGCACTATGCGCGCTGCCCGTCCGATCCTTCCCTGGGTCGTCTGGGGAACCGCGGCGCTCGCCTACGCGATAGCGATCATCAACCGCTCGTCGCTCTCCGCCCTCGGCCCGGCGGCGCAGGAACACTTCGGCATCGATGCGACGACGCTGGCCTCGTTTCCGGTGATCCAGTTGCTGGTGTACGCCGGCCTGCAGATCCCGGTGGGAGTGCTGCTCGATCGCATCGGGCCGCGCGCGATGATCCTCATCGGGGGCGTGCTGATGATCGTCGGACAGGCGGCCATGGCGACCGTACCCGAGGTGTCGCTCGCCATCGTCGCGCGCGTGCTCGTGGGCGCCGGTGACGCCTGCACGTTCATCAGCGTCATGCGCATGCTGCCCGAATGGTTCTCATTGCGGCAACTGCCGACCATCAGCCAGGCCACCGGCCTCATCGGGCAGTCGGGTCAGCTCGTCTCGGTCGTGCCGCTCGCCGTGCTCGTCGGAACCGCCGGTTGGATGGGCGGGTTCCTCGGCCTCGCCGCCGTCGGGTTGCTGGTCGTGATTCTCGGCGTCGTCGTGCTGCGAGATGCGCCCGGCCAGGAGACACTGCTCGAGCGGGTCACGGGGAGGCGGGGTCGCACGACCGAGAATGCGCGGTCGTTCGCCGACACGCGCACGGCCGCGATGGCCGCGGTGCAGCCGCCCGCGACTGAGATGATCCCCGTGATCTCCGAGGTTCGGGTGCGCGGACTGGGGTTCTGGAACCGCGCGCGGCGGCTGCTTCGACTGCCCGGCGTCAGGCTCGCGTACTGGGTGCACTTCGCCTCGCCGTTCGCAGCGAACGTGTTTCTGCTGCTCTGGGGAACCCCGTTCCTCGTCGGCGGCCTCGGGCTCGATGAGGCGGACGCGCGCGGTCTGCTCAGCCTCACCGTCATCTCTTCGATGGTGGCGAGCGTGGTGCTCGGCCCGTTGAGCTCTCGCTTCATCGAGCGCCGCGTCTGGTTCAATCTCGGCATCACCGTCGCGATCGCGCTCGTCTGGACATCGGTGATCGTCTGGCCAGGCACGCCGCCGCTCGGTCTCGTACTGGTGCTCCTGCTGATCCTGCCGCTCGGGGGACCGGCTTCGATGATCGCGTTCGAGGTGGCCCGGTCGCACACGCCTCGGAGCTACGCGGGGTTCGGCACGGGGCTCGTGAACACGGGCGGGTTCACGGCGTCGCTGCTCGTGATCCTGCTCATCGGTCTGGTGCTCGACGTGCAGGGCGCCGGATCGCCCGAGAACTACTCGCTCCACGCCTTCCAGGTGGCGTTCGCCGTGCAGATCCCGTTCTGGGCGCTGGGCATCGTCATGATCATCGTGGAGCAGCGGCGCACGAAGCGCTGGATGGACGAGAACGGACGCACGCTGCGCTGATGGCGTCGCGTCCCGCTCAGATCACGTAGAAGTCGGCCATGTCCGGCTGCTCGATCGGGGCACCTCGCCGCGGTCGCCCCTGCGCGGGGATCCCGGTGAGCGTGGTCCACGGCGGTGCCGACCGCACGACCACGGCGTTCGAGCCGATCGCGCTGTCGTGCTGGATCTCGATGTCGCCGAGCAGTTTCGCCCCGGCGCCGATGATGACCCGGTTGCCCACGGTCGGGTGCCGCTTGCCGCGGTCATGCCCGGTGCCTCCGAGGGTGACGCCGTGGTAGATGAGCACGTCGTCGCCGATGACGGCGGTCTCGCCGATGACGACTCCCATGCCGTGGTCGATGAACAGTCGGCGGCCGATCGTGGCCCCGGGGTGGATCTCGATACCGGAGCAGAATCGGGATACCTGGGAGATGGCGCGCGGCACGAACCGCATGCCGCGCCGCCACAGCGCGTGCGACACGCGATGCCACCAGACGGCATGGAGGCCTGAATACACGAAGAACACCTCCGCCGCACTGCGCGCTGCTGGATCGTGCGCGCGGGCGGCGGAGATGTCTTCACGAATGCGGGAGAACACGCTCATCTCGTAGGGGGTGTCTGCGTCGTCAGATTCCTGCAGCCTCAGGCATCGAGGTCCTCGAAGAGCACCGTCGAGAAGTAGCGTTCACCGAAATCAGGGACGACGACGACGATCTTCTTGCCGGCGTTCTCGGGGCGCTTGGCGACCTCGGTGGCGGCCCAGACGGCGGAGCCGCCGGAGATGCCGGCGAGAATGCCCTCGTCCGTTGCGAGCGCGCGCGCCTTCGCGATGGAATCGGCGAGCGTGACGTCGATGACCTCGTCGTAGACCTCGCGGTCGAGGATCGGGGGAACGAAGTTCGCGCCGAGTCCCTGGATCTTGTGGGGACCAGCGTTGCCCTCGGTGAGCAGCGGCGAGTCGATCGGCTCGACGGCGATGACCTGCACGTTCGGGTTCTGCTCCTTCAGGTACCCGCCGGCGCCGGTGATGGTGCCCCCGGTGCCGATTCCCGCGATGAAGATGTCGACCGAGCCATCGGTGTCGTTCCAGACCTCCGGCCCCGTGGTGGCGCGATGGACTGCCGGGTTCGCGGGGTTCGCGAACTGCTTCGCGAGCACAGCGCCCGGCGTGTTCGACGCGATCTCCTCGGCCTTCGCGACGGCGCCCTTCATGCCGAGGGGGCCCTCGGTGAGCACGATCTCGGCGCCGTAGGCGCGCAGCATCTTGCGGCGCTCGATGCTCATGGTCTCCGGCATGGTCAGGATCACGCGGTAGCCGCGGGCCGCGCCGACGAAGGCGAGTGCGATCCCGGTGTTGCCGCTCGTGCCTTCGACGATGGTGCCGCCGGGCTGCAGATCGCCCGACTGCTCTGCGGCGTCGATGATGGCGATGCCGATGCGATCCTTCACCGAGCCGGCCGGGTTGTAGAACTCGAGCTTCGCGAACACCTCGGCGCCCGCATTCTCAGTAACGCGGTTCAGTCGGACGAGGGGCGTGTTGCCGAACGCCTGCGTGATGTTGTCGTAGGTCCGTGCCATGGTGCTGCATCCTCCTGGGGTCGAATCGTTGCGGGCCGCTGGGGCGGCGAGGCCTCCTCAAACTATATCGATCGGTTATCCCTCGCGTTCGCAGACGTTATGCAGCAAGTCGCAGTGTGACGCCGAGCGCCAGATGGCGTCGAACGTGCGCCGCACGACGGCTCGCGACCGATGTGGGAGGGTGGAGTCATGCTTGACGAACAGGGCGCTGCCCCGACGGCGACCGCACGGGTCGATGTGCTGCTGGACGCGATGCGGCAGCGGATGCTCGCCGGGGGAATCGAGGATCCGTCGGCCGATGCCGAGCTCATCCTCGGGCACGTGCTCGGCGAGTCGCGCGGCCGGGTGCAGGCGCTGGCCGTGATGCGGGCAGAGATCACGCCTGCTGACGCGGCAGCGGCGGTGGAACTCACGGAGGAGCGCGCTCGGCGGGTCCCGCTGCAGCACCTGACCGGCCGCGCGCCGTTCCGATCCATCGAGCTCGCGGTCGGTCCTGGAGTCTTCGTGCCGCGCCCCGAAACGGAGGTCGTCGCCCAGCTCGCGATCAATGCGCTGCAGCTGGTCCCGGATCCCGAGCCGATCGCCGTCGACCTCTGCACGGGGAGCGGCGCGCTCGCCCTGGCGATGGCGCACGAAGTCCCGAGGGCCCGCATCTGGGCGGTCGAGATGAGTCGCGAGGCCTTCGCCTGGGCGGAGCGGAACGTCGCAGAGTGGGGCGACGGTCGCGTGTCGCTGGTGCAGGGGGACGCGACCGCTCTGGAGGAGATCGCCGACCTCGCGCCGCTCGCGGGGCGCGTGCACGTACTGGTGTCGAATCCTCCATACGTGCCGAGCGGCATGGTGCCCCGCGATCCGGAAGTGCGGGATCACGATCCGCAGCTCGCGCTGTACGGGGGAGAGGACGGCCTCGACATCGTTCGGAGCATCAGTCGGTCGGCGCGCGCACTCGTCGTCTCCGGGGGAACCCTCGTGATCGAGCACGCGGAGTCGCAAGGGCGCGCGATCCGGGAGCTGTTGACCGCGGACGGCTGGCGCGCAGCCGCGACCCATCCGGATCTCACCGGGCGGGACCGGGCGACGACCGCCCTGCGATGAGAGGCCGGGCGGGCGATCCAGTCGGTCCCGTGCGCGACAGGAGTAGACTGGCGAGCTATGGCCGAGTTCTTCGATTGCTCCGATAGTTCGCAACTGCTCGCCGGTACGCGCACCGCACGGCAGGCGATTGGCCGGGGTGAACTCGTCGTCGTTCCGACCGACACGGTCTACGGCGTCGCCGCCGATGCCTTCAACCCCGATGCGGTGCAGCGCCTGCTCGACGCGAAGGGTCGCGACCGGCAGTCTCCGCCACCGGTGCTGATTCCGAACACGGATACGCTCGCGGCCCTCGCCGCTGAGGTCGTCGCCCCCGTTCGCGCCCTGGCCGACGCGTTCTGGCCGGGCGCGCTCACGATCATCACGCAAGCCAACCCGCTCCTCAGCTGGGATCTCGGCGAGACCGGGGGCACCGTCGCGCTCCGCATCCCGCATCAGCCGCTCGCGCTCGAGTTGCTCCGTGAAACCGGGCCCCTCGCCGTCTCCTCGGCCAATCTGACCGGTCGGCCGGCGGCGCGCACGGCGGCCGAAGCGCAGGAGATGCTCGGGGACTCCGTTTCGGTCTACCTGGACGCTGGCCCGGCGGCCGGCGACGGCGTCGCGTCGACGATCGTCGATGCCACGCGCCTGACCGAGGACGGCGGCGAGATCCGCATCCTGCGCGAAGGCGGCGTCTCCCGCGATCTGATCGCGGAACTGCTGCCGCAGGTCGTGTTCGGGGAGTAGCGTGCTTGCCTACGTGACGGTCGTCGCGGTCGCGGCTCTCGTCACTGCGGTCGCCTCCTGGGGAGTGCTTCGGCTGAGCCGCCGCTTCCATTGGACGCCGGAAGTGCGCGCCCGCGATGTGCACACCGCCCCGACGCCACGACTCGGCGGGGTCGCGATGTTCCTCGGGATCGTCGCAGCCTTCGCGGTCGCGAGCACCCAGCACGAGTTCGCGTCCCTCTTCGCCCAGCGCAACCAGATGTGGGCCTTGCTCGGTGCCTGCGGCATCATCGCCGTGGTCGGCGTGCTCGACGACCTGCTCGACCTCGACTGGATGATCAAGCTCGCCGCGCAGCTCGTCGCGTCCGGCATTCTCGCGTGGAGCGGCATCCAGATCGTCTCCCTGCCGTTCGGGGACACGCTGATCATCGGCTCCCCGGTGGTGAACTTCCTCCTCACCGTGTTCTTGATGACGCTGGTGATGAACGCCGTCAACTTCGTCGACGGCCTCGACGGCCTGGTCGCGGGTGTCGCGATCATCGCGAACTCGCTATTCTTCATCTACACGCGTCTGCTCAACGACCAGATCGGGCGCGTCGACTCGGTCATCCTCGCGAGCCTCATCGCCATCGTCATCGTCGGCATCTGCGTCGGATTCCTGCCGTTCAACTGGCACCGCGCGCGGATGTTCATGGGGGACACGGGAGCGCTGCTCGTCGGGCTGCTGATGGCGACGTCGACCGTGTCGGTGACCGGGCAGCTGAATCCGGCCTCCCTCGATCAGAAGCTCGTGCTCGCGAGCTACATCCCGATCATCCTTCCGATCGCCGTGCTGGCCCTGCCGCTCGCCGACTTCTCGCTCGCGGTCGCACGACGGCTGCGCGCGGGGAAGAGCCCGTTCACGGCGGACCGACTCCATCTGCACCATCGCCTGCTGGACATGGGCCACTCGCCGCTCCAAGCGGTCTGCATCTTCTACGCGGGCACGGCAGTGCTCTCGGTCGCGGTGCTGCTCGTCTTCACGACTCAGAGCTTCGTACTGCCTGCGGTCGTGCTGGGCATCGGGGGAGCGGCGACGTTCGCGCTCCTGATGTACCCGGCCCGTCGCGTCCGTGCAGCTGCGGCACGGAAGGGCTTGGTACCGTTGACGCGACGGCCCACCCGAGCCGACGCCGCCGGCGTCGATCAGCTCGCCGAGCAGGCGCCGCCGAAAGGATCCCAGAGTGAGTGATCTCGCGCAGCCGAACGAGACCGACCCTCGGCCGATGCCGTCCTCCCAGCCCGTGCTGCTGCGCGCGCTGCGGTGGGGCCTGGTCGTCACCGCGGCCCTGATCGTGGTCTTCGCGGTGATCGGGTACCTCGCGTCCGGTCAGCCGGGCCTCTGGGGCGGAGTCATCGGAACCGCGCTGGGCGGCCTCTTCCTGATGATGACGGTGGGCAGCATCGCGTTCGCGAATCGATTCATCGAGCGCGACTTCTACATCACGGCCTTCTTCGGCATCGTGCTCGGAAGCTGGGTCTTCAAATTCATCGTCTTCATCGTCGCCGTCGTCCTGCTGCGCGACGCCGAGTGGCTCGATACGCGGGTCATGTTCTTCGGCGTGATCGCGAGCGTCATCGCCTCGCTGGTGCTCGACGTCGTGGTCATCTCGCGCTCGCGCATCCCGATCATCTCGGATACCCGGCGATCCTGAACCTGTGATCACACCGTTCCGAGTTTCTTCTGGAGCGGAAAGGTTGATACACTCAAGTATGTTCCCTGCTGGGCTGGTTGCGCTGTGCCACCGCCGCCCCGGGGGCACGACCACCGTTCGACACCGTGCTGGCTGATGCCGCACCGAAGTCAGGAGAATGGCGCTGTTCGCTAACGCTATGCACCTCGTGGCCCCCGTACTTTTCGCGGCCGAAGAGGGTGAATTCCACGCGCCGACGATGGCCGAGTTCTTCCCCGACATCGTGCTCTTCGAAGGTACGCCGTTCGCGATGAACCGGATCATGCTGATCCGTGTCCTCATGATGGTCGTACTGCTGCTCCTCTTCTGGCTCGGCACTCGCCGGATGCGTGTCATCCCGACGCGCGGGCAGTCCCTTGCAGAGATGGCGCTCGATTTCGTGCGCGTCAACATCGCTGAGGACCTGCTCGGAAAGAAAGACGGACGCCGCTTCCTTCCCATCCTTACCGCCATCTTCTTCACGGTTCTGGCGTTCAACATCACGGGCATCGTCCCAGGGTTGAACATCGCGGCCAGCTCGGTCATCGGCTTCCCGCTGACGCTCGCGGCGGTCTCGTACGTGACCTTCATCTACGCGGGCATCAAGAAGAGCCCGGGCAACTTCTTCAAGAACGCGCTCTTCCCGTCAGGCGTGCCGAAGGCCATCTACATCATCGTGACGCCGATCGAGTTCGTCTCGACGTTCATCATCCGTCCGGTCACGCTCACGCTCCGACTGCTGATGAACATGCTCGTAGGCCACCTGCTCCTGGTCCTGCTCTTCGCAGCGACGCAGTTCTTCCTCTTCTCGGGCGAGGGCTTCTTCAAGCTCTTCGGCGTCGGCACGTTCGCATTCGGTGCGGCGTTCACGCTCTTCGAGATCCTCGTGGCCGTTCTGCAGGCCTACGTCTTCGCACTTCTCACCGCCGTCTACATCCAGCTCGCGCTGGCTGAAGAGCACTAACCAATCGGGTTCGGCAACCGCCGCACTCACATACGGAAGGAAACACATACCGTGTCTGTTCTCGCTGAAATCTCGGGCAACATCGCAACCGTCGGTTACGGCCTCGCTGCCATCGGACCCGCCATCGGCGTGGGTATCGTCGTCGGCAAGACCATCGAGGGTGTCGCCCGCCAGCCCGAGCTCGCCGGCCGCCTCCAGGTCCTCATGTGGATCGGTATCGCGTTCACCGAGGCGCTCGCGTTCATCGCGATCGCGACGCCGTTCATCTTCGCTGCGTAAGCCGCTTTCACCTTTCCCTAGTCTCGAAAGGGAGGCTCGATGAATAACGCAGTCTTCGTTGCAGCGGAGGAGGGCGCGAACCTCAATCCGCTCTTCCCCGCAACGTACGACATCGTGTGGTCTGCGGTCGTCTTCGCCATCATCCTCGTCGCATTCTGGAAGGTCTTCCTTCCCAAGATGCAGACGATGCTCGATGCTCGCGCAGAGGCGATCGAAGGCAACATCGCCAAAGCCGACGAGGCTCAGGCGAAGGCCGAGGCCGCACTCCAGGAATACACCGCCCAGCTCGCGAGCGCTCGGCAGGAGGCCGGCGAGATCCGCGAGTCGGCTCGTCTCGACGCGAACAAGATCGTCGCAAAGGCGAAGGAGGATGCGGTGACCGAGCAGGCACGCATCACCCACGCCGCGCAGGCGCAGATCGAGGCCGAGCGCCAGAGCGCTGTCGTCTCGCTCCGCAAGGACGTGGGCTCGCTCGCCATCGACCTCGCCTCGAGCGTGGTCGGCGAGACGCTCACCGACGACCAGAAGGCTTCGGCGCTCGTCGATCGCTTCCTGGCCGACCTCGAAGCATCCGAGAAGGCGGCTCAGTAATGGGAAGCGCGTCACGCGAAGCACTGGCCCAGGCGCGAACCGCGCTCGGGTCCGGTCTCGACACGAACGCCGGCGGTGAGCTGCTGCAAGCGGCGAGCCGGGTTGCTGAGAGCCCCGCGCTCGCAGCGGCGCTCGGCGATGCTTCGGCTCCGGCCGAGGCGAAGTCGCAGCTGGTCGAGCGACTCTTCAGCGGTCTCTCCGCTGGCGCGCGCTCAGTACTCACCGCTGCCGTTCAGGCCCGGTGGTCGAATGTCGCCGAGTTCGTCTCGGGCGTCGAAGAGCTCGGCATTCGTGCGGAAGGCGCCGTGAACCCTGCGCTCTCCGATGAGCTCCTCGCTGCGGTCGATGTGATCGATCGCAACCATGAACTGCAACTCAGCCTCGGCAGCAAGCTGGCAGACCCTGCCGGCAAGCTCGCCCTCGTGCAGCGCCTCTTCCAGGGGAAGACATCGGCTTCGGCCCTGACCGTCCTCTCGCATCTCGTCGCAAGCCCGCGCGGTCGGCGTCTCGACGCCACGCTGCGTCAGGCAGCACGCCTCGCGGCGGATGAGGCCGGCAGCGAGCTCGCAACGGTCACCGTTGCGACGCCGCTCACGGCGGAGCAGCAGCAGCGTCTGGCACGCGCACTCGAGCAGTCGGCGGGGCGCCCCGTGCGCATCACGACCGTGGTCGACCCGACTCTGGTCGGTGGAATCCGGGTGCAGATCGCCGATGACGTGATCGACGGAAGCGTTCGCGCGCGGCTCGCCGATCTCCGACAGCAGCTCGCTGCATAGCGACAACTTTTCACCCCCGGGGGCTGCGCTTCCGGAACAGACAGAGGAAACGAAATGGCAGAACTCTCAATCAGCCCGGATGAGATCCGTAACGCGCTGAAGGACTTCGCAGCGTCGTACGAGCCCACCGAGGCTGGCAAGACCGAGGTCGGCACGGTCGTCGACGCCGCTGACGGCATCGCGCACGTCGAGGGACTCCCGGGCGTGATGGCGAACGAACTGATTCGCTTCGCGGACGGCACCCTGGGTCTCGCGCAGAACCTGGAAGAGAACGAGATCGGTGTGGTGGTGCTCGGTGAGTTCACCGGCATCGAAGAGGGCCAGCAGGTCACCCGCACCGGCGAGGTGCTCTCCGTTCCCGTTGGCGAGGGCTACCTCGGCCGCGTGGTCGACCCGCTCGGCAAGCCCATCGACGGACTCGGCGAGATCACCGGAATCGAAGGCCGTCGCGCCCTCGAGCTCCAGGCTCCCGGCGTCATGCAGCGCAAGTCGGTGCACGAGCCTCTGCAGACCGGCATCAAGGCGATCGACGCCATGATCCCCGTCGGCCGTGGCCAGCGCCAGCTCATCATCGGCGACCGTCAGACCGGCAAGACCGCCCTCGCGATCGACACGATCATCAACCAGAAGGCGAACTGGGAATCGGGCGACATCTCGAAGCAGGTGCGTTGCATCTACGTCGCGATCGGTCAGAAGGGCTCGACCATCGCTTCGGTGAAGGGCGCGCTCGAAGACGCCGGAGCGATGGAGTACACGACCATCGTGGCATCCCCGGCTTCGGATCCCGCTGGCTACAAGTACCTCGCCCCCTACACCGGCTCGGCCATCGGCCAGCACTGGATGTACGCGAGCAAGCACGTCCTCATCATCTTCGACGATCTGTCGAAGCAGGCTGAGGCCTACCGCGCGGTATCGCTGCTGCTGCGTCGTCCGCCGGGGCGCGAGGCATACCCGGGTGACGTCTTCTACCTCCACTCCCGTCTGCTGGAGCGGTGCGCGAAGCTCTCCGACGAGCTGGGCGCGGGTTCGATGACCGGTCTGCCGATCATCGAGACGAAGGCCAACGACGTCTCGGCCTACATCCCGACCAACGTGATCTCGATCACCGACGGCCAGATCTTCCTGCAGTCCGACCTGTTCAACTCGAACCAGCGGCCCGCGGTCGACGTCGGCATCTCGGTGTCGCGCGTGGGCGGCGACGCTCAGGTGAAGTCGATCAAGAAGGTCTCGGGTACGTTGAAGCTCGAGCTCGCTCAGTACCGTGCGCTCGAGGCGTTCGCGATGTTCGCGTCGGACCTCGATCCGACCAGCCGCAGGCAGCTCGCCCGCGGTGCGCGCCTCACCGAGCTCCTCAAGCAGCCCCAGTACACCCCGTACCCGGTCGAAGAGCAGACCGTGTCGATCTGGGCGGGTACCAAGGGCTTCATGGATGACGTTCCGGTGGAGGACATCCTCCGCTTCGAGCGCGAGTTCCTCGACTACCTCGGACGCAACTCCGAGGTGCTGGGCACGCTCCGCACGACGAACGTCCTCGCCGACGAAACCGTCGCCGAGCTCGAAAGCCAGATCGGCAAGTTCACGAGCGAGTTCCGCACGTCGAGCGGTCAGAGCCTGGCCGAGCAGTTCGACGCGATCGACGAAGCCGAGATCCAGCAGGAGCAGCTGGTCGTCAACAAGAAGTAGGGATCAGTGGGCGGGGACGATCGTCCCCGCCCACCCCGAACCTTGATCACCAGCCAGCCCCAACCACTACAGGAGAGACATGGGAGCGCAACTTCGGGTCTACCGGCAGAAAATTCGTTCTGCCCAGACGACCAAGAAGATCACCCGTGCGATGGAGCTGATCGCGGCATCTCGCATCCAGAAGGCGAAGGCGCGCGTCGAAGCTTCGACGCCGTACACGACCGCGATCACACGCGCGGTTTCTGCCGTCGCCACGCACTCGAATTCCGACCATCCGCTGCTCACCGAGGCTGAGAAGGTCGAGCGCGCAGCGGTCGTCATCTTCACTTCGGACCGCGGCCTCGCAGGCGCCTTCAACTCGCAGGTGCTGCGCGAAGCCGAGGAGCTGAGCGAGCTGCTCCGCAGCGAGGGCAAGGACGTCGTGTACTACCTGATCGGCCGCAAGGCCCAGGGGTACTTCTCGTTCCGCCGTCGCGCCTCCGAGCGCGTCTGGACGGGCGACACCGAGAACCCGACGTTCGAGACCGGCAGCGAAGTCGCTGAAGCGCTGCTCGAGATCTTCGGGCGCCCCGCTGCTGAAGGCGGAGCGCAAGAGATCCACCTCGTCTACAACCGCCTCATCAGCATGGTCAGCCAGGTGCCGCAGGTGCACCGCCTGCTGCCCCTGCAGATCGTCGAGGGCGTGGCCGAGGCAACCGATGCACCGGAAGCCTTGTACGAGTTCGAGCCGGATGCAGACACCGTGCTCGACCGCCTGCTTCCCGCCTACATCGAGTCGCGCGTGTACAACGCGATGCTCGAATCGGCCGCAGCGAAGCATGCTGCGACGCAGAAGGCGATGAAGTCCGCAAGTGATAACGCCGACACGCTGATCCGGGATTACACCCGCCTCGCGAACAACGCGCGCCAGGCGGAGATCACCCAGCAGATTTCCGAGATCGTGGGCGGCGCTGACGCGCTGTCCGGTTAAAACAGCACGAAGAGAGAGAATCATGACCGAAACCGCCGCAGTGGCGACTGAGGCCACCAAGGTTGTCGGGCGGATCGCTCGAGTCACCGGGCCCGTCGTCGACATCGAGTTCCCCCACGATGCGATTCCCGCCGTTTACAACGCTCTCGAGACGAGCGTCGACTTCGGTGACGGCACCGCGTCCTCGAAGCTCGTTCTCGAGGTCGCACAGCACCTCGGAGACAACCTCGTCCGCGCCATCGCTCTGAAGCCCACCGACGGTCTCGTCCGTGGCCAGGAAGTGTTCGACACGGCAGGCCCCATCAGCGTGCCCGTCGGCGACATCACCAAGGGCAAGGTGTTCGACGTCTCGGGCAACGTGCTCAACCTCCCCGAGGGTGAGACCATCGAGATCACCGAGCGCTGGGGCATCCATCGCACCCCGCCGGCGTTCGACCAGCTCGAGTCGAAGACCGAGCTCTTCGAGACCGGCATCAAGTCGATCGACCTCCTCACGCCCTACGTGCAGGGTGGAAAGATCGGCCTGTTCGGCGGCGCGGGTGTCGGCAAGACCGTCCTCATCCAGGAGATGATTCAGCGCGTCGCGCAGGATCACGGCGGTGTGTCGGTGTTCGCCGGCGTCGGCGAGCGCACCCGTGAGGGCAACGACCTCATCCACGAGATGGAAGAAGCGGGCGTCTTCGACAAGACCGCGCTCGTGTTCGGCCAGATGGACGAGCCGCCGGGAACGCGTCTTCGCGTCGCCCTCTCGGCGCTGACCATGGCGGAGTACTTCCGCGATGTGCAGAAGCAGGACGTGCTGCTGTTCATCGACAACATCTTCCGCTTCACCCAGGCCGGTTCCGAGGTCTCGACGCTGCTCGGCCGTATGCCCTCCGCTGTGGGCTACCAGCCGAACCTCGCAGACGAGATGGGTGTGCTCCAGGAGCGCATCACCTCGACGCGCGGTCACTCGATCACCTCGCTGCAGGCGATCTACGTCCCCGCCGACGATTACACCGACCCGGCTCCGGCGACGACCTTCGCGCACCTCGACGCGACGACCGAGCTGTCGCGCGAGATCGCATCGAAGGGTCTCTACCCGGCGATCGATCCGCTGACGTCGACCTCGCGCATCCTCGACCCCCGCTACTTGGGCGAGGATCACTACCGCGTCGCCACCACGGTCAAGGCCATCCTGCAGAAGAACAAGGAACTCCAGGAGATCATCGCGATCCTGGGTGTCGACGAGCTCTCCGAGGAAGACAAGATCACCGTGTCGCGCGCACGTCGCATCCAGCAGTTCCTCTCGCAGAACACCTACATGGCGAAGAAGTTCACCGGTGTCGAGGGCTCGACGGTTCCGCTCAAGGAGACCATCGAGTCGTTCGATGCCATCGCCAAGGGCGAGTTCGACCACGTTGCAGAGCAGGCGTTCTTCAACGTCGGCGGCATCAACGATGTCGAGGAGAACTGGGCGAAGATGCAGAAGGATCTGGCCTAAACGATGGCGCTGAACGTGAGCGTCGTCTCGGCCGAGCGTCAGGTCTGGGCGGGTGAAGCCTCCCAGGTCATCGCGAAGACGGTCGAAGGCGAGATCGGTATCCTCAGCGGCCACGAGCCACTGCTCGCGCTTCTGGCGAAGGGCGAGGTGCGCGTGACCACCGCTGGCGGCGAGAAAGTCGCGGTCGAGGCGGAGGGCGGGTTCCTCTCGGTCGACCACGACACCATCACCATTGTCGCGGGACGCGCCACCGTAGCGTAGTCCCCAACACCAGCGAACGGCCGGTCATGCCCTCCACGGGGCACTGATCGGCCGTTCGTTCGTGCAGCGCACGAAAGGTACGCATGTTCCTCCTGCTTCCGCCGTCCGAGACGAAGCGGCCCGGCGGCGCCGGCGCGTTCGACCCGGCACGGCTCCGATTCGCTGACGAGCTCGCCGAGTTCCGACGACGCGTGCGCGAAGCGCTCGAATCGCTGAGCAGCGACGAAGCGGCGGCAGCGAAAGCGCTGAAGCTCGGGGTGAAGAACCGCGCCGAGCTCGCGCACAACCGCCGACTGGGTGAGAGCGGCGTGCTGCCGGCGATCGAGCGGTACACGGGAGTGCTGTACGACGCCCTCGATGTCGCCACGCTCGATACGGCGTCCCGGAAGTGGCTCGACGATCACGTCGCTGTGCAGTCCGCGCTCTTCGGCCTGATCGGTGCGGGGGATGAGATCCCCGCGTACAGACTCTCCGCGAGCTCGCGTCTGCCGGAACTCGCCATGCCGCTGAAACGCCTGTGGAGCGGCGCACACGCTGCCATCTCGTGGGATGACGCCCCCGGCCTGGTGCTCGATCTCCGCTCACAGGATTACGCAGCTCTCGCCCCGCTCCCGGACGGTATCGGATGGTTCGTGCATGTCGCGCAGCGCAGCGCGGACGGCGAGGTACGCGCCCTGAACCACTTCAACAAGGCGGCGAAAGGCGATCTGGTGCGGCGCCTCGCGAGCGACCAGGCCGCCGTTTCAGATATGGACGCGCTCCTCAGCTGGGGCGCGTCGGCAGGGCTCGAGTTGCACGCCGACCCCGACGAGCGGACCCTCACGCTCGTCACGCAGCTCGGTGCTCCGGGCATGACCGCATCGCGGCAAGCGGATGCAGGGTAATATGGCTCGGGTGTCTATGAGAGGGAAGCTGTGACGGCTCGCGGAGAGAACGGAGTTCGGCGACGGCTGAACTATCGTGCCGGAGGCGATCTCGAGCTCGAACTCTCGTGGTTCGCGATGACGGACGTCGGGCGCCGTCGAGAGAACAATCAGGACAGCTACGTGACGGCCCCGCCGGTGTTCGCGATCGCGGACGGGATGGGCGGTCACTCCGCCGGCGAGATCGCCTCGGCAGCGGTCGTTCGACGTCTCGCCGAACTCGGCGGCAAAGACCTGGTGAGCGAGCAGGACATCGACGAGACGCTCGGCGACGCCGTCGACGACATCGAGCTCGACGCCGGCGACACGGAGCTCGGAGCAGGCACGACGGTGACCGGAGTCGTGCTCGGCACGGATCCCGAGCCGACGTGGAAGGTCTTCAACATCGGCGACTCCCGCGTCTACCAGTACTTCAAGGGTGCGCTGAGCCAGATCACCGTGGATCACTCGGTCGTGCAGCACCTCATCGATACCGGCGCGATCACCGAGGAAGAGGCGGAGGTGCACCCGCACGCCAACGTCATCACGCGCGCCGTCGGGTTCAACGAGGCACCCATTCCCGATTACACGTCGCTGGCGCTCATCGCGGGTCAGCGGCTGCTCATCTGCTCCGATGGCTTGACCAAGGAGCTGACCGATGTCGGCATCCAGCACTTCCTCGCGACGGAGGTCACTGCGGAGGCCGCCGCCCGCTCGCTCGTGCGGCACGCGCTCGAGAACGCGGGTCGCGACAATGTGACCGTCGTCGTCATCGATGTGCACGCGGTCGGAGATGTCGTCGACACCGGAAGCATCGAGGGATCCGGCATCGATCTCTCGGACCACACGGAGAGCGTGTGCTCCGAGGGCGACCGGAGCCGCGCTGCGGCGGCAGTGACATCGGCTCCGGTGCACACGCCGAGCCGGGATGGCCAGGACGAGGAGGACTGCGACGACGTCGAGCCCGTGATCCTCCCCGATGCGCCGAGCACGCCCCGCCCGGAAGAACGCTGAGCGCTGCGGCCCAGCGCTCGCCGAGGCGCGCCGCCGCGAGCCCCTACGAGCTCGCGACCGAGAACGACTCCTGCAGCACGGACATGACGTCGGCGATGAGTGCGTCACTCATCTTCAACGAGGGCAGGAAGCGAATCGCCTGATTGTGCACGCCGCTGCTCAGCAGCAGCACCCCCCGTTGCGCGGCCGCGTCGATGACTCGAGCGACGAGATCGGCGTCGGGTTCGAGCGTGCCGGGCTTCGTCACCTCGATGGCGAGCATCGCCCCCATGCCGCGCACCTCGGCGATCGCGGGGAAGCGTTCCTGAAGCTCGCGCAGGCCGGCCCCGAAGGAGGACTCGATGCGTCGGGCCTCGCCGAGCAGGCCGAGCGATTCGATCTGCTCGAAGACGGCCACGGCGGCCGCGCACGACACCGGATTGCCGCCGAAGGTTCCTCCGAGTCCGCCCGGCTGCGACTGGTCCATGATGTCGGCCCGGCCCGTGATCCCCGCGAGCGGCAGGCCTCCGGCGATGCCCTTGGCCGAGAGCACGATGTCGGGCACGACGCCGAACTGCTCGATCGAGAAGACCGTGCCGGTGCGCGCCATCCCCGCCTGCACCTCATCGGCGATGAAGACGATGCCGTTGGCGCGGCACCACTCGGCGAGCGCCGGGAGGAAGCCGTCGGCTGGCACGATGAAGCCGCCTTCACCCTGGACCGGCTCGACCACGAGGCATGCGAGGTCGGATGCCCCGGCCTGCTTCTCGAGGTAGGCGATCGTGCGCGAGGCGGCCTCTGCGCCGGTGAGTCCGTCGTGCAACGGGTAGGAGTTCGGCGCCTTGTAGATGTCGCCGACTCGCGGGCCGTACCCGAGCGCGTACGGCGCAGCCTTGTGATTCATGCTGCTCGTGAGGAGCGTGCGACCGTGGTAGGCGTGCTCGAGCACGGCGACCCCCGGCCGTCCCGTGAACTTCCGTGCGATCTTGACGCCGTTCTCGACTGCTTCGGCCCCCGAATTCATGAGCAGTGTCTTGTACGGAGCGCTCGCCGTCGACCCCGGTACGTGTTTCGCGAGATGCTCGGCGACCTGCACGTAGGGTTCGTACGGGGTCATCGTGAAGAGCGTGTGGGTGACGTTCTGCAGCTGGGCGGTCGCCGCCGCGACGACGCGATCATCAGTGTGCCCGATCGTGGTGACGCCGATGCCGCCGCAGACGTCGATGATCTGATTGCCGTCGACATCGATGAGGATCGAGTCGTGCGCGCGCTCGATGTACACGGGGAGCACGCTGTGCACGCCGGGAGGCACGACTGCGCGTCGCCGCTCGTGGATCTCCTTCGAGCGGGGCCCGGGGATCTCGGTGCGTACGAGACGCTCTTGAGGAACTGAAGATTCGGTGCTGACGGCTACGGCGCTGGTCGCTGAACTCATGGTCTCGATCCTACTCTCGGGGCACTGCGACACCGTTTAGAGTGGGGTCATGAAGGATCTGCACGAGTACCGCGTCGGTGTCGAGTGGACGGGCAACCGCGGCACCGGCACGAGCGGGTATCGCGCGTACGGGCGCGAGCTGCTGATCCACGCCGAAGGGAAGGCTCCGCTCGAGGGCTCGGCGGATCCCACCTTTCACGGCGACCGCGACCGGTGGAACCCGGAGGAGCTCCTCGTCACCGCGCTCGCTCAGTGCCATATGCTCTCCTACCTGCACATGGCCGTGCGCGCCGGGGTCGTCGTCGTCGCGTACAGCGACGCCGCGACCGGAGTGATGCGGCAGCAGGGGATCGGCGGAGCCTTTGAAGAGGTCATCCTGCGTCCGCGCGTCACCGTTGCCGCGTCCGGCATGGTCGACGCGGCGCGGGCGGCGCACGCAGACGCGTTCGCAGCGTGCTTCATCGCGAACTCGGTGAACTTCCCGGTGCGGCACGAGCCGGAGATCGTGGTCGCCGCGGGGGAGTGAGGCCGGGCGACGTCGCGCGACCAGCTCAGCTCCCGGTTCCCAATACAATGGAACCCATGGCCAACCCCTCCTCGTTCTACTTGACGACCCCCATCTTCTACGTCAATGACGCCCCGCACATCGGGCACGCCTACACCGAAGTGGCCGCCGATGTGCTCGCTCGCTGGCACCGCCAGGCCGGGGACGACACCTGGTTCCTCACGGGCACGGACGAGCACGGTCAGAAGATCCTGCGCACCGCGACTGCGAACGGCGTCGCACCGAAGGAGTGGGCGGACCGTCTGGTCGAGTCGGCCTGGAAGCCCCTGCTCGATCTGATCGACATCTCCAACGACGACTTCATCCGCACGACCGACGCGCGCCACGAGGCCGGCGTCGCGAAGTTCCTGCAGAAGCTGCATGACGACGGCCACGTCTACGCGGGCGAGTTCGAAGCGCTCTACTGCGTCGGGTGCGAGGAGTTCAAGCCCAAGAGCGAGATCGTCGACGGCACCGGTGAGTTCGCGGGTCAGAAGGTCTGCGCCATCCACTCCAAGCCCCTGGAGCTGCTGCAGGAGAAGAACTACTTCTTCAAGATGAGCGCCTTCCAGGATCGTCTGCTCGCGCTCTACGAGGAGCGGCCCGACTTCGTGCAACCGGCCAGCGCGCGAAACGAGGTCATCGCGTTCGTGCAGCAGGGACTCGAGGATCTCTCGATCTCCCGCACCTCGTTCGACTGGGGCATTCCGATCCCGTGGGACGCATCGCACGTCACCTACGTCTGGTTCGACGCGCTGCTGAACTACGTCACAGCCATCGGCTACGGCCAGGACGATGAGGAGTTCGCGCGCCGGTGGCCGGCGAACCATCTCGTCGGCAAAGACATCCTGCGTTTCCACGCGGTGATCTGGCCGGCGATGCTCATGGCAGCAGGGCTCGAGGTGCCCAACCACGTCTTCGCCCACGGCTGGCTCCTCGTGGGCGGCGAGAAGATGTCGAAGTCGAAGCTCACCGGCATCGCGCCGAACGAGATCACCGATACGTTCGGCTCGGACGCGTTCCGCTACTACTTCATGCGAGCGATCTCCTTCGGGCACGACGGTTCGTTCAGCTGGGAGGATCTCGCGGCACGCTACCAGGCCGAACTCGCGAACGGTTTCGGCAACCTCGCGAGCCGGGTACTCGCGATGAACGCGAAGTACTTCGAGTCCCGAGTGCCGGAGGCGGCCGACGAAGCGCCTGCGGACGAGGCGATTCGCGAACTCGCGGCATCGGCGGCAGCGCGAGCCGACGAGCGCATGGATGCGTTCGCGATCCACGAGGCGATCGCCGCGATCTGGGAGCTCGTCGACGCGCTGAACGGGTACATCACCGAGCAGGAGCCCTGGGTGCTCGCGAAGGATCCGGGGCAGCGCGCGCGTCTCGGCACCGTGCTCTACACGGCGACCGAAGGGCTGCGCGTGCTCGCCGAGCTCCTCGCTCCGGTGGTGCCGCTCGCGACCTACAAGCTGTGGGCAGCGCTCGGCGCCGAGTCCGCGCTCGGCGCACTCGACGAGCAGCCGCTCCGCGATGCGGCCGTCTGGGGCAAGCTTGCGCCGGGCACCGAGCAGCAGCCGCTCACGGTGCTGTTCCCGCGGATCGAAGCCGACGAGACGGGCAAGTGAGTCAGGCTGCTGCAGCGGTTCCCGAGGGCGGGCTCCGCAAACGCAAGTCGGACGGGCGGGACCTCACGCGGCCTGCGGCTCCGGAGCCCCTGCCGCTGCCCGTATACGACAACCACACGCACCTCGAGTTCGAGGACGGTGTGGATCAGCTCGACCCGCTCGAGTCGCTGGCGCGTGCCGCTGCAGTCGGCGTGCAGGGAGTCGTGCAGGTCGGAACGGATCTCGAGACGAGCCGGTGGAGCGCGCAACTGGCGGCGAGCGACGCGCGCGTGCTGGCCGCGGTCGCACTCCACCCGAACGAGGCGCCGCGTGTCGCTGAGCTGGGGCTGCTGCACGAGCAGCTCTCCGAGATCGCCCGGCTCGCAGCTCAGCCTCGCGTGCGCGCGATCGGCGAGACCGGGCTCGACTTCTTCAGAACGGGCGAGGACGGGCGGGACGCGCAGATCGAATCGTTCGAGGCGCACATCGAAATCGCCAAGGCGAACGGCATCGCGTTGCAGATCCACGATCGCGATGCCCACGACGAGGTCGTGGCCACCCTGATCCGCGTGGGCGCACCCGAGCGCACGGTGTTCCACTGCTTCTCGGGCGATGCGCGCCTCGCGAAGATCTGCAACGACCACGGCTGGTACGTGTCGGTGGCCGGACCCTCGACCTTCAAGAACGCGCCGGTGCTCCGCGAGGCGATCGCCGTCGCGAAGCCAGAGCTCCTGCTGATGGAGACCGACGCCCCGTTCTTGACGCCGGAACCCTATCGCGGGCGGCCGAACGCGCCGTACCTGCTGCCCTACACGGTGCGGCGTCTGGCGGAGACCCTCGAGCGCCCCCTCGATGAGGTGTGCGCGCTCATCGCCGCCAATACTGAACGCGTGTACGGATCGTGGCAGCTCGAATCAGCTGAGGCGACTTCGTGAGCGACGAGAACCGCGAAGCGCCTGCGCTGCTCGGTCCGGCGCAGGTGCGCGAGCTCGCCGAGCGACTCGGCGTGTCGCCGACGAAGAAGCTCGGGCAGAACTTCGTCATCGACCCGAACACGGTGCGCAAGATCGTGCGGCTCGCCGGTGTGCAGCGGGGGGAGCGCGTGGTGGAGATCGGACCCGGGCTCGGTTCTCTGACGCTCGGACTGACCGAAACCGGCGCGGGCGTCACCGCTGTGGAGATCGATCACCGGCTCGCCGCCGAGCTCCCGGCGACGGTGGCTGCGATGCAGCCGGAGGTCTTCGCGGATGCGGAGCGCCCGCGTCTGAGTGTGGTGCGCAGTGATGCGCTCGACGTCACCGCCGAGGATTTCGCGGCCGACGCGACGCCCACGAAGCTCGTGGCGAATCTTCCGTACAACGTGTCGGTGCCGATCCTGATGCATCTGCTCGAATTGCTCCCCGACCTGCGCGGCGGCCTCGTGATGGTGCAGGCCGAAGTGGGGTACCGCATCGCCGCGCAGCCCGGATCGAAGGAGTACGGATCGCCGAGCGCGAAAGCGGCCTGGTACGGTCCGTGGCGCATCGCCGGCACCGTGAGCCGCAAGATCTTCTGGCCCGTGCCCGGCGTCGACTCCGTGCTCGTGGGATACGAGCGTCGAGACGAGCCTCGCGGCACCGAGGCCGAGCGGCGTCTGACCTTCGAGCTCGTCAACGCGGCATTCGCGCAGCGCCGGAAGATGCTGCGTCAAGCCCTGCAGCCGGTGCTGGGAGGGTTCGATCGCACCGTGGGCGTGATCACGGCAGCAGGGTCGAACCCCGCAGCGCGGGCGGAGGAACTCGCGATCGACGAGTTTCTCGCGATCGCCCGCGCGTCAGCCAGTGCTACGGAGTCCGGGGAGTAAGGCCGAGCGAGAGAGCGTGCAGGAGCTCGGTGAACCGCACGATGTCGCTGACGGTCCAACGTCCCATCGCGTCGCGGAGCTCGTGCTCCTTCTCGCCCCGAGTCATCGCGAGACGCTGCGTCCCGAACTCGCTCACTGAAATGCGGATCGACCGGCCGTCGCTCGGATCCGGCGCGCGGTCGATGAGGCCTCGCTCGTCGAGATCGCGGATCGTGCGGCTCATCTGCCCCTTGTCGGTGAGCAGTATCTCGGTGAGTTCGGAGAGCGTCGCACTCCCGACCCGGGAGATCGTCGTCAGCACCTTGTAGGCGCCGGGAAGCATCCCCTCGCTCACCTGCGACGCATTCGCCATCGCCGACCGGCGAAACTGAGTGAAGATGAGCTCGAACTCCCGCTCGAGCGCCTCGAAGGCCTGCGTGCGCGGGTCGCCCGCGGGGCTCCCACTGCGGTCCTCGTGCTCGGAAGCCGAGGAGGGCGCAGCGGGAGCCGCGGAAGCCGGACGCGTGGATGACGACATGTCGCTACTTCTCCGACGGCCGGTTCGGAGCGTCGTCGTCCTCGACCACGGGGATGCCACCGGTCGCGGTCAGCACCCCCATGCCCTCCGAGGTCGACACTGTGGCGAAGTCCGCCTCAGATGCGTGCGCACGCTCGCTGTTCGTCATGCTCGTGAGCGGGGTGTTCGGCAGGAAGATGATCGCGATGAGGCTGAGCACCGCGAACGGCACGGCGATGAGGAAGGAGTGCGAGATGCCCTGCGCGTAGACGTCTTCGACGATGATCCTGATCGCGTGCGGCATCGTCGAGACCTCTGGCAGAGCCCCCGACTTCAGCTGCTGCGCGACGGCGATGCCCTCTTCGCCGAGCGACTGGACCGCGGTGGCCATCTTGCGAAGGATGGATTCCGATCCCATGAGGTCGCTCACGCGGGCCGCCAGCGCTGCACCCATCACTGAGACGCCGATCGTGCCACCGAGACTGCGGAAGAACGTGACACCCGAACTGGATACGCCGATCTGCGCGGGATCCGCGGTGTTCTGCACGACGAGCACCAGGTTCTGCATCGTCATGCCGACGCCGGCGCCGAGCAGGAACATGTACAGGGAAACCAGAGCGAAGTTCGTGTCGTAATGGATGGTCGAGAGCATCGTCGAGCCGGCGATCAGCAGCACGGCCCCGACGATCAGGTACGGCTTCCACTTGCCGTACTTCGTGATGAGACCGCCGACGCCGATCGAGGCGAGCAGGAGGCCGGCGATCATGGGGATCGTCATGACGCCCGCCTGCGTCGGGGTGGCCCCGCGCGAGAGCTGCATGTACTGGCTCAGGAACACGGACGACCCGAACATGGCGATGCCGGTGGCGATCGAGGCGACGACGGCGAGCGTGAACGTGCGGCTGCGGAAGAGCGTCAACGGCACGAGGGGTTCTTTGGAGCGCAGTTCGACGATGATGAACAGCGTCGCGGCGACGAGGGCGCCGCCGACCATCAGGATGGTCGTCAGGCTCCACCAGTCGTAGTCGCGCCCGGCATTGGTCACCCAGATGAGCAGCAGCGATACCGACACGGAGAGGAGCACGATGCCGAAGTAGTCGATGCTGGTGCGCTTGCGCGGACGCTTGGGCAGGTGCAGGGTCTTCTGTACGATGAACAGCGCTGCGACGGCGAACGGCAGTGCGACGAAGAAGTTCCATCGCCAGTTGATCGAATCGGTGATGACGCCGCCGAGCAGCGGACCGCCGACGGTCGAGAGCGCCATGACGGCCCCGAAGAGGCCCATGTAGCGTCCGCGCTCGCGCGGGCTGATGATGTCGGCCATGATGACCTGGCTGAGGGCTGCGAGTCCGCCAGCGCCGATGCCCTGCACCGCGCGGAAGGCGATCATCGTGCCGGGGTCCTGCGAGAACCCGGCCGCGGCCGTCGCGAGCACGAAGATGCCGATCGCGAGTTGGAACAGGAGCTTGCGATTGAAGAGATCGGAGAGCTTGCCCCAGATCGGCGTCGAGATCGCGGTGGTGAGCAGTGTCGCGGTGACGACCCAGGTGTACGCGGCCTGATCGCCCTTGAGGTCGTGGATGATGACGGGCAGCGAGCTCGACACGACGGTCGAGGCCAGCATGGAGACGAACATGCCGAGGAGGAGCCCTGAGAGCGCCTCGAGGACCTGGCGATGCGTCATCTTCGGCGGTTCCGTGGGTGCGGATGCGGGGAGAGACATTGGTTCCTGATTCTGTGTGCTGCGGAGTGCTGTGAGCGTGAGAGCATCGGTTGATGCAAGTCAACAGTTGACGAAGATCAACCATACCACTTGGTTGACCGTTGTCAACTAACGAACGAGTGTGACACGCACGTCCGATCGGCGCCCGCGCTTGCGCTAGCGTAGGACCATGGGTAGGAGCCGAGGGGGCCCGGTCACGGTGCGCGCGCCAGGGAAGATCAACGTGTTCTTCCGCGTGGGCGCGCTGCAGCACGACGGGTACCACGACGTGGCCTCGCTCTACCAGGCCGTGTCGCTCTTCGAAGAGGTCACCGCCGTCGCCGCCGACGACTTCTCGATCCAGTTCGTCGGCCCCGTCGACGCCTCCGGGCTCCCGCGAGACGATTCGAATCTCGCGATCGCGGCGGCGAAGCTCTTGGCGCAGCGCACGGGATACGCGGGCGGCGTCGCGCTCACCGTGCTCAAGCGCGTGCCCATCGCCGGCGGCATGGGCGGCGGCTCCGCCGATGCGGCTGCCACGCTCGTCGCCTGCGACGAACTGTGGGGCACGGGCCTCGGCCGCGCAGGCCTCCTCCCGCTCGCCGCTGAACTGGGAGCGGACGTGCCGTTCGCGCTCGAAGGCGGCACCGCCGTCGGCACCGGACGAGGCGATGAACTCAGTCCGGCCCTCGCGAAGGGCGACTTCCACTGGGTGCTCGCGCTCTCCGACTCGGGACTCAGCACGCCGGTCGTGTACCGGACGCTCGACGAGCACCGCGACCGTCACGCCAGCGCACTCGGCCCGCAACCCGATCTCGTGAAAGTGGAGACGGCTGTGCTGCAGGCGGTGCGCGTCGGCGATGCCGACTCCCTCGCGGACGCGATGCACAACGATCTGCAGGTCGCGGCGCTCAAGCTCGCCCCTGAGCTCACCGAGATCCTCGAACTGGGGGAGTCGCGGGGCGCCCTGGCGGGAATCGTGTCCGGATCCGGCCCGACCATCGCGTTCCTCGTCGGCACGCCGCAGGAGGCGGCCGAAGTGCGTGCGGTGCTCGGCCGGCGCGGCTTCCGGGCGCTCATCGTGTCGGGGCCCGTGCCCGGCGCGCGCGTCATCTGAGCGGGATCGCCGCGACGCTCGACATCCTGCTGATCCTCCCCGGGAATACGCGCGACCCGCTCGGCGCTGCACCGTGTGTGAATGAAACACTGCCAGCGGGCGAGACGATCCGCGTCGATATCTGGTCCGACATCGCCTGCCCCTGGTGCTATCTCGGCAAGCACCGCTTCGATGCCGCGGTGCGCGCGTTCCGCGAGCAGCACCCCGGCGTCGCAGTCGAGGTCGAGAGCCACAGCTTCGAACTCGCGCCCGACACCCCGTTGGACTTCTCCGGCAGCGAGATCGACTTCCTGGTGCGGCACAAGGGCATGCCTGCAGCGCAGGTCGAGCAGATGCTCGGGCAAATGACCGAGCTCGGCGCCACCGAGGATGTCGAGTTCCGGTTCCCAGACGTCAAGCACGCGAACACGCAGCGCGCCCACCGAGTACTGCACCTCGCACGGGATCGCGGCGTGCAGGCGGAGGTGCAGGAGCGTCTGTTCCGCGCGTACTTCGCGGAGGGCGAGAACATGTCCGACGCCGATGCGCTCGCGCGGCTCGGCGCCGAGGCGGGGCTCGACGCCGATGAGGTGCGGGCAGCGCTCGATGACGAGGCGTACGGCGAGGCGGTGCAGCGCGACATCGTGCGCGCGCGGCAGCTCGGCATCACCGGCGTTCCGTTCTTCCTGCTCGACGGGCAGTACGGGGTCTCGGGCGCGCAATCAGCAGAGGCGTTCGCGAACGTCTTCGACCAGGTGCTCGGGTTCCAGCGTGGCGATGCGCCGGCCGGCACGGTCTAGACTCGTCCACATTCAGAAGGAGCACAAGATGACTGAACAGCACCGCACCGAGACCACCGCAGGAGACGCACCGTCGGTCGGATCGGAGACGGGCCTCGAAGGCGCCGCATCGTTCGCCGACGCCGAGACGCGAGAGATCCTGAACCTGCTGGGCGACAGCGAGTCGGGCGGATCTTGCTGCGGCGGGTCGTGCTGCGCGGCCTAGAGCGATGAGGCGCGGGCTTCTGAGGCCTGCTACCCGGGCGTCTGCTCCGCATCGGGCGTCGAGGCCGGAAGGTCGTCGCAGTTCGGGGTCGCCGGCTTGCCTTCCCAGCGGTCGAGCGTCCACTGCACGATCTGCGGAGTGAGCGGCGAGTCCGCCGCCACCAGGGTGTTGTGACTGAGGCCGGGGAACGTGCGGTAGTCGATGTCGACGCCGTCCGTGCAACGCGCCTCGACCCAGTCGCGCTGCATCTCCGGGCGGACGAGCGGATCCGCCCGACCCTGGGCGACGAGTACCGGGGCGGGGAACGGGCCGACAGGCGTCTGCGCCTTCAGGCGATCGCCGAACTCGCCGTTCAGCAGGCGGTCGGGGAAGATCTGATTCGGGATCTGCGACCCCCGCAGGATCGCCGCGAGCACGTCGCTGCCGTTGAAGCACAGAGAGCGGATGTGCTCGACCGGGCCCTGTGATCCCGGCGTGAGCTGCGATTTCAGATCGAGGTCGGGGTACAGCCGCGCCCATGTCGTCGCGATGTACGCGGAGACGGTCTTGCCGGCGGCGTCGTTCTTGTCGACCTCGGCGAGCCCGAACAGGTCGGCTGCCGGCGCGAAGGCCGCGACCCCGCGCACGGTGAGCTCCGGCGCGTAGTCCTCGGCGATCTGCCCGGTCCAGAGCGCGCCCTGCCCGCCCTGCGAATGTCCCCAGACGACCGTCTCCGTGGTCGTCGTGACGGCGTCGAGCTGCTGCACGGCTCGCGAGGCGTCGAGCACATTCCGGGCCTCCGCGTCTCCGACGAGGTAGGGGTGCACGCCGCGGGTGCCGAGCCCGACGTAGTCGGACGTGACGGCGACCCAGCCGTGCTGCGCGACCATCTCGGCGAGAGCGGTACCGGCTCCGTCCGAGAACGGCGCGGCACTCATGGAGGGCGCGCACTGCGCTACGACGCCCGTCGTACCGTGAGCGATGCTGAGCAGGGGCAGCGGACGTTTCGTCGGCTCGACCGGGGCGAGCACGGTGCCGCTCGAGACGGCGGGCGTGCCGTCGGGGTGCGTGGTCGTGTACAGGATCTTCCAGGCTCGCGCGCCCTCGGGCACCCCGGAGTCGAGCGGCTCGGAGCGCAGCAGCTGACCCGGGGCGCCCGGTACGTCCGCAGGCGGCGAGTAGAACGCGCCAGGCTGGGGCATCGGCGACCCTCCGAGCACGGTGCCGCTGCCCCAGGCGAGCAGCGCGGCGGCTGCGAGCGACGCGACGGCGCCCACGGTTCTGGCCCATCGACGCAGTCGCGAGGGCCGCGCACCGGTGCGGGATGATGCATCGCGAACCGGCGCGCCGACCTCGAGCGCACCTCCGACTCGGGCGGATCGCAGCCGCACCACTGCATCCCAGATGGCGTGCAGGCCGACCGCGACCAGCCACAGTGCGAGTCCGAGCCTGAAGACTGTCAGCGTCAGCACCGGCCAGGAGAAGGCGACGACGCCGAGCACGATCGTCGCCGCACCCATGATCGCCGACGCGGCGCGGGCGTCGGCGTGCCACCCATCGCGGCCGGTGATCGCGTTCCACAGCGCGAGCGCGCCGTGCACGACGAGCGCGGCGCCGACGAGGAACGCGAGCCAGGGCGCACCCGCGTCGGGCCAGAGCGCCATCAGCGCGCCGAGCGCGACGAGCGCACCGCCGACCAGTCGCGTGAGCGAAGGGATCCGCGGCGCGCCCTCGGGTCCTCCGACCGCGGGCGAGGGGCGGAAGAACGACCCCGCCCCGACGCTGATGAGCCCGAGCCCCGTGATGATCGCGATGCCGTGCACGGTGACGGGAGCGAAGATCAGCGCCGCTCCCAGCGCGACGGCAGCAGCACCGAACAGCACTTGCGACGCGGTGCGTGAGAACCTGGATGTCACCGGTGGCCTTCCCTGGCTGGATCCGCGAGGAGCGGGTCTGACTCGATCCATCGCGCGACCGCGACATCGCCAGTGTAGTGAGACTCCTGCGGCACGACTACGCTGGGAAACATATGGCGCATTTACTGGGAGCCGAGGCCCTGCACCTCGAAGTACCGACCAAGACCGTGTTCGACTCGGTCACGCTCGGCGTGGCCGAAGGGGACCGCATCGGCATTGTCGGGCGCAATGGCGACGGCAAGTCGAGCCTGCTGATGATGCTGGCCGGTCGGCGCGAGCCCGACGGCGGCAAAGTGACGCTGCGCGGCGGGACGACGATCGGCGTGCTCGATCAAGCCGACGTGTTCGAGGCGGGCCAGACGGTGGGCCGTACGGTCGTCGGCGACCGCGAGGAGTACGAGTGGGCGAGCGACCCGCAAGCGCGCGAGGTGATCGCCGGCCTCATCTCGGACCTCGACTGGGAGGCTCCGCTCGACGCGCTCTCCGGCGGTCAGCGCCGACGGGTGGCGCTCGCGCGGCTGCTCGTGCAGCAGTACGACATCGTCTTCCTCGACGAGCCGACGAACCACCTCGACGTCGAGGGCATCGCCTGGCTCGCGAATCACCTGCAGCGCCGCTGGCCGAAGGGCCAGGGCGCCCTGCTCGTCGTCACGCACGATCGGTGGTTCCTCGATGAGGTCTGCAATATGACCTGGGAGGTGCACGATCGCATCGTCGAACCGTTCGAGGGCGGGTACGCCGCGTACATCCTGCAGCGCGTCGAGCGGGACCGGCAGGCGGCGACCATCGAGCAGAAGCGGCAGAATCTCGCGCGCAAGGAGCTCGCCTGGCTGCGCCGCGGTGCGCCTGCTCGCACGTCGAAGCCCAAGTTCCGCATCGACGCGGCGAACGAGCTGATCGCAGACGTTCCCGAGATCCGGGACCGCGTGTCGCTGCAGTCGATGGCCGTCGCCCGTCTCGGGAAAGAGGTCGTCAACCTCGTCGAAGCGGGAGTCGCCTACGACGGCAGGGTGATCATCGAGGACGTCGACTGGTTGCTCGCCCCGGGTGAGCGCACGGGAATACTCGGCGTGAACGGAGCGGGCAAATCGACGCTGCTCGGCCTGATCTCCGGCACCGTCGAGCCGACGTCCGGGCGCGTCAAGCGCGGCAAGACCGTGCAGGTGGCGACCCTCACCCAGCGTCTCGACGAGCTCGAGGAGCATCTCCAGGATCCGGTGCGCAAGGTGATCGACGGCCTGCGCACGAGCTTCACCGTCGGCAGCGGATCGAAGGCACAGGATCTCACGCCGGGTCAGCTGCTCGAGCGCATGGGCTTCACGAGCGCGCAGCTGTCGACGCCCGTGAAGGATCTCTCCGGTGGGCAGAAGCGCCGACTGCAGCTCCTGCTGATCCTGCTCAACCAGCCCAACGTGCTGATCCTCGACGAGCCGACGAACGACCTCGACACCGACATGCTGGCCGCCATGGAGGATCTGCTCGACTCCTGGCCGGGCACCCTCATCGTGGTGTCGCACGACCGGTACTTCCTGGAGCGCGTCACCGATCAGCAGTACGCCATTCTCGACCGGCACCTTCGGCACCTGCCGGGCGGTGTCGACCAGTACCTCGAACTGCGCAGTCGGGAGCAGTCGGGGTCGGCGGCGTCGTCGTCCGGATCGGCATCGCAATCGACGGGGAGCACCGCGTCGCAGGCGGCCGGAGCCGCACGCAAGCCGGCGCTCGGGGGCGCGGAGCGGCGTGCCGCAGAGAAGGAGTTGTCGGCCGTCGAGCGCAAGATGGAGCGGTTGCAGCGCGATGCCGCGCAGGCGCGCACCGGCCTCGCGGCGATGGATCAGGGCGACTACACGAAGCTCAACGCCGAGATGACGAAGATCACCGCGATCGAAGACGAGGTCGCGGCCCTCGAGGAACGGTGGCTGGAGCTGTCGGGCGCGCTGGAGTAGGCGGCTCCTCGATGCACGTTCTCGATCCGCTCACGGCCGCTGACGAGCGCGCGCTCGCCGCAGTGCTCGATGAGCACTTCGACGTCGAGGCGGTGCACTGGCAGCGGCTCGGCGGCGAACTCGACATCAATTATCGAGCGACCCTTGCGGACGGGGGCGCCCGATTCGTGCGCCTCTCACCCACGCCTCTCGACGAGGCGACCTTCGCGTGGCAGAACGCCGTGCTCGAACAGCTCGAGGAGCGCCCCCTCCCGGTCGCGACCCCGGTCTTGCAGCGCGCTGCAGACGGGTCGGTCGCGAAGCCGTTCGTCGCAAGGGACGGCCGCGCGCTTCGTGCGCGGGTGACGAGCTGGGTCGCCGGCACCAGCGTCGCCGAACTCGGCGGCACCGACGCGGCATATCGCCGGAGTCTCGGAGCGCTCGCCGCCGAGGTTCCGCGCAGTCTTCACTCGCTCGCGGAACGACACGACGGCCAGAATCTGCACCACTGGATGGCTGACCGCGCGGGCGATTCGATCAGAAGCACCTGGGATGCGGTCATCGACCCGGCACGACGGGCGCTGCTGGAGGAAGTCCTCCGCCGATTCGACGTCATCGAGCCGAAGCTCTCGACGCTCCCGCGAGCCGTCGTGCACCAGGACCTCCACGACTTCAATCTGCTCGCGGAGCGGCGTCAGGACGGCGCCGTCAGCATCATGGGCATCGTCGACTTCAACGATGCCGTCGCGACCGTGCGGATCGCCGAGCTCGCCGTTGCGGCGGCCTATGCGGCGCTGCGCCAAGGCGACGCGTTCGCGGCCTTCGCCGATGTCGTGTCGGGCTACGTCGCGCACTGCTCGCTCACGGCTGAGGAGATCGAGGTGCTGTACCCGCTCGCCGTCGCCCGACTCGCGGTGAACGCGAGCACGTGGACGCACCGGGGCCGTGAGGGCAACCGCGCCTACGCCGAGGCGCGCATGGCCGCCACCTGGCCGGCGCTCGAGCAGCTGCTCCGCGTCGCACCCGCGGAGGCCGCAGCGCGCTTCGCCGCAGAGCCCCTCCCGGAGCGCTGAGACGGACGGGGCGGACTAGCGCGAGAGCGCGCCCGCGAGCGACTCCAGCAGCCGAGGGGCGTGCTCGTCGCCGAAGACGAGCGGAGGCCGAATCTTGAGCACGTTGGCCTGCGGCCCCGATGCGCTGATGAGCACGCGATCAGCGCGCATGCGATTGACCACGGCGGCTGCGAGAGTCGGATCCGCCACGCCCTCGTCGTCCACCACCTCGAGCGCGAAGAACAAGCCGGAGCCGCGCACGGCGCCGATGCTGTCATTGGCCAGAGCGATCCCTCGCAGCTCTGAGAGCATGCGTGCGCCGAGCGTCGCCGCACGCGCGATCAGGTCTCGCTCGGTGATCTCGTCGAGCACGGCCTGGCCAGCGGCGACGCTCACGTGATTGCCGCCGAACGTGTTGAAGAACCGCATGTCGGCGCCGAAGCGGTCGAGGAGCTCGGGGCGGGAGAAGAGTGCGGCGATGGGCAGGCCGTTGCCCATGGGCTTGCCGGCGACGACGAGGTCGGGTGTGACCTCGTGCTGCGGAAAGCCCCACCAGGCGCCGGTGCGCCCGAACCCGGTCTGCACCTCGTCCGCGATGTAGAGGCCGCCCTGCGCGCGGATCTCCGTCGCCGCGCCGCGCAGCAATCCGGGCGCCGTTCCCTGCAGTCCGTCGCTCGAGAGAATCGAGTCGACGATGAGCCCGGCAGGCTCGTGGCCGCGCGATCGCAGCGCATCCGCCGCCTCGCGCACGCGCACGGCGAGCGCGGCCGCAGCCCGGTCGGGGGACTCCCGGGCGAGATCGGGCGCTGCGATGAGTTCGACATCGTTGGGTATCGGATTGTTCGGGCCGAGGCTCGGTGAGATGGCCGCCGCCGCCGCGGTCGTGCCGTGATAGGCGTGCGCCGTCGCGATGATGCCCCGGCGGCCCGTCACGTGCCGGGCGACGCGCAGCGCGAGGTCGACGGCCTCGCTGCCGGTGCAGACGAAGACGGCCTGCTCGAGACCGTGCCCCAGGAGCCCGGTGACGCGTTCGGCATAGGCGACGACCTCGTCGCCCAGATAGCGGGTGTGCGTGTTGACTCTGCCGAGCTGGGCAGCCACGCGCTGCTGCACGATCGGGTTCGCGTGACCGACCACCGGCACATTGTTGTACGCGTCGAGGAACGCGTCGCCCTCGGCGTCGTAGAGCCACACGCCCTCGCCACGCACGAAGTGCACCGGCCGGTCGTAGAAGAGCCGGTAGGCGGCGCCCATCGCGCGGGTTCGCCGCGCGATGAGCTGCGCGTCCGCTGGCGAGAGATCGGCCGCGCGTCCCGGGTCGAAGCTGTTGGCCATGTGCATTTCGCGTGCGACGCTCATCGTGTCCCTCCTCGCCGGCCGTCCGGCAGCGGCCCCCGCCCCACTGTATCCCGCGCCCGTGAACGATCCAGTACTCCGCAGCGCACCACTCTGCCGCACAATGGAGTCATGCACGATCCGCGTTGGCTCCAGCTCATCGATCGCGTGCGCGCGGACACGCCGAGGCTGCTCGACGACTTCTTGATGGAGCTGAGCACGCACGAGGGGTACGTCGGCGACGCGGTCGCGGCAGAGGATATCGAGCGCACCGCGCGGAACGCGTTCGCGCTGTTCGCCTCGCGCCTCGCCGCTGAGGCCGGGGCGGAGGCGCCGTCGGACTTCGCCGAGGCGCTCGGGCGACGCCGCGCGCGGCAGGGGGTGCGCGTCGAGCGCTTCATGGAAGCGGTGCGCATCAACTTCCGAGTGCTCTGGCGAGGGCTCGAACGGGCGGCCCAGCCCGACCTCACCGACGCGCTGCTGGCCCACGGCGAGCTCGTGCTCGACGTCGTCGAACGCTACGCGACGGAGGTGCAGCGCTCGTTCCTCGAGGAATCGGACTCGATGACGCAGCAGCGGCGAACGGCGAAGGAACGGGCGCGATCGAGACTGTTCTCCGGGCAGGCCGACGGCGACGAACTGGTGGCGATCGCGCACCTGCTGCGACTCTCATCGTCGGTCGAATACGAGATGCTCGCCACGACGCGCGACGGGGACCGGTTGGCGCGGGAGGTGCTCGAGAGCGGCGGCCAGTACGTCGACGACGGGGGCACGACCGTACTGCTGCGTCCACGACGCGGGCCCATCGACTGGGTCGACGCCGATCCTGCCCTCTGCGGCGGCTACCTCTCGCGCGTGGGCGGTCTCGACCGCGTCGGGCGAGCGGCGACCATCGCGATCGACCTCGCCGAGCGCGCTGACGACGGAGCGGTCTTCCGACTGCGCGACGGCTTCGCCTCGATCGCTCGCGAGACGATGCTCGAGCGGGTCGACGGATTCATGCACGAACTGACCGGAGCCTTCGACGCGCTTCCCGATGCAGAGCGGGAGCGCCTCGCGGTGACGCTGCGCGCGTTCATCCGCACGGGTTCGATGCAGCGCACGGCTGAGGAGCTCTTCTTCCACCGCAACACCGTGCTCAAGCGGTTGCGCGTCTTCCAGGACCTCAGCGGCCTCGACGTCACCGTGCCGCGCGATGCCGCGATCGCGATGGTGATCCTCGACCTCTGAGGGGGTGAGACGGGTGTCCGAATGCACACGAAGCGACGGCAAGCGGAGGCGATCCGACACGGATCGGCGGCGCTTCTGGCCATAGCCTCGGAGCATGCGGAATGACCCGCGGCCGGTGACCTGCGCGCCGCCGGCGAGCACACCGGACCCGGAGGCCCCATGATCTCGACCACGCAGACCCAGCGCATCCTCGACGCCGTCGACGCCGCATTCGACGAGCAGGTGCGCGCGACCGCCGACCTGGTCTCCGCGCCATCGTTGCGCGCGGACGAGGAAGCCGCGCAAGACCTCATCGAGGGGCGCATGGCCGCGCTCGGCCTCGACATCGACCGCTGGACGATCGGTTCGCCCGAACTCGAATCGCATCCCGGGTACGGGCCGTCCACCGTCGACTACTCGGGGATGACGAACGTGGTCGGAACCTACACGCCGGCGCGAGAGGCTGGCCGATCGCTGATTCTGAACGGTCACATCGACGTCGTGCCGGAGGGGCCGGAAGCGCAGTGGTCGCGCTCGCCGTGGGACGCCGAGGTGCGCGACGGATGGATGTACGGTCGCGGCGCCGGTGACATGAAGGCCGGGCTCATCGCGAATCTGTTCGCGTTCGATGCGCTGCGCCGCGCCGGCCTGGCGCCGACCGCCCGCGTGCACCTGCAATCGGTCGTCGAGGAGGAGTGCACCGGCAACGGTTCGCTCGCCGCACTGCTGCGCGGCTACGAAGCCGACGCCGTCATCATCTCGGAACCCGAGGAGGACGCGCTCGTCCGCGCGAACGTCGGCGTCCTGTGGTGCACCATTCGGGTGAGCGGCGAGCCGACCCATCCGCGTGAGATGGCGAACGGCTTCAACGCCATCGACGCGGCCTACGAGGTGATCGAGGCGCTTCGCGGGCTGGAGCAGGAATGGAATGCCGAGCAGTCACAGCACCGGTACTTCGAGGATCTCGATCACCCGATCAACTTCAACATCGGCGGCATCCGAGGCGGAGACTGGCCGTCGAGCGTTCCGGCGTGGTGCGAACTGAGGCTTCGCGTGGCGCTGTACCCCGGCATGGCCGCCGCGGATGCGCACGCCGCGGTCGAGCAGTGCGTGCGTGCGGCCGCGTCGGGCGCCGAGGATCGCCGCCCGTTCGACGTCGAGGTGACGCCCGACGGGTTCTACGCTGAGGGCTACGTGCTCGAACCGGGCAGCGACGCCGAGGCGGTGCTCGAGCGGACGCACCGGGCCGCGTTCGGGCGCGAGCTCACCAGTTTCACCACGCCGGGCTACCTCGATGGTCGCGTGTTCGTGAACTACGGCAACACGCCGACGCTCGTGTACGGGCCGGTATCCGAGAACATCCACGGGTTCGACGAGCGCGTCAGCATCGAGTCGATTCGCCGTTGCACGCAGTCGATGGCGCTCTTCATCGCCGAATGGTGCGGGGTCGAAGAAATCGATTGAGCCGGGAGGGGCGCGTGTCGACGGTACTCGATAGCCTGGATGCAGAGCCCGCACGTGCACCGAGCGCGCGGGCGCGCAAGCTGCAGAGATCCGTGAAAGGAACCCCATGGCGTATCGAGTGCAAGGCGTTGTCGTTCGAGAGAAGAACGCCCCGGTCACCATCGAAACGGTGATCGTGCCGGACCCGGGCCCGGGTGAGGCCGTCGTCGACATTCTCACGAGCGGCGTCTGCCACACCGACCTGCACTACAAGCTGGGCGGCATCAACGACGAGTTCCCGTTCCTCCTCGGCCACGAGGCGACGGGTCGCGTCGCGGCTGTCGGCGAGGGCGTGACCGAGGTCGCAGTGGGGGATCGCGTGATCCTCAACTGGCGCGCGGTCTGCGGGCAGTGCCGCGCCTGCGCGAAGGGGCAGCCGCAGTACTGCTTCGACACGCACAACGCGAAGCAGAAGATGACGCTCGAGGACGGCACGGAGCTCTCACCAGCACTCGGCATCGGAGCGTTCATCGAGAAGACCCTCGTCGCCGCCGGCCAGTGCACGAAGATCGACGAGGAATCGGATGCCGCCGCAGTCGGACTGCTCGGCTGCGGCGTCATGGCGGGCATCGGTGCGGCGATCAACACCGGCGGCGTGCAGCGCGGCGAGTCGGTCGCGGTCATCGGCTGCGGCGGCGTGGGCACTGCGGCGATCGCCGGCGCGCAGCTGGCGGGAGCGACCACGATCATCGCCGTTGACATCGACGACGCGAAGCTCGAGCAGGCGAAGCGCTTCGGGGCGACGCACACCGTGAATTCGCGCTCCGAGGATCCGGTCGAAGCGATTCGCGCGCTGACGGAGGGGTTCGGCGCCGACGTGGTGATCGATGCTGTGGGCCGCCCTGAGACGTACACGCAGGCGTTCTACGCTCGCGATCTCGCTGGCCGCGTCGTACTCGTCGGCGTACCGACGCCCGAGATGCAGCTGGAACTGCCGCTGCTCGACGTCTTCGGGCGGGGCGGATCGCTGAAGTCGTCGTGGTACGGCGACTGCCTGCCGAGCCGAGATTTCTCGATGCTCATCGATCAGTACAAGCTCGGGCGTCTCGATCTCGAAGGGTTCGTGACCGAGCGCATCGGCCTGGGCGACGTCGAGGCCGCATTCGACCGGATGCACGAGGGCACCGTGCTGCGCTCGGTGGTGGTGCTCTGATGGCCGCGCGTATCGAACGACTGGTCACGAGCGGCACGTTCTCGCTGGACGGCGGCACGTGGGACGTCGACAACAACGTCTGGATCGTCGGCGACGACTCCGAAGTGATCGTCATCGATCCCGCTCACAGCGCCGAAGCGGTGGCGGAAGCCGTCGGCGAGCGCCGCACCGTCGCGATCCTGCTCACCCACGGGCACGACGACCACATCCGTGCGGCACGCGAGACGGCCGATCGACTCCAGGCGCCGTTGCACCTGCATCCAGCCGACGCAATGCTGTGGGAGACCGTGTACGACTCGGCCCCCGATGCGGAGATCGCGGACGGCGATGTGTTCTCGGTGGCGGGCGTCGAGCTGACGGCGCTGCACACGCCCGGGCACTCGCCCGGCTCGACCTCGTTCACCGCGCCCCAGCTCGACGCGGTGTTCACCGGGGACACCTTGTTCCAGGGCGGACCCGGTGCGACCGGTCGCTCCTTCAGTGATTTCCCGTTGATCATCGAGTCGATCCGCGGAAAGCTGCTCACCCTTCCGGCTGAGACCGTGGTGCACACCGGACACGGAGACACGACGACGATCGGCGATGAGGCCCCGCACGTCGACGAGTGGATCGCGCGCGGGCACTAACAGCACGGCGAGCAGATCCGCGGACTCGCGATGCCGCGCGCGTGACGTCGTATGACGGCGGACGTCACGCGCGCGGCCGCGGTGTGATGAACTCTCGACATGAGCATCCCGCGTCTTCTCGACCACATCGTCATCGCCGGCCCCGATCTCGACGCACTCATCGAGTGGTTCGCTGACCGGACGGGGGTCACCGCCGAACGCGGAGGGGCGCACCCCACCGGCACCGCGAATGCCCTCGTTGCGCTCACGGTGGGAGAGCAGCGAGGCCCGCAGTACATCGAACTCATCGGCCCTGATCCGGATCGCGAGATCGCTGCGCTCCCGACGACGTTCGCGATCGACACTCTCGACGAGCCTCGCGTGCAGGCCTACGCCGTGCACCCGCACGACATCGACGCGACGGTCGCCGCTGCCCGGGCGAGCGGGTTCGATCCCGGTGACGTCTGGGAGCTCTCCCGGCGCACCCCCGCGGGAGAGCTGCTCGAATGGCGCCTCACCGGAGCGGCGATGCACCGCCTCGACGTGCCATTCCTGATCGATTGGGGAACGACGGCGCAGCCCGGAACGGGAGAGCTGCCGACGATCGAACTCGTCTCCTTCGTCCGTGAGGAGCCGGACCCTCTGGCGGTCGACACTGCGCTCGCGGCGCTCGGCCTGGGCGACGGTGCCGCCGAGACCATCACCGGACCTCGCCCGGGGTATCGACTCGAGCTGCAGCGCGCCGACGGCGCGCTCGTGACCTGCTGACATGCCCGCCCCCCGCAGCGGTGGCGCGAACCATGCGCAAGAGGTGTACCTCGAGTACCAGCGACGTTCGAGAACCCCGCAGACGCCCCCGGGCGACGAGCCGTCGCGGTTCGCCGGAGCCGGAGCAGACGCTCACACGAAGCTGGGGCGATCCGTCGACGATCTGAGGCCTGCGCTCGAGACGCTCGCAACCCGCCTCTACGAAGCCCCCGAGATCGGCTTCGCAGAGCACGGCTCGGTGCGGGAGCTCGCCGCTGTGCTCATCCAGCACGGCGTCGAGCCCGAAGTGGGGGCGTACGGCCTCGAAACGGCCCTCCGGGCGCAAGTGGGCACCGGGAACGGGCCGCACTTCGCGATACTCGCCGAGTACGACGCGCTCCCCGGGATCGGTCACGCCTGCGGGCACAACCTGATCGCGGGCATCGCCGTCGGCGCGTTTCTCGGCGCCGCTCCGATCGTGCGTGAACTCGGCGCGACCCTCTCGCTCATCGGGACTCCGGCGGAGGAGAACGGCGGCGGCAAAGAGCACATTCTGCGAGCCGGCGGGTTCGATGAGATTCATGCCGCGGCGATGGTGCATCCGGCGGCGGGTGCGAAGGCCTCCCCGATCTGGGGTGAGCGCACCACGGGCGTGCGCCGTATCGCGGTGACGTACCGGGGCCGCGCTGCCCATGCCGCTGGGGAGCCATGGCTCGGAATCAACGCGCTCGACGCCGTCGTATCCGCATACCAGTCGGTGGCCCAGCTGCGGCAGCACATCCTCCCCATCGACCGCGTGCACGGCATCATCACCGACGGCGGTGCCGCACCGAACGTCGTGCCGGAGCAGGCCTCAGCGCTCTTCTACGTGAGATCCGGCGAGATCGATACGTTGCGGGTGCTCACGAACCGCGTGGTCGATGCGCTGCGCGGGGCAGCGCTCGCCACCGGCACGACCGCGGAGATCGAAGTCGACCCCGTACCGCCGTATCTGCCGCTGGAGCCGAGCGTCGAGCTGATGCGCCGCTGGGCCGGAGCGCTCGGTGAGCGAGGACGAGAGACGCCGCCGTCACCCGCGGTCGCCGCGCAGGCCGGGCCGTCGACCGACATGGGAAACGTGACGCAGTTCATCCCCGCCATCCATCCGTCGATCGGGATCGGCGGTCCGGAGACGGTGCACCCCCACCACGCCGCGTTCGCCGACCAGACCGTGCAGCCATCCGCGTTCGCCGCGATGACCGATGCGGCCGCAGGACTCGGTGCAGTGGCGATCGACTACCTCGCCGATGGGGCGCTGCGGGCCGCCGTCGATGCTGAGTTCGCGGCGCGCGGCGGGCGGTATCGCTGGGAGTCGTGACTCCGGGAGTCGTGACGCTGCTGCCGCGCGCGCGGCTGAGCGGCACCGAAAGCGCGGGGGTCTAGCGGCGCAGCTGCTCGGAGACTGCTGTCAGTACGGAATCGGGGGAACCGGTGGCGTCGTAGACCGCCACCAGGACACGGCGCTCGCTGCTGTCGTGATCGGCCGTGAACCAGCGCAGGTAGAGCGATGTGAGCTCGCGCAGATCCTCGGTCAGCGCGGCCGCGGCGTCCGTGGTGCGGCCGCGCAACCACGCGCGCAGTGCGGCGTTGTGGGCCGCAACGAGCGAGGCGCCGAGGGTCGACGCCACCCAGGCAGGCGCACCCGGCTGCTGCACCTCGCGGATGTAGCGGGTGAACACGCGTTCATAGCGGTGGGTGATGACGAGCTCTCGGTCGCGGAGAGCGGGCGTGAGGCGCATGAGTTCGAACCGCAGCCGTGCGGCCTCTGGATCGCGGAGCAGGAGTCGCAGCACATCGGCTGTCGCAGAGACGAGAGCGTCCGCGGGGGTGAGGGTCGTGTCCTCGAGGGCGGCCTCGAGACGGGCGAGCGCGTGATCGTGGTCGGCGAAGATGACGTCGTCTTTGCTGCCGAAGCGTCGGAAGAACGTGCTCCGGCTCATCCCGACCGCTGCGGCGAGAGCTTCAGCCGTCGTCGCTTCGTAGCCGCGTTCCGCGAGGTGGCGGATCGCCGCGGTCGAGCTCTCCGGCGTCATTCCGGCTCCGTGCGGTGGCATGCCAAGAAACTAGCACACCGGTGAGCCGGTGAAACCGAGTTCCACTCGTGAAGGCGTTACGAGCGCGGGCCGGTCGGGGCTTCGCCGTGGGGAATGGACTTGACTTGACACCGAGTGTCAGGCATGCTCGACGGCGAACGCGTCGGCGCGCGCCGTCGCAGGGAGGAACCCATGCCGAACTCGAAGCCGGTCGTCAGCCAGGGGACCGCGGAGCCCGAATATGCGCTCTGGGAACCACTCGATCCCGATGTCGCCGGAGTCTTCCGCGGCGTCTCGAGCGAGGATCTCGCATACCGGGATCGGGCTCGCGCGTTCGTGCAGGATGAGGTGCGGCCCGTCATCGCAGGCATCTGGGATCGGGCCGAGTATCCGCTCGATCTCGCGCTTCGCCTCGGCGAACTCGACCTCATGCGCGACGGCATCGACGTTCCGGGTTATCCGGAGCAGAGCCTGCTGGCCGCGAGCCTCACCATGATGGAGCTCGCGCGCGGAGACGGGTCGATCGCGACGATCGTCGGCGTGCAGGGCGGTCTCGCGCTGCGCTCGATCGCGTACTGCGGCTCCGAAGCGCAGCGCGATCGTTGGTTCGAACCGCTCGCGAGGGGCACCGAGCTCGGAGCGTTCGCACTCACCGAGCCGACGCACGGTTCGGACTCCGTCAGCTTGGAGACGAGCGCCGAAGCGGACGGAGACGAGTACGTCATCACGGGGCACAAGAAGTGGATCGGGTCGGGCAGCGTCGGTCAGGTGTCGGTGGTCTGGGCCCGAGGCGATGACGGTCAGGTGCAGGGCTTCCTGGTGCCGCAAGACGCGGAAGGATATCGGGCGACGACGATCGAGGGGAAAGTCTCGTTGCGCGCAATCTGGCAGGCGCACATCGAGCTCGACGGTGTGCGGGTGCCGGCGAGCGCGAGGATGCCGGGCGCGAACAGCTTCAAGGACACGGCACGCGTGCTGCAGGCGACGCGCCTCGGCGTCGCCTGGTCCGCGCTCGGGCACGCCGTCGCCGTCTACGAGTCGGCCGTGCACTACGCGAAGCAACGCGTGCAGTTCGGAAGGCCGCTCGCCGCCTCGCAGATCGTCCAGTCCCGGCTCACCGAGATGCTGAGCGGCGTGACCTCGTTGCAGTCCCTCCTCATGCAGCTCACGCGCGCGGAGGAGCGGGGTGAGCTGTCGGGGCCCGGCGCCTCGCTCGGCAAGTACACCGCCACGCGCACGGCGCGGGATCTGGCGCGGAACGCTCGCGACCTGCTCGGCGGCAACGGCATTCTGCTCGAGAATCGGGTCGCTCGCCACTTCGCCGACATCGAAGCCCTGCACACGTACGAGGGCACGGAGACGGTGCAGGCGCTCATCATCGGTCGCGACATCACGGGAATCTCCGCATTCGCCTGAGTTCAGTCCTCGAGCGGCGCTGACGTTCAGCGGCGGCCGCGAGCTAGACGGAGGCCTCGATACCCGGGAGCAGCTTGCCGAGGATCACGGCGAGATGCTCCCGCTCCGCGGTGTCGAGCGGGGCGAGTACGAGCTCGCGAATCTGCGCGACATGGGCGGGAGCGGAGGCGCGAAGCGCGGCGAGACCGTCGTCGGTGAGCCGCGCCGTGCGCGTGCGGCCGTCGCCGCCGCATGCGGAGCGCGCGACCCAGCCGCGCGCGACGAGCGCGTCGATGGCGTGACTCAGACGCGATCGGCTCAGCCCTGCGAGGCGGGCGATCTCGGACATCGGCGGTTGCTCGTCTCCCGGACGGGCGAGCATGACGAGAATCGCGTAATGGGCGTGGTTGATCCCCGCGCCGTCGCGCAACGTTCGGTCGAGCGCTTGGGGGAGGAGCTGGGCGAATCTGATGGCGGGGAGCCAGGTGCGCATCTCGTCGTCGCCGAGGCGGCGGTCGGGAGCGGGTCGAGCATCGTCGCGCTCGGCTCCCCGGCCCGTCGCATCCTTCGGCGTCGCCACCGCGCTCGCCGCCGGTTCTTCCGGCTCCGGCTCCATCACGCTGCCGAGAGATCGATCGTATGCGCCGTGTGGTCGCGCTTGGATTCGAGGTACTTCCGGTTGAAGCCGGAGAGGTGCACCGACGTCGCCACACGATCGACGACCTCGATGCCGAGGGCGCCGAGCTGCTCGGCCTTATCGGGATTGTTGCTCAACAGCCGGATTCGCTCAGCGGCGACTGCGCTCAGCATCTGGGCAGCGGCCGTGTAGTCGCGCTCATCCTCCCCGCGGCCCAGCGCGACGTTCGCAGCGTAGGTGTCGAGGCCGGCGTCTTGCAGCGCGTACGCGTCGAGCTTCGCGTAGAGCCCGATCCCTCGCCCTTCCTGCCGCAGGTAGAGCAGGAAGCCGCCTTCGGCCGCGATGCGTTCGACGGCTTCGCGGAGCTGCGGGCCGCAGTCGCAGCGCTCCGAGCCGAAGACGTCACCGGTGAGGCACTCGCTGTGCAATCGCACGAGCGGTGCCGGCGGCGCGCTGGCCGGTCCGCTGACGGGCCCGGCGTCACCCGTCGGGAGGGCGCCCTGCCACTCTCCGAGGGCGAGGAGGAGGTGCTCCTTCCCGTCGACGAGCCCGTCGAAGGTGAACACGTCGGCTGCTGCGGTGTAGCCGTCGGGAAACCGGAGGGGGATGCGCACCTGGGTCCGCACCGTCGCAGCGGATGAGGCTCGATCACCCTCGCGAGTGCGTGAAATTTCAACCATGTGGGATGCAACGCGAATGCCGGGGTCCTATTCCCGGGCATTCGCAGGCGCGCGGCGCAGGAGCCGCGCCGGCGACCTACTCGTCGTCGAGCGGGTGCGGCACCGTCGGAATGGCGCCCGTGAGCGGGCGGCCATCGCGAATCAAGCGGCGCTTCCGCAGCTGCCACAGCACTGCGAGGATCGCGAACCACGCGGGCGCCGCCAGGATCGAGGGCCGGGTGTCGTCGCCGTACAGGAGCGTGCCCGCGATGAAGACGAAGAACGCGAGCACGAGCCACGGCGCGATGCGCGAGAACGGCATCTTGAACCCGGAGGAGGCGTGCCGCTCCGGGTACCGCTTCCGGTACACGATGTAGCTCACGACGATGGAGCCCCATGTGAACAGAATCAGGGTCGCGCACATCGATGAGACGAAGGTGAAGGCCGCGATGACGCCGTCGCCCGCGAACAGCAGCGGGATCGCCGCGAAGAGGAAGACGCAGGTGAAGAAGACCGAGCGCTTCGGCACCCCTCGACTGTCGGTCATCGCGAATTTGGACGGTGCGTGCCCGTCCTTCGCGAGGCCGAACAGCATTCGCGTGCCGGAGTAGAGCCCTGAGTTGGCACTCGAGGCGGCCGAGGTGAGCACGACCAGCTGGATCACCACCGCTGCGAGGCCGAATCCGGCGGTGGCGAGGGTCGCGACGAAGGGGCTCTTGTCAGGCGCGATCTCGTCCCACGGCGTGACCGCCATGATCACGGCAAGCGCACCGATGTAGAAGATCAGAATGCGAATGACGATCGAGTTGATCGCCTTGGGGAGCGTCTTCCGCGGATTCTGGGTCTCCGCAGCGGCCGTGCCCACCAGCTCGACGCCGATGAACGAGAAGATGCCCATCTGGAACCCGAGCACGAAGCCGCTGATGCCCATGGGGAACATTCCGCCGTGCGTCCAGAGATTCGTGATCGAAGCCGTCGTGCCGTCGGGGGACTGGAACTGCGTCGCCATGAGAATGATGCCGACGACGATGAGCCCGAGAATCGCGACGATCTTGATGATCGCGAACCAGAACTCGGTCTCGCCGAAGAACTTCACCGGTTGCAGATTCAGCAGCGTCAGCACCGCGGCGGTGATCAACGCCGGCACCCACGCGGGGACGTTCGGATTGAACCACTGCACGTACGCGGTGATCGCGACGATGTCGGCGACGCACGCGATCACCCAGGAGAACCAGTAGTTCCAGGAGACGAAGAACCCGGCCCACGGGCCGAGCATGTCCTTCGCGATGTCGCCGAAGGTCTTGTAGTGCAGGTTCGAGAGCAGCAGCTCGCCGAGAGCGCGCATGATGAAGAAGACGAAGAACCCGATCACCAGGTACACGAAGATGATCGCGGGGCCTGAGACGCTGATGAGTTTGCCCGAACCGAGGAAGAGCCCGGTGCCGATCGAGCCGCCGATGGCGATGAGCTGCAGGTGACGGTTCTTCAGGCCGCGCTGCATGCCGCCGTCGGGCGCTTCAGGGGGGACCTCGTCTGGATGCTGCGAAGATGCTGTTTCGGTGCTGGTCATGACACTCCTGTGTGCAGTCCGCATTGAGATCCTCGATGCGGTGGGGTGGAAGCGGTCTGGATCGCCGTCAGGCTACGACGCGGAACGTGTCGAGCGCGGGATCGGCCGCGCCGCGCACGTACCCGGCCGGGCTGGCCGAGGTGGCGCGCAAGAAGGAAACGACCTCAGCAGAGAGTACCTCCCCTGGGAGCACGTTCGGCACACCGGGCGGATACGCCGCGAGCGCATCTGCGGAGACGCGGCCGACGGCATCCGTCGCCGAGACGACCTCGACGCCGCTGAAGAAGGCTTCGCCCAGACCCATGGCGCGCTCGCACTGCGACGGGAGGGCGATGGGCCGCTCCGGCTCAGCATCGGCCTCGGGAAGCGCTTGCAGCGCGGTGAGGAAGCGGTCGACGTCGATGGCAGACGTCGCTCCGACGAGTGCGAGCAGCGCTGAGGGGGTGGAGAGTTCGCAGTAGACGCGGTGGTCGCGCAACAGCAGGTGCTGCGCATCCCCGCCCGTGATCCCGGCGCCGCGGGTGTCGATGGCGATCTTGAGCGGATCGTTCGCGATGGCGTCCGGTCGTGCAAGCACGTCCGGCGTCGCATCGCGGTAGCGGCGATCGGCGCGCACGGCCGCGCGGATCGCTTGCGCGGAGTCGATCGCGCGTCCGACGAGATCGGGGCGTGTGGCGATGTGCATGCGCGCCTCGTCGAGCGAGGCGAGCAGGAGCGCGCTGCTCGACGTCGACTGGAAGGAGCGGACCACGCGATCGACGAGCGATTCGAGCGCCTGCGCGTGCGGACCGTGGCCGAGGTGGAGCATCGCGGATTGCGTGAGCGATCCCGCCGCTTTGTGCGTGCTGGAGATCACGAGGTCGGCACCGAGGCGCGCGGCATTGGCCGGCAGATCGGGGTGCATGCCGAAGTGGGACCCCCACGCCTCATCGACGATGAGCGGGACGCCGTGGTCGTGCGCGACGCGAGCGATGGCGGAGATGTCGGCGACGGCACCGAAATAGCTCGGCGACACGATGTACACCGATGCGCTCTCCGGGTGCTCCGCGAGCGCCTCGGCGACCTGGGACGCGGTGACGCCGTGCGAGGCGCCGAGCCCGGCGTCGACGGAACCCTGCACGAAGTGCGGGTCGAGTCCGACGTGCGTCGCGCCGTCGATGACGCTCGAGTGCACGCTCCGCTGCATGACGACCTCGACGCCCAGGCCGCGCGCCACCGTCGTCGCCACATGGTTGCCCCCGGATGCGCCGTTCGTGACGAACCACGTGCGGCTGGCTCCCCATGCCTCGGCGGCGAGCTGCTGAGCGCGCATCAGGGGGGTGACGCGGCCAGGGGTCGTGAGGTGCCAGGTCTCCTGATCGACACCGCTGAAGAGCACCGGGAAATCGATGCGCATGGCATCGGCGCCGACGAGCGCTGCGACACCGGGGGCGTTCTCCACGACCCCGTGGTGCGCTGGCACGTGCAGACGCTGCCAGTCCTGCTGGGCGAGGGAGCGGAGCGCGTCGACGTACGGCGTCTCCTGCTGGCGGGCGGCAGCGGCGGTGGGGGCCGCGTCAACGCGGCGGAGAGTATCGAGCACGCCCCTCACCATAGGCAACGCGGCACCCCTGCGGAATATCAAGTATTCGCACTGCGTGACATAGTCTGTATCAGATGATCACCCTGCAGCAGTTCCGAGTGCTCCTCGCCGTGAGCCAGCACGGGAGCCTGACGCGCGCCGCTGATGCACTTCGGTACGGCGTGCCGACAGTGACGCACCACCTGCGCGCGCTCGAGGCGCATCTCGGAGCGGATCTCGTCGTGCGGGACCGGAACGGTGCGCGGCTGACCGAGCTCGGCGAACTCTTCGCGGGCGAGGTCGCCCCGGTGCTCACCCGCATCGAGCGCGCCGAGCGCGCCGTGCACGAATTGCGTGACGCGGGCGCGGTGACCATCAGGGTCGGCACGTTCTCGTCGACCGGGTCGCGCCTCATCCCCGCGGCGATCGCCGAACTGCGGCAGCGCAGCTCGGTGCGGGTCGAGGTGATCGAAGCGGAGCCCACGGAGGTCGTCGGCCTCGTGCGTGCGGGTGAGGTGCATGCCGGGCTCATCTACCACGTATCGACCGAGCCGGGATTCGTCGGCACCGACCTGGTGCAGCGCTCGCTGTTCTCCGAGCCGTACCGCGTGCTCGTGGCGAAGCGCAGCCCGCTCGCGGAACTCGACGCGCTCGACTTCGCTGATCTCGCCGAGGTCGCCTGGGTGTGCAGCCGCAGCGACGATGAAGCCTCCGACCGGGTGCTGCGACGCGTCTACCAATCGCTCGGCGTGCCCATGCGCGAGCTGATGCGCACGGACGACCTGTACATGATCCACGGACTCGTCGCCGAGGGGCTGGGCTGCGCCCTCACGACCCGGGCGGCCGTCGACGCCGACTTCGACGTCGTGCTGCGACCCGCGAAGCAGGACCTGGGGGAGCGACGTGTCTCCTTCGTCACGCGGCGCGGGCCGATGCCGGCGGCAGTCGGGTGGTTGGGGGAGATCCTCGAGCGGCTCACCGCCGCACGGCGCTAGCCGCACGAATCGCGCTCTCGGCTTCCCGGGGCGTCAGAGTCCCAGCCCCCGGATCGCCTCGCGCACGGAGACCTGAGCCTCCTCCGCCGTGACCTGACCGGTGAGCCACCGGCCGGAGAGCCCCTCGACGAGGGCGGTGAGGATCAGCGCTGCCGCGGCAGGGTCGAGATCGCCTCCGCGATCCTGCACCGCTTCGACGATGAGCTCGTGCACCGTGCGCTGCCAGGCAGCCGTCGAACGGGCCACGGCGGCTGCCTGGGCCGGTTCGAACACCGCGAGCGCCCGCAATTCGTTCCAGGCGATGGAGCCGGCGCGGATCTCGGGATCCCGGCCGAACTCCGAGCAGAGCAGGGCCGCGAGACGCGTCGCGGCGGTCGTCGCATCAGCGGAGTGGGTAGCGCGATCCGCTGCGCGTTCCGTGACGTGGTCGAGGGCCGCCTGCAGCAATCCGTCTCGGTCGCCGAAATGGTAGGCCAGCAGGCCGATCGAGACCCCCGCGGTGCTCGCGACGTCCTGCATGCGGAAGCCGCGAATCCCTGCGCGGGCGATCGTCTGCTCGCACGCGGTGAGGATGCGCTCGCGCGCGTCGTTCGTCACGTCGACTCCCTCGGATCGCGCGTCCACTTGACAGGGGCGCCGCGGCAACTGAAACTGTTTTCAGGATAGGCGCTGCATGCGGCGCCGACAAGCGCGAGCTCCGCATTGCGGACGGAAACGAGGATGTTCATGGACGAAGCGACGACCCCCTTCGAACTCATCGAGGCATCGATCTCGGACGTGCTCGACGCGCTCTCGCGCGGCGAGATCACGAGCACCTGGCTCACCGAGCGCTACCTGGCCCGCATCGAGGCCTACGATCGCGGGTCAGAGGGACTGAACTCGATCGTCGTGGCCAATCCGAATGCGTTGCGCGACGCCGCGGAGTCGGACCGTCGCTGGCGCGAGGGGCTCGCACGCCCGCTCGAAGGGGTGCCGTTCACGGTCAAGGACTCGTACATGGTCGAGGGGCTCAGCGTCGCAGCCGGGTCGCCGGCGTTCGAGCACCTCATCGCCCAGTGGGACGCCTTCACCGTGGCCCAGCTGCGGGAAGCCGGAGCGGTGCTGGTCGGCAAGACCAACATGCCTCCGATGGCGGACGGCGGGATGCAGCGCGGCGTCTACGGGAGGGCCGAGAGCCCCTACAACCCGGAGTACCTCGCAGCGGCGTACGCCTCAGGATCCTCGAACGGCTCCGGAGTGTCGACCGCAGCGAACCTCGCCGTGTTCGGCATGGGGGAGGAGACCGTCTCATCGGGCCGCAGCCCAGCATCGAATAACGGTCTCTGCGCGTACACCCCCTCATGGGGCGTGCTCAGCATCCGGGGCAACTGGCCGCTCTTCCCGGCGAGAGACGTCGTCGTGCCGCACACGCGCTCCATGCCCGACATGCTGCGCCTGCTCGACGTGCTCGTGCGCGACGATGCCAACACTCGCGGCGACTTCTGGCGCAACCAGCAGGTCGTCGACCTGCCGAGCGCGAGTGAGCACCGGCCGGCGAGCTACCTCGACTTGAACGACCGCGAAGCGCTGCGCGGCAAGCGCTTCGCGGTGCCGGCGATGTATCTCGGCGAGGATCCCCGCTTTCCGATCGAGGTGCGCCCGTCCGTGCTCGCGCGTTTCGCAGAGGCCCGCGAGCGGCTCGAAGCGCTCGGCGCCGAGATCGTGGTCACCGATTTCCCCCTCATCGAGCAGTACGAGGGCGACCGGCCGGGCCAGGAGAACGTCGGAGCGCTCGGCGTGCTGCCCGAGGGCTGGATGGACACGGAGTTCAACCACTTCCTCGCATTCGGGTGGGACGACTTCCTGAGAGCCAATGGCGATCCGAACATCCCGAACCTCGGCGCCGTCGACCCCGACACGATCTTCCCCCAGCCACCCGGCGCGCTTCCCGATCGATACGAAGAGGTCGAAGACTACGAGAACCGGTACCGCGCCACGGTGACGATGGCGCAGACGGGAATCTCCGATCCTCGAGACCGGGCCGATTTCGCCGACGGATTGCGCGCTCTCGTTCGCCTCCGCGAGCAGCTCTTCGAGTCGTGGCTCCGCGACCACCACTTCGACGGCGTGGTCTTCCCGGCGAACGCCGACGTGGGCGCGTGGAACGCCGATGTCGATCAGACGGCGGCGGATCGCGCATGGGCGAACGGCGTCTTCTTCTCGAACGGCAACTACGCGCTGCGGCACCTCGGCATTCCGACGGTGACGACGGCGATGGGCATGATGGACGACATCGGGATGCCGGTCGGCATCACGTTCGCCGGGCGAGCGTATTCGGATCCAGAACTGCTCAGGTACGCGGCGGCGTTCGAAGCGGGCGGCAGCGGCTCACTCCGGGTCGCGCCCGCGTCGACACCGGCGCTTCCCGAGGACCGCCTCGGGTAGCGCCGGTCGCGCGGGGCGTCAGCTCAGACGACGTCGCTCTCGGCCTCGCCGAGGGGCTCGGAGAGCGGGACGTACCGGTCCACGCTCAGGGCGAGCCGTCGCAGCAGTACGCCGAGACGGTCTCGCTCGGATTTCGGGATGCCGCTCAGCAGGCGCTCCTCGGAGTCGGTGAGGCGTGTGATCGCGGCGTCGACGAGCGTGAGGCCCCTGGGCATCATCTCGACGAGCACTCCGCGGCCGTCGTTCGGGTCGGTGAGGCGACGCACGAGATCGCGCTCCGCCATGCGATCGATGCGGTTCGTCATGGTGCCGCTCGACACCATCGTCTGCTGCCCGAGCAGTTTGGGGCTCTGACGGAACGGTTCGCCGCTGCGCCGCAGCGCGGCGAGTACGTCGAACTCCCACGACATGAGGCCTGAACGCTCGAATGCCTGCGCGCGGGCGCGGTCGATGTGCTTCGTCACGCGCCACATGCGGGAGAAGATCGCGAGCGGAGCGAAATCGAGATCCGGGCGCGCTGATTCCCAGTCCGCAATGATCCGGTCGACCTCGTCTTCGTGCTTCATCCCTCCATTATCGAGCCAGGGAGGCGTTGTTCGCGACCTGGCGTGGTGCGATGGGGAGTGGAGCCGTGGCAGACTAGTACGCGTGCCGAAATCGGCGCGGTCCGCCTTGGTGTAATGGCAGCACGACAGCCTTTGGAGCTGTTAGGTCCAGGTTCGAGTCCTGGGGGCGGAGCGATGGAACGAAGCATCGCTTCGGGTCGTCGCTCCGCGCGGCGCTTACGAGCGCCGTCAATATCGGGGTAGCGCAGCTACTCTGTGTGTGGGGAGCGATGGAACGGAGCATCGCTTCGGGTCGTCGCCGAAGAAAGGACACCATGGCAGAGCACCTCGCAGTCGTCATTCTCGCAGCGGGTCAGGGAACCCGCATGAAGTCGGCGTTGCCGAAGGTGCTGCACCGCATCGGGGGGCGCTCGCTGATCGCGCACGTTCTCGACGCCGCAGCTGGACTCAATCCCACGCAGGTGGTGGCCGTGGTGCGCCACGAGCGGGATCGCGTCTCGGCAGCCATCCTCGAGCACGCGCCTGACACGGTGATCGTCGATCAGGATGAGGTGCCGGGCACGGGCCGCGCCGTGGAGCAGGCGCTCGCCGCACTCCCCGATGACTTCGATGGCTCGGTCGTCGTGCTCTCGGGCGACGCCCCACTCATCGACACCCCGACGCTCGAGGGGCTCGTCAAGGGTCACCTCGGCGGCGGTCGCGCGATGACGCTCCTCTCCGCCGTGTTCGACAACCCGACCGGCTTGGGGCGGATCCTGCGCGACGACAACGGCGCGGTGCTGGGCATCGTCGAGGAGAAGGACGCCGACGACGATCAGCGTCGGATCACCGAGATCAACGGCGGCATCTACGTCTTCTCGCGTCGGTCGCTGCAGACCGCGCTTGCGAGCATCGATACGAACAACGCGCAGGGTGAGAAGTACCTCACCGATGCGGCGGCCCGCATCCTCGTCACGGGCGGAGACGTCGAGGCCGTGGCGACCGATGATCCCTGGACGATCGCCGGCGTGAACGATCGAGCGCAACTCGCTGAGGCGGGGCGCGAGCTCAACGCGCGTATCGTGCGCGCGCATCAGCGGGCGGGCGTGACGATTCAGGATCCGACGACGACCTGGATCGACGCCGACGTCTCCATCGAACCCGACGTTGAGATCCTCCCCGGGACCTTTCTGCAGGGTGCGACATCGATCGCCACGGGCGCCGTCATCGGACCGGACTCGACGCTCGTCGACTGCGAAGTGGGCCCGGACGCCCGCATTCGCCGCAGTGAGGCAACGCTCGCGGTCTTCTCGGCCGGCGTGACCGTGGGGCCTTTCTCGTACATCCGCCCCGGCACGGAACTCGGTGCAGGCGGAAAGATCGGAGCGTTCGTCGAGACTAAGAACGCGAAGATCGGCGATGGCAGCAAGGTGCCTCACCTCAGCTATGTCGGCGATGCGACGATCGGCACCGACAGCAACATCGGCGCCGGCAGCATCTTCGCGAACTACGACGGCGTGCAGAAGCACCAGACCGTGGTGGGCGATGGTGTGCGGGTCGGCTCGAAGAATGTGCTGATCGCACCCGTTACCATTGAGGACGGCACGTACACGGCGGCCGGCACGGTCGTGCGCAAGAACGTTCCGGCCGGTTCGTTGGCGATGAACGTCTCCCCTCAGCGCAACATCGAGGGATGGGTCGCGCAGAATCGTCCCGGCACGAGCACCGCTGATGCGGCGCAGCGTGCTGCGGAGCAGGAGAAGTAACCGAGGTTTGTTGGGTATGTCAGCACCGATGAGGAGCACGCAGGGATGAGCACAATCGAGATGGCCGGGCAGAAGAAGCTCGTCCTGATCACGGGCCGGGCGTACCCCGAGCTCGCCGAGCAGGTCGCCGCGGAGCTCGGGGCCGAACTCGTGCCGACTGATTCGCGCACCTTCGCGAACGGGGAGCTCTACGCGCGCTTCGATGAGAGCGTGCGCGGGTCGGACGCATTCGTGCTGCAGTCGCACACGTTCCCCATCAACGAGTGGCTCATGGAGCAGCTCATCATGGTCGACGCGCTGAAGCGAGCCTCGGCGAAGCGCATCACCGTTGTGGCGCCCTTCTACCCGTATTCGCGTCAAGACAAGAAGGGGCGCGGTCGTGAGCCGATCTCCGCCCGCCTCGTCGCCGATCTCTTCAAGGCAGCCGGAGCCGACCGCATCATGTCGGTCGACCTCCACGCACCGCAGATTCAGGGTTTCTTCGACGGCCCTGTCGACCACCTCTTCGCGATGCCCGTGCTGCTCGAGCACTTCCGCAAGACGATCGCCCGCGACGATCTGACGGTCGTCTCTCCTGACATGGGGCGCGTGCGTGTCGCCGACGTGTGGAGCGACAAGCTCGATGCGCCCCTCGCGATCATTCACAAGCGGCGCGATCCGCTGGTGCCGAACCAGGTATCGGTGCACGAGATCGTCGGTACCGTGAAGGATCGCTGGTGCGTGGTCGTCGACGACATGATCGACACGGGGGGCACGATCGCGAAGGCAGCCGAGGCGCTGAAGGCGAATGGCGCTCGCGGTGTGACGATCGCCTGCACCCACGCCATCTTCTCCGGACGCGCGATCGAGCACCTGTCGCAGGAGTTCATCGACCAGGTCGTCGTGACCGACACGCTTCCGGTGCCTGCCGAGAAGCGCTTCGACAAGCTGACGGTGCTATCGATCGCGCCGCTCCTCGCGAAGGCGATTCACGAGGTCTTCGAGGACGGCTCCGTCACCTCCATGTTTGAGGGCGCGGCCTAGCGAAAACGCATCGCGTTTTCGGTCGGCCGCGGTGGCGCTACAGCGCCGGCCCACGGAGCGGAGCGAGGGGCGCGGCTTGGCACAACGCATCGCGTTGTGGCCGGCCGCGGTGGCGCGTAGCGCCAGCCCACGGAGCGCAGCGAGGGGCGCGGCTTGGCACAACGCATCGCGTTTTCGTGCGCGGAGTGGTGGAATGGGCGCATCACTGCACGGAGGAGGCCGCCATGTCCAAGTACTTGATCTCGTTTCCGAGCGACGCGATGGTGGTGTCAGACGCTGAGTTCCCGCAGGTCGTCGCCGACTCTCACGCGGTCGTGCGTGAGGCCAAATCGGCCGGTGTGTGGGTGTTCGGCGGAGGCCTCGATGAAGCGGTCGCGCCTGTGAGCGTCGACGCAGACGGAACCGTGCTGCCGGGGGCCTCCCCCGAGACCCGCCCCCTCACCGGAGGGTTCACCGTGATTGAGGCTCCGTCTCGCGAGGTCGCGCTCGAATGGGCGGCGCGTTTCGCTCAGGCGTGCCGATGCCCGCAGGAGGTCCGCCAGTTCGGCGACGACGCGGAGAGCTGAGACGGCGCCCACCGGCGCACCGACCCCCTACCGGAGCGCCGGTAGGGGGTCGGTGCGCCGGTAGTGGGTTGGCCTATTCCGGTACGACGTCCACGAGCTTCGTGCCGTACGCGCCCGGCTCGGTGCCGTGGCCGATCTGCGCGTACTGCTGCGGCGAACGCGAGCGCATGACGAGCGCCCAGACGATCCCGATGATGGCGGCGGAGAAGACGATGCCGGGCAGGAGGAACGTCGTCGCATCGGGCTCGGTCTGACCGAGCATCAGCGGGAAGTTCTGCAGGATCATGATGAAGACCCACAGCAGCGCTGCGCCTGACACCGCTGGCGCGATGACGGTGACCCAGATGCTGAGCCCGCGCCGATCACGGGCGAAGTAGCCAATCACCGCGATGGCGGTGATCGCCATGAGGAGCACGAGGCCCATGGCGCCCGTGTTCGTGAGCCACGTGAACATGGTGAGCACGGGGAAGAGAAACGCGGAGTCGCCGAGTCCTGCGGCTCCTCCGAAGACCTCGCCGCCGAGGACGAACGCGATGACGACGATGACGGCGATGACGGTCTGCGCGACGGATCCGGCCCAGGGTGCGCCGACTCGCGAGGTGCGTGCGAACCAGGCGGGCAGCACCCCTTCGCGGCCGAGTGAGAAGAAGTAGCGGGCGACCGCATTGTGGAAGGCCTGCAGCGAGGCGAAGAGGCTGGTCAAAAAGAGGAGCGTCATGATGTCGGAGACGATCACTCCGGTCTGATCCGTCATGAACACGAACATGAGGTCGGGGCCGAACTCCTGGGAAGAGCCGACGATCGCCGAGGGGCCGATGCCCACCGAGAAGGCCCACGCGCTGAACGCGTAGAAGATGCCGATGATGGCGATCGCCGCGTAGGTCGCGCGGGGCACGGTGCGCTTCGGATCCTTCGCCTCTTCACCGTAGATCGCCGCGCCCTCGAATCCCATGAAGGCGGCGACGCCGAAGACCAGGATGATGCCGAGCGCCGGACCGAAGAGCGCGGTGGGGTCGAGCGCGGCTGCGGAGGCGCCCTCCGGGGCAGCCCCGAACGAGACGATGTCGAAGAGGATGACGACGAGGAACTCGAGCCCGACGAGCACGCCGAGCACCTTCGCGGAGAGATCGACGCGGTTCACGCCGAGTACGCCGACGACCACGATGCAGAGCAGGATCCACAGCCACCAGGGCGACGCGAAGCCGAACTTCGCCTCGAGGAACATGGAGAGCTGGAACCCGAAGATGCCGTAGATGCCGACCTGCATGGCGTTGTACGAGACGAGCGCGATGAGGGAGGCGCCGACACCGAGCGGGCGCGCGAGACCCTGAGAGATGTACGCGTAGAAGGCGCCGGCGTTGGTGATGTGGCGTCCCATGGCGGTGTACCCCACGGCGAAGACGGTGAGAATCACGGCGATCAGCAGGAATCCGAGCGGCACTCCGAGCGACTCGGTGACCGCGAACGAGGTCGTGACGCCGCCGGCGATGACGGTGAGCGGCGCGGAGGCGGCGATGATCATGAGGGTGATCGCGGGGACGCCGAGTGTGCGGCGGCTCAGGCCTGGGTCGTGCTCGGCGGCGGTGGTCTCGGACCGGGGCGCGGTGCTCGGTGCGCTCATCGGGGTACTTCCTCTCACAAATGGCGGCGTTGCCGGTGCGGGGCGAGGTACGACAGCCCGCTGCGCTGACGAGTCTAAGAAGCGCGGGGCGAGAGGGGCTATGCGTGGAGCGCAGGGGACCTGGACATGCGCGCAAGGCTGTCCAGATGGATAGTCGGTGAGGTGTGCGGGAGCGGGAACGGCGACGGGCCGAGGCGCACTGCGCCCCGGCCCGGATCCTGCATCAGTACTCAGAGGGTGTTGCCGAGCTTGAAGCCCTTCTCGCCCTCACTGTCGCGGGTGTACGAGAACCCGTCGGCGCCGATGGTCACGGCCATCTCGGAGCTGTCGGTACGCGCGACGACCGGCTGCGGATTGCCGTCGAGATCGAGCACGAGCGACCCGTCGGTGTACCACGACGGCACGACCGGGTTCCCCCACCAATCCCGGCGCTGATTGTCGTGCACATCCCAGGTGACGACGGGGTTGTCGGGATCTCCGGTGTAGTAGTCCTGGGTGTACACCTCGACCCGGTGGCCGTCGGGGTCGCGCAGGTAGAGGTAGAACGCGTTCGAGACGCCGTGGCGGCCCGGGCCGCGCTCGATGCTGTCCGACTTGCGCAGCGCGCCGAGCTTGTCGCAGATCGCCAGGATGTTGTGCTTCTCGTGGGTCGCGAAGCAGACGTGGTGCATGCGCGGCCCGTCACCGCCCGTCATCGCCGTGTCGTGCACCGTCGGCTTGCGGCGCATCCATGCCGCGTACACGGTGCCCTCGTTGTCCTGGATGTCCTCGGTGACGCGGAAGCCGAGATTCTGCATGAATCCCACCGCGCGCGGCACATCGGGCGTGATCTGGTTAAAGTGGTCGAGTCTCACGAGCTCGCCCGGCACGTGCAGGTCGTAGCGCCAGGACATGCGCTCCGTGTGCTCGGTCTGATGGAAGAACTCGTAGGGGAACCCGAGCGGATCCACCACGCGCACCGAGTCGCCGATGCCTCGTACGAAGCCGTTCGGGTTGCGACGCACCTCGCAGCCGAGCTCCTCGTAGAAGGCGACGGCCAGGTCCAGATCCTCAGGAGTGCGCACGCGGTAGGAGAACGCGGCGACCGCGGCGACCGGTCCCTTGCGCAGCACGAGGTTGTGGTGGATGAACTCCTCGGTGGAACGGAGGTAGATCGCCTCGTCATCCTCGGTCGTCACGTAGAGCCCGAGAACATCGACGTAGAATTCCCGCGATGCGGCGAGGTCGGTGACGATGAGCTCCATGTACGCGCAGCGCAGGACGTCGGGTGCGGGTGACGTCGGGGCGGCGATCGGATCGTCCGAGATGATCGGAGCCTCCTTCGTCACCCAGAATCCCGCGGACTGCTTGTCTTCTTCATTCAGTTTTGCCATGGTGTGCCTCCTTGCGATTCCCTGACGACCGGCCGGTTACGGAGCGACGACGCCGAATTTGGGCGAGTGCGCTTCGTTGAGCGTGATGTGCACTGCCTGCTGATCGGTGTAGAAATCGATGGAGCGGTAGCCGCCCTCGTGCCCGAGACCCGAGGCCTTCACGCCGCCGAACGGGGTGCGCAGGTCGCGGACGTTGTTCGAGTTGAGCCACACCATTCCCGCGTCCACCGACTGCGAGAAGTTGTGCGCGCGCTTCAGGTTCGAGGTCCAGATGTACGCGGCGAGACCGTACTTCGTGTTGTTCGCGAGCTCGAGCGCCTCCTCGTCGGTGTCGAACGGCGTGATCGCGACGACGGGCCCGAAGATCTCCTCCTGGAAGATCCGCGCGTCGGGGGAGACGTCGGCGAACACCGTCGGCGCGACGTAATTGCCGGTGGGGAATCCCTCGGGGCGCCCGCCTCCGGCGACGAGCCGGGCCTCGCCCTTGCCGATCTCGACGTAGCTCATCACCTTGTCGTAGTGCTCGGGGTGGACGAGCGCCCCGACCTCGGTCGCGGGGTCGGACGGCAGGCCGACGACCACGTTCTTGGCGCGCTCGGCGTAGCGCTCCACGAACTCGTCGTAGATATCCCGCTGGACGAGGATCCGGCTGCCAGCGGTGCAGCGCTCGCCGTTCAGGCTGAAGACGCCGAACACCGTGGCGTCGAGCGCGGCTTCGAGATCGGCGTCGGCGAAGACGACCGCTGGGCTCTTCCCGCCGAGCTCCATGGAGAGGCCCTTGAGGAAGGGGGCTGCGTTGCCGAAGATCAGCGATCCCGTGCTGCTCTCTCCGGTGAAGGAGATGAGCGGGACGTCGGGGTGCTTGACCAGCGCATCGCCGGCCTCCTCGCCGAGGCCGTTGACGAGGTTGAAGACGCCGTCGGGCACTCCGGCTTCGCGGAAGATCTCCGCCCAGAGCGATGCGGAGAGAGGCGTGAACTCGGCGGGCTTGAGGACCACGGTGTTCCCCGTCGCGAGCGCGGGGCCCAGCTTCCAGGATTCGAGCATGAACGGGGTGTTCCACGGCGTGATGAGTCCGGCGACGCCGATCGGCTTGCGGTTCACGTAGTTGATCTGGCGGCCGGGCACCTTGAAGGTGTCGTCGTGCTGAGCGACGATGAGGTCGGCGAAGAAGCGGAAGTTCTCGGCAGCGCGGCGCGCCTGGCCTTTCGCCTGCGTGATCGGCAGACCGGAGTCGAAGCTCTCGAGCTCGGCGAGCTGCGCGTCGCGGGATTCCACGATGTCGGCGATCTTGTGCAGAACGCGCGAGCGCTCGCGGGGCAGGAGCTTCGGCCAGGGGCCCTCCTGGAACGCGCGCTTCGCCGCGGCGACGGCACGGTCGACATCGGCCTGCTGGCCGGCGGCGGCCTGAATGTAGTTCTCGTTGGTGACGGGATCGAGCACGTCGAACGTCTCGCCTCCCACCGAGTCGACGAATTCGCCGTCGATGAAATGGCGGATGCGGTCTGGGAGCCCTGCGGGCTTCTGGTGCGTCATGCGATTTCCTCCAAGTGGGCCGCGGTCAGGCCGCGGGGTGCTGCTGGTGGTGATGTTCTTCGGTGTACGCGAGCACGGCGTCCAGCGTCGCCGTGCGGTGAGCGCGCGCTGCGAGTTCGATCTCGAGTGGTTCCGCTCGTCGCTCGATGAGGCGCAGGAGCTGCTCGTGCTCGTCGACGGATTCCGTTGCGCGGGCGGGAACGAAGCTGAACGACGAGTTGCGCAGTACGTTCATGCGGTTCCAGCCGCGGTGGACGAGGTCGAGGATGTGGGGGTTGGGGCACGCCTCGAAGAGCACGCTGTGGAACTCGAGATTGAGCGCGGTGAATCGCTGGGGATCGAACGCCCCCGACAGCGACTCGCGCATGCGGTCGTTGATGGCGCGAGCGCGCGCGATCTGGTCCGCGGTGATGTCGGGAGCGGCGAGACCGGTCGCCGATCCTTCGACGAGTGCGAGTGTCTGCATGGTGTGCAGGTACTCCGTCTCCTTGATGAGTGCGACTTGCGCCCCCACGTTGCGCTCGAAGGTGACGAGCTGCTCCGCTTCCAGGCGCCTGATCGCCTCACGTACGGGCACCACTGACATCTCCAGCTCGGCGGCGATCGGTGCGAGCACCAGTCGGTACCCGGGCACGTACTGACCGCTGTCGATGCGCGCGCGGATCAGCCGGTACGCCTGCTCCGACTTCGATTCGACTCCCATGGGTCAGCGCTCCGCCTTCTGGGCGCGCGCGGCTTCGTACTTCGCGCGCCACTCGGCGTTCATGGGGAACAGCCCATCGACCGGGGCGCCGGCGGCGACCTGCTCGGCCACCCAGGCGTCGGCCTCCTCCTGGGCAGCGGCCTCGGCCGCGACCTCGGCGATCAGGGCCGGCGGAATCACGATGACACCGTCTCGGTCGCCCATGATGATGTCTCCCGGCTGCACCGCCGCGCCGCCGCAGCCGATGGTCACATCGACCTCCCAGGGCACATGCCTCCGGCCGAGCACGCTCGGGTGAGCGCCCTGCGAGAAAACGGGGATGTCGAACTGCTGCACCGCCGCGAAGTCGCGCACCCCGCCGTCGGTGACGATTCCGGCCGCCCCGCGCACCTGCGCGCGCAGTGCGAGCACATCGCCGACGGTGCCGGTCTCGGGCACGCCGCGAGCCTCGACGACCAGCACCTCACCCGGATTGACCGTGTCGAACGCGCGCTTCTGGGCATTGAACCCGCCCCCGTGCGCTGCGAAGAGGTCGGGGCGGAACGGGATGAAGCGGAGGGTCTTCGCGGTGCCGAGGATCGTGTCGCCCTCGTGGTTCGGGTGCACTCCGTCGATGAAGACGTCGACGTACCCGCGCTTGCGCAGGGCGGCCGAAACGGTGGCCACGGCGACGCCGTCGAGCTGGGCGCGAATGTCGTCGGTGAGAGGCGACTCCGGCCTGGACGCCTCGCCTTCGCTCTCGAGCGGAGCGGAGAGCGGTGTCGCTCGTCCGGCCTCGACGGCTGCAGCGTGCTCCTCCTCGCTGCCCCAGGCTTCGATGCGCTGCAAGTCGTCGACCTGAGGCTGCGAGCCGAAGTCTCCGAACGGGGTCGTGCCCTGGGTCACCGTGGTGACGAGCCGGCCGGTGCTCGGAGCGCCGGGAGCATTCGGGGCATCGACTTCGACCTCGACGACGTCGCCGGGCACGACGACCGAGGAGCCAGCGGGCGTGCCGGTCAGGATCACGTCACCGGTTTCGAGCGTCAGGTGCTGGGAGAGATCGGCGACGAGCTGCCCGAACGGGAACACCAGGGTTGCGCTCGAGTCGTCCTGCACGAGCTCGCCGTTGACCCAGGTGCGCACGCGCCAGGCGTCCGCACTGATTCCTTCAGTCGGAATGGCGCGCGGGCCGATCGGGGTGTAGCCGTCGCCGCCCTTGTTGCGCAGGTTCGAGCCCTTGTCGGCCGAGCGCAGATCGTAGAGACCGAGATCGTTCGCAGCGGTGACGGCGGCGACGTGCTTCCAGCCGTCTTCGGGAGAGACGCGGCGTGCCGGCGCACCGATGACGAGCGCGATCTCGCCCTCGAACGCGAGCAGCTCGGTGCCGGCCGGGCGTTCGACGGTGCCGCCGGTCGGTGCCAGTGACGACGCCGGCTTCAGGAAGTACGACGGGTGCTTCGGCGTGCGGCCGCGCTGTGCGATCCGCGACGGGTAGTTGAGGTGCACGGCGATGATTTTTCCGGGCGTGTGGATGCCCAGTTCTGCGATTCCGAATGTCATCGTGACCTCACTTCTCGGTTATATCTGAAATCGTATACGATTTTCGCCGGCTTGCCAAGGGGCGGAGCCCCCGCCGGGGCCTGCGAGCGGCGCTCTCCATTCAGTAGGAGGCGCGCTTCGACTCGTCATCGCCTTTGAAGCGCGCGACGAGTGCCTCCGTCTGTCGCGCGAGGATGGCGACGTCGGCTCCGACGGCGACGAACGATGCGCCGGCCTCGACGTACCGCTCGGCGTCTTCGGGCACGAAGGCGTTGACGCCGGCCGGCTTGCCCGCCGCGATCGCCCGTCGGATCGTGCCGAGCACCGCCTCGACCACATCGGGATGATTCTGCTGTCCGAGCAGGCCCATGGAAGCTGCGAGGTCCGACGGGCCGATGAAGATCGCACCCACGCCGTCGACCGCGAGAATCCGGTCTGCGTCGGCGACCGCCGCGGCGGATTCGATCTGAACGGTGAGGCTGATCGTCTCGTCTGCGTGCTGCAGATAGTCATCGACGCGGTTCCACCTCGCGGAGCGGGCGAGAGCCGACCCGACGCCGCGCACCCCGCGCGGCGGGTAGCGCACGGCGCGAACGATCTCCTCGGCCTGTGCCGCCGAGTCCACCATCGGAACGAGCAGGTTCTGCACGCCGAGGTCGAGGAACTGCTTGATCGTCACCGTGTCGCCGTACGGGACGCGCACGAGCGGTGCGACCGGATACGCCGACATCGCATGCAGCTGTGCGAGCACCGACTCGAGCCCGTTGGGGGAGTGCTCCGCGTCGAGGAGCACCCAGTCGCAACCGCTGCCGGCGACGATCTCGGCCGTCACCGCGCTGCTCGCCGACGCCCAGAGGCCGATCAGGGCGCGGTCCGATGCGGCGAGTCGGTCGCGGAGCGTCTCGGGGAGACTCAGATGAAGCGGCATGTCACCGACCCCAGCTCGTGGTAGTCGGCGTGCACGGTGTCCCCGCGCTCGACCCACATGGGCTTGGTGAACGACCCAGCGAGAATGATCTCGCCCGCGTCGAGCGTCTGGCCGTGCTGCGCGAGTTTGTTCGCAAGCCAGGCCACCCCGAGTGCCGGGTGCCCGAGTACGGCACCCGCGACCCCGGAATCCTCGATCGTCTCGTTGCGGTAGAGCAGTGCTTTCGCCCAGGTGAGGTCGACCTCGTCGACCTTCACCGGACGACCGCCGAGCACCATGGCGCCCATGGCGGCGTTGTCGCTGATCGTATCGACGATGGTGCGGCCCTCGAGTTCGAGATGGGAGTTGAGGATCTCAAGCGCGGGCACCACGTAGGCCGTCGCGTCGAGCACATCGAACAGGTTGACGTTCGGCCCCGTGAGGGGTTTCGCGAGTACGAATGCGAGTTCCACTTCGATGCGCACGTTCGAGAACCTGTCGAACTCGATGGCGGCCCCTGACTCGTGCACCATGTCGTCGTGGATGACTCCGTAGTCGGGCTCGCTGATGCCGGTGGCGACCTGCATCACCTTCGAGGTGAGGCCGATCTTTCGGCCGACGAGGCGGGCCCCGGCGGCGATGCGCCGATCCGACCACTCCTTCTGAATGGCGTACGAGTCCTCGATCACCATGTCGGGGTACCGGGTGGTCAGTCGGGGGAGGATCGCGCGATCCTTGTCCGCCTGCACCAGTTCGTCTGCAATGGCTGCAATCTGCGTCTGCTCGAGCACGTGACCTCCGTTGTCTGGCGTGTGGTGTAAATCGTATACGATCTTCCGGTGCGCGCGCCAGGGTTCCCGGCGGGGCCGGGCCGCGGTGGGGTGCAGCGGTGAGCGCCGGTGCGAATCGGGTGAATCGACGGTGGCGGTTCGGCGCCCGTTGCGTGTCGATATGACGGCGTCACTCCAGCGACGAGGAAACGCGGTAGAATAGTATGATGACCTCTTCCGAAAACGCCGCCCCCACCGAATCCGAGGGCGAGCGCACGACCTTCGCCGACCTGGGCCTTGCGCCCGAGGTTCTCCGCGCAGTGACGGATGTGGGATACGAAACGCCCTCTGCAATCCAAGCCGCCACGATCCCCACGCTCCTCGAGGGAGCAGACGTGGTCGGCCTCGCGCAGACCGGCACCGGCAAGACCGCTGCCTTCGCACTTCCGATCCTCTCCCGTATCACCCCCGGCCAGGGCGTTCCCCAGGCCCTCGTACTCGCACCTACTCGTGAACTCGCGCTCCAGGTCTGCGAGGCGTTCGAGAGCTACGCCACGCACCTGCCCGAAGTCCACCTCCTCCCCGTCTACGGCGGCCAGGCCTACGGTCAGCAGCTCTCCGCGCTGCGTCGCGGCGTGGACATCGTCGTCGGCACCCCCGGCCGCATCATGGATCACCTCAAGCGCGGTTCGCTCGACCTGACGCAGATCAAGTACCTCGTGCTCGACGAGGCCGACGAGATGCTCAAGATGGGCTTCGCAGAGGACGTCGAGACGATTCTCGCCGACACCCCGAAGGAGAAGCAGGTCGCCCTCTTCTCGGCGACCATGCCCGCCGCCATCCGTCGCATCTCGCAGCAGTACCTGAACGACCCCCGCGAGATCAAGATCCAGGGCAAGACGCAGACGAGCTCCAGCATCACGCAGCGCTACAACGTCGTCTCGTACACGCAGAAGCTCGACGCGCTGACCCGCATTCTCGAGGTCGAGGACTTCGACGGCATGATCGTCTTCACCCGCACGCGAGGTGACTCCGAGCAGGTCGCCGAGAAGCTGCGCGCTCGCGGCTACTCCGCCGCCGCCATCAACGGCGACATCCAGCAGGCGCAGCGCGAACGCACGGTGCAGGCGTTGAAGGACGGCAAGCTCGACATCCTCGTCGCCACCGACGTCGCCGCTCGCGGCCTCGACGTCGAGCGCATCAGCCACGTCATCAACTACGATCTGCCGATCGACACCGAGTCGTACGTGCACCGCATCGGCCGCACCGGCCGCGCCGGTCGCACCGGCGATGCGATCAGCTTCGTCACCCCTCGGGAACAGCGCCTGCTGAAGGCGATCGAGAAGGCGACCAAGCAGCCGCTCACGCAGATGCCGTTGCCGCAGATCGACGAGGTGAACGCAACGCGCCTGTCTCGGTTCGACGACGCGATCACGTCGGCTCTCGGCGAAACCCGCCGAATCGATGCCTTCCGCGACATCATCTCCCACTACGTGCGCCACCACGACGTACCGGAGACCGACGTCGCAGCTGCGCTCGCGGTCGTCGCTCAGGGGAAGACCCCGCTGCTGCTGACCGAAGACGATGACCGCAAGTTCGAGCGCGACCGCAAGCAGGCCGCGAAGTTCCTCGAGGATTCGGGGAGCGGCCGAGGCGACCGTCCCGGCCGTGAGGATCGCGGACCGCGCGAGCGCCGCGACGACCTGCGCATGTACCGCATCGAGGTCGGGCGCCGCCAGAACGTGCAGCCCGGCCAGATCATCGGAGCGATCGCGAACGAGGGCGGGCTGACCCGCGATGACTTCGGACGCATCCAGGTGCGCGACGACTTCTCGCTCGTCGAGCTCCCGGCCAAGCTCTCCGCAGAAACGGTCGCGCGTCTCGAAGACACGCAGATCGGCGGCAAGTCGATCCAGCTCCGCGAAGACAACGGCCCGGGCCCGCGCGGCAAGGGGTTCGACGACCGCGGCGGTCGTGGAGGTCGCGATGATCGCGGCGGACGCGGCGGGTACGACCGCGACGCGCGCGGCGGCTACGACCGCGATGACCGGGGTGGCCGTTCCGGTGGCGGCTACGGCGGAAACCGCGATGATCGCGGCGGACGCTCGGGCGGCGGCTACGGTGGCAGCCGTGACGATCGCGGCGGACGCGATGGCGGGTACGGCGGAAGCCGTGACGACCGGGGCGGCCGTTCCAGTGGCGGCTACGGCGGAAACCGCGATGATCGCGGCGGACGCTCGGGCGGCGGCTACGGTGGCAGCCGTGACGATCGCGGCGGACGCGATGGCGGGTACGGTGGAAACCGTGACGGCGGCGCAGGTCGCGCCGACGGCAAGCGCAAGCCGCGCTGGTAACTGAGAAACCTGACGACAGCACCCCTGCCGCTCCACTGCACACGCGTTCTGCGCGTGCGCCGGAGCGGCAGGGGTGCTGTGCTGTGACCGGGGGCGCCGCCGGCCTCAGCCGCTGATGACGTGCGGCTCGGCGACGGCCTTCAGGCCGGCGACGCCGAACTCGCGCCCGTACCCCGACTGCTTCGCACCACCGAACGGGATCATGGGATGCAGCCCGCCGTGCGAGTTGATCCACGTGGTGCCGGCCTGCATGCGTGCGGCGACCTCGAGCGCCCGTGCGCGATCCGACGACCACACCGATGAACCCAGACCGAACTCGAGCTCATTCGCCAGCTTCACGACCTCGTCGAGATCTGAGTATCGGATGATGGGAAGGGCCGGGCCGAACTGCTCCTCCACGACCAGGTCGTTGTGCGGATCGATGTCCGCGACGAGCGTGGTCGGATAGAAGTTGCCGACCGCGTCGCGATCCGGCTCCCCGCCGAGCACGACCCGAGCCCCCGACGCCTTCGCCGACTCGACCAGGCGGTCGACTTCGTCGAACTGCGCACGGTTCTGCAGCGGGCCGAGCACGTTCTGCTCGTCGAGCCCGACGCCCATGGGCACGTTCGCCGCGAACTTCGCGAGCTCGTCCACCACCGCGTCGTAGACGGAGTCGTGCACGTAGAGCCGCTTCAGTGCGGCGCACGTCTGGCCCGTGTTGATGAAGGCCCCCCAGAAGAGATCTTCTGCGATGGCAGCGGGATCCACGTCGGGCAGCACGATGCCCGCGTCGTTGCCGCCGAGCTCGAGCGTGAGGCGCGCGACATTCGCAGCGGAGGCTTCGATGATCCGCTTGCCCACCGGGGTCGAGCCGGTGAACATGATCTTGCTGATCTTCGGGCTCCGCGTGAGCGCGTCGCCCACGGTGCGCCCGGGGCCGGCCACAATATTCAGCACGCCCTCCGGCAGGACCTGATTCATGACCGCGACCAGTGCGAGCACCGAGAGCGACGTCGTCTCGGCAGGCTTGATGACCACCGTGTTGCCCATGCGCAGCGACGGGGCGATCTGCCAGATCGAGATCATCATCGGCCAGTTCCAGGGGGAGATGGCGCCGACGACACCGAGCGGCCGGTAGTGCATCTCGGCATAGCCGGACTCGTCGTCGATGATGACCTCGACGGGGAGCGGCGTATCCGCAGCGGCGCGCGTCCACGCAACGCAGCCGCCGACCTCGAACCGGGCATTCGGGCCGTTGAGCGGCTTGCCCTGTTCCCGCGAGAGCAGCTCGGCGAGCGCCTCGGAAGAGGCTTCGATGGCGTCGGCGGCACGGTGCAGGGTCGCCTGGCGCTCCGCATCGGGGAGCGCGGCCCAAGCGGGTTGCGCCGCTTCCGCGCGATCGATCGCCGCATGCAGGTCGTCGAGCCCCTCAACGGGAGCGGTGCCGATGCGTTCTCCCGTCGCCGGGTCGAAGACCTCGCGCGTCTCGCCGCCAGCAGGTGTGATGGCAGCAAGCAGGCTGTCGTAGGTGTTCATGGATCCTCCACTTCGAGTCCGGTCAGTGGCTCCAGGGTATGCGGGGGCGGGGGCCGCTGCTTGTCTGGCGAAGCAGTGCCGTTGACGATCGCGGCACACCGTCGCGCTCAAGCTCGACGCCGCGCCCCAGGGCTGGAACGCTCGAATCGTCGGTGCGGCAACGCCGCCGCGCCGTGAGAGGAGTGAACGATGTCGGCTCGGTCTACTGGAGGCGCACCGCCTCGCAGCGTCATCGTGGTGGGAGCCGGCTCCGCCGGGTCCGTAGTGGCGCGCCGTCTCGCAGACGCCGGTGTCTCGGTCACCGTGCTCGAAGCGGGCGGGGAAGACGGGAATCCAGCGATCCACGACCCCATGCGGATGGGCGAGCTCTGGCACAGCGCCGACGATTGGAACTACTACACGGTGCCGCAGCCCGGGGCGAACGGTCATCGCCTGCATCTGCCGCGCGGCAAGGTGCTCGGCGGGTCGCACTCGCTCAACGCGATGATCTGGGTGCGCTGCTCACCGCTCGACTTCGATCACTGGGCGTCGCTCGGGAACGACGGATGGGCCTGGGAGGACGTGCTGCCGGTCTATCGCGCGATCGAGAACTTCCATGGCGCAGGTGACGGCTCCGACGGGCTGCGCGGCACCGACGGGCTGCTCGACGTGACCGACGCGTATGCGCTCGCGCCGATCCAGCAGGCCATCATCGACGCGTCGGTGCAGGAAGGGCTCCCGCACAATCCCGACTACAACGGGGCCTCGCTCGACGGGGTGTCGCAGCAGCAGATCACCGTGCGCGACGGAAGACGGTTCAACACGTACATGGCGTATCTCAAGCCGGTGCGGGATCGCGTGAACGTCGAAGTGGGATGCCACGTCCACGAGTTGCTCTTCGCGGACGACGGCGCCGATGCGACCGGGGATCGGGCGGCGCGGCCCCGTGTCACCGGGGTCCGCTTCTCGCAGGGCGGCGAGCTGCGCGAGTTGCACGCAGACGAAGTGGTGCTCGCGGCGGGCGCGCTGGACTCGCCGCGCGTGCTGCTGCGCTCCGGAATCGGGCCCGCCGACGAGTTGGCCGAGGTCGGCATCGAGGCGCGCGTAGACCTCCCCGGAGTCGGGAAGAACCTGCACGATCATTACCTCGCGCCCGTGATCTTCGAAACCGAGCAGCCCGTCGGACCCCCGGAGGCCGGCCGATCGGTCACGCAGACCCATATCTTCTGGAAGAGCCGTGCCGAGCTCGACCGGCCCGACACGCAGCCGATCAATTTCTCAGTACCCATGTACGGAGACTTCCTCGAACCGCGCTCCGCCGACGGGTTCACGTTCATGGCAGGGCTCGTCACCCCGAAGTCCCGCGGTTCGCTCGCGCTGTCGGGGCCCGACCCCGAAGACCCGGTGATCATCGACCTGGGCGCTCTCTCCCACGACGATGACGTCGCCTCACTCGTCGCCTCGGTGCAGCAGTGCCGACGCATCGGCCGGCAGCAGGCTCTGGCGGGGGAGTGGGGCGCCACGGAGGTCTATCCCGGGCCGGAGATCGGAGATGGGGACGACCTCGTCGACTACGTGCGCGACACGGTCGCGACGTATCACCACCAGGTCGGCACCTGCAAGATGGGGGTGGACGAACTCGCCGTCGTCTCCCCCCGACTCGCAGTGCACGGCGTCGACGGGCTGCGCGTGATCGACGCGTCAATCATGCCGCGGGTGACGACCGGCAACACCAACGCGCCGGCCGTGCTGATCGGCGAACTCGGTGCGCGGTTCCTGCTGAGCGGAGAGCGCTGAGTCAGCTAGTTGCGGTACCGATTGCAGTAGGAGGGGTGGCACAAACCCGTGATCAGCTCACTCCAACGGGAACGGCTCTGCTGCGAAGGTGATCACGGTCGCGCCGCCGGTCGCGTACCGGGGCACGTCGGCGGCGACGGTCTGCCCCTCGGGCGATTCGAGCGCGGCCCGCAGGGCGTCGGCGTCGGCGAAGGTCGCTTCGAAGACCGCGAAATACGGCGATTCGGGGATCGCCAGCGAGAAGTCGATGCTGAGCACGCCGGGCAGCTGCGCACAGAGCGGCAGGTGGACGTCGCGGTAGTAGCGTTCGAATTCGGCTCGATCGGCCGGTTCGGGGTACAGCACGAGTAGTCGGTGCGTCATCATCTGCTCCAGTCCGCGGTCACGCTGCTGCGGGCCGGTGCTCGTAGACCCGACGGCCGGCGAACCATGTCTCGGTCACGGTGGTCTGCACGAGCGAGCGCGCGTCATGCGCGAACGGGTCGCGATCCAGCAGGACGAAGTCAGCGGACTTGCCCGGGGTCAGCGAGCCGGTCTCGTGCGCGAGCCCCATCGCCTCCGCCCCGTTGATCGTGAAGGCGGCGATCGCCTCCGCGAGCGAGATCGCCTGCTCGGGCCAGAGGGCACCGGGGTACGCGCCGCTCGGATCCTCGCGGGTGACGAGGCCGTGGATCCCCTCCCACGCGTTCGGAGACGGGGAGACCGGCCAGTCCGATCCGCCGGCGACGACCGCTCCCGCATCGATGAGCGCACGATTCGGTTGGATGCGATCGGCGCGGTCGCGGGGGAGCACCTCGCGAATCGCCTCCACGATGGGGCCGGGAACCCAGATGAACGGTGAGATGTCGGCGGACACCCGGAGTGCCGCAAACCGCGGGATGTCGTCGGGATGCACGAACTGGCCGTGCGCGATCTGATACCGCGGCTCGGTGATTCCCTCGTCGCGCAGCACTTCGACGGCATTGAGCACCTCGTGCACCGAGGCGTCGCCGGTGCAGTGGATCTTCGCGGAGAGCCCCGCTCGAGCGACCCGGCGCAGCCAGTCGGTGAGCTCGGCCGGGTCGAGGAGGGTTTCCCCGTGGAAGTGATCGCCGTGCGCATCGTCGGGCAAGTACGGCTCGAGGAACGCGCCCGTGCGGGTCGGCGGTACGCCGTCGAGGAAGATCTTGACGAAGTCCGGGCGGTGGTGCTCGGTGCGGAAGCGCTCGCCGCCGAAGACGAGGTCGTCTCCCACTTCGGCGAAGCCGAAGATCTCATCGTTGATGAGCAGGGAGCTCACGACCCAGGCGTCGAGGTCGCCGGATGCGTCGAGCGAGCGGAGCGCCTCGAGGATATGGGTGGAGACGCCAGCGTCCTGAAATGCGGTGACGCCGTACGAGTTGAGGATCTCCACTCCGCGCTGAGCCGCAGCTCGCTCCTGCTCGGCGGTGAGAGCGCCCGCAGCGGCGTGCGCTCGCGCCACGGGGAGCCCGGCAGCCTCGAGTAGCACGCCGGTCGCCCGATCGCCCGCGTTCGGGTCGGTGAGCACGCCTGCTGAGCTGGGCTCCACCCCCGCGAGTTCGAGCGCGCGAGACGATGCCCATCGGTTGTGATGCGAGTCGTCGGAGAGCATGACGGGGCGGCCGCCGGCCGCTGCATCGAGACGCTCCAGCGCCGCCGCCGTGTTCACGTCGCCGAGACGATCGCTCGCCCACGGTCCACCGACGATCCAGGCTCCGTCGGGCAGCGTTGCCGCGTGCGCGGCAACGGCTTCCAGAATGCCGTCGAGACTCGCGCCGATGGGAACGCGCAATTCGAAGAGCTCCTCTTTTCCCGCGAGGAAGTGGTGATTGTGCACATCGACCAGCCCGGGCATCACGAACGCCCCAGCGAGATCGCGGATCTCGGTGTCAGGGCCCGCCAGCGGAAGCAGATCGTCCGAGTCGCCGACCGCGACCAAGCGACCGCCCGCGACCGCGATGGCCTCGGCCCACGCCTGCTCGGGATCCACGGTGTAGACGCGGCCTCCGGTGAGAATGAGATCGGGGGGCGACAGGGTCATCGGCGACTCCGTTTCGTGAGCGTGCTGGGCCCGCAAGCCGGGGGCATCGGGCGGTCTGCCGTCAGTATCGCAGCCGTCGCCCTCACGCCGTTGACCCAGCGTGCGGCGCTCTTGACGGTGCGGGATCGATCGCCCCGGCGGTCACGATGCCGCAGCAGGATGGTCGGAAACGGGCAGCGGATCCTCCGCCGCCCAGCACTCATCGGCGACAGGGAGACCCCATATGAGCGACCAGGCACCAGCATCGCAGCGCGTCATCGTGATCACGGGCGGAGGCACCGGCATCGGAGCTGCGATCGCGAAGCGCTACGCGGACGAGGGAGCGGCGGTGGCGGTGGTCGGGCGACGCGCCGAACCGCTCGCAGAGGTCGCCGCTGCCACCGGAGCGCTCGCAGTGGTGGCCGACGCCGCCGACCGAGTCTCGGCCAGCGCAGCGATCGCGCGGATCCTCGAGCGTTTCGGCCGCATCGATGTGCTCGTCGCCAATGCGGGGGGCCACGGCTTCGCCTCCGTGGGCGAGACGAGTGACGCGGACTGGAACGCTGCGCTCACGGCGAATCTCACCACAGCGTTCGTGATGGCGCGCGAGGCGCTGCCGGCGCTGACCGAGAGCGCGGCGCGGCGCGGCGGGAGCGAGATCGTCGTCGTCTCGTCGCTCGCGGGCCTCTTCGCCGGCCCGTCGGTCGCCGGCTACACCGTCGGCAAGCACGCGCTGATCGGATTGACGCGCAGCCTGGCGCGCGATTACGGGCGGGTCGGCATTCGGGTGAACGCCGTGTGCCCCGGCTGGGTGCGCACACCCATGGCCGATGCCGAGATGGACGAGTTCGCCGCCCATGCCGCGCAGATCGCGGATCGTGACGCAGGCTACGCGGCGGTCACGCGCGACGTGCCGCTCGGACGGGCCGCCGAACCGTCCGAGATCGCGTCGATCGTGCGATTCCTGGGTTCTGAAGAGTCGTCGTACATGACCGGATCCGTGCTGGTCGCCGACGGGGGCGCGCACATCGTCGATCTGCCGACTGTCGCGTTCGAGCACGCCGGAATGTAGTAGCCGCGCTGGAGCCGCGGGTCGGGCCGGGAGCGCATTGCGCGCGACCGGCCCGTCCGTCGGTCAGCCCCCCAGGTACGCGGCGCGCAGGAGCCGCGGATCCTGCTCGAGCGTTGCCGCTGGCCCCTGTGCGTGGCTGACGCGACCACTGGCGATGACCATCGCCTCATCCGCGATGCCCAGTGCGAGGTGGGTGAACTGCTCGACGAGCAGCACACCGACACCGGATTCGGCGATCTGCTGGATCACGGGGAGCAGCCGCATGAAGACGACCGGCGCCAAACCGAGCGACATCTCGTCGATGAGCAGGAATCGCGGCTTCGCGGCGAAGGCGCGAGCCAGCACCACCATCTGCTGCTCGCCGCCGGAGAGCAGCACGGACTGCGCGTCGATGCGCTTCTCGAGCTCGGGGAACGACTGCAGCACCTCTGCGAGCGCTGTTTCCGTCTTCGCCGTGAGGAGGATGTTCTCGCGCACCGTCAGTGAGGGGAAGATCGCCCGCCCCTGCTCGATGTGCGCGATGCCCGCCCGCGCTCGCTGCACCCTGCTGCGCTTCGCGATCGAGCTCCCGTCGAGTGCGACGTCTCCGGCCGAGTGCGGAATCACGCCGGAGACGGATTCGAGGAGGCTCGACTTGCCGGCACCGTTCGGGCCGACGAGCGCGAGGATTTCTCCCGAGCGCACCACGAGGTCGACATCGGAGACGACCGGGCCGGCGCCGCGGCTCACGGTCACTCCGGAAAGTCGCAGTTCGGTCATGAGCTGATCTCCGCATCTCCCATATAGGCGGCTATGACGTCGGGGGTGTCGAGCACCTCGGCAGTCGGGCCCTGCGCGATCACGCGCCCGAAGTCGAGTACGGTGAGTTCCGTGCAGACGGAGCGCACCAGATCGAGGTCGTGCTCGATCAACACGATCGCGGTGTCGAACCGCGAGGGGATCCGTGTGAGTCGTTGCCCGAACTGCACATGCTCGTCGTGCGAGAGGCCCGCCGCGGGTTCATCGAGGATCAGCACGCGCGGCCCCGCCAGCACCGCGGCGGCGACCTCGACGAGGCGCCGCGTGCCGACGTCCACGGTGGTGAGGGGCGTTTCGGGGGAGGGGCATCCGAGAAAGGCGAGCGCATCGGCAAGCTCGTCGTGATCCAGTCGGCGGCGTCCCACGAAACGCACGTACGCCTCGACCGTCAGCTGCGGGGGAACGCGATCCTGCTGGAACGTGCGGCGGAGACCGCGCCGGGCGCGCTGCGTGGGCGACAACCGGCTGATGTCGGCCCCGTCGAGGAGGGTGAGCCCCGCGTGCTGGGGAAGGAAGCCGCTGACCGCGTCGACGAACGTCGACTTCCCCGCACCGTTCGGACCGATGAGGCCCATGATGGATCGCTGGCGCACGGTGACGGCGACGTCGTCGAGCGCTTTCAGTGCGCCGAACTGCACGCCGAGGCCCGAGACCTCGAGCACCGGAGGAGCATCCGCGGGGATCGGCTGGGCGGCTTCGGGGACGGCGAACACGTCGAGCACGCTCGTTCCGACCTCCGTGACGCTTGCATGCTCGGAGTCGCGTGCTGCTCCTCGTGCGGCCGAACGACGGCGGAGCAGCCCGCGAATCCCCTCGCCGAGATTCGAGCCGCTCGTGAGGGCCTGGATGCCGAGGAGTCCGAATACGACGAACCCCCAGTCCTGCGGCACGCCCCATTTCTTCAGCAGCTCGGGGACCACGACCCAGAGGATGCCGCCGAAGATGGCCATATCGATGAGGTAGGCACCGCTCATCACCGCGAGGATGTAGAGCGCCAACGACTGGAGTGGGGCGAAGCTCGAGGCGAACGGCAGCTGGACCTGCCCTGCGAGCAACCCGCCGGAGATACCGGCCAGTGCGGCACTCACGGCGAATGCTGAGAGCTTCGCTGCAGACACGCTCTGGCCGACCGCGGCGGTGCCTCGCTCTGAGAACGCCACCGCCTTCCAGCCGCTCCCCATGCGGCTGCGCTGCAGCGCGGACACGATGAGCGCGCAGATCACCATGACGACGGCGGCGAAGAAGAAGTACTCGCGATCGCTCGTGAACCCGTTCGGGCGGGCGACGGCGATGCCGTCAGATGCACCGGGAAACTGGATCTGCACCAGCATCACATCGAATGCGGCCGCGAAGCCGAGGGTGACGACGGCGAGGTTGACACCGCGCAGTCGCAGCGCCGGGAGGCCGATCACGATGCCGGCGACGGCGCCGGCGGCTCCGCCCGCGATGAGCCACACGATGAATCCGCCCGGGGCGTCGAGGGTGTTCAGCCAGGCGACGACCCACGCGCCGATCGCGGCGAATGTGAGCTGCGACAGTGCGATGATTCCGGCCGATCCGGTGACGACGCCGAGGCCGAGCACGGCGATGATCGCGGTGAGTGCACTGATGCCGAGGAACACGTAGTACCCGGAGAGACCGACGCTGAGCGCCCAGGCGACGCCGACGCCTGCGACCGCGACGACGATGGGCAGGATCACGCGGAAGCGGTGGTTAGCGAGCCACATCCCACACCTCCTTCCGCTGCGACCACAGGAGCAGCACGACGATGAACAGGAACGGGATGAAATTGCGGACGAACGACACGGCTGGGACCTGCGCGACGATGCCGGAGATGATGCCGAGGAGCAACCCGCCCGCGACTGCGAAGTCGAGGCGTCGGAAGCCTCCGAGCAGGGCGGCGGCGGAGGCGGGGATGATCAGCATCGACAGGCTGATGGCATCGTTCGACTGGGAGGGTGCGATCACGAGGATGGTGACGGCGGAGATCGCCCCCGTCACCGCCCAGACGCCGATCGAAAGCGGTTTCGCCGCGATGCCGATGAGCTCGGCCGTCGTCGGTCGCTCAGAGAGTGCTCGGAGTTGCGTGCCGATCGTGGTGCGGGTGAGGAGCAGCGCGCAGCCGGCAGCGACGACCACGGCGATGACGACCATCACGATCGTGACCCAGCTGACGACGACGCCTGCAACGGTGAACGCCGGACCGGAGAGGATCGGCTCGAACGGCTGCGGCTTGTTGCCGAAGATGATGAACGACAGTGAGATCAGCATGAGGAGCGGAGCGACGGTCATCGCAGAGCGGAGGGTGACGGTCGCCTCCGAGAGCCAGGTCGCGGCGATCCAGCCGATCGCGCCGTTCAACGCTGCGCCGACCAGGATGCCGACGAGCGTCGCCGCCCAGACCGGGAGGCCGAGCTCGGTGGCGAACCACACCGCCGAGAACGCGGCGAACATGCCGGTCGCGGCCTGTGCGAAGTTGACGACGCGAACCAGGCGGCTCATGAGCGTGAGGGTGACCGCGAGCACGGCGTAGAGTCCACCGGACGCAAGTCCGGCCAGGGCGCCCTGCACGAGCGCGCCGCTGTTCATGCGCCGACCCCGGCGCATGAAGTGTCGAGAGTGGGGTGACGCATGTGGCTCCTTCGCCGAAGTGCATTCGGAATGGTGGATCGGGAGCCCGGCGCACGAGCGGGCTCGCGCCGGACTCCCGTGGTGTGCGCCGGCCGGTCCGCCGTTCGGGGACCGGCCGGTCGTCAGTTCGCCGGGAGCAGCCAGTCGTCGGCCGACTTCTCCCAGGCGCGGGTGCCTGATTCGAGTACGACCGGCCACCCGCCGGGCGTGTACTCCTGCTCCGCGATCTGGTCGAACTGGTACGGGAAGGCGACCATCGGGTTCTCGATGGGCTCCATGTCGTGGAGCGCCGCGGAAACGGACTCGCGCGTGAACTCGCCGTCCATGTTCGAGAGCACCTCGACGAAGTTCATCGCGGCGAGATACCCGCCCTGGCTGAACGAGGTGAGTGCGATGTCGTTCTCCTCCATCAGCGACTTCCAGTCGGCGTTGATCTCGCTGTCCTCCGTGAACGGGTAGAACTCGGCGGGCACGTGCACGCCCTTGCCCGTCCAATCGAGCGCCGACGCGAAGTTCTCGCTGTACACGCTGGTCAGGAACAGGAAGGTGACGTCGTCCCAGCCCTGGGCCTGCGCGGCCTTGACCTGGCCGATCGCATCGGGCTCGATGCCGTTCACCGCGATCGCCGAGCAACCGGCATTCTTCGCCTTCACGATGTAGGGCGTGTAGTCCGAGCCGCCGTACGGCAGGCTGTCGTCGACGAGCAGGGGCTCCTTGCCGGTGATCTCGGTCCACTTCTCCACCCCGGCGAGATACGAGGGCTTCGTCGAACCCGCGATCTCGAGGAGCACGCAGATGTCGTCGAGACCGAGGTTCTCCGAGCCGTTGAGCAACGTGAGCGTCATGTCGTTGAACGGACCGAGATTCGCAGGCGCGATATTCGGGGAGTTGAAGCAGCCGGTGTCGACGCCGATGCCGGGCATGGACAGGACGCTCTCCTGCGCGTAGTAGTCCTGGTTCACCTCGCACTCGATGAGCGACGCGCCGCCGACGAGCGCCACGACCTCGTCACTGCCGACGAGTTCGCGTGCGGCGGCGGTCGCAGACGCCGGATCTCCCTTGTCGTCGACGGTGTTGTACTCGATCATGCGCCCGTCGATGCCGCCATCGGCGTTGACGCGATCGAAGACCGCCTGCGCCGCGGCGCTCGCCTCGGGGAAGGTCGCGGCGCCGCTGAGCGTGTTGACGGATCCGAGCTTGATCGGGGCGCCTTCGCCCCCGTCTCCTCCGCCTCCGGCGCAGCCGGAGAGCGCGAGAGCGGATGCCGCCGCGATGGCGGCGACACCGGTGATGCGTCTCTTCATGTCATGTCCTCTCGAATGGATCGTGATGCGGGAAGTGCGTGGGGGGGGGGGGCTGGCGTCTGCTCTGCAGAGCGCTCAGACCGGCTGGACATCGGGATACGCGACGGACCCGATGGGGTAGATGTGGCCGCCGGCTCGGGAGTGCTCGGCGTCGCCGGTGCCCGTGAGCCCGAGGAAGACGCCCGTCGTGCGCAACTGATATCCGAGATCGTGCAGCCACACGCTGGCGACCGCGATCCGGAACTCGCGGAAGCAGAAGAGGTAGAGGCCGTCGGAGAACTTCCACACGGTCGAGAGATCCATGTCTCCGTGCCCGCGCTGCACCCCTTCGACGCACTGCCACGCGTACCGCTCGCTGGAGATGTAGACGTGCTCGTACAGGTGGTGCGGGCTGTAGCGGTACAGGTTGCGCTTTCCGATCAGATCGCGTGAGGGCCCGGGTGCTTCGCCCGACGGCTCGCCGCCGTCCGTGACCGCCGCCCAGAAGGTCTGGCCCACGCGCGGCTCTCCGGCGTGATCCTCCGAACCGATGGTGGAGCGCACCACGAGCGCCCGATGCGTCGATTCGGAGAAGATCACCGTGAGTGATTCCCGCTCGAGTGATTCGAGGGGGAGGTTCACGAACACGGTGTCGGAGCGCACCCGCACCGCGTCGTACGGGTCGCGGTGCTCGTCGCCGCCGGGGAGCGAACCGTCGGCCCACCACGTCACCTGCTCGGTGCCGAAGGACAGGCGAAGCGAGGATCCGTCATCGAGTGTCAGGGCGAGCGCCGTGCCCGCGAGGCTGGCATTCGGAAGCCGGAAGGCGTCGATGCCGGCGGCGAACTCGTCGTAGCTGCGCCACTCGTTCGGGTCTGCTGCGGTGATGTCGTGCGTGGTCATGGTGCCGTCACTCCTTCGTGCGCGGAGAGCGTCGAAGAGGCGGTCAGCAACGCCGAGGGCGGATGCCACCGGGCTTCGTCGCCCGTCAGGTGGCATTCACTGTACGCAGCGTCAGGGGCGTGCGGAGGCGGCTGCAGGCGGCTCGTCTGTCTCAGTCAACCGTCGTTCGCTGCGCGACAACAACGGTCACGAAACGGCCTCGAACCAGCCGGGAGTCCGGGCTAGGCGCGTCGCAGCTCGCTGGGCGAGGCGTTGAACGCCGCCTTGAACACGCGGCTGAAATGCGCGGCGTCGGTGAAGCCCCAGCGCGCGGCGATGGTCGAGACGGTCCGATCCTGCAGCACCGGATCCAGCAGATCGGCACGGCACCGTTCGAGTCGACGCTCGCGTATCCAGGTCGACACCGTGGTGTCGGCTTCGCGGAAGAGGGAATGGAGGTGTCGCGTCGAGATGTAGTGCGCGGCGGCGATGATGCTGGGGGAGAGAGCGGTGTCGCCGAGATGCGACTCAATGTACGCCGTGATCTTCTGCAGCAGGAGCTGATGCGGATCGCGCTGCGCTGGGTCGGCGTCGAGAATGCTCGAGAACAGGGTTCCCATGAGATCGAGACTCGTGTGCGCGAGCTTGGCGCGCACGCGCCCGTCGAGGTTCGCGAGCTGCGCGGGGAACTGCGAGAGGAACGCTGTGACGACAGGCGCGAGACCGCTGTGCTCGCGTCCCAGCGACACCGCTGTGAGCTGCTCCGTGAACGGGATGGGGAGGTCGACGCGATCCTTCGGGAACATCATGATGAGGTTCCGGAACTCCTCGCCGAAGAGCAGCGAGTACGGGCGCGACGTGTCGTAGACGGAGAGGTCTCCGGGGCGCATGACGACCTCGCGCCCGTCCTGCACGAGAATGCTGCTCCCAGACAGCAGCAGGCTCACCTTGTAGTAGCCGCTTCCGCCATCAGCGATGGTCTCCGGCGTGCGCTCGACGAGGTGCGGGCGTGCGACGACTTCCGTGAAGACCACGTCATCGGCGTCGGCCGACACCATCCGTGCGGAGAAGCGCCCGGCGTACTCCGTGGACACGCGCAGTGGCACGAAGGACGACGCGACCATCTGACGGAACGCTCCGAGGTCGTCGGCACGGGTGCGCTGGGCGTTCGCAAGGGCTTCGCTCTGCGTCATTGCAGTGTTCATTCCAGGATCCCTTCGGCATCTCTGACGTTCGTGCTCGGGTCTGCGCACCCGCACCGGAGGGGTCACTGCGATGCGCACCGCTCACGGCGTGTCACTTCGAGAGGATACACCTTCAGGCTCGAACGCTCGCGAGCGATGCGTCCAAGGCGTCGAGGAGGATCGGGAGCTCCGCTTCACCGAACGCGAGCGGTGGGCGCACCTTCAGAACGCTCTGGTCCCGGCCGATCCGCGAGATCAGCACCTTGCGCGCCTTCATCTCCTCGACGACCCGCGCCGCCAGTTCGGGTGCCGGCGCTCCGTCGACCGCGAAGTCGAGACCGAGGAACATGCCCGTGCCCTTCGCGGCTCGCACGAAGTCGTAGCTGTCAGCCACACCGTCCAAGTGGGCGCGTGCGGTGCGACCGAGGGATCGGGCCCTCGCCATCATCCCGTGCTCCTCCATTTCGAGCAGCACGGCCTCGCCCACCGCGGCCGAGACCGGGTTGCCGGCGAAGGTGTTGAAGAACTCGTTGCGCGAGCCGAAGGCGTCGAGTACCGGCTCGCTCGTGACCACGGCCGACATGGGGTGGCCGTTGCCCATCGGCTTTCCCATCGTGACGAGATCGGGGGAGAGGGCCGCGAGCTCGTGGCCCCACATGTGGGATCCGGTGCGGCCGAATCCGCTCTGCACCTCGTCCGCGATGACGAGTCCGCCGGCGACGCGCACGCGCGATGCGATCTCGGGCAGGAGACCCTCGGGCACGCGGGGCATGCCCTCCGTCGAGAAGAGCGGATCGAAGAGGCACGCCGCGACTCCGAACCCCGCCTCCTGCAGCGATGCGATCGCTGCGTCCACTTCGCTCAGGGTCGCGGCGAGCACATCGGCCTCCGGCCGGGAATCCCGATCGAGGTCGGGAATGCGGATCGCGCGCACGTGGGCTCCGAGCGGCTCGCGAGTCTCCAGGCCCGTCGTCATCTCGGCGAGCGCGATGGTCGTGCCGTGGTAGCTGTAATCGGAGACGATGACTCCGGTTGCGCCGGTGAGCTGGCGCGAGATGCGCAGTGCGAGTTCGTTCGCCTCCGAACCCGAGTTGCCGAAGAAGACGCGGTCCAGGTCGTCGGCGAAGGTTGCGAGCAGACGCTCGGAGTAGTCGATCACGCGGTCGTTGAGGTACCGGGTGTGCACGTTGAGCGTCGCGGCTTGATCCGCGAGCGCGCGGACCACCCGCTCGTTCGCGTGGCCGACGTGCGGCACGTTGTTGTAGCCGTCGAGGTACCGGTCGCCCGAGGCCTCGGTGAACCAGACGCCCTTGGCGGCGACGAATTGGAGCGGTTCGCGGTAGAAGAGCGGGGAGTAGGGGCCGATGGTGCGATTGCGGCGGGCGAGCAGGTCTGCGGTGGAGGACATGAGTTCCTGTCTGTGTGTGAGCGGCGGAGGCGATGCGGGTGCGGCCGTCAATCGGCGATGAGGTCCTCGGCGAGCCGCACCACGTGCGGCAGCACGGTGCGCGCGTGCCATTCGGCAGTCGGTTCGCCGCGACGATCCGCCGACCAGCCGAGGTAAGTGAGTCCGCGAGCGAGGAGGATCGCCGGGAACACCTCGTGGTCGGCCTCGTCGAGTGGACGCACGGCCTCGTAGCCGGCGAACAGCGCGGAACGGTAGTCGGCGGCGCGCGGGTGCGGCGTGAAGAAGTAGAGCGCGGTGGCGAGGTCGAACAGGTGCCAGCCGGCCGCGAAGTCGTCGAAGTCGATGACCACGAGACCAGTCTCCGTCCGCAGCACGTTCTCGGGGGTGAGGTCGGCGTGGATCGGGCCGAATCGATGCGGAGGGGTGCCGTAGGCGGTGATCTGCTCGCGTACGCGTTCGATCGCGCGAGAGACGGTCGCGCGCTCGTCTCCCACCAGCTCGGTGAGCCCGAGAGGATCGCCCCAGGCCGGTTCGCTGCCGATCAGGCCCTCGAGGTCCCAGTCGTCGCGAGACACGGCCATCGCGTAGCCGGAGCGCTCGGTTGCGGCGTGGAGCTCCCCGATCAGGCGTCCCAGTGCGGTGAAATCGGAGGGCTCGAGATCTGCGGTGCCGGCGACCGCGGTGCGCTCGTCGCCGAACATGCCCCGGTTCGGGATCAGGCGCTGCACGTCGACCTGATGCGGCCCCACTGCGCTCTCGGCGCCGACCACGACGAAGCCGCTCCCGTCTGGCGCGGCGATGAACTCGGGCACCGCGACGCCTTCAGCGTGCAATGCGCGGACGAAGTCGAGTTCGCACCCGAGCTCCGCGTCGGAGTGGTAGCCCTGCCGGTGCACGCGCACCACGTACGGCCGATGATCGGCGTCGAATCGGTAGACGAAGTTCTCACGGTTCTTCAAGAGCTCCAGGTGCGTGGCGGCGTCGAAACCCCAGACGGTGATGGCTTCGCGGGCGAGGCCCTCGGCGATCTCGAGCGTCACGGTGGTCATCGGGGTCCTCTCGTCCGGGCGGGCCGGAATCGACGGACCACCGCAATCTGTACTCCGAGTATAGAAACTGAACGCTGCGTCCACAAGACTCGCCGGCGCCTTTGTAGACTGGTCTCCGTGAGCACAGCATCATCCGCCTCGAACGCCCCTGAGCAGTCGCCTGATCGCCGCAGCCTTCGCGAGCGGAGACAGGAGCGCACCCGCCACGAGCTCGTCGATGCGGTACTCGAGATCATCGCCGAGGGCGGCCTCCCCGACGCTACGATCGAGCGGGTGTCAGAGGTGTCGGGCATCTCCAGGGGAACCGTGTACGCGCATTATCCCGGCGGGAGGGACGCGCTGCTCCGCGATGCCTACGCCAGGCTGGGGCGCGAGCTCGTGGAGCGGACGCGCGCCGCCGCCGCCGCTGCGAACGACTGGCGGGAGAGCCTCTTGGCGCACGCGAGCGCCATGTTCGATCTCGCCGCCGATGCGCGGCTCGGGCACTTCTACAACGTGTCCGGACCGACGCTCGTCGTCGATGGGGCCGAGCGCGGCATTGGCTCGGGTGCGAGTGCGGCGATGATCGGCGACACCCTCCTCGCGGCGCAGCGCGGCGGAGCCGTCAGCGCGGAGGTCGACGCGCGGGCGATGGCGGTGCTGCTCGTCGGCGCCCTCCGGGAATCGGCGATCGGCATCGCGTCGACACCGTCGGGGTCGACGACGTACTTCGCCGCGTTCACGCGCCTCATCGACGGCCTGGCCGCCGGCTGACCCTCGCCCCTCGCTCACCCCCGCAGTGAGCTGAGCAGTGCGTCGACCGCTTTGCGGGAGCGCGCTGTGCGCTTGGGCTCTCGGTCGAAATCGCCGATGAAGACATTGCCGAGTGCGGTGGAGATCACCCCCTGTGCGGCGACCTCGTGCTGCGCGGGGGTGGAACCGGGGTACGCGGCGGCGATGAAGGCGAGCAGTCGCTCCCGGGCGGACCCGTAGGCCTCGGCGAGCACCGCTGCGATGTCCTCCGATGATCGGGCGAGCTCGACGAAGGCGAGCACGATCGCGTTGTCGGAGCTCGAGCTCGCGAACTCCTCGCCGAAGAGGTAGTCGAGGGCGGGCTCGAGGGAGTCGACCTCTGGCGGGATGACGGCCGGCGCGACGTAGAAGGCGCGTGCGGCGTCGAGCAGCAGGCGATCCCGATTGCCGACGAAATGGCGTACGTGCCCGCGGGACATGCCGGCGGCGTCGGCGATGCGATCGAGCGTGGTGCCGCTGATTCCGTGGTGCGCCATCGTCGTGAGGGTCGCTTCGATGATCTGCTCGCGGCGGGCGTCGGCGACTGAGGGGCGTGCCATGCGGGGTTCCTCTCCGGGGGACGGGGCGAGTCGTATCCCCGAAGACTAACGAGTATTTCACGGAGGTAAAAATTGTCTAGTCAGACTTGACTATTTACTGGGCTCGCTCGTACATTGTTCTCACCGGCACCCGCCGCAACTCGAATTCGCTCGTGCGAGAGCAGATTTCGACCCCGTCTCAAAGGAGTGACATGGCCGACTACTACCGCCTGGGCGCGGCGCCCGTGAGCGAACTCGCTCGAGAGCAGCGCGTGCGCACCCGCGACGGCGTGCACCTCGCCACAGACGTGTATCTGCCGTCCGCTGCCGACGGCACGAGAGACGACTCGCCGGGCGACACGATCCTCATCCGCCTGCCATACGACAAGAGCGGCGAGTACACCTTCATCCCGCTCGTCGCGGAGTACCTGCTGCAGCACGGCTACCGCGTCGTCGCCCAAGACGTTCGCGGCAAGTTCCGCTCCGAAGGGGTGGCCCAGCTCTTCGTCAACGAGGTGCGCGACGGCGAGGACACACTCGACTGGATCATCGCGCAGCCGTGGTCGAACGGTCGCGTCGCCATGTGGGGCGACAGCTATTACGGGTACACGCAGTGGGCCGCGGCCGCGAGCGGGCACCCCGCTCTGAAGGCGATCGCCCCGCGCGTCACGGGGACCGGCCTGGGCGAACCGGTGCACCGCGACCCCGGCGCCCGCGTGCGAGCCGTCGAGATGGGCATCACGAATCTGTACCCCCTCACGCACTTCCACGGCAACGACACCTTCCTCTGGGAGCCCGACTGGTCGCGTCGCGATTTCGAGGCGCAAGCGGAGGCCTTCCAGCAGTGGGCGGGCACCCGGTCGCGCTCCTACGACCAATGGGTGCCGCACCCGGTGACCCTGCCTCGATTCCCGAACGGCAGCGCGTTCGCGGGGCGCTCGGTGCCAGTGCTGCACACGATCGGGTGGTGGGACAACTGCGCTCCGCTCTCCTGGGAGGACGTCGCAGAGATGCAGCAGCACCCGGCGTGGGAAGCGCACCACTACCTCCGCATCGAGGCGATCGATCATGAGAGCTACCAGCTCATCGAGGCCGAGGGCGACCGCGTGGCCGATCGCACCGAGCAGCAGATCCGAGCCATCCTGCCGCGCACGCTCGATCCCGCATTGGAGTTCTTCGAGGTGTTCGTGCGAGGCTCCGGCACCGTCGCCGACATCCCGCGAGTCGTCTGGCAGCTGGCGGGAACCGATGAGGAGCGGATCGATCCCGTCTGGCCTCCTGCAGCATCGCGAACCGTCACACGCTACGCGACCGCCGAGGGCGGGCTCTCGCCCGAGCGCCCCGCCGCGAGCCGCGAGCGCACGTGGGTGCACGATCCGCAGGACCTCGTGCCCTCGACCGCTCCCGACGCCTTCTCATATCTGCTGCATCTGCCGGATGAGGCACCGCTCGGCGAGCGCGGAGACGTGATCGTCTTCACCGGCCCACAGCAGACGGAGGACATCGATCTCGCCGGGCAGGTGCGCACCCGCGTACGCGTGCGTTCGACGGGGCCGGTCATGGACTGCTTCGTGCGCCTGCTCGATGTCGCTCCAGACGGCACCGCGGTGCGCTTCGCGCGCGGTCAGCAGCAGCTGCTCGATGCGACCGAGGCCGAGACGCTCGACATCGATCTCGGTCAGATCGGCTATCGATTGCGGGCGGGCCACCGGCTTCGGGTGCACGTATCGAGCAGCGACTACCCCGAGTTCCTCCCGCAGCCGGGCACCGGCCGCGATCCGTGGACGGACGGTCTCGAGACCGAGCCGAACACGCAGACACTGATCATCGGGGGAGCCGACGCACTCGCGCTCGACCTCCCCGTACTGCAAGGAGCATTCGCATGAGCACCTCACCTCCCGCTTCACGCATCACACCGGCGGAAGAGCTGGCGGCGCTGCCGGCTCCCCGGCTCGAATTCGTCTTCGAGATCCGGGCGACGATCGGACCCGATCTTCACATCGGGCGCGGCGCCGACGAGCAACTGAGCTTCACACCGGTGACCGGAGGCAGCGTGCACGGGCCAGAGTTCACCGGAGAGGTGCTGCCGGGCGGCGGGGACTGGGCCGTGGGGCGATCCGCCACCGCCCAGCTCGAGGCGCGCTACCTGATCCGCGCCGACGACGGCTCGGTCATCGACGTGCTGAACCGCGGGTACTTCAGAGCGACTCCCGACCTGATCGCGCGCATGGAGGCCGGGGAAGACCTGCCGGAGACGACGGCCGGGCTCTACTTCCGCACCGCCCCGGTGTTTCAGACGGACGCTCCCGCACACCGCTGGCTCGCGGAACACCAGTTCATCGGGCTCGCTCGCGACGACGCCGGGCAGGTCTGCATCCGCGTGTTCGTCGTTCGCTAGACCGCACCGCTCTCCTCAGCACACCCGCGGCCGGATCACCGACGATCAGGGCCGCGCCATCGAAAGGACCCACCATGTTTCGTTCCCGTGTGATCTCAGGCGCCGCGATCGGCGCCGTGGCGCTGCTCGCGCTGACCGCGTGCGCTCCGCGCGACGGCTCGTCCGGCGACACCCGCGCCAGCGTCGCGACAGCGGATCTCGTCGCGTCCACCCCGGCGGCCACGTCGCCGGTCGACGAAGTGACCTGGTCGATCGTCGAGGGCGAGCCGGCCACCCTGGATCCGGCCTCCTCAGCGAATCTCATCATTCCGAACCTGTGCGACAACCTGCTCGCACTGCAGCCGGACTTCTCGGTCGAGCCCGGAGTCGCGACGCGAGCCGAGTGGACCGATCCGACCACCTTCGTCATCGAACTGCGCGACGATGTGACGTTCTGGGACGGCACGCCGCTCACCGCGGCAGACGTCGTCTACAGCCTCGAGCGCAATCGCTCGCCCGAGTCGCAGTGGTTCGCGGCCTTCGCGCTCGTCAGCGGCATCGAGGCGACGGGGGATCGCGAGGTCACGGTCACCTTCAACGCGCCCGACTCCACATTCCGCGACGCGCTCGCCGGTGGCGGAGGAGCAGTGATGAGCGCCGCGTTCGGCGCTGAAGCCGGAGCCGATCTCGGCACGTCCGACGGCGGACTGATGTGCACCGGCCCCTACGAGCTCGCAGACGGGGGGTGGACGCCCGGCGGCGAGATCGTCACGACGGCCAACCCCGACTACTGGAACGGTGCGCCGCTCGTCTCGACGCTCACCTACGTATTCGTCTCCGACGCATCGACGCTCGCCACCGCGCTCACGCAGGGCGAGATCGACGGCGCCCTGAACGTGTCGCCGAGCTCCCGTGCCGCCTTCGAGGGCGACGGGGCTGGCAGTCTGATCGTCGGGCCGTCGACGGCGTCCTACAGCTTCGGGCCCGCAACGTCGGAGGGGCCCGCGGCCAATCCAGCGATCCGACGCGCGCTGAGCCTGTCGATCGACCGGGAGCAGTACATCGACACCGTGCTGAACGGGTTCGGCGAACCGCAGAGCACGATCGTGCCGCCGTTCACGTTCCACGAGCTCGCGACCGCAGACGTGTATCAGGCCGGGTACGACGCGCTCCCCGCTCCGGATGTCGACCTCGACGCGGCGAAGAAGCTCGTCGACGAGAGCGGCGAAGACCTGAGTGCGCCGCTGGTGCTGGCCGTGCCGGCAGGCGCGACGGAGTTCAAGAACACGGCGCAGATCGTGCAGAGCGCCGCGAAGCAGATCGGCGTCGACATCGAGATCAACGAGATGCAGGCCTCCGACTTCGGGGCGATGTTCTACGACCCGGCCGCTCGTGAGGGAATCGACTTCGTCGCGACCCAGGGCTACCTCGAAACCCCCGGAGTGCTCGGCTACCCGTCGCTGTTCATGCTGCCGGAGGAACTCGGCGGCGTGTTCAACTGGAGCGGCTACGCCAACGAAGAGGTCACCGCGCACATGCAGGCGGCGCGCACGGCGGCTGACGAGCAGACCGCGGCCGAGGAGTTCGTCGCGGCGCAGGAGATCTTCGCGCCCGACATGCTCCAGATCACCCTCGCGGGCGCCTACCAGTTGAGCTACGTGAACGACGATCTCACCGGCATCACCACTTCGGTCGCGGTGTACAGCAGCCCCTGGGCGCTGCACCTCGGCGGGCAGTAGTCGGCGGAGCTGCGCGGAAGGACCGACGTGAACTCTCTCCTCATACGCACCCTCGTTGGCCGGCTCGGCGGATTGCTGCTGACGCTCTTCCTGGCGAGCGTCGTGATCTACGCCGCGTTGCTCCTGACGCCAGGCGACCCCATCGCCGCGCTCGCCGGCGGCGCGAAGCCCACGCCGGAGCTCATCGTGCAGATCCGCGCCGAGTACCACCTCGACGATCCGATCTGGTCGCGCTACCTGCAATGGCTCGGAGGGGTCTTCTCGGGCGACTTCGGGCGATCCTTCGTCTACAAGACCGACGTGATGAACCTGGTGGCTCCTCGGTTCGGAGTGACGCTGCAACTCGTGCTGCTCACCGTCGTCATCATTCTCATCGCGGGCGTCGGCTCGGGCATTCTCGCCGCGACCAGGGGCCCTCGGATCGACCGGGCGGTCGGGCTGCTCACCGCACTGGGCATGGCGCTTCCGACGTTCGTGGTCGCGATCCTGCTCATCTGGATCTTCGCGAAGACGCTGGGCTGGTTCCCGGTGTACGGCGAAGGATCAGGGGGCCTCGATCGTCTCTGGCACCTGACCCTGCCCGCCTGCTCCCTCGCGGTGCTGTTCATCGCGTACATCAGCCGAGTCACGCGCAGCTCGCTGGTGGCCCAGATCCACTCGGAGCACGTCGAGACCGCGCGCGTGCGGGGCATCCCACGCGGCCGCATCTTCCGCGTCCACGTGTTCCGCAACGCGGCACCGCAGATCCTCGCGATCTCGGGCACGACCGTCGCCGGTCTGTTCGCGGCCTCGGCGATCGCGGAGCAGGCCTTCGGGCTCGGGGGCATCGGCTCCCTTCTCACCGAGGCCGCTGCTCGCAAAGATCTTCCCGTCGTGCAGCTGGTCTCATTGCTGCTCGTGACGATCTTCGTCGTGCTCAACGCCGTCGCCGACATCGTGAGCGCACTCATCGACCCCGACAGCATCAATGCCGGGAGGGCAGCATGAGCGTCGCACAACTCGCGGGGGGCAGATCCCCGCAAGCCATCACCCGGGTCGCGCGCAAGGACTGGCTCTTCAGGAGCGCGCTCGTCGTCTTCGGCTTGGTCGCGCTCGCCGCGCTGGCCGGTCCGTGGATCGCACCGTACGATCCCGCCGAACTCTACACCGGCGACGTCAACGGTATCGGTTCGCTCGCCCACCCGTTCGGCACCGACGACGTGGGTCGTGACATCCTCTCCCGGGTACTGGCGGGAGCCCGAACGAGCGTCATCGCGCCCATCGCGGTGGTCGCGCTCTCGACCGTGCTCGGCTCGGCGCTCGCCATCATCGCCGCGTGGTTCGGAGGAGCGGTGCGGGGCGTCATCGCACGCATCGTCGACGTGATCTTCGCGATCCCCGGCCTGGTGCTCGCCGTGCTCGCCGTGGCGATGTTCGGCAAAGGAGTCCTGGCGCCCGTCATCGCGCTGTCCATCGCGTACATTCCCGTGGTGGCTCGGCTGACCCAGACCGCGGCGTCCCGAGAACTCGGCAAGCCCTACATCGCCGCCTTGCGAGTACAGGGCGTCTCCGCCGCGGCCATCTGCTTCCGGCACCTCGTTCCCGCGCTGATCCCGGTGATCGCCGCGCAGGTGGCGGTCGGTTTCGGCTACGCGATGCTCGACCTCGCGGCGATCTCATTCCTCGGGCTCGGCGAGCAGCCTCCGGCCGCCGATTGGGGCTCCATGATCGCCGGCGGGCAAGCCGGCATCCTCGCGGGAGCCCCGGAGCAGGCGCTCTACCCGGCGGTCTTCGTCGTCGTCACCGTACTCTCCGTCAGCGTCATCGGCGCACGAATCACCACCTGGGCAGAGGAGAAGGAACGATGACCGCTCCCGTACTCGAACTCGACGCGCTCTCCATCGCGACCGCCGACCGCACGCTCGTGCACGACTGCACGCTGACCATCAGCGCAGGCGAGGCCGTCGGACTCGTCGGCGAATCCGGATCGGGGAAGACGCTCTCGGTGCGGGCCGTCGCAGGCCTGCTTCCCGGGCATTTCACCACTGGCGGAACGATCCGCCTCCTGGGCCACGACATCTCTGCGACGCCGCCGGCCGTGCTCCGAGACCTGCGGGCGAGGCGCGTCGGCATGATCTTCCAGACGCCGCGCGCCCACCTCAACCCGCTGCGCACCATCGGCGACTTCCTCACCGAAGCCCAGATCACCGTGGACGGCGTGCCCCCCGAAGCGGCGACACGCCGCGCAAGGGAGCTGCTCGACGAAGTCGGCATCACCGACGCCGGTCGGCGGCTCAAGCAGTACCCAGCAGAGCTGTCGGGCGGGCTGCTGCAACGCGTCATGATCGCGGCGACGCTCGCGATGGATCCGGAGATCCTGCTCGCCGACGAGATCACGACGGCCCTCGACGTCACCACGCAGGAGGAAGTCATGGCCCTGATCGGCGACCTGCGCCGCGAACGGCAGCTGTCACTCCTGTTCATCACGCACGATCTCGCCCTCGCGGGAGCCGTGTGCGATCGAGTCGCGGTGATGCAGCGGGGCCGAACGGTCGAGACGCTCGATGCCGCGACCATGCGTCGCGACGCGCGAGAGGACTACACCCGCGTGCTCATGTCGGCCTCGCTCGGCGACACGCCGTCGCCTCCTTCCGCGAACGAGACCACCGATCCCGACGGGCTGCGGGCGGACGAGTCGGCGGTGCGCGAGGAACGCGCGGCTCCGATCCTGTCGGTGACGGGACTGCGGAAGACGTTTCGCGTGCGCAGTGCGACGGGGGGAGCTCGAGAGGAATTCGTCGCCGTCGACGATGTCGCCTTCGAACTCGCCCCGGGAGGCTGCCTCGGAATCGTCGGCGAATCAGGGTCGGGCAAATCGACGACCGCGCGCATCATCTGCGGCCTGGAGCACGCTGACGCCGGCGCGGTAACGGTCGGCGGAGCCGACTGGAGTCGGCCGGCCCGCGGCGGCGCCGAACGTCGATCTCGAGCGAAGACGGTGCAGATGGTCTTCCAGGATCCCTACCAATCACTCGATCGCAGGCAGACCGTTCGCCAGTGCCTCGCCGAGGCGATCCGCGTGCACCGGAAGCGCGCGCCGCAATCGGAGATCGCTGCGCGCATCGGCGAGCTGGTCGACCAGGCGAGGCTCGAACCCGCGCTCCTCGACGTCAGGCCCCGGTCCCTCTCCGGAGGGCAGCGGCAACGCGTCGCCATCGCACGCGCGCTCGCCGCAGACCCCGAGATTCTCGTGCTCGATGAAGCGGTATCCGCACTCGACGTCACGACGCAGGTCGAGATACTGACGCTGCTCGACACGATCCGTCGAGAGACCGGCGTCGCGCTGCTCATGATCACGCACGATCTCACCGTGATCCGCAGGCTCTGCGACAGTGTCGTGGTGATGCGCTCGGGGCGCGTCGAGGAAGCGGGGCCGACCGGTGAGCTTCTGGACGCGCCGCGCGCCGAGTACACTCGGCTGCTGCTCGACTCCATCCCTCGCGAAGGATGGACGCCGCGGCGTCGTAGGCTCGGACGCACGTCAGCACTCCCGACCATCACCGGACCCATCGCCGCACCGGCATCGACCGGCGCGCGCTTCGAATCGAAAGGCCGTTCATGACCTCCGCACTCCTCAGCCCCGACTTCGAGTACTGCTTCGAATTGCGCGTCGCCGTCGACGACGCCGTTCCGATCGGCGGCTCCGCCCCAGGGGAGGGCCTGCACTTCGCGCCGATCTCGGGCGGCAGCTTCGCCGGGCCCCGGCTGCGCGGCGCGATCCTTCCGGGCGGCGGCGACTGGTGGACCGGGCACGGGCTCACGGTGCGCCTCGATGCCCGGTACATCATCGAAGCTGAGCTCGACGGCGGCGCTACCGCGGCCGTCGACGTCGTGAACCGCGGCATCTGGCGCACGGACGAGGCCGGCTTGGCGCGACTCGAATCGGGCGAGGACCTCGACGAGCGCGACCTCTACTACCGCACCGCGTTCGTGTTCCACACCGAGCACCCCGAACTCGAATGGCTGACGTCATCGCAGTTCATCGGATACGCGCGGCCAGAACCCGGGCACGTGGTGATCCGCGTGTTCCGACTCATCTGAGCCGCCATGAACCCCCGCAGGCCGCACCCCGCGGCGTGCCGATCAGAGACGAGATGATATGACCGACTTCGCCGACCTCTGCCTGGTATCGGGCCGCATCTTCGATGGCCGAGTGCGAACCGACCGCACCGCACTCGCGGTGCGGGGCGACCGCATCGTCGCCGTCGGTGACGATGCCAGCGTTCTCGCCCTGCGCGGGCCAGGCACCCGCGTCGTGGATGCGCGAGGCGGCCTGATCACTCCGGGGTTCGTCGACGCGCACGTGCACGCCGCATTCGCAGGTGTCGAGCGGCTGAGCTGCGACTTGTCGAGCGCGCGGAATGCGGACGAGACCTTCGCGCTCATACGCGCGGCCGTCGAGGGGGCCGACGCAGCCGGAGCCGATCCCGATTCCTGGATCACCGGGGGCGGCTGGAGCCACGAGATCTTCCCGCACCCGACGCGGCACCTCCTCGACGAGATCGTCGCGGACCGTCCGGTCGCGCTCTCAGATGCCGGCCATCACACGCTCTGGGCGAACTCACGAGCGCTGGCACTCGCCGGGGTCACGCGCAACACCCCGCAACCCGCAAACGGGCGCATCGCGGTCGACGGCGATGGCGAGCCGACGGGGTACCTGAACGAGACGGCCGCCGAACTCGTCGGCCGCGTGATCCCCCCGGCCACGGACGACGAAATCGCCGCCGGGCTCCTCGACGCGCAGCAGTACCTGTGGTCCCTCGGCATCACGGGCTGGCACGAGGCCATCCTCGGGGAGTACAACGGCAAGGCCGATTGCACCGCGGCCTACCGGCGCGTGATTCACGACGGAACCCTGCCCAGCCGTGTCTCCGGCGCCCTCTGGATCGCGCCCGGACTCGAGGAGGCGGATGTGCCCGCCCTCGTCGAGCGCTTCGTGCGCCTGCGCGCCGAGAACGCTGCGGCCGGCTTCGCCACGTCGACCGCCAAAGCGATGATCGACGGGGTGCCCCACGGGGGCACCGCAGCACTGCTCGAACCGTACTGCTCCCACGGCGATGGCACGGGCGACACCGGTGCGGGCGAGCTGCACTTCAGCGAAGCCGCGGTGCATGCGTTCGTGGAGCAGCTCGATGCCGCGGGGTTCGCCCTGCATCTCCACATCATGGGGGACCGAGGCATCCGGGTCGCCCTCGACGCGGTGGAAGCGGCGCGCGCCGCGAACGGGAGCGGGCCGAGGCATCACGTCGCGCACCTGTCGATGATCCACCCCGACGACGCGAGCCGATTCGGCCCGCTCGGGCTTACCGCGAACATGCAAGCGCTCTGGGCCGCACCCGACCCGTACGTGGTGCCGATGATCGGCGAGGAGCGCATGCGCCGCGGGTACCCGTTCCGCTCCCTCGCCGACGGGGGAGCGGATCTGGCGATGGGTTCCGACTGGCCGGTATCGCCCCCGGACCCCTGGCTCGCAATGCACGTCGCGGTCAACCGGTCGCTCCCGGCCCCACCCGATGCCCCTGCTGCGACTGGCGGGAGCCCGGACGTGCTCGACGCGGCTCAGGCCCTGACCCTTGCGGAGAGCCTCGCGGCGTACACGAGCGGTTCCGCGTCCCTGGTGCTCGACGCTCCCGGACGCATCCGCGTTGGCGAGCGCGCCGACATCGCCGTGGCGACGTGCGATCCGTTCACCGGGCCGATGGAGGCCGTGATCGCGACCCGCACCGCCCTCACGGTGGTAGCCGGCGAGGTCGTCTTCGCGCTCGCGCCGTAGTCGACGCACGGGGGCCGCGGTCGGCCCCCGTGCGTCCGGCGTCCGACCTATTCGGTCTCAGCCGGAACGTCGATGCCGTTCACGCGCTGAATCTCCCGCTGATACTCGGCGACGACGCTGCGCGAGACGCGGCAGTCGAGCAGGATCGTTCCATAGGCGCCCGCTTCGGTCCACGTGCGCAGAGCGTCGAGGTCCGCCAGCGTGCGCACGCGCACCCCTGTCGCGCCGAGCGCGGAGGCGACACCCGCGAAGTCCACGTCGGGGATCAGCATCGGTTCCTGATCGAGGCCCAGCTCGCCGTAGAGATGCACCTCCGCTCCGTACGCGCCGTCGTTCCACACCACGATGATGCAGCTGGACGCGGTGCGGATCGCGGTTTCGAGATCGGCGAGGGCCATGAGTCCTCCGCCGTCGCCGGTGCTGAGCACGGTCGTCGTGCCGGGGACCGCCGCAGCGACGCCCGCGACCGTCGAGAAGCCGAGGCCGATGGTCTGATAGGCGGTGCCGACCATGATCATGCGCTCCGGAGCGGCGACCGGCCAGTACATGTTCGCCCAGCCGAGGAAGTGACCGCCGTCGGTGGTCACGTGACGCTCCGCCGGCAGCAGTGCGCCGATGCGCGCGGCGACGGCGCGAGGATCGAGCCTTCCGTCTGCGCACACACCGTCGACGACACCGGTGCTGCGCTCGCGCAGTGCGCCTCCCGGTTCGAGCCCCGCGACCGTCGTGCGCCAGCCGCCCGCCGAGCTCCCCGAAACGTCGCGCACCGCCGCGATTCCCGCGAGCAACCGGTCCAGGATGTCGCGGGCATCGCCCTGCAGCAGCTGGTGCGAGATGGGACGATTCGTCCTCGGAGGGGCGACCTGCTCGGCATCGACGCGAATCACGGTGGTGCCGGCGCCGAACAGATCGCCGAACCGCATGGTGAACTGGTTCAGGCTCGCTCCGACGACGAGCACGACGTCTGCCGTCTCGACGACGCTCATGGCCCGCTGCTGGCCGAAACCGCCAGTGACGCCGAGGTCGAACGCCGTTTCGGGGAAGATGCCTCGGCCGAGCGCCGTCGTGGAGGTCAGTGCCCCGAGCGCCGACGCCATGCTCCCGAGCTCGGCTGAGGCTCCCGACACGTGCGCGCCGTGGCCCGCGATGACGAGGGGGCGCTCGGCTTCGAGGAGGGCGACCACCGCGAGTTCGATCTGATGGTCTGCGGGACGGGAGACGGGAGCCGGGGCGGGCGAGGGAGTGGCGGGCGCCGAAGCCAGGGAGCCGGTGCTCTGCGCAGACGGCTCCGCCCCGGACACGGAAGCGGATAGGGCGGCGAGCACCGCGGGATCGGCGAGGTCGATGCCCTGCGCTTCCGCTCCAGGCGCGGATGCCGCACTGGAATCGACCGCGCCGGCGACCTCCACACCGACGAGATCGTAGGGGATGGCGAGCACGACCGGGCGCCGAACGCGCAGCGCGTAGGTCACTGCGCGTTCCACCGTCCGCGCGATGTTGGTCACCGAGAGCGTGTGCGTGCGGATGCCGAGGGCCGCCGCCAGCATCTCCTGATCCACATCCCACGGGCGCGGCCCGGTGCTCGGTGCATCTCCGACGACGACGAGCATCGGCGTGCGAGCCTGAGCCGCCTCGGCGAGCGCGGTGAGCGCATTCGTGAAACCGGCGCCGTACGTGGTGGTGGCGATGGCCAGCTCCCCGCTGACGCGCGTGTACGCGTCAGCGGCGGCGACCGTGCCGGCTTCGTGGCGCACGGCGACGTACTTGAGGCCGAGTTCGCCGAGCTGTTCGATGAGGTGGGCGTTGCCGTTGCCCATCAAGCCGAACATCAGGCGGGAGTGGGGGGCGAGTGCGGTCGCGAGTGCGCGCACCAGGGTGGTGTGAGACATGACAGGTCCTTCGGGAGGGTACTCGAAATACAGGGAACCGTGTATGTCTCGCCGGGCGGCATCGCTCCGGCAGCAGCGCCCCTTTTTCGAGCGCCTTCCCCGGCAGGGCCGGCGGAAACCCGACCGAGCTGGACCTCTTCATCTTAGTGAGCGCTCCCGCTCACCGGTAGCTCTGCGCGATCCGCTCTGCCGCTTCCTGCAGGGCGTCGACGACCTCGCCGATCGTCTCGGGGACCTTGAAATGCACGACGGCGATCGCTGCAGGGGGCTCGCCGGCGATGCGCAGCGGCACGGCGATGCCGGTGACGTCGTCGATGACCTCTGCGCGGCTGAGCGCGTAGCCCTTGCGTCGCGCCTCGCTGCCGGCCCGGCTCATCTCGGGGTCGCCGAGGTACGCTTTCCGCTCAGCGCGGGTGAGCGACGATTCGATGGCGTGGCCGGGGGCGCCGCGATGCAGCGGGTGCCGCACACCCGGGTTTCGGGCGATGGTGGCGGCGACGTTCGACGGTTCGGCGGTCACGAGGGTCACCACCTCGTCCGCGTCGAGCACCGTGACGAACGTGGTCATGCCGAGCTCGTAGGCGAGCTCGGTGATCACCGGCATGGCGGCGGTGTGCAGCGCCGGGGCCACGCCGCGGGCGAGCACGGTGAGTTTCGGGCCGAGGCGGATCAGGCCGGCCTCGTCGCGCGCCACGAAGCGGTGCTGCTCGAGGGTGCGCAGGATCCGGTAGGCATTCGAGCGGTGCACCTCGAGACCTGCGGCGAGGTCGGCGATCGACATCGGGGATTCCGCCTCGGCGAGAAGTTCGAGCGCGCGCAGGCCGCGCGACAGAGTCTGGGAGCCGGCGGTCGTTCCGGCTTCGCTCGCGGAGGTCATGACTCCTATTCTGTCGGATTCTCCGGCGGTCACGTATTGCGCATGAGCGGAGACGCACATATTCTATGTGTGCAGTATTCAGACTGAGTGTTCACTTAGTGAACATGCACCGCGGCGCTGGCTGCGGCGAGTGAGGAGAAACAGTGCAGTTCCATCACCACGGGTACGTCTCGACCGATCCGCGCATCCTTCCGGCCGCTGGCGTCGGCGTCGACCGTCCCGTCGACCTGCCCGAGCAGATCGATGTGCTGATCGTCGGCTCCGGCCCCGCCGGCATCGTCACGGCGGCCCAGCTGGCCCAGTTCCCGAACGTCGTGACGCGCGTCGTCGAGCGCCGCGACGGACGGCTCGTGCTCGGTCAGGCCGATGGCATCCAAGCGCGCAGCGTCGAGACGTTCCAGGCATTCGGCTTCGCCCAGCAGATCATCCAGGAGGCGTATCGCATCACTGAGACCGACTTCTGGAGTCCGGATCCCGAGAATCCCGGGAACATCGTGCGCAGCTCCATCACGCCCGACGATCCGAAGGGCATCAGCGAGTTCCCGCACCTCATCGTCAACCAGGCCCGGGTGATCGATTACTTCGCGGAGTACGCGCGGCGCGCGCCCGCCCGAGGCGACATCGACTACGGGTACGAGTTCGTCGACCTCGAGGTGACGGGAGACGGCGACTATCCCGTCACCGTGACGCTCCGGAAGATCTCCGGGTTCACCGGCGCGGGAATCAACGCCGCGAAGGAGGGCGACGACGAGGGGGAGACCCTAGTGGTCCACGCGAAGTACGTCGTCGGCGCGGACGGCGCCCGCTCCTCGGTGCGGCGCTCGATCGGCGGGTCACTCGCCGGATCCTCGTCGCTGCACGCCTGGGGCGTCATGGACGTGCTCGCCGTGACCGACTTCCCCGACTTCCGCAAGAAGTGCATCATCCATTCGGCAGCCGGCAGCATTCTCCACATCCCGCGCGAGGGCAACCACCTGGCGCGCATCTACGTCGACCTCGGAGAGACCGATGAGCACGACGCCGGCAAGGTGCGCGGCACGTCGCTCGACGAGATCATCGCCAGGGCGAACGCGATCCTCCATCCGTACACGCTCGACGTGCGCGACGTGCCGTGGCACAGCGTGTACGAAGTGGCGCACCGCCTCACCGACCGGTTCGACGACGCTGCGACTTCGCCCGACGGCAAGGGACGCGTCTTCCTGATGGGCGATGCGTGCCACACGCACAGCGCGAAGGCCGGGCAGGGCATGAACGTCTCGATGCAGGACGGCTGGAATCTCGGGTGGAAGCTCGGGTACGTGCTCGAGGGGCGCAGCCCGGAGTCGCTGCTCAAGACCTACTCGGACGAGCGCTGGGTGACGTCGAAGAATCTCATCGACTTCGATCACCAGTGGTCGACCCTGATGGCGAAGAAGCCGGAGGAGTTCGCGTCCCCCGACGAGGTGGCCGAGTTCTACGTGCAGACCGCCGAGTTCCCCGCAGGCTTCATGACCCAGTACACCGACTCGATCCTCGTCGGGACCGATGCGCATCAGGAGCTCGCGAGCGGGTTCGCGATCGGCAAGCGTTTCAAGTCGGTGCTCACCACGCGGGTGGCCGACGCGGTCGACGTGCACCTCGGTCATCATCACCGGGCGGATGGGCGCTTCCGCATCTACGCATTCGCCGACGTCGACGGCACGAGGCTCGACGAGTGGGCGAAGTGGATGCTCGAAGCAGCCGAGTCGCCGCTCGCGCGCTTCACCCCGAAGGGCGCGGACCTCGACTCCGTGTTCGATGTGAAAGCGGTCTTCCAGCAGCATCACCACGAGGTCGATATCGCGCGGGTCTCACGACTGTTCCTGCCCGCGTCCGGTCCGTTCGGGCTGACGGACTACGAGAAGATCTACGCCGCCCATCCCGATGACGACATCTTCGCGGCACGGGGCGTCAGCCGTGACGGGGCCATCGTCGTCGTGCGACCCGATCAATACGTCTCGACGGTGCTGCCGCTCACCGCGACGGACGAGCTCGCGGAGTTCTTGAGCGGGACGTTCCTGCCTCAGCTCTGACGAGCCAGCTTCCGCCTCCGGCTGATGGTGGTACCCGCCCAGGTCAGCACCCAGAGCCCCACGCCGATCGCGAGGAGCAGACCGGCGATCTCGTACTGGATCCAGTCCTCGACACTCCTCGCCCAGGGGCCGACCAGGAAGAGCGACAGCGCGGCGCCGAGGATCGGGATCACTGTCGGCGCGCGGAAGCCGCCCTCGACCCTCGGTTCACGACGCAGCACGAGGAGTGCGATGTTGACGACGGCGAAGACGCAGAGCAGCAGGAGACCGGTGGTGCCGCCGAGTGCGCCGACGATGCCGTCATCCGAGTTCAGGTTCACGTAGACGACCAAGCCCACGGCGAGCAGGGTGCTGAAGAGGATCGCGACCCAGGGCGAGCGTCGCTTCGGCAGCACCTTGCTGAGCACCTTCGGCAGTACGTCCTGCTTCGCCATGCCGTAGAGCAGGCGACTCGCCATGAGCATGTTGATGAGTGCGGTGTTGACCACTGCGAACACGGTGAGGAACGGGAAGATGGCGTCGACGGGAATGCCCGGCGCCCCGATGCGGACCACGTCGAGGAGGATGCCGGCGTCGGGGTTCTTCGGGTTGAGCAGGTCTCCTGGCGGGATGACCATGATGACGGTCACCGCCACGAGCATGTAGACGATCGCGCAGATGCCGAGGCCCGTCAGCATGATCCTGGGGAAGTCGCGCTGGGGATCCTTGCACTCCTCGACGAGGTTCACCGAATCCTCGAATCCGACCATTGCGAAGAACGCGATCGCGGTCGCCATCGTCACAGCTGCGAACGCGCCGCGGTCCCCGGGGGTCTCGAAGACGACGAGACGCGAGACGTCGCCGCTGCCCTGCACGATCGCGATGATCCCGATGAGGATGATCACCGCCATGATCGCGATGGTCACCAGCGTGAGCACGAGATTGAACTTCACGCTCTCGCCGACGCCCCGCAGGTTGATGAGCGCGAGTACGAGGATGATGGCGATCGCCGCGAACATCGTCGCCGTGGCGTCTTGCGGTACGCCATCGAAGAACTGCCCCATGCCGATGAGGAGGTTCTTGCCCACCAGGGTGGCCGATGTCGCCGCGCTCGTGATTCCTGAGGACGCCACCGCGAAGGCGATGATGAAGGTGACGAAGTGCACTCGGAACGCCTTGTGCGCGTAGAGGGCAGCGCCCGCGGCCTGCGGGTACTTCGTGACGAGTTCGAGGTACGAGAACGCTGTGAGCGTCGCGATCACGAAGGCGAGGAGGAACGGGAGCCAGGCGACGCCCCCCACCTGACCGGCGACTCGGCCGGTGATGGCGAAGATGCCGGCGCCGATGATGTCGCCGATGATGAGGAGCAGGAGCAGCTTCGGTCCGATGACCCGTTTGAGGCCGGTGCCGTGCTCTCTCGGATCGTCGCCGATCGAAGCGACGGCTTCAGTGTTCAACTGCGCCATGATGATTCCCGTCGTGCGTCGTGCGTCGTGGTCGTGATGACGTGCAGTCGTCCGCCGGCGCCCGCGCCCCGGGGAACGATGTGCGCCTACTGTACCGCGCAGGATCGATCGCGCGGGTGCTGGGCGCGATCGAGTGGCGCGGGCACGTACTGAGGCCCCGGAATCCAGCTGGATTCCGGGGCCTCAGTACGTCGAACGCGAGTTACTTCGCGGCGAAGCGGAAGAGCTTCTTGTTCGCGAATTCGAGCATGCCCACCTTGCCGAGTTCGCGGCCGTAGCCCGACTTCTTCACGCCGCCGAAGGGCACATCCGCGCCCTCGAGGCCGGCGCCGCCGATGAAGACCATGCCGACGTCGAGCTGGTTGCCCACCTGCTCGGCGCGCTCGAGGTCGTCGCAGATGATGACGGAACCCAGGCCGTACGGCGAGGAGTTGGCGAGATCGATCGCCTCCTGGTCGCTCGAGACCTTGTAGAGCTGCGCAACCGGGCCGAACAGCTCCTGGCTGTACACGTCCATCGACGGGGTGATGTTGGTGAGGATCGACGGGGTGTAGAGGTTGCCATCGGGCGTGTTGTCGCCGACGAGCACCTCAGCGCCCTGCTCGATCGCGCCCTGCACCTGCGAGGTGAGCGTCTTCGTCGCGCCCGCCGAGGAGAGCGGACCGAAGTCGCCGGCCTCGTAGGACTGGCCGGCGATGGCCGCCTTGTACTTCTCGGCGAACTCGTCGAACAGCGAATCGATGACGACGATGCGCTTCGAGCCGTTGCACGCCTGACCCGTGTTCTCCATGCGCCCGCCGACCGCGTGCTCGACCGCGTGATCGAGATCATCCGTGTCGAGCACCAGGAACACATCGGAGCCGCCCAGCTCGAGCACGCACTTCTTCAGCGCGCGCCCGGCCTGCTCGGCCACGATCGCGCCTGCGCGCTCCGAGCCGGTCAGCGAGACGCCCTGAATGCGATCGTCGGCGATGATGTCCTCGATCTGCTCGTGCGTCGCGAAGACGTTGACGTAGGCGCCCTTGGGGAACCCGGCGTCGAGGAAGAGCTGCTCGAGCGCGAGTGCCGACTCGGGGCACTGCGCAGCGTGCTTCAGAATGACGGTGTTGCCGAGAATGAGGTTCGGCACGGCGAAGCGCGCGACCTGGTAGTAGGGGTAGTTCCACGGCATGATGCCGAGGATCACGCCCGTGCCCTGGAAGCGGAAGAAGCTCTTCAGCCCGTCCTCGACCTCGAGCTGCTCATCGGCGAGCCACTTCTCGGCGTTGGCGGCGAACGCGGCGCTGATGGCGCCCGAGAACTCGGCCTCGCCGATCGACTGATCGAGGGGCTTGCCCATCTCGCGGTTGATGATCGCGCCGAGCTCCTCCTTGCGCTCCTCGAACAGCTCCGCTGCGCGATGGGCGAGCGCTGCGCGCTCGGCGACGGTGGTCTTGCGCGACCAGTTCTGGTACGTCTCCTGCGCCGACGCGAGCGAGGCTTCGATCTCCTCGGTGGTCGCGTCGGGGTACTCGGCGACTGTCTCGCCCGTAGCCGGATTGATGACGGCGAACGTGCTCATAGGTGACTCACTCCTTAGTGATCGTCGGTGTTGTGCACGCCCAGTCTCCCACATCGGCGGTCGTGAGCACTACCGCCCGAGAGGATCGAATCATGCGAATTCACCGGGTACTCGCCGACGATTTCGGAAGTGGATCGGCGGCGGAGCTGCGGATTCCGTTGCGCTCGCGACCCGAGGCGCGATCCGTCTCAACGGGCCGCCGCACCTATAGGATGATCGCTGTCGCACCCCCGACCTCATAGAGGAGGATTCGCTTTGGCGAAACACACGCTCAGCAACGCCACCGACACCGGGCACATCCACGTCGGCAAAGGCCTGAACCAGAACGCGCTCGGAGTCGTCGGTTCGACGATCATCGGACTCGCCTCGACCGCGCCGCTCTACTCGCTGGCGGCGACGCTCGGATACGTGATTCTCGCCGTCGGCGCGCAAGCCCCGCTCGTGTTCGTCGTGGCCTGCATCCCGATGGTCTTCGCCGCGTTCGCCTATCAAGAGCTCAATCGCGAGATGCCGGACTGCGGCACGACCTTCGTCTGGGGCGCCAAGGCGTTCGGGCCGGTCACCGGATGGATCGGCGGCTGGGCCGTGGCGGTCTCCGCCGTCATGGTGCTCGCCAACGTCGGCGAGATCACCGGCAAGTACTTCTGGTTGCTGCTCGGGAACGAGGAATTCGCCGACAACCGGGTCATCGTGGTGGCGACTTCGGTGGTCTTCATGGCGCTCATGACCTTCATCAGCACGATCGGCGTGCAGATCGGCGAGAAGCTGCAGATGGTGCTCATGACCATCCAGATCGTCGCCATGCTGCTCTTCGGCGTGCTCGCCCTCGTGCACTCGCTCGACGGCAGCAACGCCGGATCCGTCGCGTTCGACTGGCAGTGGTTCAACCCGGCCGAACTCACCTCCTGGTCGGGGTTCATGGAGGCCGTGCTGCTCGCACTCTTCATCTACTGGGGCTGGGACACGTGCCTCGCGCTGAACGAGGAGACCAAGAACCCCCGTAAGACGCCGGGCCGCGCGGCGATCTCGACGATCGTCGTGCTCATCGTGCTCTACGTCGGCATCTCCGTCGCCGTCATGATGTTCGCCGGGTTCGGCGACACCGGCTTCGGTCTCACGAACGAGGCGAACCTCGACGATGTCTTCACCGTGCTCGGCGGCGCCCTCTTCGGGCCGTGGGGCTGGTTCCTGCTGCTCGGCGTCATGCTCTCGGCGGCGTCGTCGACCCAGACCACGATCCTTCCCACGGCTCGAGGCACCCTCTCGATGGCCGTCTACCGGGCGCTGCCGGCGAAGTTCGCGGATCTCCATCCGAAGTTCAAGACGCCGTGGTTCTCGACCACCGTCATGGGCGCTGCAGCCATCGTGTACTACGTCGGCATGTCCATCCTCTCCGAAGACATGCTCGCTGATTCGCTCACGTCGATGGGTCTCGCGGTCGCGCTCTACTACGCCATCACGTCGTTCGCGTGCGCCTGGTACTTCCGCGACACCCTCCGAGACAGCGCGCGCAACCTCTGGATGCGCGGCATCCTGCCCGTCCTCGGCGGGCTGATGCTCGCGTACGCCTTCGTGCAGTCGTGCATCGACATGATCAGCGTCGACTACAGCTACACCGTCATCTTCGGTATCGGCGGCGCCTTCGTCATCGGCGTCGGGGCCCTTTTGCTCGGATTCGTGCTGATGGGCATCTGGTCGCTGCGACCCGCGGCGAAGCCGTTCTTCCGCGGCGAGAGCCTGAATCGGGAGACGCCGATCCTCGTTCCGGACGAATAGCACCGGATCCGTTACGACGTCGTCACGAAGCTGCGCGACGCTCGTGACGACGTCGTAACGCGGATAGCGTGGAATACAGCCATGGGTGAGCGTCTGCAGTGGAAGAAGGTCCTGTCGATCTGGATCGGCATGTACCCGGTCAACGTCGCGACCTCGTGGGTGATCACGATGCTGCCGTGGTGGGGCGGCGTATCGCTGCCCGCACGCTCCGCGATCGTCGTCACCGTCGTCGCGCCGGTCATGTGCCTCATCATGATGCCGGCAGTGACGCGTCTGCTCGCGCCGTGGCTCCGTCGTCGTGCGGTGCACGTGCAGCGCGAGCGAGCGCTGTGCGCGCAGCTCGACGCCCTCTCCGCGGTACTCGGCGCCGACGATCCCGAGCGCTCGACGACGGCTCTCCGCTACGCTGAGAACGGCGCGCAGGGGTGGGGCGACCGGAGCCTCCGGGCGGGCCGCGGGAGGTCACCATGGAGCGTTTCGACACGATCGTCGTCGGAGCTGGAGTATCGGGTCTGACGGCAGCGCGATTCCTCGCGAGGCACGGCCAGCGAGTGGTCGTGCTCGAAGCGCGCGATCGGGTGGGCGGACGCACCTGGAGCGAGCACGCGGACGGCGTGATCACGGATATCGGAGCCTCTTGGATCCATGGGGTCGATGACAATGCGCTCTACACACTGACCCGCGCCTGGAACATGCACGCGATCGAGTTCACCGTCGGCAGCTATCAGCCCGACGGTCGCCCGATCGCCACCTACGGACCGGAGGGGTCGCGGCTCGACGCCGAGACTGCTGCGAGGTTCGCCGACGATCTGCGCGCCGCAGACACGATGCTGGCCGCGATGATCGACGCAGCCCCGGATGGGTCAGCATACGCCGACGCCATCGATCGCGCTCTCGCTGAGCTCGACTGGGATGCGGAACGAGCGGCCCGCGTGCGCGAGTTCCTGCGTCACCGCTCGGAGGAGCAGTACGGCGTCGCCGCCGAGCGCCTGGACGCGCACGGCCTCGACGACGACCAGGTCGAGGGCGATGAGGTGGTGTTTCCCGGCGGATACGACGCGCTCGCACGCGGGCTCTCCGAGGATCTCGACGTGCGCCTGGAGCACGTGGTGCGGCGCGTCGAATGGTCGGACGCGGGTGCGTCCGTGGTGACCGGGCACGGTGAGTTCGCTGCGGATCACGTCGTGGTGACGGTACCCGTCGGCGTGCTCGCATCGGAGGACTTCGTCATCGATCCCGCGCTGCCAGAGCCGGTGGCGAAGGCCCTCGCCGGATTCGAGATGAATGACTTCGAGAAGATCTTCCTGCGGTTCTCCGAGCGCTTCTGGGATGAGGACGTCTACGCCATCCGCAGGCAGGGACCTGCCGCGCTGTGGTGGCACTCCTGGTACGACCTCACCGAGCTGCACGGGGTGCCGACCCTGCTCACCTTCGCCGCGGGCCCCAGCGCTCAGGCGACTCGTGAGTGGAACGACGACGAGATCGCGTCCTCGGTGCTCGCCTCGCTCCGCGAGATCTACGGCGTCGCCGTGACCGACCCCGAAACCGTCCGCGTCTCGCGGTGGCGAGACGACCCCTACTCGCGCGGTTCATACGCTTTCATGACGCCGGGTTCCCGCACCGAGCACCACGATGTGCTCGCCACGCCGATCGGCGGAGCAGAAGGATCCGGCGGCGTGCTGCACCTGGCCGGCGAAGCGACGTGGACGGAGGATCCCGCGACCGTCACCGCCGCGCTCTACTCCGGGCACCGGGCCGCTGAGCGCATCCTCGGCCGGGCGCTCGACTTCACGGCTCTGGCTCCGGAGGCCCCGACGACGACCGCCTCCTAGTTTCGGAGGCCGGTTCAGCGGTGAGCCGCGTGCGCCGCCGTCGAGTTCGCCTCACTGCGAACCACGCGGCCCCCGCTCCCAGTGCACCCAGGAGGAGCCACGGCAGGAGCACCCCGAGCAGTACGAGTGCGCCCGATGCCGCCGCCCCCATCGATGCGAAACCGGTGAGGAGCCCCTCCCAGAAGTTGGCCGGCCCGCCACCCGGAAGCGCACTCGGCGCGCTCAGCGTCACGGTGACGGTCGCCTCGTCGACCTGGCCCTCGAGCACCTCGAGTTGGGCGCGCAATCCATCGAGTTCCTGCTGCCGCTCGGCGAGCGCGGACTCGGCCTCGATGAGCTCGCCGGTCGTCGCAGCCCCGCTCATGAGATCGGTGAGACGCTGCACTGACCGTTCGAGTGCCTCGACGCGCGCCTGCAGGTCGACGCGCTCGGCGGTGACGTCGACGGCCGAACGGCTCTGCGAGACGACCGACCCGACCCCCGCGAGTTCGGAGAACGCGTCATCGAGTCGCTGGGAGGGAACGCGCACCGTCATGCTCGCCTCGGCGTTCGCCCCGTCGCCTGAACGTTGCACATGCTCCGACTCGATCGTGCCATCGAGGTCGGTCACAATGGCACGCACGCGATCCATCGCCCCGGAGGGGTCGGAGACCTCGATCAGCAGCTCGCCCGTGCGGATCACGGAGCGTTCGGTCGAGACATCCTGCCCGGATGCCTCATCGCTGGCAACCCCTGGTTCCGACGATGCAGAACGGGGTGCGGGAGCGGCGCCTGAGGAAGGGGCACCTGAGTCGGCGGGCTCAGCACCCGTGCACGCGGAGAGCGGGATGAGCAGCAGCGCGGCCGTCAGGAGCGCGGCGTACGTGCGGCGCGGGCGTCGGGCCGACAAGCGTCTGGGATGCATGGCTTCATCGTAAGCCGCGGCGGGCTCGTTCGCGGCTGCGAACGATGAGGTGCTGCATCGAAACGAGCGGGGTGCAGTAGTTGCGTCGCCGTGTTTCCCGCTCAGCCAGGGCGCGATGCTACGGAAGCGGAATGGAGAGCGTTCCGGTCTCTGCCGGGGGCTCGATCGAGCGGCCCTTGAGATCGGGCATCCAACGCAGGGTCGAGACGGCGATGATCGCGCAGATGACGAGCAGCCCAGCTGAGACGGCGATGGCACCGTGTGCGCCCGCGATGTCGATCGCGATGCCGGCGAAGGCCGATCCGGTTGCCACACCGACGAGGGTGCCGGTGCCGATCCATCCGTAGGCTTCGGCGGTTTCGGAGAAGCGGACGGTGGAGCTGACGATGTTCGAGATCGCGGCGAAGGTGGGCGCAGTTCCGAGACCGCCGATGAACAGGACGGCGCTCAGCCACCAGATGTTCAGGCTGAGCAGGCACGCGGAGGTTCCCGCGAGCACGAGGAGGATGCGGAGCGCCGGCGACCAGGGCCGCATCTCGCGGTGCCCGATGAGCAGACCGCCCACGAGCGAGCCTCCGGCGAAGATCGCGAGCACGATGCCCGATTCGATGCTGCCGTGCCCGCCGTTCGGCCCGACGAATGCGGCGACGATGCCCGCCTCGATCGCTGCGAACGAAGCGACGAAGAAGAAGCTGACGACAGTGCCGATGACCACCGTCGGGTACCGCAGCACGGCGCCCAGCCCGCGCTTCGAGGGCGGAAGCTTGACTTGCCCGAGCGCCGGGCTCGAGATGAACCAGGCGCCGCCGAGCAGCATGAAGCCCGCTGCAACGCAGAGGCCGGCAGCGGTGCTGAACTGCGAGGTGACGAAAACGGCGACGACCGGGCCGATCACCCAGATGATCTCCTGCGCGGCTGCGTCGAGCGAGAACAGCGCCTGCAACTGCTTGCCCGGCACGAGTTTCGGGTACATCGTGCGCACGGCGGGCGTGATCGGCGGCGTCGTCAGTCCGACCAGCAGGGCGATTCCCGTGACGATGGGCAGGGGGAGATGCACGACGGCGATGACCACGAGCAGCACCGAGCACGCGATCGATGTCACGGTGAGCACGGGGCGCATGCCCCACTTGCCCATGAGCCGGCTGCTCAGCGGACCGGAGACGGCCTGGCCGACGCTCTGCGACGCGAGCACGATGCCCGCGGAGGTGTAGTCACCGTAGGCGAGCTGAATGTGGAGCAGCACGATGATCGACAGCATCCCGAAGGGGAAGCGCGCCATGAGCTGCGACCCGAGCACGCGGAAGACGCCGGGATTGCTCCCCAGATCACGATACAAGCCCATCAGACGAGTATACGCGTGGTATCGGCGATATTCGAGTGCTCAGGCCACTGATTCGCGCGTCGTTTCGATGAAGAGCGAGCGAATCCGAGGTGTCCGCGGCGCTCGACGAGACACGCCCCTTCCCGCCGCTGCATGTTCGGCAGACGAGACAGCACTGCCGGGCGGAGCGTCTCGATGATCGCTCCGCCCGGCAGTGCTGGAGATCCGCTTCGGTCAGCGGCTGGTGCTGCTCGTCGAGTAGACCGTGCCACCCGAGCTCTGGGCGCGACGACCCGATCGACGACGCCCGCCGTCGGATCCGGCGCCAGCGCCCTGGCCGCGCGACTGCCCGCGCTCGCCCTGCTGGCTCTGTCCGCCCTGACCGCCGCCCTGTCCGCCGCGGCGCTGTCCGCCGCCGCCCTGAGCGCCGGAGCCCTGGCCCGAAGACCGTCGCTGCTGGCCGTCACCCGACTGACCCTGACCGGCGCTCGCCGATCCGGCACTGCGACCGCGACCGCCGCGCGAGCGCTTGCGCTTCGCGTTCGCTCCCGTGCTCGATCCTTCGCCCGCCGGGCTGTGGCCGGCGGCGCGCTGCTGTGCCGTCTGCGCCGCCGCGCGCTTGCGCTCGGTCTCGCGGGGGTCGACGCGGGGCGCGATCTCGCCGATGAGCGAGAGCACCTCAGGATCGATGTTCGCCGCGCTCGGGTTCACGGTACGGGGCGTGACGTGAATCTTGGCTGCACGCATGATCTGACGCATCTCGCCGCGCTGCTCCGGCAGCACCAGCGTGACGACATCGCCCTCGTTGCCTGCGCGGGCCGTACGACCCGAGCGGTGCAGGTACGCCTTGTGCTCGACGGGCGGGTCGATGTGCACGACGAGATCGACGCCGTCGACGTGCACGCCGCGCGCTGCGACGTCGGTCGCCACGAGAACCCGGGCTTCGCCGCTCACGAACTCGGCGAGGTTGCGGTCGCGCGCGTTCTGGGACAGGTTTCCCTGCAGTTCGACCGCGGGGATGCCGGCGGTGGTGAGCTGCTTCGCGAGCTTCTTGGCCTGATGCTTCATCCGGGTGAAGAAGATGCGGCGAGCGGTGCCCGACGCCAGCGCTTCGATGAGCGCATCCTTCTGATCCTTGCCCGCGACCTCGAAGACGTGGTGCGTGAGCTGCGGAACCGGTGACTCGGCGGAATCGACGGAGTGCCGGATCGGGTCGTGGAGGTACTTCTTCACCACGTTGTCCACGCCGTTGTCGAGGGTCGCGCTGAAGAGGAGACGCTGTCCCTGCTTCGGCGTCGCGTTCAGAATGCGCGTGACGACGGGCAGGAAGCCCATGTCGGCCATGTGGTCGGCCTCGTCGAGCACCGTGATCTCAACCGAGCTGAGATCGACGAGACGCTGCTTCATGAGGTCGTCGAGGCGACCCGGTGCGGCGACGACGATGTCGATGCCGCCTTCGAGGGCGACTTCCTGGCGGCGCTGCGGCACGCCGCCGAAGATGGTCGTGACCTTGACGCCCATCGGGTCGGCGAGCATCTTCAGCGTCTCGGCGATCTGGGTGACGAGCTCGCGGGTCGGGGCGAGCACGATCGCGCGCGGGCGACTCGGGCGGCGCTTCTTGGCCGCATCCTCGGCGAGGTTCGCCACCAGGGGGATGCCGAACGCGATCGTCTTGCCCGAGCCGGTGCGGCCGCGGCCGAGCACGTCGCGCCCGGCGAGCGTGTCGGGAAGCGTGTCGCGCTGGATCGGGAAGGGTGCGTCCTTGCCGTTCTTGGCGAGGGCGTCTGCAATGGGTGCGGGAACCCCGAGATCCAGGAAGGAAGGCGTTGGGGCGGTGGTCTGTTCGGTCACGGGGACCTTTCATGCACAAGCGCGAGCCGTCGTCGTACCTCGAGCGCATGGCTCTGGCAGGCGTAACGCGCGGCGTCGCGGCTAAGTCGGCGAGTGCGCGGTTGCGCATCCGTTCGCCGCAGAGAGTCCGAGGTCTGGCGGGTCGAAGTCTCGACCGCCGCCTGCTGAGAATCAGCGACGCACGAGCCGGCTCGGCCGACTCGCAACGACCAGCTTAGCGGGTCTGGCTGAGAGCCGTGCACGGCCGCGGCGTTTTCTCCCGTGTGAAAGATCGAGCGTTCTTTCGTACGTTTTGTGACGGGATGAGTGTCGGAGGCGGCCCGCACTCTGCCAGCATGTGGCCATGGGACGGATCACGATACGCGAATTCCACGACGACGACCTCGACGCGGTCGTCCGCTTGTGGTGGGAGGCGCACTCCACATCGGAGCAGCCGGTGTACTCGCTCGCCGAGGTCACCGCCTCGTGTCGCGAGGACCATGCGGTGGTCGCGGTCCGCGATGATCACGTGGTGGCCGCCGCGGTCGGTCGGGCGGCCCACGCGCAGGGGTGGATCGTGTTCTTCGGGGTCGATGAGGATGCGCGCAGCGACAATACCTCTGGCGCGCTGCTCGACGCGCTCGAACGGAAGATGGCGCCGCTCGGGCTCGGCACGCTCTCGGTGCTGACGCCGGAGAGCAGTCGTATCGACCTGCTCACCTCGAACGGATTCCAGTTGCAGCACAACCTGCGCTACTTGGAGCGGCAGATGCCCGTGCAGCGACGCGAGCTCGAGTTGTTGAAGGATCTGGGCGGTCGGATCCTGCCCCGCCACTTGTGGGAGCAGGTCGCCGGGATGCGGCACGAGAAGCAGCTGCTCGAGGAGCGCCTCGTGGCGCCGCTCGCGCAGCCCGATCTCGCCGACCGGTACGGTGTGGTGCCGCCGCACGCGGTGATGCTGTTCGGGCCGCCCGGCACGGGGAAGACGACCTTCGCGAAGGCCGTGGCATCGCGGCTCGACTGGCCGTTCATCGAGGTCTTCCCGTCGCGTCTCGGGGACGGCGTCACGAGTATGGCTTCCTCGCTCCGGGCCGTCTTCGAGCAGATCGCGGAGTTGGAGCACGGCGTGGTGTTCATCGACGAGGTCGAGGAGATCGCGTCGCAGCGCAGCGACCCGCCGACGCCGACGCAGGGTGTCACCAATGAGTTGCTCAAGGTCGTCGCGGACTTCCGCGACCGGGAGGGCATGCTGCTGGTGTGCGCGACGAACTTCGTGCGCGCGCTGGACGCGGCCTTTCTCAGGCACGGCCGGTTCGACTACGTGCTGCCCATCGGACTGCCGGACGCCGAGGCCCGAGAGGCGATCTGGCGCCGGTACGTGCCGACCAGCGTGTCGCCCGCGATCGACTTCGCTCAGCTCGTTCGGGTGAGCGAAGGGCTCACGCCCGCCGATATCGAGTACGCCGCGCGTCGCGCCTCCCAGGATGCGCTGGCGCGAGTGCTCAGGGGCGGGGAGGACGCGGCTCGCTCCGCCGCGTCCGCGACATCGCCCACGCATCTCTCGACCGACGATTACACCGCGGCGCTCTCCGTGACGCGCGCCACCGTCTCGACGGAGCAGCAGGAGGCCTTTCTCGAGGACATCGAGGCGCTGGCCCGCCTGTAGCCGTCGATTCTCTCTGGCGCAGCGCTGCCAGCACTCGATGTCGGACGCACGCGGTAGCGTCGGAGGCAGCCGCCGCGCAGGCCATCGAGCCGGCACCCATCGCGGCGTCGATGAAGGGAGCGCGCATGTTCGTGCAGGATCGGCCGGCCGGTGCCGGGCATCGCGTCGTCACCAGCGCGAGCGACCTCACTGCGGCGAGCCGCTGCGAGTTCGCCTTTCTGCGCCGATTCGACGCGAAACTCGGTCGCGATGTGGCGGTGCCGCCCGACGACGACCCGATGCTGCAGCGCGCTGCACGTCTCGGCGACGCGCACGAGGAGCGCGTGCTGGCGGGTTACATCGACCGGCTCGGTGCGGGCACCAGCGGCTCTGCCGGGGGAGTGGTCTCAGTGCCGCGACCCGAATCGATGTCGGCGAGTGACCTCGGGGCGGTCGCCTTCGAGACCGTGCGAGCGCTCGCGGGCGGCGCCGAGGTCGTCTTTCAGGCGACATTCTTCGACCCCGAGCAGCGCCCGGCGCGAGGTGGCGAGCCCGAAATCGGGTTCGTCGGATTCGCCGACTTCTTGCGCCGCCTTCCCGACGGCCGGTACGAGGTGCAAGACACGAAGCTCGCGCGCCGAGCGAAGGTGACGGCGCTCATGCAGCTCGCGGCCTACGCCGAGCAGCTCGAGCGCGTCGGTGTGGCCGTTGCCGAGACGGCGGTGCTCATCTTGGGAGACGGCGCCGAATCGAGACACCGCATCTCCGACATCGCTCCCGTGTTTCGCGCACGTCGGGCTCGCATGCACGCCCTGCTCACCGCACGGTTCAGCGCAGCCGGCCTCGACGGCGATCGCTCGCACGCCGAGCCGATCGCCTGGGGCGCCTCGGGCATCGTCGCCTGCGGGCGATGCGAGGTCTGCACCCCCGAAGTGGAGCGCACCCGCGACCCGCTGATCATCGCCGGCATCCGCGCCACGCAACGAGATGCGCTCGTCGCCGCGGGGCTCGACACCGTCGACCGCGTCGCGGAGGCTCTCGATCCGGTGCACTCGGAGACCGTGCAGGTGCCGGGCGTCGCTGGTCCCGTGCTGCTCCGGCTCGCGGAGCAGGCGCAGCTGCAGGTGCGGGCACTGGCTGCCGGCGAAGGATCCGCGCCGCCGTTTCTCGTCGCGCAGCCGGGCGCGCTCGCGGCGATCCCCGAGCCGAACCCCGGCGACCTCTTCTTCGATTTCGAGGGCGACCCGTTGTTTCGAGCTCCTGGCCCCGATGACACCGCGCACTGGGGCATCGACTATCTCTTCGGAATGGTCGATACTGACGAGCGATTCACCGCCATCTGGGCGCACGATCTCATGGCAGAGCGACGCGCCCTCGAAGCGTTTCTCGCGTGCGTAGCGGAGCGCAGGCAGCGGTACCCCGGCATGAAGATCTACCACTACGCCGCATACGAGCGCACGCACCTCGCCTCCATCGCCGCCCGCCACGGCGTCGGAGAAGCGGAGGTCGACGCGCTGCTCCGCGAGCACGTGCTCGTCGACCTGTATCCGATCGTGCGCGCGGCACTTCGCGTCGGCACGCGATCGTACTCGATCAAAAAGCTCGAACCGCTCTACATGGGCGACGAACTGCGCGACGAAGCGGGCGTGACGAGCGGCGCGCAGTCGGTGACCGAGTATGCCGAGGCGAGCGCTCAGCTCAGCTCCGAAGACCCGGCGATCCGCCTCGAGGGCCAGCGGCGCATGGATGCGATCGGCGACTACAACCGTTACGACTGCGTCTCGACGCTGCGGCTGCGCGACTGGCTGCTGCGGCTCGCCGAGGAGCACGGCGTCGCACCGTATGTTCCTGAGCCCGCGTTGTCCGAGAGCCGGCCGCAGCTCGAGCTGAGCCGCATCGGCGCCGAACTCGCAGAACACGCCACTGCGTTCGCCGAGCACGATCGGCCAGCCGACCGAGCCGCAGCCGCCCTCGCAGCGAGCGCCATCGACTATCACGAGCGCGAGCAGAAATCGTTCTGGTGGGCCCACTTCGCCCGAATGGTCGATCCCATCGAAGACTGGGCGGATACGCGCGACGTGCTCGTCGTGGATCCGAGTTCGAGCCGCGTCGAGGCGGACTGGCATGTGCCGCCGCGAGCGCGCGCCGAGCGGCGGCACATGCGCCTCGCCGGGGAAGCCGCCCCTGGATCGCGGTTTCGGGAGAACGGCGACGCGTTCGCCCTGTACGCGCACCCATCGCCCTTCCCGCAGTACGGCGCCGCGCCGGGCTCCCGCGGCGCGAGGCAGGTGAGCATCCTCGAAGCCCGCGACGACGGCGCGACGGTGCAAGAGACCCTGCCGGCGAAGGTCGAGCACTATGCAGTCCTCCCGGTGGCGCTGACGCCCGGGCCGCCGCCGCGTGCTGGCGCCCAGAAGAGCGCGATCGAAGAGTGGGGTGCCGCGCTCGCCCGGTCGCTGGATCGCGGATCGTTTCCCGCCGATCCGGCGGTCGACCTGCTGCGCAGAGTACCGCCGCGTCTCAGCGGGGGAACGGCGCTCGTCTCGCCCGGGTCCGGGCAGGCGCTCGAGGCAGCGGGTGGCGATGTCGACGCGCGCCGAATCGGAGCCGTCATCGCCTCCCTGCTGCAGCTCGATCGGTCAGCGCTCGCCGTGCAGGGTCCGCCGGGAACGGGAAAGACCTATCTCGCCGCCCGCGTCATCCGGCAGCTGGTCGAGCGACACCAGTGGACCATCGGCGTCGTCGCCCAATCGCATCGGGTCGTCGAGAACGTACTCACGGGCGTCGTGCGAGCCGGACTGGCCCCGGCCCTGGTCGGGAAGGCGGCCCAGCGAGGGGCGGACCCCGCAGATGTCGCCGCAGCGCCGTACACAGTGCTCCGCAGCGGTGGGCAGGCTTCATTTCTCGCGGGGCATCGACGCGCCGAGCGCGGCGCTGTCATCGGAGGCACCGCATGGGACTTCAGCAACGCTGAACGAGTGGCGCGGCAAGAGCTCGACCTGCTCGTCGTCGACGAGGCCGGCCAGTTCTCGCTGGCCCCGACGATCGCCGCCTCGGTCGCCGCTCGCCGCGTGCTGCTGCTCGGAGACCCGCAGCAGCTGCCCCAGGTCTCGCAAGGATCGCACCCCGAGCCGGTCGACACCTCGGCGCTGGGGTGGCTGCTCGGCGAGCACGAGACGATCCCCGAGCACCTCGGCTACTTCCTCGCAGAGACCAGGCGCATGAGACCCGAGCTCGCGGCAGTGGTCTCCGAGCTGGCATACGAGGGCCGCCTGCACGCGCATGCGAGCGCTTCAGAACGCGAGGTGATCGGCGTCGGCGCAGCGGGCGTGCACTGGCACGCGGTGCAGCACAGCGGCAATTCGACGCACTCCGAAGCGGAGGCGCAACGGGTCGTCGAAGTCGTTCGTCGTTCGCTGCAGGGAACGCTGCGCACCGTCGGCGACGTCGATCGAGCGCTCACCCCTGCCGACCTGATCGTAGTCGCGCCCTACAATGCGCAGGTCGAATGCGTGTCGCGCGAGCTGCACCGTGCGGGCCTCGGCGAGGTCCGGGTCGGCACCGTCGACAAGTTCCAGGGTCAGGAGGCGGTGATCGCCATCGTGACCCTCGCCGCGTCCAGCGCCGCCGACGTTCCTCGTGGTCTCGAATTCCTCCTCATGAGAAACCGACTGAACGTGGCGATCAGCCGAGCGCAGTGGGCCGCCCACATCATCTCCTCCGACCGGCTCGGAGACGGCCTGCCGACGAGCGCCGAGGGAGTCGCTGCGCTCTCCGGCTATCTGCGCCTTGTGGAACGAGCCCACCCCGCTAACGTGGAGTCATGGTGAATCCTGGAGGACCCCTCAAGACGCCGCCGTCCACGCCGCTGCCGCCGCGGTCAGGATCCGCAGCCGGCGAGCAGACAGCACCGCGGTCCGTCGCGGTGCGGCCCGGTGTCTCGCGAAGGTCGAGCATTCCGGCGTTCGAAGTCATGCGGATCACCGACGAAATCGCGCGGCGCCGAGCCGGTGGCCACGACGTCGTCTCGCTCTGCGCTGGAGAGCCGAGCGCGCGAGCCATTCCGGGCACGCTGAAGCCGGCGGGCTACACCGGGCCCCTCGGCACTGCCCCACTCCGCGAAGCCGTCGCAGGGCACTACCGGGAGTGGTACGACGTCGAGATCGATCCAGCCACCGTTGCGATCACCACCGGCTCATCCGGAGCCTTCCAGCTCGCATTCCTCGCAGCGTTCGATCCCGGTGACCGGGTCGCCCTCGCGAGCCCCGGGTACCCGGCGTACCGCAACATTCTCACCGCGCTCGGCGTGCACGTCGTCGAGATCCCCACCGGGCCCGAGAGTCGCTACCAGCCGACACCCGCGCTGCTCGACGCGGCAGTCGCGGAGCACGGCGACCTCGCGGGGCTCGTGATCGCGTCCCCGGCCAATCCGACGGGCACCATGCTCGACCGCGCGGCGCTCACGGCACTGGTCGCCTGGTGCTCGCTGCGCGGCGTGCGCCTCGTGAGCGACGAGATCTATCACGGCATCACATTCGCGGGCGACGGAGCGGACCATCGCGGCGTGACCGCTCGCGAGCTCGACGCCGAGGCGATCGTCGTCAACTCGTTCTCGAAGTACTGGGGCATGACGGGGTGGCGTCTCGGCTGGGCGATCCTTTCGGACGCGCTCGTCGGTCCATTCGAAGCACTCGCCTCGAACTTCGCCCTCTCACCGCCGGCCCCGGCGCAAGAACTCGCGCTCTCCGCCTTCTCGCCCGAGACGTATGCCGAGCGCGACGCCATTGTGGCGGGGTTCGCCCGGGCACGCCAGCTGATTCTCGACGCTGAAAGCTCGCTCGGCTGGGGCGTCGCCGCCCCCTCGGACGGCGCGTTCTACTACTACTCCGAGCTCGGGCCGCAGCTCGAGCGCTTCACGGATTCGGTTGAGTACGCACGGCGCCTGCTCGCGGACGCTGACGTCGCGGTCGTACCGGGCGTCGACTTCGACCCCGTAGACGGGTCGCGAGCTGTGCGCCTCTCCTATGCGGCCGGAGAACCAGCCGTGGCGGAGGCGCTCGACCGCATCATCCGATTCCAGGGCTGACGCGGCAGCGACGAAACCGTCGCCCTACCCGTCGATGCGGATCGGAGTGCCTGCGGCGATTCCGATGCGGCGCTGCAGGGCCTCGTCGACGGCGGGCGCGCCGAGATCCGCGATCCCGAGCCACTGAACGGCACTCCGGGAGTCCGCGCCCAGCGAGAATACGACCGTGCGCACCGACTCGGCGAGCGGGCCTTCGAGTGTTGCGACCGCGCGGGCAAGCGCAGAGCGCGCCGCTTTGCCGAGGACGGCGGGGTCCTGCTGCTCGCCGTGCAGGGGCACCTCGGCGCGTGCATATGTGACCCCGTCGCCGGTCACGACCTCGCCCACGACGAGCGCCCCATCGCGGCGCACCGCCGCTTCGAGATCAGCGCTGGTCGAACCCGGCGTCACAGTCGTGAAGGGGAGCGGAATGCCCGAAGGGGCGCCCCCGTCATCGTGATGATGATCGGGAGACGCCCCTCCGAATGAGAACTTCAAATCCATGAGTTCCAGGGTACGCGCTTCGCAGCAGCTCGGTGCACCGCGAAGCGCGCGGGCACGAGTTACGCGTTCGCCGCGAGCACCTCGTCGATGCTCGAGTACGCGAGCTCGGGGAACGCGTCAGCGACACCCTTGAAGGTCAGCACACCGTCGTGGGCGTTCAGGCCCTTGGCGAGGGACTCGTCCGACTGCAGCGCGGAGACCCAGCCCTTGTCGGCGAGTGCGACGACGTAGGGGAGCGTGGCGTTGGTGAGCGCAGCGGTCGAGGTCTCGGGCACGGCACCCGGCATGTTCGCCACGCAGTAGTAGATCGAGTTGTGCACCTGGAAGGTGGGATCGTCGTGCGTCGTGGGACGCGAGTTCTCGAAGCAGCCGCCCTGGTCGATCGCGATGTCGACGAGCACGGAGCCCGGCTTCATCTGCGCGACCATCTCGTCGGTGACGAGCTTCGGCGCCTTCTCGCCCGGGATCAGCACGGAGCCGATGACGAGATCGGCGTCCTTGAGCGACTCGGTGATGTTGTGCGCGTTCGAGGTGCGGGTCTGGATGCGGCCGCCGAACTCGTCTTCGAGCTGCTTGAGGCGGGGGATCGAGATGTCGATCACGGTGACCTCTGCGCCCATGCCGAACGCGATGCGAGCGGCCTGCTCGCCGGCAGCGCCGCCGCCGATGACGACGACCTTGCCGCGACGCGTGGCGGTCACGCCGCCGAGCAGGACTCCGCGCCCGCCGTTGGCCTTCATGAGCGAGTAGGCGCCGACCTGAGCCGAGAGGCGACCGGCGACCTCGGACATGGGGGCCAGGAGGGGCAGGGCGCGGCCGGCCTGAACCGTCTCGTACGCGATGGCAGTGGTGCCAGACTCGAGAACCTTCTCGGTCAGCGTCTTGTCAGCGGCGAGGTGCAGGTAGGTGAAGAGCACCTGGCCCTTGCGCAGCTTGTCGTACTCGGCAGCGATGGGCTCCTTGACCTTGAGGATCATGTCGGACTTCGCCCACACGTCCTCGGCGCCTTCGACGATCTGCGCGCCGGCGGCGGCGTACTCGTCGTCGGTGATGGCCGAGCCGATGCCTGCACCGGCCTGTACGAGCACCTCGTGCCCGCGGCGGGTGAGCTCGACGACGCCGGCCTGCGTGATAGCGACGCGGTTCTCGTTGTTCTTGATTTCGGTGGGAATACCGACGCGCATGAGAAGCTCCAATGGGATCTGCGATGTACTGATGCGATGCCGACTCGCTGACCGGCCTCGTGCGGCGCGATCCGTTGCGGTCGAACCACTACAGTGTGCAGTATATTCGTCAGAGATGCAGTTGCTCTGAATACTCTTCGGCTCACGTCGGAGAAGTGGTCGGGAAATGAGTGAAAGGCGGCGTGAGATGGTCGAGAGTTCGAAGATTCTGCGCGAAAGTGCAGATCTCGACGATGTGGATCGCAAGATCGTCGAGGAACTGCAGGCCAACGGGCGAATCACGAACGCCGAGCTGGCGGATCGCGTGGGCGTCGCCGCTTCGACCTGCATCGCTCGCGTGCGCAGCCTGGTGGGCCGAAAGATCATCACCGGTTTCACCGCCTCGGTCGATCCGCGCGCGATCGGCCTCGACCTCGAGGTGCTCGTGAGTGTCACGGTGCGTTCTGGGGCGCGCCAACGCATCACCGAGCTCAGCGAGGAACTGCGCGGGCTGCCCGAGGTGATGCAGCTGTTCTTCCTCGGCGGTGTCGAAGACTTCATCATCCATCTCGCCGTGCGGGACTCCGATCACGTGCGCGACTTCGTGGTCGAGCATCTCTCGGCGCATCCGGCGATCTCCTCGACGCGTACGAGCATCGTCTTCAGCCATCATCAGAACCCGGTGCGCATGCAGGGATAACGCGGGCGCCGGGCCATCCTGGGCCGTACGGCACGTCAGCGGGGCGCTCGTCAGTGGGCTGGAGGTGGACTGGTTCTCGTCTCCTGCGCGTCGAGCGCGAGTTCCGCCGCCCGAAGCGCCTGCGAACTGTAGCGGCCGATCGCGCGCTCCTCGAGCAGCGCGTCGCGCTGCGCATCGAGCACGGTGCGTGCGAGCCGACGGTAGCAGGCGGCCTGCGACTCCTGGGCTTGGGCCGGCGTCGACCCGGTGGCGGCGAGGGGAAATGCGAGGGGAGCGATCGTGCTCTTCGCGGTCGCGCGCACACGCCTCACGAGGTCGTCGTCGGGCACGATCCTTCCATCATCGGCTTCCGCATCGATCTCGATCTCATCCGCGAGCGCCGCGTTGGCGGCGTCGAGCAGATCGCGGCCGAGCGACTGCAGCTCGGCGGTGCGCGAGCCGTTCGCTCCGTCCGGCCAGAGCTTCGAGATGAAGAGCGGCAGCGTGAGCCCGTGCAGGAGGAGCGTCACGACGGCGACGGCGAACGCGATCAGAATGAGCTGCGGGCGATACGGCACATCGGTCGAGATCGACTGGGCGGCTGCGAGGGTGACGACGCCGCGCATACCGCTCCACGACAGGAGTACGCCGTCCCGCCAGCCAAGCTGCTGCTCTTGCTCGTGAGCGAGGTCGGCGCGCGATCGTTGTTCGAGCAATTCGAGTTTGCGGAGGCGCCGCTCCGTCGTGTCGGCGCGACGAGCCCGCGTGAGAATGCGCGAGAACCCGTCGCTTCGCTGCTGATACCGCCCTTTGTCGCCGCGCATCGTCCAGATGAGCGGCACCATGAACAGCCCGCGAAGCAGGATGAGGATCGCGACGAGGCCGAGTGCGACGAGCGCGATGTGCTCGAGTTGCAGCTCCGTCTCATTGACCTCGTCGAGCAGGGTGTGCAGTTGCAGACCCATGATGAGGAAGACACCGTTCTCCAAGCCGAATTGCACCGTGCGCCAGTTGAGGCGCTCGTTCATCCGGGCGGTCGCGGAGAACCGTTTCGCCGCGTGATGCCCGGTGTACAGGCCGGTGACGACCACGGCCAGCACACCGGAGGCTCCGAGCGCCTCCGCGGGCATGAACGCGACGAAGGGAACGACGAATGAGATGATCGTGTCGTAGACGGGGTTCCGCAGCCGTGCGCGGATCCACACCGTGACCATGCCGATCACGATGCCGATCACGATGGCCGCGACGACCGAGAACCCGAAGGAGCCGGCCGCGTCCCAGAAGACGAAGCTGCCCGCCACGGCCGCGAGCGCCGTCTTCAGGAGTACGAGAGAAGTGGCGTCGTTCACGAGGCTCTCGCCCTCGAGAATCGACACCAGGCGCTCCGGCATGCCGAGGCGCTTGCCGATCGACGTCGCCGCAACCGCATCCGTCGGGCTGATCACCGCTCCGAGAGCCACCGCAGCCGGCAGGGGGATGGCGGGAACGAACCAGTGGAGCGCGAATCCGATCGTCACCGCGGAGATGATGACGAGGAGCACCGAGAGTCCGATGACGGGGCGGAGGTTTCTTCGGAAATCGATGAGGGGAACATTCACGGCCGCCGAGTAGAGCAGCGGGGGGAGCACCCCGATGAGAATGATCTCCGGGTCGATCTCGATTCTCGGGATGAACGGGAGGTACCCCGCTCCGATGCCGACGATGACGAGGAGGAGCGGCGCCGCGACGCCGATCTTGCTGCCGAGGATCGACGTCCCGACGAGCACGACCACTGCGGCGACTGCGATCAGGCCGATTTCCATGGACCGATTCTACCGAGGGCGCTTCGCATCACCCTGCGTCGGCGGGCTGCACGACGGAGATGCCGCCGGTCTCGACGCCGTGGAAGTCGGCCCAGTCTCGACTGAGCGGCGCGAGCGCGAGCGCATCGATGTCCGTATCGGGAAACGACGCGATCTCGAGCCCTCCGGTTTTCGTCCGAAGGCGCTTCCAGGTGGCCACCACCCGGCCCTTTCGCAGCACGGTAGGGAGGAACATGCCGTTGCGCCCCGGAACGATGCGGTCGAAGTGCTGCTGATCGAGCTGAGCGGTGCGATCCGTGTACCCGAGCAGATGCTCGTCGAACGCCGCGAGCAGCGTCCACTCGGGCAGCCGCGCTTCCGAGACGGCAGAGCCGAGCGATTCAGGATCGACCCAGAGTCTGCCGGCGGCACCCGACACCGGGTCTCCCGACGCATCACGTGCGCGAGCCTCTGCCAGCTCCCCGGCATCGCGTGCTGCGGCCAGGCCCACGCGGGCCTCCGCGACGGTGAGCCCCGTCCACCAGGCGAAGTCGTTGACGCGGAACGGGCCCCGGCACCTGGCGTAGCGCACCGCGAGCTCGCGCAGTGCATCATCGCCCGAGTACTGTCGCGGCGCGGTGATCCAGTGCTCTGCTCTCACGAGAAGCGGTTCACCAGACGGGCCGATCGGGCCGAACGTCGCCATTCCGTTCTGGCAGATCCACCAGATCACGTGATAGCGCCAATTGCTCTGCCAGTCGATACCCGCTTCGGTCCACGCTTCTGCGAGTGCGTCGCGCTCAAGACCAGCGGTGCCAGCGGCGTCGAGGGCGACGAGGGAGACCTCGACGAGCCGCTCGAGCACGGCGTCGCTCATGCCGAGGAAGGCGCGGCGTTTCGGGGCGCCGGCGAGCACTCGGTGGTTGGTGGCTCCCTGCATCCACCCGATGTCTTCGGCCGCGACGACGTGCACGGTGCCGCGCATCGGCCACGACCGCACGATGCGTCGTTCGGCGAAGGCCGCCTCGACATCGGCGATCGCCGAGCCGGGCGCCCGCACCCCGAGCGCCCACCGAGCTGACCGCCAGTCCTGCCCCTGCACGGCGAGCATGCGCCGCGCCACACCGGCGATGCGCTCCGCACCCGGCGCTTCTGGTTCGCCGCGGGTCCAGCTCGTCGCTGTCAGACCGAGCGCATGCACGCGCACGCGAAGCACATCGGTCGGGGAGAGGGTCTCGGTCATGGCCTCAGTGTAGGTCGCACCGCCGACATGAGCGCGAGGACGAGCAACACGAAGGTACTGACTGCGAAGACACGCACCGAAAGCAGCCCGATCAGTGCGCCACCGATACCGACCGCATCCGCATAGACGAGCTGCGCCGCGGTGAAGACGGAGATGTGCAATGCCGATGCACAAACAACCGCGGCGCACAGCCGCATCGCGACTGTGAGAGAGTAAGGCTGCCGACCTCCGAGGAGACCGGATAGGAGTACGAGTGCAGCGACACACCCCACCGCGGCGCTCGCGAGCAGCCATGTGTCGTCATCGGGCTGGGCAGCGGAGCCCAGGATCCTCGTAATTCCGGCGAATACAGCAGCGACGCACAGCACGCCGGCGGCAACCGCTGTCATGATCCGTCGCGCGGTACTCGACCCCGTTTCGTCGGGCCCGATCAAGAACGCGGCCATTGCAGCGAACACGGCGGGGAACACCAGGACGGCGACGTAGGCCGCTGGCATGACGAGCAACCATATCGAGTCGAGCGGAGAGATGGAGAAGAGGGGACCGAGCTCCGAAAACCCGGTCAGTCCGAAAAGGCTGACGGTCACGACCAGCAGTCCGTCACGGGCGGGCGGCGGCAAGCGATGAGCAAGAACTGCTGCTGACCATCCCGCTCCAGCGACGAGAACGACGCGAATTCCAGCGAACAGCAGGTCGGGGTACGTCCCCCAGCTTTCGGCTGCCGTCTTCATCGCAAAGAACCCCGTGAGGCAGATCAGATGCGCGAGGCAGAGGAGCGCGACGAGGCGAGGATCGACGAGGTGGGCCGGTGCATCTCGGTGCACGCGGGCCGCCGGAAGGTTCGGATGCACGTCCATATGCTCCCAGTTCCAATCGAGAGCGAAGGCATATCTTCGCTCGCTAGCCTGGAGTCACCCGTGCGACGGCCCGCCGCCCGGTGCGACTGAGCGGAGCATCCATGGCCACCAAGACCATCATCATCACCGGTGCGAGCGATGGTATCGGGGCGGCTGCGGCGCGTCAGCTGCACCGTGACGGGCACACGATCGTGCTCGTCGGGCGCTCGGCCGAGAAGACCCGTGCGATTGCCGAAGAACTCGCTGCACGGTATTTCCTGGCCGACTTCGCCGATCTCTCGCAGGTGCGCGCGCTCGCGGCGGACCTGCTCGCGGAGTACCGCAGCATCGACGTCCTGGCGAACAACGCGGGAGGCATCATGGGGGAGCGCGCGCTCACGGTCGACGGGTACGAGCAGACGTTTCAGGTCAATCATCTCGCGCCGTTCCTGCTGACGAATCTGCTGATGCCCGCCCTGGTCGCGGGGGGCGCGACGGTGATTCAGACGGCAAGCCTCGCCGCCCGCGCCTTCAGTCGTTTCGACATCACCGATCTGCAGAACGCGAAGCAGTATGCGCCGCAGCGCGCCTACGGCAATGGCAAGCTCGCCAACATCCTTTTCACCATCGAATTGCAGCGCAGGTACGGCGGTCAGGGAATCTCTGCCGTCGCATTTCATCCCGGCGTGGTCGCGAGCAGCTTCGCGAGCGACACGACGCACATCATGCGGCTTATCTATCACAGCCCCTTGAAGCGGCTGTTCACGATCAGCGCGGAGAAGGGCGCCGATCAGCTCGTGTGGCTCGCTGAAGGCGAGCCGCGTTCAACGTTCGAGCCAGGGGCCTATTACGAGTCTCGCGCGATCGCCGCGAAGGTGAGCCCGGAGGTGCACGATCCCGAGCTCGCGCGCGAGTTGTGGGAGCAGTCCGCAGCGCTCGTGTAGGGCGACCAGTTCTCCGGCCGCACGCAACGCACGTGCCGACGCCGCAGCGGGGGTCAGGCAACCGATCGCGATTCTGACCCGCGCGCCGCGCCGCAACGCTCAGAAGCGAGCCCGAGCGTACTGCGGTGGTACGAGCTCCTCCGCAACGGGGGCGCGCAGTTCGTGCGCCCAGCTGATCGGCAGATGCGGGTTGGCGAGCAGCGGACGACCGAGGGAGATGATGTCGGCCTGACCGGTGGCGAGGATGCCCTCCGCCTGCTCGGCGCTCGTGATGAGCCCGACCGCGCTGATGGGGAGCGCTCCGGTCTCCCGCAGCTGCGCTGCGAGCGGCACCTGGTAGGACGGGCCGACCGGAATCGGGGCGCCTGGTGTATTGCCGGCCGTCGAGGTGTCGACCAGATCGGCACCGTCTTCCGCGAGCCACCCCGTCACGCGGGCCGCCTCTGCGCCGTCGAACCCGCCGTCGAGCCACTCGGTGGCCGAGACGCGCACCACCATCGGCAGCTCGGGGTGCGCTGCGCGAACCGCGCGCACGATCTCACGGAGCAACCGCGCACGCCCTGCAAGATCACCGCCGTACTCATCGGCGCGTTCGTTGGAGAAGGGCGAGAGGAACTCGTGGATGAGATAGCCGTGAGCGGCATGGATCTCGACCACGTCGAAGCCGGCCTGGACTGCGCGGCGCGCTGCATCGACGAACGACTGCACCAGATCTGCGATGTCGGCCGTGTCGAGTGCGCGAGGCTCAGCGAAGTCACCGAACGCGAGCGCCGAAGGCGCGACGGTCTCCCAGCCGCCCTCCGCGATCGGAACCGAGCCATCGGCGAAGCCGGGGAGCGATGGATACGTCGATCCCTTGCGGCCAGCATGCGCGAGCTGGATGCCGATCTTCGCCCCATGGGCGTGCACTGCGTCGACGATGCGGGAGAGGGGCGGGAGCTGCGCGTCGTCCCAGATGCCCGGGCAGCGCGGACTGATGCGTCCCTCAGGCGTCACCGCGGTCGCCTCCATGAACACGAGACCGGCTCCGCCGCGAGCGAAACTGCCGAGATGCTGCAGATGCCAATCGCCGACGATCCCGTCTTCGGACTCGACCGAGTACTGGCACATCGGCGCCACCCAGAGTCGATTGCGGATCTCAAGATTGCGGAGGGTGAACGAGCGGAAGAGGAGGGGATCTGCCATAGCCAGTGAGCCTACTCCCGGCCTCCGACAATCGCGATGCGGGGAAGAAGAACGGCGGATGGTACGTTGCACCTTCCGACACCATTGAAGGAGGCGCTCACGACGTGACCGTGCTGATCCGCATACTGAAATTCACGCGATCACTCGCGCCGTACTACGCCGGCATCATGATCGCCGCCGCGATCGTGACCGCGGCGGGCCTGGCGGTCCCGTTCATCACGGGCCGGGCGACGGACGTCATCTCGGAGGCGCTCAGCGCGGGGGCGAGCGATGGCGGTGCGGCCCCCGGCGCGACGCGGTCGACGATCATCACGGTGATCCTTCTCGCGGTGGCCTTGCTCACGGTCAGCCTGATCGAAGCGGGAGTGGGCAACGTCGGCGGCTACTGGGGCGACGTGATGAGCGCGAAGATGCGAACGATTCTGTCGACGCGGTATTTCGAGCAGTTGCTCTCGCTGCCGCAGCGCTACTACGACAATGAGCTGACCGGCACGATCGTGGCGCGCCTGAACCGGTCGATCTCCGAGATCACGAACTTCATGAAGTCGTTCTCGAACATGTTCGTGACGCTCATCCTCACCACCATCGCGGTGCTCGCAATCAGTGCGTGGTACTACTGGCCGCTGGCCGTGCTGCTGGCGATCGCCTACCCGGTCTACCTGTGGCTCACCGCGCTCACGAGCCGCCGCTGGCAGCGTCTCGAGGGCGACAAGAACGATCATGTCGATGTCGCTTCCGGTCGTTTCGCCGAGGTCGTCGGCCAGATGCGCGTGGTCAAGTCGTTCGTGAGCGAGCGCCGCGAGCTCAACGCGTTCAGCAGCCGCTTCCGGTCGACCGAGTCGCTCACCGCCGAGCAGTCGAAGCACTGGCATCGCATGGACGCACTCCGTCAAGGCGTGCTGCACGCGATCTTCTTCGGGTTGTACACGATCATCTTCGTGCGCACGGTGCTCGGCTTCTTCACACTCGGCGAGATGGTGATGCTGGTGCAGCTCATGTCGATGGCGCGGCAGCCCGTCACGAGTCTCAGCTGGGTCGTCGACACCGCGCAGCGGGCGATCGCGGGATCGAAGTCGTACTTCGAGGTCATGGATCTCGACCCTCGCGACGTCGACGGCGGGGGGACCCGGCCCGTGAACGCCGATCGCGACGCCAGCGGCTCCCGCTCGGCGGTAGCGCCGGGCGCCGAGCCGGAGCAGGCACCGGCCGCTGCGATCTCGTTCCGCGGTGTGCACTTCGGCTACGACGACGATGCGAACGTGCTCTCGGATGTGACGTTCGATGTGGCCCCGGGGGAGCGGGTGGCGTTCGTCGGGGAATCGGGCGGCGGGAAGACCACACTGACGAACCTGATCATGGGACTCTACGGCGTGCGCTCCGGGTCGATCTCGGTCGAGGGATCCGGAGCAGATCTCGAGTCGTTGCGACGGAACATCGGAGTCGTGTTCCAGGAGCCGGCGCTGTTCTCTGGCACCATCGCGGAGAACATCGCGTACGGTCGACCGGAGGCGACGCGGGAGGAGATCGACGAAGCGGCGCGCCGTGCGGCCGTCGACGTGTTCGTGCGCAAGTTCCCGCAGGGCTACGACACGGTGATCGGCGAGCGGGGCGTGAAGCTGTCCGGCGGGCAGAAACAGCGCATCGCGGTCGCGCGTGCCATGCTGAAGGACGCCCCGATCCTCGTGCTCGATGAGGCGACTTCGGCCCTCGATACGAAATCGGAGCGGATGGTGCAGGCGGGGCTCGAAGACCTCATGGTGGGTCGCACCACCCTCGTCATCGCCCACCGACTGTCGACGATCGCGGAGGTCGATCGGATCTTCACGCTGCGCGACGGACGCATCGATGAGATCGGCACGCCGGCGGAACTCGCAGCCTCCGGAGGCATCTATTCGGAGCTGCTCGCCCTGCAGGCGTCGCCCTCGTCTTCCGACCGCAAGCGGCTCCGCGAACTCGACGTCGTGGGGTGAGGCCCGAGCGAGAGCGCGTCGCCGCCGATGTCCGGGGTCTATGACAGTCTTGTCGTGTGTCACCGACCGCCCGGCGACCGCTCGTGAGTTCGTGAAGGAGGCTCCCGTGCACGAGATCATGTGCCCGCACTGCCGCAAGGCGTTCACCGTCGACGAAGCCGGGTACGCCGACATCGTGAAGCAGGTGCGAGACAGCGAGTTCGAGGCGCAGCTGCACGAACGTCTGGCACTGGCGGAGCACGACAAGCAGCAGGCGGTGCAGCTGGCCGAGGCCGCGGCTGCGGGTCGGTTGCAGCAGGCCGAGGCGGCGAAAGCAGCGGAGATCCAGCAGCTGCAGGCGCGGATCGAGGCGAGCGCCACGGCGCAGAAGCTCGCGGTGGCCGAGGCCCTCAGCGCGGTCGAGAAGGATCGCGACGCGCTTGCCGGCGAGCTCGACCAGGCGAAGCGCGAGCAGCGGACCGCGATCGAGCTCGCCGAAGCGAAGCTCGCGGCTGAGGCGGAGCAGCGGATCGCCGCACAGGAGCGGGAACTGCAGAGTGCGCGGGCGAAGCTCGCTTCGATGGAGCTCAGTCAGAAGCTGGAGCTCTCCGAGGCGGTGAGTGTCGTCGCTCGAGAACGCGACGAGCTGAAGAACAACCTGGAACGCGCTGCCCTCGAGAAGCAGCTCGCGGAGCGTTCACTGAAGGAGTATCACGAGTTGCAGCTCAGGGACCGCGACGGCGAGATCGAACGGCTGAAGGACTTCAAGGCGCGGCTCTCGACGAAGATGGTGGGGGAGACCCTCGAGCAGCACTGCGAAGTGACCTTCAACCAGATCAGAGCCACGGCGTTCCCCAACGCGTACTTCGAGAAGGACAACGACGCGCGCACCGGGAGCAAGGGCGACTACATCTTCAGAGATCTCGATCTCAGTGACATCGAGATCGTCTCGATCATGTTCGAGATGAAGAACGAATCGGATGGCACCGCGACCAAGCACCGCAATGAGGATTTCTTGAAGGAGCTCGACAAGGACCGGCGCGAGAAGGGATGCGAGTACGCGGTGCTCGTGTCGCTGCTCGAGCCCGAGAGCGAACTGTACAACGGCGGCATCGTCGACGTCTCCCATCGCTACCCCAAGATGTACGTGATTCGGCCGCAGTTCTTCATCCCGTTGATCACTCTGCTGCGGAACGCGGCACTCAATTCACTGAAGTACAAGGCCGAGCTCGAGCAGGTGAAGTCGCAGAACATCGACATCACGCATTTCGAGAGCGAACTCGACAGCTTCAAAGACGCCTTCGGCCGCAACTACGACCTGGCATCGCGCCAGTTCCAGGAAGCGATCAAACGAATCGATACGTCGATCGCCGAGATGCAGAAGGTGAAAGACAATCTACTGAAATCCGAGAACAACCTGCGCCTCGCCAACGACAAGGCCCAGGGGGTCACCATCAAGAAGCTGACGCGCGGCAACCCGACGATGCAGACGAAGTTCTCCGAGCTGGAGCGCGGAGACGCGACAGCGGGGGCAGACGCCGACAGGAGCGCACGCACATGAATCTGGGAACGATTCTCGACTCCACGCACTTCGACGAGTCGGACGAGGCATTCGCCGCGTTCGAGGAGTGGGCGTGGGAGGAGCGCGCACTCCGTCTCTACCCGGCGCAGGAGGAAGCGGTGCTCGGCATCGCCCTCGGCAGCAACGTCATTCTCGCGACACCGACGGGCACCGGAAAATCGCTGGTCGCGATCGGAGCGCACTTCATCGCGCTCGCAGAAGGGCGCCGCACGGTGTACACGGCGCCGATCAAAGCGCTCGTCAGTGAGAAGTTCTTCGATCTGGTCGACGTGTTCGGCGCGGATCGCGTCGGCATGGTGACGGGTGACACGTCCATCAACCCGGATGCACCGATCCTCTGCTGCACAGCAGAGATCCTCGCCAACCTCGCCATCCGCGATCGCAGTGCGGGCGGCATCACGCAGGTGGTGATGGACGAGTTCCACTTCTACGCAGAACCGGAACGAGGCTGGGCATGGCAGGTGCCGTTGTTGCTGATGAACGACGCCCAGTTCCTCCTGATGTCGGCCACGCTCGGCGATGTCTCCGAACTCGCTGACGACCTCTCGCGACGTACCCAGCGCGACACTGCGCTGGTCACGGGCGTCGAGCGGCCGGTTCCGCTCACGTTCTCCTACGAGGTCGCGCCCGCCCACGAGGTCGTCGAGCAGTTGATCGAGGATCGCGAGACGCCCGCATACCTCGTGCACTTCAACCAGTCCCACGCCGTCGAACAGGCGCAAGCACTGTCGAGCATCCGCATCGTCGATCGTGCCGGTCGCGACGAGATCGCGGCCGCCATCGGAGATTTCCGTTTCTCCACGGGGTTTGGCTCGACCCTGTCACGCCTCGTGCGCTCGGGTATCGGCGTGCACCACGCTGGCATGCTGCCCCGCTACCGAAGGCTCGTCGAGCAACTCGCTCAGCGCGGTCTGCTCCGTGTGATCTGCGGTACCGACACGCTCGGGGTCGGCATCAACGTGCCGATTCGCACCGTCGTCATCACCGCGCTCACCAAATTCGACGGTGAGAAGATGCGACGACTCTCCGCTCGAGAGTTCCATCAGATCGCCGGACGAGCCGGGCGCGCTGGATTCGACACCGAGGGCGACGTGGTCGCGCTCGCCCCGGAGCACGAGGTCGAGAACGCGAAATCAGCCGCGAAAGCGGCAGCGAAGGCGACGGGCGGGAAGAAGGCCAAGCCGGCGAAGAAGAAATCACCGCCGCAGGGGTTCATCGCCTGGAGCGAAAGCACCCTCGAGAAGCTCGTCGGCTCCCAGCCGGAGCCACTGGTTAGCCGCATGCGGGTGACGCACTCGATGGTGCTCGGCGTCATCGGGCGCGGAGAAGCCCGCGAGGGAGACGCGCTCCAGACGATGCGCACGCTCGTCTTCGACAGCCACGAACCCCGCCCCGCGCAGTACGCCCATGCGCGCACCGCGATTGCGATCTTCCGTACGCTGCGACAAGGCGGCATCGTCGAAGTCCACGTCGATGAACGGGGTCAGCGCCTGCTGCGACTCACCGTCGATCTGCAGTCGAACTTCGCGTTGAACCAGCCGCTCTCGCCGTTCGCGCTCGCAGCGATCGAACTCCTCGATCCCGAGTCCGAGACCTACGCCCTCGATGTGATCTCGATCATCGAGGCGACTCTTGAAGACCCTCGGGCCATCATCCGCGCGCAGGAGCACAAGGCTCGCGGAGAGGCCGTCGCGGCGATGAAGGCGGAGGGCATCGAGTACGACGAGCGGATGGAACTGCTCGAGGCGGTCACGCACCCTCAACCGCTCAAAGAACTGCTCGACGAAGCCTTCACCGAGTACCTGAAGGAGGTGCCGTGGGCGCGCGACTTCGCGCTCCGCCCCAAGTCCGTCGTCCGAGACATGATCGAGCGCGCCTTCGGGTTCCGCGATCTCGTCTCGTTCTATCAGCTCGGCCGGGCGGAGGGCGGAGTGCTGCGGTACCTGAGCGACGCCTTCCGCGCCATCGAACGCACCGTGCCAGAGCAGGCGAAGAGCCCCGAGCTCGAGGAACTCATCGACTGGCTCGGCGAACTCGTGAGACAGGTCGACTCCAGCCTCATCGACGAGTGGGAAGCGCTCTCGAACCCCGACCCGGACGCGCACCGCAGGGCGCGGGCCCTGCTCGGCCTCGATGTCGACGGAGCGGAAGCAGCCGTCGCGCTCGCTCCGCCGACACGATCGGTGCTCACCAACCAGCGCGCATTCCTCGTCATGTTGCGCAACGCACTCTTCAGGCGCGTCCAGGCGGCCGCCTTCGAGCGCTACGACGAACTGGCCGAACTCGACGCGGCTCGCGGCTTCGGCGAGCAGAAATGGCGCGACGCCCTCGCCGGCTATTACGACGAGTACGACGACATCCGCGTCGACGCCGATGCGCGCGCGGCGTCCCTGCTTGAACTCGACCGGAGCAGCGCACCCGAAGGGTTCTGGCGCTTCAGGCAAGTGCTGCTCGACCCGAACGGCGACCACGACTGGGCCATCGAAGGCTCTGTCGACCTCGCCGAATCCGAAGCAGAGGGCGAACCCGTCGTGCGCGTCGAGCGCGTCGGCCCGTTCGCCGGATGAAGATCGAGGCGGGTCGGAGCGCCATGCCCCGACCCCGCCTCGCGTTCCTGTTCTACTGGTCTACGGGCCGTCGTCGCCAGCTCCGTCGCCCGCCGCATCGCTCGAAGCATCGGCCTGCACGGCGGCGCCGGAACCGTTCGCCCCGGTCGATGCCTCGTTCGATGAGCCGGTGACCTCCGCGATCTCAGCATCCGTCAGCGCGCGCCACGGCGAATCCTGCGGTTGGACGAGCGCCGCATCGGGGCTGTCGCCCCGGGAATACCACTTCGCCTCGAATCCGTCACCCTCGAAGACGACGCGTTCGCCTCGTCGATACTCCTTCGCAGCATCCCAACTCGGGTACGCACCAGCAGGCAGCTTCGGACGCTCGATCGGCTTCTCACCCGGAAGCACGGGGCCGAGCAAACGCCACGGCTGCGAACCGTTCTCCGCCGCCAGGTCGGGCTGATCGCCCTCCGTCCACCACTTCGCCTCGTAGACGTTGCGGTGCCACACGACTTTCGTCTCTGCCGGGTACGCGGTGGTCTCGCTCCAGATCGGGTACGGGCTCGTATCCGGATCGTCCTCGACGGGCTCCACCGGTCCGTCGCTCTCAACGGCTTCGGCGACCTGCGAGATCGCGCCGGCGCGCTGCTCACGCAGAATCTTCGAGAAGTCGCCCTTCTCCTGCACGATGCCGCTGCACGAATCGGAGACCTGCTTCGGGTCCGGCCAGTTCGCGGAGCACTCCTGATCGCGGTTCAGCGACCACATCGACATGCGCGCCATCCCGCGTTCGTCGGCGAACGCCGAGAGCTTCTCCGCGTCAGCGATCGTGAAAATGTCCTTCCGGGTGTCGTTCTGCCCGATCATCGGCGTCGCCGCGACCCGGCTCCACGCGGTCGCCGCACCGATCGGGGCGTTGATCTCTTGGTAGAGCGAGCGCAATTGCGAGTGCGTCGCCTCGAGACTGCTCTCGACGGCGGGGTAGAACGCCTTCTCGGTCTCCGAGTTGTAGTTCATGGTCATCACATTGACGCCCGCGAGATCCACGCCTGCCTTGAGATACGTTCGAATCGCCTGCAATCCCTCGAAGGTGAGCCCATCGGGTGCGACCGGAAGGGTCAGCCACACGTCGAGGCCCTTCTCCCGGTCATCCTGAACCGCACGGATCGCCTCGGCCTGCCGTGCGACCCCGGCTTCGTCAGCCAGGAATGCGCCCTCGATGTCCATGTCGATGCTCGCGAGATCGTAACGGTCGACGACGCTCGTGTACCCATTCACGAGTTTGTCCTGATCTTCGCAGGCGTAGGCGATGTCGTGGTTCGCCTGACCGCCGAAGGAGACCATGGCCGACCCGCCCAGATTGCGGAGGCGCTGCAGTTTGCGGTCGAGGTCGAGGGAGCTCTCAGCTTCATCCATGTCGTAGTAGCCGCCCCACGACGGGCTGCACTCGTCGTCGGGCGCTGCGACGATGAAGGAGAGCACGACATTTTTCTGCCCGTCTTCACCCGGCGACTCGAACGGGAACATCGGCGTCGCGGTGACGTCGACATATGCGTCGAACCACGGCGTGCGTTCCGACGCGACCTGCACGTCTTGCACCCGAGACCAGGCGTACACGCCGCCGCCCACGAGTCCGGCGATCACCACCAGCACAATACTGAGACGCGCCAGAGACAGTTTTCTGCCCGGATACCACTTCGCCATGACAGCCCCTCGCCCGTGCCCTCGCCCGGTGGGTCTGGGATACCGCCTGAATCGAATCTTGCCATCAGCTATGCTATACGAGCGCTAACACGCTGTCCCGTGGAGAACCGCGTATTTCGGGTTCCCTGGGAGGATTCACCCGCGAAGCGACCCCCGAGTGCAGCACGCATCTGCGGGTGGATCGAGATGCGGGCACAGGCAAACGGGGGTTTGGGTGGCTGAGGAAACAACGGCGTCGTCACGGCGCCGGCAATGGGGCGCGGAGCGCCGCTCCGAACCGCTGGCGATCATGCATTCGCGCCCGAGCGGCGGGGCCGTCATCTGGGCGCGAGCGGCCATCGTCATCACGGTGCTCGCATGGTTCATCTACATGATCACGACGATCGTGCGGATGGTCATCGAAGGCCCGACCGAATCGTTCATCTTCCACGTGCAGACCTGGATCTACGGCCTCACGGTCACCGCGCTCACCTTCTCGGCACTCATGTACCTCACCGCCCGCTACGGCGCACTCGTGCGCTTCCGCGAGCACCGCCGCGTCGAACGCGCTCTGATCGACGAGCACTTCGCCGAGTCGGATGCCGACGTCACGGTCCTGATCCCGAGCTACGACGAGGAGCCGGAGGTGGTGCGGTACACGCTCTGGTCAGCGGCCCTGCAGGAGTTCCCCTCGGTGCGCGTCGTCCTGCTCATCGACGATAAGGACACCGGCTTGGAAGGGGAGGCGCTCGATCGCCTGAATCACACCCGCGGGTTGCTCGGCGAGATCGCCGAAGCGCTCGAGACCCCGCTCCGGCAGTCGCGGGAAGCGATGCGGGTGTTCCAGGAGCTGACGCCCGAGACTCCCGGCCCCGAGGACGCGAAGCGCGCAGCCGACGCGTACGCGGCCGCGGCGACGTGGCTCGACGAATTCGCAGCAGCCGAGAAAATCGAAGACCACATGGCCGAGTTCTTCGCGGAGCAGGTGCTGCTCGGCCTCTCCAACGATCTGCGTCTCACGCGACTCGCGCTGAATGCCGCCCACGAGCAGGGGGGATCGCCGGACCGAGGGCGCCTCGAGCAGCTGTACCGGCGGCTCGTCTGGATCTTCAGCGCAGACATGAGCTCCTTCGAGCGCAAGAAGTACGCGTCGCTGTCTCAGGAGCCGAACAAGGCGATGAACCTGAACTCGTACATCTCGCTGATGGGCGGGCGCTACCGCGTCTCCGATGAGACGGGTGTGCGGTTGCTCGAACCGCTGAGGGACCGCGACGAGTCGACGCCCGATCTGGTTGTGCCCGACAGTCGTTACCTACTCACGCTCGATGCCGACTCGCAACTGCTCCGCGACTACTGCGTGCGCCTCGTGTACTTGCTGGAGCAGCCCGAGAACGAGCGGGTCGCCGTGACGCAGACGCCGTACTCCTCCTTCCGGGGCGCCCCGACGCGCATCGAGCGCATCGCCGGTGCGACTACGGACCTGCAGCACATCCAGCACCAGGGGCTGACGTACTTCAATGCGACCTTCTGGGTGGGCGCCAACGCGGTGATCCGCAAGGAGGCCCTCGCCGACATCGCGGTCACAGAGACCGTTGGCGGCTTCGAGATCACCACGTACGTGCAAGACCGCACCGTCATCGAGGATACTGAGTCGAGCATCGACCTCGGCGCCCACGGGTGGTCACTCGAGAACTACCCGGAGCGACTCAGCTACAGTGCGACCCCGCCCGACTTCGGCTCACTCATCGTGCAGCGCCGTCGCTGGGCGAACGGCGGTCTGCTGATCATGCCGAAACTGGTCGAGATGATCCGTATCCGCAAGGGCACCCCGGCACGAGTGCGTCTCACGGAGAAGCTGCTGCGCACGAACTACATGTCATCGCTCGCGTGGGCGAGCTTCGGCCTCATCTTCCTGCTCTTCTTCCCGTTCGATTCGCGACTCCTCAGCCCCCTGGTGGTCGCCGCGGCGCTGCCGTACTTCATCTCGCAGGCGCTCGATCTGCGTGCGAGCGGGCATCGCCTCAGCGACATCTTCCGCATCTACGGCTTCAACCTCGTGCTGTTGCCCGTGAATCTCGCGGGTGTGCTGAAATCGATGCAGCAGGGGGTCACCGGGGAGAAGATTCCCTTCGCGCGCACCCCGAAGGTCACCGGCCGCACGGCATCGCCCGCGATCTACGTGATCCTGCCATTCGTCATCATCGCGTTCTCGGTGCTCACGGCCTACCGCGACTTCAACCTCGGCAATTGGGGCAACTTCATCTTCGCCGGCTTCAACGCCGTCATGGCGACCTGGGCCGCCGTCTCCTACATCGGCGTGCGAGCGGCGATCGTGGACGCGGTGCTCGGCGTGGTCGGCTGGCTGTATGTCGCGCCGAAACCGCCGAAGACGAAGCGGAAGAGCCTCGTCGATCCCGATGCCGAAGTCAACTGGCAGGCGATTCTGTACCACGGCGATCGGCGCCTGCGCCGCGATCTGGTGCGCACGAGCGACCGCCGCCGTCGCCTCGGGGGCGTGCGCAAGGAGGTGACGGCCGTGTCCGAGCTCAGCACGGGCAGCGGATCGCGGGGCACGGTGAACGAGGTCACCCTCGCCGCGCCGAGCACCCAGACCGATGTCACCGCGGTGATCGCTCCGGCTGCGGAGCAGAACTCCGCGGCGAAACGAGCGGGTCAGTAGCGGCCCGCGCCCAGCGGTCGCCGGGATGGAAGGGCTGCGTCACTCGGCGACGGCGTCGCCTCGCGCAGCATCGGTGAGCAGCCGCACGGCGCGGTCGCCGGTGATGCCGAGACCGCGCAGTCGATCGACGGCGTCGAGCGCGACCCCGCGCGCCGCCGCATCGACGGGGTCATCGCCCAGCGAAACGAAGGTCCCCGCCCGCCCGCGTCCCTCGATGACACCCGTCGACTCGAGGGCGCGGTACGCGGAGGCGACGGTGTTCGCTGCGAGCCCGAGATGCGCCGCCAGCCCGCGAACGGTCGGGAGCTTCGCGCCGGGCGCCAGGCGTCCGTTGGAGATCGCTCGGAGGACCCCGTCATGCAGCTGGCGGTACGGCGGTTCGGGTGATCCGGCGTCGATGGCGAAGAGGTCGAATGCGGGATCACTCATACGGACAGCGTATCCGCGCCAGGCATATCCGCGCCGCACGAAACCTCTCTCGGGCACCCTAGACTGGACGTACAACTGGACGCGATGCGGCGGCCGCGGGGTCTGGCCGTCGCGCGAGGCGAAGGGGGCCGTAGTGCGGGGGTTTTTCCAGCGGTGTGTCGGACTGCTCGTGATCGTGATGGTGCTGGCCGGGGTGGCGGTGCTCGTGTGGGGCGTCGATCTTTCGCACCCCGAATCGATCTGGCAGCCCGAGCGGTTGACGCTCGCCGGCGCGTGGACGGTGATGTACAACGCTGAGCTGCCCCCGCCGAGAGTCCTGGCAATCGCCCTCGCGACCGCGGTGGCCTTCGTGCTCATCGTGGTCTTCACCGAGCGAGCGGTGTCGCGACGTTATCGCCGCACGCCACTCGAAGTGGCGAAGCGCTCGCTCGCCCCCAAGGCTATCATGGCGCGGTCGAGAGGCGTCTTCGCCGGCGAGATCACGGTGACGGTCGTGATCCCGGCCCATAACGAGGAAGCCTCGCTGCCGGCGACCCTCGCCTCCCTCCAGCAGCAGCACCGTCTGCCGGACCGCGTGATCGTCGTGGCCGACAACTGCACGGACGGGACCGCGGCGGTCGCCCGTCGTCTCGGCGCAGAAGTGTTCGAGACGACGGCGAACGTCCATAAGAAAGGCGGGGCGCTCAACCAGGTGCTCGCCCGGGAGCTCCCGCAGATGGGGGACAACGACACGGTGCTCGTCATGGACGCCGATACGCAGCTGAGCACGCAGTTCATCGCGACTGCGGTGCAGCGATTCACCGCAGACCGGGCCCTCATGGCCGTCGGCGGACTCTTCCAAGGCGAAGCCGGGCACGGAGTACTGGGGCAGTTCCAGCGCAACGAGTACTTCAGATATCAGCGTGAGATCGAACGCCGCGAGGGGCGCGTGTTCGTGCTCACCGGAACGGGAACCGCGTTCCGCTCGATCGCGCTGCGGGAGGTCGCGAACGCGCGCGGGTCGTCCATCCCTGGAAATCTCGGCGAGGTGTACGATACGTTCGCGCTGACCGAGGACAATGAGCTCACCATCGCCATCAAGTCGCTCGGCGGCCTCATGGTCTCTCCCGCCGAATGCCAGGTGACGACGGAGCTCATGCCGACCTGGCGCATGCTGTGGGCGCAGCGGCTGCGGTGGCAGCGCGGGGCGCTCGAGAACCTGGGCGCGTACGGGGTGACGCCGCAGACAGTCAGGTACTGGGCGCAGCAGATCGCAATCGGGTACGGCGTGTTCGCGCTTTTCGCCTACTTCGGATTGATGTTCCTGATGCTCACCGCGATGGACTCCTGGGTGTGGTTCCCGTTTTGGCTCGGCATCGGCCTCGTGTTCGCCGTCGAACGCGTGGTCACCGTCTGGCGGGGCGGATGGCGCGCGCGTGCGCTCGCGGTACTCATCTTCCCCGAGCTCGTCTACGACTGCTTCTTGAACCTCGCCTTCCTGAAGGGAGTGTTCGAGATCTCCCTCGGGCGGATACCGACCTGGAAGCACGTCGAGCACGGCACCGGGCGAACGGCGAGCATGATCGAACAGGAGTCGCATTGATGCACCGCACAGGCCTATTGTTCCCCGAGGAGATTCTCTACTCCGACTGGTTCGGAGTGTTCGCCACCGTCGTCGCGATCAACACGCTCATCTATGTGGTGCTCGGCGTCTCGAAACTCGTTCCGATCATCAGGTTCGGTGGCAAGAGCAGCGGCCGCAATCGCCGGGCCGAGACGCGCAGCATCTATCCGGAGGCGGCCGACTGACCGATCCCACTAGAATCGCCCCATGCGTCTTGGAGTGATCGACGTCGGATCAAACACCGTCCACCTGCTCGTCGTCGACGCCCATCCGGGCGCGAGCCCTGTGCCGTTCCACTCGCAGCGCTCGGTGCTGCGGCTCATGCGCTACCTCGACGCCGACGGCGCCATCGCCGAGGAAGGCGTGGTGCGGATCGTCGAAGCGATTCGTGAATGCGCCGAGATCGCGCGGGAGATCGGCGTCGACGACCTGATCTCGACGGCGACGAGCGCGATCCGCGAAGCGGCGAACGGCGAGGACGTGCTGGCGCGCGTCACCCGCGAGACGGGCATCGTGCTGCACGTGCTGTCGGGGGAGGACGAGGCGCGTATCACCATGCTGGCGGTGCGTCGGTGGCTGGGCTGGTCAGCTGGAGAAGTGCTGCTGTTCGACATCGGCGGCGGTTCCTTCGAGATCGCTCAGGGCGCCGATGAGTACCCCGATGTGCAGGTGTCGCTGCCGCTCGGTGCCGGGCGATCCACCATCAACTTCCTCGCCGAGGATCCGCCCTCGCGCGAAGCGGTCTCCCGCTTGCGCGCCCACGCTCGAGCCGAGTTCACAAGGGTGCGCGACGAGCTCTTCGCCAACCGTCCTCGCCCCAAGCGCGTGGTCGGCACGTCGAAGACGATCCGCTCACTCGCCCGGCTCGTCGGGGGTCCCTCCGATCCGGTGACGGGAGACCTCGCGCAGTTGCACTATGTCGGCCTGCGCGAATGGGAGCCCTCCCTGCGCGAGATGCCCGGCGCGGTGCGCGAGTACCTGCCTGGAATCACTCCGGAGCGCGGCTACCAGATCATGGCCGGTGCCGTGGTGCTGCGCACCGCGATGAAGGTGTTCGAAGTCGAGACGCTCACGATCTCGCCGTGGGCGCTGCGCGAGGGGATCGTGCTGCGATACATCGACGCGCTCGACGGCCGCGGCGCCGAGCCGGTGCGCTCCGAGGCCTGAACCGGTGAGTCGCCGGACGAGGTGTCTCGCCGGAGTCTCGGCCCGTCGTGCGTCGAGAGCGCAGTCGAGGTCCATCGTGCGCCGACCCGCATGCCGAACTGCGCTTTCGTTCGACGTGCCGCGCAGAACCGTTCGAGAGATCCGACTCGGGCCCGCGTTTGCGAAGATGGACGCATGATCGTCGTTCAGGATGCCGAGGTTCGGGAGCGTGAGGTGACGCTGCTGAGTCCCACCTCGTTCGCAGCGGCGGGCGGTGACGCCGTGGTCGTGCGCGGAGCGAACGGATCGGGGAAGTCGACGCTGCTCCGACTGGTCGCAGGCCTGAGGTCGCCGTCGAGCGGCACAGTGAGCGTCGACGGGCGCGACGCCGCGTCCCGCGACCCGCGCACTCGGCGCAGCGTCGCGGCCATGATCGGGATGCCGCCGCTCGCGCCCGACCTCACGGTGCGCGATCATGTGCTGCTCGTCGCGACGACGTGGTCCGCGTCGGGCCGGGACGCCGAGCGGCTGACCTGCCGCGTGCTCGATGAGCTCGACTTGAGCCCCCTCGCCACACGGTTCCCGCACGAACTCTCGTCGGGGCAGACGCAGCTCTTCGGGCTCGCCCTCGTGCTCGCCCGCCCGTCTGATGCACTCGTGCTCGACGAACCCGAGCAGCGGCTGGACGTCGATCGCATCGGACTGGTTGTCGGCGCCGTCAACCGGCGCCGCGAGTCTGGTGCTGCGGTCGTGGTGGCGACGCACAGCGACGTGCTCGAAGCCGGCATCGGGGGCCGTACCCTCTGGCTGCAGGGCGCCGCATGAGATACCGCCCGGCTCGCGCCGCCCTCGCCATCTGGAACGCCTCGCACGCTCGTTCGCCCAGCGACCGGCGCTACGCCGGTTACCTCGGCGTGATGGTCGCGATCGCGTTCGTCGCCCCCGCGGTGCGCGCGCTCTGGGGTGCTGTCTCGCAGCCGCACGTGCTGCACGCGCTCGTGGCGCCGGAGGCTCCGCTGGTCGGCGGGCTCTGCGTCGCCGGCCTGTGGGTCTTCGCGCTGCTCTTCGGCGGTCTCCGCGGCCCGGCACTGCGTCCGCCTCTGCTCACGTACACCTTTGCGCGCAGCGAGCTGTCGCGCATTTCGGCATTCGGCGGCAGCGTCGTGCGGGCGGGTGCCGCGCTCACTGCGACGACCGCGATGGTCGGCGCAGCGCTCGGAACGCTGCTCGGCGTGGCGCGCGGAGTGACGCTCCTCGACCTGTTCGCGGTCGCCTCTCTGGGTGCGTGCATCGGCGCCTGCGTCGGCGTCATCGCGACGCTGGCCTGGCTCACCGGGCAAGCGGTACCGCGGGTGGCCAGAGCTTCGTCCGGAGCTCTGGCGATCCTCACGGGCATCACGATCGCGTTTCCCTCGCTGACTCCTTTCACGCCGTGGGGATGGGTCGCCGCGCTCTGGCGCGAGGCGGCGCTTTCCGCGGGGGAGCTCTCCGTCGGCGCGTCCTGGCTCGTGCCGCTCACCCTGCTCTGCGCGCTCGCCCTCGTGCTCATGTCGATCGCTCCGACGCTCTTCGCGCGACTGGACACTCAGGTGCTCGAGTCGCAGGCCGCGAGATGGGCGGCCTCCGCGGTGCACGCGTACGGCATGGATTTCAACGCCGCGCTGTCGACCTACCGCGGCAGCCCCTGGGCCGGAAGGCGTGTTCGTGCGGTGCGCGCGGGCCCACGCGGGAGACGCGGAGTCGCACTCGCACGGACATTCCTGATCCGCGACGTACTCGGTGCCGCGCGGACGCCGGGACGACTGACCGGGGGCGCGGTCGGCGTCGCCGCTGCCAGCGTCGCAGTGACGCTCGCGAGCAGCGCGACGGAGCCCGGGTTCGGGTTCGGGGTACTCAGCGCCCTCGCCGCAGTGCTCGCCTTCGGCGCGCTCGGTCCGTTCACCGACGGCGTTCGTCACGCCGCGGCTGTCTCCACCGATCTCCCCGTCTACGGTGTCGGCGACGCCCACCTGCTCGCACTGCACACCGTTTTCCCGGTGCTCGCCGTGCTGATGATCGGCGTGATCGCGGCCTCCATCTCAGCATTCCTGCTCGGAGCGCCGCCGCTCGCCGCGGTGCTCGGCTCCGCCATCGTCGGAATGTGCGCCGTGCTTGCGCGGGCGAGCAACGCGCTGAAAGGTCCGCTGCCGCTGCGGCTGCTCGCTCCGATTCCCACCCCGGAGGGCGACCTGAGCGGTGCGGTGCGCTTCGTCTGGTCGATCGACGGCGTGGTGCTCGTCGCACTGGTCGGTGCGACGGCGCCGCTCGCGTTGATCGCGCCGGCGTGGTGCATCGCCGCGTGCTCCCTGCTGGCCGCCGTCTGCGCTGCGCGCTGGAGAGGCCGGCGAACGGTCGCGGGCTGAGGTCTTGGGGTCGGGAACGAGCATGAGCGCTCGGCTGGAGCGCCCGCGCTGGCGCACCGGCTAGGACTGTGCTGCATGTGATGCGGATGTGCCTTCGAGGTGGGGCCGTGCCGCTTCGAGCATGGCGCGCGGTTCGTCAGCCCAGAAGCGCACGATCCGTGCCGTTTCGGTCGCATCCGGGAGTCGCACCTCGACTGGGTGCTTGAGCACGATCTCGAGGTTCGTCTCGTTCTGCACGCGCAGATGGAGGATCCGGCCGCGGTCGCTGTTCGTGAATCTGGGCGGCTTCGGCGGAGGGTGCGCAACATCGGCGACGATGGCCACGGAGTGAATATCGCTCCAACGCAGCTCGAGACCGAGCTGCGGCCCCTCCTGCACGCGGATCCCGCCGGGGGCGACGGTGTGCGGGCGCGTGATGAACCCGAGGAGCAGGCCGATCATCCACATGAGTCCCCAGATGCCCGCTGCGAGCAGCGTGATGCGAATCACCGGCCAGGGGCGGGCGATGAGATCGAGGATCGGGATCTCCACTGCCGAGAGCACGATGAAGATGACGAGGATCGAGCGAATCGGAGCGTGATACGCGAACGCGACCCCGCCCTTCGGGGCGCGCGGCCGTCGCGCCGCGAAGCGCCACAGGCTGCTCCAGACTCCGACCTCCCAGCGCCAGGCCTGCCGGGCGAGCCGTGCGAGACGTGTGCGCAGGCGATTGGACGATCGTGCGTCGGATCGTGGGGGCGTCGCCGGTGTCGAATCTTCTGGCTGTGTCACGTCGCCTCCGTCACCTCGGGGGAGGCGTCGGCGATGAGACGCGCGAGGACGCCTTCCACGTGCTCGAGCCCTCGGAGGAGCGCATCCGCATGATCGGGTGCGAGATCTGCGACGAGTGCGCGTGAGAGATCCGCGTGCTGATCCGCCATTCGCTCCATCGCTCCTCTGCCGATGCCGGTGAGCGTCACCAGGGTCGCTCGGCGATCGGAGGGATGCGGTTCTCTGGAGACGTACCCGGTCGATTCGAGTGCGTCGACGAGGCCCGTCACGTTCCTCGGGCTCACCTCCAGCGCAGCGGCGAGGTCGCGCTGCGTCGACGGGCCGGCGTGGTGCAGCACCCAGAGGAGGTGCGTCCGCGAGGTGGTGAGACCGGTGCCGGCGAAACTCCGCTCCATGTCGCGTTGCAGGAGCTGGCCGATGGCGAGCACGCGATCGAGCACAGTGGGGGGCGGAGTCGCCATCGGTGAACTGGCGGGCTGGGACATATCGGTACTCTACATCATTGTTACCTCCCTTCACTATGAGGCTGTTTCAGTGCAGGCTCTTGCGCAACGTTCGCGATGTGTGCGATTTCCACTGCGGGTTCGGTAAGGTGGGTGATGCAGGGGGAGTATTCCCATCCGCAGTAGTCCCGTCAATACGAGTGCATCGATGTACTTCGGGCTATTGGCCTCGAACTCACGGAATCCGTGACACGATCGGGGTGGAAGAGACCTTGGTGTCCTCCACCGACCCCTAGGAGCCCCCATGCAGGTCACCCCCATGATCTGGATCATCACGATCCTCGTCACGATCGCGTTCTTCGTCTACGAGTTCTTCGCGCACGTGCGCAAGCCGCACGAGCCGACCATCGGCGAGTCTGCGCGCTGGTCGGCGTTCTACATCGGCCTCGCGCTCCTCTTCGGCGTCGGCATCGGTTTCACGTCGGGCTGGAACTTCGGAGCGGAGTACTTCGCGGGCTACCTCACGGAGAAGGCGCTGTCGATCGACAACCTGTTCGTCTTCCTGCTCGTGATGAGCGCGTTCGCGGTGCCGAAGAAGTACCAGCAGAAGGTGCTGATGGTCGGCATCATCATCGCGCTGATCCTGCGCGGCGCCTTCATCGCGGTGGGTGCGACGCTCATCGAGAACCTCAGCTGGATCTTCTACGTCTTCGGCGCGCTCCTGCTCTTCCTCGCCTACCGTCAGGCGTTCGCGAACCACGACGCCGACCCGGCGAACGGGCGGTTCATCAAGTTCGTCCGCCGCGTGCTCCCGGTCACCGACGAGTATCACGAGGACAAGCTCACCGCCAAGATCGACGGCAAGCGCTTCTTCACTCCGATGTTCCTCACGATCGTCGCGATCGGGTTCATCGACCTCATCTTCGCGGTCGACTCGATCCCCGCGATCTACGGCCTCACGAATGAGGCGTACATCGTGTTCACCGCGAACGCGTTCGCGCTCATGGGGCTGCGCCAGCTGTTCTTCTTGATCGGCGGCTTGCTCGAACGTCTCGTCTACCTCTCGCAGGGACTCGCAGTCATTCTCGCCTTCATCGGCGTGAAGCTCGTCTTCCACGCGCTGCACGTCAACGAGCTCCCGTTCATCAACGGCGGCGAGCCCTTGCTCTGGGTGCCCGAGATTCCGATCTGGTTCTCACTGCTCTTCATCGCGGCGACCATCGCCGTCGCCACCATCCTGAGTCTTCGCAAGACGCGAGGCGACCGCAAGGCCGCCGAGCGCATCGAGGATCGACGGGACCGGGCAGCCGACCCGGGATCCGACATCGCCGATGCGCGCGCCGCGCGCCAGCGATCAGCTGACGAGCAGTAGCTCCGCTCGTGCTTGAGTGCCGGCGTGAACGCGCGCGCTGACCACGCAAGCTGAGCCTGAAGCGCGCAGTGCCCTCGAGGTTTCGACCGAGGGGGCACTGCTGTTCCTCCGCGTAGCCGGAATTCGAGCCGCGAAAGCGCGGTTTCGGCTCGCTTCCAGGGTGCGCGGGTGCCGAAGTGCGCTTTCGCGCAGACGGAGGCGGTGGGGGGCGCGAGCGTGCGGGGGCGGGCCGCGGCAGGCCGCAGGCCCTACCCGGCGGCTGGGTGCTCGCTGAGCGCCACCGCGTGCCGGATCGCGACGGCGAGCTGGCGCACGGCCGTCGTCGGCTGCTCGCCGGTCCCCTCAGGCGGGGCCGCCAGGAGCACGGATCTCGCGAATGCCGGGTCGTCGATCGGGCGGAGCACGACGCCCGGGTGCGTGGGGCCGGCTGCGAGTTTCGCGACGAGCCCGATCACCATGCCGGCGGCGATCATCCCGAGCATCACCTGGAAGTCATCGGTTCGAATTGCGACTTCGAGGGCGCGCCCCTCAGCGGCGAACGCATCGACGAGCACCGAGTCCATCGGGTCGTGCAGACTCGTGCCGAGCAGCCAGCGCTCACCGTGCAGTGACATGAGCGCTTCGCGGTCGATCGAGGCGCGGTCGGCGAGCGGATGATCCTCCGGGAGCGCGAGGAGCAGCGGATCGCGCAGCACCTCGGTGGTCACGATGTCGGGTCGCAGCGGCACCTCGTATCCGGGCACCGAGTACAGCAGCGCGGCGTCGAGAGTGCGATCGTTGACGTGCGCGACGAGCGGACCCACCTCTTCGAGTACCGCGTCGATCTCGATGCCGAGGTCGGCGACTTGGGACACGACTGATGGCAGTAGCTTCGCCGCAGCGGTGGGAAACGTGCCGAACTTCAGGCGCGCCCGTCCCATCTGGGCGAGATCGCGCGCATCGCGCAGCGCGCGATCGGTGAGGGTGAGGATCTCCTGGCCCCGATCGAGTATCAGCACTCCGACGGGTGTCGGCGTCGAACCGCGCTTGGAGCGCTCGAGCACGGGGGAGCCGACGAGCCGCTCCAGGTTGCGCAGGTGGTAGTCGACCGTCGGCTGGCTCCAGCCGAGCGCGCGCCCGGCGCGGGTGACGGATCCCTCGCGCTGCACCGCGCGGAGCGCCTGTAACTGTCGGAGATCGATCATCGCTGCACTGCTCCAGTCACTTATCTCATGTGGTGCTCTCGGGCACACGAGTGATCCTCTCACATACGACGTATGTGGCATCACAGGGGAGACGGGGGTTCCGCACACGTCCGGTCCCGGTCATGATGGCAACCATGCTGCACACCGATGTTCCCGCACAGACGATCGCGCCCTCCGAGCTCTCGGGAGCCGGGGCCTCGATCATGCCGTCGGAGCAGCGCGCAGCGGCTGAGCAGCAGCCGACGCCGCGCTTCCGGCTGGATCACAGCGCCGCGCCCTACGCCGACGCGCTCGAAGCGTACGCAGATCGAGGCTCGGTGCAGCTCATGGTGCCCGGGCACGGAGGAACGGAAGACGATCTCAGCGGACGACTCGCCGGCTTCCTGGGCGAGCGCGCGCTCCGACTCGACATCCCCATGCTCATGGACGGCGTTGACCTGCTCGCGCGCGGCCAGGAGCAGACACCCCTGGACCGAGCCCTGGAGCTCGCCGCCGACGCCTGGGGCGCGAAGCGCACCTGGTTCCTGACGAACGGCGCGTCGCAGGCGAATCGCACGATCGCACTCGCGGCCCGCGGTCTGGGCGACCGCATCCTCGCGCAGCGCAGCGCGCACTCCAGCTTCAGCGACGGCATCCTGCTCGCCGGCATCACGCCGAGCTACGTGATGCCCAACGTCGATGCGGAGCACGGCATGGCGCACGGCGTCTCGCCCGCGGCGCTCGAAGCGGCGCTGGTCGAAGCCGAACAGGCTGGGAACCCCGCCCACGCGGTCTACGTCATCTCGCCGAGCTACTTCGGGTCCGTCTCAGACGTGCAGGGTCTGGCGCGGGTCGCGCACGCCCACAACGCTCCGCTCATCGTCGACGGCGCCTGGGGCCCGCACTTCGGATTCCACCCAGAGCTTCCCGAATCGCCCGCACGCCTCGGCGCCGACGTCGTCATCTCGAGCACGCACAAGCTCGCGGGCTCATTGACGCAGTCGGCGATGCTGCACCTGGGCGACGGTCCGTTCGCGGATCGCCTCGAGCCGCTCATCGAACGAGCCTTCAGCATGACCGCTTCGACGTCGACCAGCGCGCTGCTGCGCGGATCGCTCGACATCGCCCGGCACGCACTCGCGACGGGCGAGGAGTCGATCGGGCGCTCGGTCGCGGGAGCGCGCCGCTTCCGCGAGATCCTTCGCGAAGACCCCCGGTTCGCCGTGGTGAGCGACACCTTCGACCGGTTCGACGACATCGTGGATACCGACCTGCTGCGCGTGCCGATCGACGTGAGCGGAGCGGGCGTCGGCGGGCACTGGTTGCGGCAGCACCTCGTCGAGCACCACGACATGTACTTCGAGATGTCGACGGCAACGTCGATCGTGGCCGTGATCGGCGCGGGCAAGTCGCATGACTTCGCTGCCGTGTACGCCGCGATCGTGGCGAGCGTCGAGTCGCCCGAAGCCGACCGCGAGCGGGCCGCTGCCGGCGACGCCCACGACTTCCCGAGCCTGCCGGCACCGGGCGCGTACCGCGTCAGCCCGCGCGACGGATTCTTCGGCGCGACCGAAGTGGTGAGCGCGACCGAGGCTGTGGGCCGTGTCTCGGCTGACACGCTCGCCGCGTACCCGCCCGGGATCCCCAACGTGATGCCCGGCGAAGAGATCACCGAGGAAGCGGTAGCCTTTCTGCAGGCGGTCGCGGCTTCTCCGACCGGCTACGTGCGCGGCGCGATCGACCCGGCGGTCGATCGGTTCCGAGTACTGGCCGGCGGCTGACCCCGCGGCGCCTGCGACGGCGCCGCTCTGACTTCGCGGCCCACCGCCGCGGATTGCTCGAGATCCGAGCATCTCCTGGAAGACCAGGAACCCTCACTGCGCGAGCACCGAGGGACGAATGACCGGGCCCTCGGGGCCCAGTGACAACGAAGTCTGGAGAAGACACGTATGGCAAGCTCTCTGCGGCAGCAGCTCTTCCGAGTCAAGCCCGTTCCACGCGACGGGGGTGAGAGCGGGAGTCAGCTGAAGCGCAGCATCGGGCTCGTTCCGCTCACCATGATCGGCGTCGGCGGCACCATCGGCACCGGCATCTTCTTCATTCTCTCCGAGGCCGTGCCGATCGCGGGGCCGGCGGTCATCTGGTCGTTCATCATCGCCGGGCTCGTCGCGGGCCTCTCGGTACTGTGCTACGCGGAACTCGCGAGCTCCGTGCCGGTCTCCGGATCCTCCTACTCCTATGCCTACAGCACGCTCGGCGAGCTGCCGGCGATGGGCGTCGCCGCCTGCCTGCTTCTCGAATACGGCGTCTCGACCGCCGCTGTCGCGGTCGGCTGGTCGCAGTACGTGAACCAGCTGGTGAACAATCTCTTCGGATTCCAGTTCCCGCCCGAGCTGCTGTACGCGCCTGAAGAGGGCGGCATCATCAATCTGCCTGCGGTGATCCTCATCGCGCTCTGCTGCCTGCTGCTCATTCGCGGCACCACCCATTCCGTCGTCACCAACACGGTGATGGTCGTCATCAAGATCGCAGTGCTGCTCTTCTTCGTCGCGGTCGGCATCACGGGCTGGAACATCGACCACTTCGCCAACTTCGCGCCGTTCGGGCTCGGCGGCATCATGACCGGCGCCGGCATCATCTTCTTCTCGTTCGTGGGCCTCGACGCCGTCGCCACCGCCGGCGATGAGGCGAAGAACCCGCGCCGCAACCTGCCGATCGCGTTGATCACGGCACTGATCCTGGTGACGACCGTCTACGTGCTCGTCGCCGTGACCGCGCTCGGTGCGCAGGCGACCGAGGATTTCGACGGCCAGAGTGCCGGACTCTCGGCGATCCTCGAGAACATCGTCGGAGCCTCGTGGCCGGGCACAGTGGTCGCCGCGGGCGCCGTCATCTCGATCTTCAGCGTGACGCTGGTCGTGCTCTACGGCCAGACGCGCATCCTCTTCACCATGTCGCGCGACGGCATGGCGCCGAAGATCTTCAGCAGGGTCAACCCGCGCACCGGTACCCCGATCGCCAACACCATCATCGTGTCGGTCATCGTCGCGATCCTCGCCGGTGTGCTGCCGATCAACTTCCTGGCCGAGATGACGTCGATCGGAACACTGGCCGCCTTCACCGTCGTATCGATCGCGGTCATGGTGCTGCGCCATCGCGAACCGGATCTGGAGCGCAAGTTCAAGGTGCCGCTGTATCCCGTCATCCCGATTCTGTCGATCATCGGCTGCCTCTGGATCATCAAGGATCTGCGCCCGATCACGATCATCGTGTTCGCCATCTGGACCGCGCTCGTGCTCGTCTGGTACTACTTCACCGGCCGCAAGAACTCGGTGCTCGGGCGTCGCATCGATACGGGCATGATCGTGCTCGTCGGGCCCGGGCGCTACCGGCTCGGTTCCTCTGAAGGGGAGCTGTACGACGGCGGGGAGCTCGAGGAGTCCGAGGATCGCGTGGCGCCGCACAAGTAGCCGCTCACCGGCCGGCCCGCGGCTTCGCTGCCTCGTGCCGGTGGGGCGACGTTCGGCGCGAGTTGACCGTGCACGGGGCGCCAGACAAGATGGAGCGTATGCAGGAGGAGCGGATGCGAGTCGCGAAGCGCGGCCGATCGGCCTCGCCGCCGGTCGGCCGTTTGCAGGCGTGGACGGGGTACGTGTAGCGCGATCAGCGCCGTGCCCAATCCCACTGTTTCGAGGCGACTCAGCGCGCCTCAGCGCCCACCGGTCGAATCCCGACCTGATCTTTGGAGTACCCAGATGACCGCAGTACCTCGCGTTTCCACGTCGACCCCCGTCCTCTCGCAGCCCACCCCTGAGGGGAACCGGCTCGGTGAGCTCTGGTCGATCCTGCCAGAGGAATCCGCCGTCGACGAAGCTGGCGTGCTGCACCTCGGCGGAGTGCCCGTGACCGAGCTCGCCGAGCAGTACGGTACGCCGCTGTACGTCTACGACGAGGCCGGATTGCGCCGACAGATCCGGCGCTTCATCGACGGCCTCAATGCGCGGTGGCCCGCTTCGGAGGTGCTGTTCGCGTCGAAGTCGTTCCCGGCCGTCGGCATGTACCGGGTCGCTGCTGAAGAGGGGCTGTCGGTCGACATCGCCGGCGGGGGAGAGCTGCGCCTCGCACTCGCAGCCGGAGTGTCTCCGTCGAAGCTGCACTTCCACGGCAATGCGAAGACGGACGCCGAGCTGCGCATGGCCATCGACGCCGGAGTCGACACGATCATCGTCGACAACACCGACGAGCTCGATCGACTCGAGCGCCTGCTCACGAAGCCCCAGAAGCTCCTCCTGCGCGTGATTCCGGGCGTCGAGGCGAAGACCCACGCCTCCCAGGCGACGGGTGGGGCCGACTCCAAGTTCGGACTCCCGATGGACCAGGCGCTCGCGGCCATCGAACGCATGCGCGCGCACCCCCTCCTCGAATTCGAGGGCGTGCACCTGCACATCGGCTCGCAGATCCTCGACGTCGAGCAGTTCGGCGAGGCCGTTGCGAAGATCTCGACGGCCGGCGAGTTCGACGTCTACGATGTGGGCGGCGGGCTCGGCGTCAAATACACCTACGACGAGGTCGCGCCGTCGGTCGACGCATACCTCGACACGATCGTGGCGGCGGCTCGCGCGCACCTGCCGTCCGGTGCCCGCATCATGATCGAACCCGGACGCGCCATCGTGGCGCGCGCCGGTGTCACGCTGTACCGCGTCACCACGGTGAAGCGCACCGGTCGCACGTTCGTCGCCGTCGACGGAGGCCTCGCCGACCAGATGGATGCCGCCCTCACCGGCCAGCGCTTCGAAGCGCTGCTCGGCAACCGAGCGCTCGATCCCTGGACGGAGACGTCGCAGCTCGTCGGTCGCCAGTGCGAATCGGGCGACCTGCTCGTCGATCGTGCACCCTTGCCCGAGGCTCGCGTCGGCGACCTCGCCGTCGTTGCGACGACCGGTGCGTACGGGTACACCCTCGCGAACAACTACAACGGTGCGCTCAAGCCCGCGATCGTGTTCGTGCGCGACGGCGCCGCCCGCCTGGTGGCTCGGCGCGAGACGTACGAAGAACTGCTGGCGCTGCACGCGCCGGCGCTCGAGGGGTAGTCCGCGGCGAACCGCTGTCGAATCGAGGCGGCGACGCGCGCGGGCCGCGCACGTCACCGCCTCGTTTTGAGTTCGCGGGCGTTCCGGGGTAGAGTTAACTCTCGGTGCCGCGCTCCTCCAGGGCCGCGGATTTCCGCTTTGGGATATGGTGTAATTGGCAACACTACGGTTTCTGGTACCGTCATTCTAGGTTCGAGTCCTGGTATCCCAGCCAGTGCAACCCCCGGTCTCTGCCGGGGGTTTTTGCGTGTCGCCCGGAGACGAATCGCCCGCCGGTACCGCCGATACAGCCGATGCAGTCGCGGTATCCGTTCTAACTCCGGAGGCGCGCGACCTCTGCAGCGACGTTGGCACGCGCACGCGATTCCCACAGATGGCGCGCGGCGGCGGTGACGTACACCGACGGCCGATCGAGGTACGCCTCGAGAATGCGGGCGCGTTCTGCCGCGAAGTCCGCGTCGGGAACGTGCGCGTACTCCGAGCGCACGGCCGCTGCGTACTCCGCATAGCGAGACGGAGACGATGCGAAGATCCAGAGATCCGCATCGAGCAGGTGCGCGACCGGGGTGGCGGGCCGCGTCTCCGGCTGGCCGCATCGTTCGTCGCCGTCGCCGTCGCCCTCGCGGTCGCCGTCGCCGGGAGTGGTCGCGAGGATGCTCGCGCACACCTCGTCGATGAGGCGGGCGCCGAGACCGAGCGCTGCAAGCGCCAAGACGGCGAGCGATGCAGAGCCGCGCTCATCATCACCGGTGGCTCCCGTGTACACCGCGTCGTGGAACCAGGCCGCCAGCAGCGTCGCGGGGGAGACGCGTTCCCCGCGAGTCTCCAGATGGTCGAGAGCGAGCAGCACATCTTCGAGGTGGCGCTCGTCGTGGTACCTGCGGTGCGGCTCGTTCCACCGCACGAGCAGATCGTCACCGAGTTTCCGCCACGCATCGACGGCGGTGCTCGCGACCCCGAGCTGCACGCCCAGCACGCCCCACTGCTCGTGGAGGTACTGCCGGCGGCGCAGGGGAGTGACCGCATCGCGATCCACCTGGCGCACTCGCAACCCGCTCTCGCGCAGTCGAAGCACCACCTCGCGGCCCGTCACGGGCAGTGCTCCGAGCGCCACGGCACGATCGAAATTCGCGGCGGCGACGTCGTAATGGTCGAGATCGAAGCTTCGACGCGGAAACCCGAGCAACCGCGCGAACGCGTGCAGTTCATCGGTGCTCGTATCCGAGACGAGGTGGCTCCAGAGGGTGCCGTGCGCGGGCCAAGCCGGCGGGTCGATGAGGATCGCCATTCGTTCAGCGTACCGCTCCCATACCGGTGCACGGAGGAGCCGCGTCGGCAGAAGCGACGCTCACCGCCTACCACAACGGGTTTCCGCACGCCGCCCCCTGGCCGCTCAGCCCGGGCGCTGCGACCATGGGTTCCATGGCGACTTCACCTTCCGTACTCACCGACCCCCTCTCTCGCTCGGCGCGAAAGGCGCGCGTCGGGATCGCGAAACTGGTGCAGGACGACGCACCGAAGCTCATGACCCGCGGGTACGGCTTCGGTGCGACGATCTGGGACCGCACCCGAGCGGGAGCGCGAGCGGTACCCATGCGGCTGCTGGGGCGGCAGGCGCTGCTCGTACGCGGAGCCGAAGGCGTTGCGACGTTCTACGACAACGACCGCATTGCTCGCCACGGGGCGATGCCGGCATTCGTGCAGGAGACGCTGTTCGGCCACGGATCAGTGCACAGCCTCGACGGCACAGAGCACCGTCACCGGAAAGCGACCTTCGTCGACGTCGCGTACGAAGACGCGGCGGTCGAGGCGCTGAAGCCGCTGCTCGAACGCGAGTGGCGCGCCGAGCGAGACGAGTGGATCGCGGGCGGCGATCGGTCCGCGTACGACGCGGCAGCCGGGGCTCTCGGACGCGCCATCATGCACTGGGCCGGGCTGCCGGGCACCGATGAGGCGCTCACCCGCTGGTCGGCGCGGATGGCGCAGATCGTGGACGGCTTCGGGGCGCCGTACTCGCCGAGCTTTCCGCTCGCAGCCGCGAATCGCGCGTGGTCCGACCGTCATGCGCGCAAGCTCATCGAGGCGGTGCGCGGGGGCGAGCTCGACGCTCCGGAAGGATCGGCGCTGCGCGCCTGGGCGTGGCACCGGGACGAGAACGACCTGCTGCTCCCCGCGAATCTCGCCGGCATCGAGCTGCAGAACTGCATCCGTCCAATGGTCGCCGTCGCCCGCTTCGTCGCGTTCGCCGCGAAAGAACTCCACGACCGGCCCGAGTGGCGCGATCGCATCGCCGCGTCGGTGGAGGAGCGCGGCGGCGCCCTCGTCGATGACCCGGTCGCCGTCGCCTTCGCGCAGGAGGTGCGCCGCACTGCTCCCTTCGTGCCGGTGCTGCCCGGCTGGGCGACGACGGACATCGAGGTCGACGGAGAAGTGGTGCCGAAGGGCGGGCGCGTCGTCCTCGACATCCTCGGAACGAACACCGACGACCGCTCGTGGGAGCGGGCCGGTGCCTTCGATCCCTCGCGATTCCTGGGGGTCGACGACTACGAGGCGATCGACACCTTCATCCCGCACGGCGGTGCGGGTGTCGCGACGGGCCACCGCTGCCCCGGGGAGAAGCTCGCCATTGCAGGGCTCGCTGCTGCGGCCGCGGCACTGAGCGACCCGCGTGTGCGCATACTCGACGAGGGCCTCGAGGTGAACCGACGCCGTCTGCCGACGAAGCCGGCCTCGGGAGGCAAGGTGCGCGCGGCGGCGGCCGCTGCGAAGTGCCCGTTCCACTGAGCGCAGGCGAGCGCGGGAAAGCCGCTACTGTGATCGCATGTCGACTGATGAGTCAACGCAGCACCCGTACCTCGCAGGCCGGGCGCGGCCGCGGATCATCGCGCACCGAGGGTTCGTGTCTTCGGAGCTCGCGGCCATCGGCGTCGCGGAGAACACGCGTGCCGCCTTCACGGCTGCGCTCGCCGCAGGGGCCGACTGCTTGGAGACGGACTGCCGCCTGACGCGCGACGGCGTGGTGGTGCTCGCTCACGATGCTGACCTCACGCGAGTCGCGAACGATTCACGGGCCATCGCCCAGGTCGATCTCGCCGAGCTCGACGCGATCTTCGCCGCGCGCGGCGGGCTGCTGACGCTCGAGCGGGCACTCACCGAGTTTCCGCGGGCGCACTGGAACATCGACGTCAAATCGAGGGCGGTCGCCGCACCGCTCGGCAGAGCTGTCGCCCCGCATGGAGCGCGGGTGCTGGTGACGAGCTTCTCCGACGCCTATCGCCGGGCAGCGCTCGCCGCCGCAGCGGCTGAACCTCGGGCGACGCTGCCAGCGACCTCCCCGGGGAAGCGTGCGCTGGTGCGTGTGCTGCTCGCCGTCGGCAGCGGAGCCCCGCGTGTGATCGAGCGAGCCTTCGCGGGACTCGACGCTCTGCAGATTCCGGAGCGTCACGGCCGGTTCCGAGTGCTCACCCCGCGCCTCATCGCCGCAGCCCGCGCGCACGGCGTCGAAGTGCATGTGTGGACCGTCAACGACGGTCAGCGGATGCGAGAACTGCTCGAGATGGGGGTCGACGGCGTCGTCACGGACCGCACGGACGTCGCGGTGGCCGCACTCCGGTCGCGGTGATCGCCTGTGCGGAGCAGGATCGCCGCTGCGGAGCGGGATCGCCGCCGTCGTGGGAGCATGCGATAGTCGTGGGGTGAACGCTCCGCACCCTGCCCCTGACCTCGCCTTCGTGCTCGACTGCGTCCGCGACGATGCGGCTGCCGGGCGTCTCGCCGAGTGGGGATCGTCGAGCGTGATCGACGAGCACACGAACACGGCCTCGTTCGGTCGTGCGCTCTTCGACGCCCTGCACGCGGCGGCGGGCCTGCACGCCGAGTTCCCGGTGGGGCATGCTGGCTTGGTCCACGTCTACGGCTACTGGTTCTCCGAAGTGGCGACCCCGTTCGGGTTCAAGCGAGCGCGGTGGCAGGACGGCGAGCTGGCCAGGGCTCTCGGTCGCTCCGACGATGCGTTTCACCTGAGGCGCGGATCACCGCTCCGCGACCCCGAGTCGACGCCGCTCCAACGCGTCACTGAGGCCGCGCTCCCTCCGCTGCGGCACCCGATCGCGGGGTCTCCTGTCGGCGAGGCGCTGATCGGCGAGCGTCTGAGCCGTGTCGTGCTCGTGGAGCGTGCGGGGGCGGACGGTCCGGCGGCGCTCGTCTACGGGATCGCGGCGGCGTCGGTCACCCACGTCGACGAGCCCCTTCGGCTCATCACCGCGTTCCCCTACGAAGGCGACCGGCAGGAGCTCATCGCGGAATTCGAGGCGTATCCCGCACCGCGTTGGAATGCGGTCGCCGACTCGTAACCCGGTGTTCATCCCGCGATAGACATTTCGTCCATTTCGCACTCTAACTTTGGATGCATCGTCCAAATCGTAAGGGAGTGCGCATGGCACCGAGCATCGTCTTCGACTTCGATGGCACCCTGGCCATCGGTCACGGGCCCGTCCGCGCGTACGCGGCGTGCGTGGCCGATGGCGCCGCAGTCGAGCCGGGCTTCATCGAGCGCGTCGACGCCGAGCTCGCGCGTTATGACGCGGGCGCGAGCTCGTATCGGGATGGATACGACATCGTCGGATCTCTCGCCGAGGCAGCGGGCGCGAGCGACGGCGATCGCGCCGCGGCCTACGAGCGCAGCCGCACACGTCTCGGCAGCGGCCTCGCCGTCGTCGACACGATCGCCGACCTCGACTCGGCGCTCGAGCGGCTGGGCCGAACCGCCCGTCTCGTGCTCGCGACGAACGCGCCGGAGACCGGCGTCGCCGCCGTGCTCGACGCCTGGGGGGTGCGGGATCGCTTCGACGAACTGCACTACACCGTCGGCAAGCCGGTCGGCCTCGCGCGGCTCATCAAGCGGCTGATCGCCGAGGGACCGGTGCTCGCGATCGGCGACATCTTCGAGTTCGACCTCGCGCCGGCGGCCGCTCTCGGCGCCGACACGGCTCTCGTCGGTGCGACTGCAGCGACCGCTCCAGTTTCGGTGACGATGCGCGGGCGCTCGCTCGCCGACCTCGTCCCCGACCTTCACACCTGGGCCGCGTCTGCGGCATCCAGCACGTCCGCGCCGCTCGGCGCGGGATCCGGTATCGAAAGGTAACCCCACTCATGCGTTCATCCGTTCTCGCAGTAGGCGCTCTCACCGTCGCCGCGCTCGGTCTCGCCGGTTGCAGCGCCACCGACTCGGCGGCGTCGTCAGCCGACGAAGCGCAGGCCTGGCCCGACTCCATCACGCTCTCATTGGTGCCGTCGGTCGAGGGCGAAGACCTCGCCGAGGCACTCGATCCACTGACGACGTATCTCTCCGACGGGTTGGGCATCGAGGTCGAGGGCGTCGTCGCGAGTGATTACGCCGCGACCGTCGAAGCGCTCGGCGCCGACCAGGCGCAGGTCGTCATCACCGATGCGGGATCCCTGTACAACGCCATCGAGCAGTACGACGCCGAGCTGGTGCTGCGCGACGTGCGCTTCGGCGCGACCTCGTACGCCGCGGTCGCGTACACGAACAATCCCGACAAGTACTGCGACGCCGAGCCGGTGATGGCGACCTACGCCGCGAGCGACATCGAGCTGTCGTACTGCAACGGCACCGAAGCGGCCGGCGCAGACGCGATGGGTGCCGGCCCGGCCGGCATCGACGCGCTCGAGAAGATCGACGAGGGCACCCGGGTCGCACTGCAGGCGGCGACCTCGCCCGCCGGCTACCAGTACCCGGTCGTCGCCATGCGCGACGCCGGCATCGACACCGACGCCGACATCGAGCAGGTGCCGGTGGAGGGCAACAACAACGCCGTGCTCGCGGTCGCGAACGGCGACGCCGAGGTGAGCTTCGGCTACTGGGATGCTCGCACGACCGTGACGGCCGAGGCCCCCGATGTGGCGGAGAAGGTCACGGCGTTCGCCTACACCGAGATGATTCCGAACGGCGGCGTCGCGGTCGCCCCGTCGCTGCCCGCCGATCTCGTCGAGCAGCTCACCGAATTGATGGCCGAGTACGCCGACTCCTCTGAGGAAGCCGAGGCCGTGATGTTCGACCTCGTCGGACTTTCGGGATGGACCACCGAGACCGCCGAAGACGAGATCGCGCGCTACGGCGAGATCCTGGGCGAGTTCTCCAACTGACCAGAACCAAGTACATGTCACACTCACTCGATGAGCGCCGCGGGGCGAGCGGCCGGTGCACGCCGGACGCCGCCTCGTGGCGCATCGCCCTCGACCGCGTCTCGGTCACCTATCCCACCGGCACACGTGCTCTGCGCGATGTCTCGCTGAGCATCGAGCCCGGCGAGATGGTGTCGATCGTCGGGCTCTCCGGATCCGGTAAGTCCACCCTCATCCGCACCATCAACGGTCTCGTCGGCGCCACCGAGGGAAGCGTCACGGTCGGCCCGCACCGCATCTCAGAGCTGCGGGGTCGCGGGCTCCGGGAGGCACGCGGGCACATCGGAATGATCTTCCAGGCGTTCAACCTCGCGGAGCGGGCGAGCGTCTACCGCAACACCCTGGTCGGCCGCTTCGCGCACTCCCCGGCGTACCGCACGCTGCTCGGCATTCCAAGCGCTGAGGATCGCGAGATCGCGCTGCGCGCGCTCGACTCCGTCGGCATCCTCGACAAGGTGTGGCACCGCGCCGGTGCGCTCTCCGGCGGCCAGAAACAACGCGTCGCGATCGCCCGCGCACTGTCGCAGGAGCCGAGCGTGATGCTCGCCGACGAGCCGGTCGCGAGCCTCGACCCGCCCACGGCGCACGCGGTGATGGCCGACCTGGAGCGCATCAACGCGGAGCGCGGTCTCACCGTGCTCGTGAACATCCACCTCATGGACCTCGCGCGGCAGTACACGAACCGCATGATCGGTTTGCGCGACGGCCGCGTCGTGTACGACGGATCAGCCGCCGCTGCGACCGACGCCGACTTCGAGCAGATCTACGGGCGTCCGATCCAGCCGCGCGATCGCCTCGGAGAACGGGCGTGACCGCGATTCTGCGCGAACTCGAGGTGCCGTCGAAACCGCGGCACACCCTGCGCACGGTGCTGATCGTCTCCGCCATCGCGGCGTTCACGATCGCGACCTGCCTGCCGGCGATCGGCGGCATCGAGCTCGATCTCGCGGCGATCGCGAAGCACTGGCGCAACGGCGTGACGAAGCTCGTGCAGCTCGCGCAACCGAACTTCGCCTTCGTGCCGCGCACCCTGGCGCCGCTGCTCGAGACGCTGCAGATGGCGCTCGTCGGCGCGGCCGCCGCGGCGCTGTGCTCGATCCCGCTCACGCTGTGGGCAGCGGCTCCGACGAACCCGAATCGCGTCACTCGGGGCGTCGTGCGCACGCTCAACAATGTGAACCGCGCCGTGCCCGACCTGGTGTTCGCCACCGTGCTCGTGGCGATGGTGGGCGTCGGCGCACTGCCGGGCGTCATCACGCTCTTCCTCTTCAACATCGGCATCGTGGTGAAGCTGGTCTCCGAGGCGATCGATGCCGCCGATCACCGCTACATGGAGGCGGGGCGTGCTGCTGGAGGCACGCAGTTCCAGATCAACCGGGCGACGGCACTGCCGCAGGCCTGGCCGCTGTTCGCGAATCAATGGCTCTACGCGCTCGAACTCAACGTGCGCGTATCGGCGATTCTCGGCATCGTTGGCGCGGGCGGCATCGGGCGTCTGCTCGATGAGCGGCGGGGGTTCTACGCCTACTCCGATGTCTCCGTCATCATCCTCGAGATCCTCGTCGTGGTCATCGCCATCGAGGTCCTCTCCAATCTGCTGCGCCGGAGGCTCGTATGACCGTGATGCTGAACGCCCCGGTGCCAGGCGCACCCACTGCGCCCCTGCCGGGCTCGCGCGACCTTCCGCCGCGGCCTTCGCGCGTCGCGGCGACGGCGTGGGCGATCGCGGCGGCGCTCGTCGTGCTTGCGGCGGCAGGCACGCTGCAGATCTCGTGGAGCGACCTTCCGTCGGTTCCCGGCCAGGTCGCCCACTATCTCCGGCTGATGTTCGAGGCTCCGAACTGGGAGAAGCTGCCGCGCGCGCTGTTCGAGACGTGGCGGTCGATCTCGATGGCGTGGATCGGCGCCATGCTCTGCGTCGCCGTGTCGATTCCGCTCGGGATGCTCGCCGCGAACGGCGTCGGGCCGCTTTGGGTGCGAGCGCTGCTGCGCGGCATCTTCGCGGTGCTGCGCGCCGTTCCCGAGGTGATCATCGCGCTCGTGCTGCTCACCGTCACCGGGTTGACGCCGCTGACGGGAGCGCTCGCACTCGCGATCGCGGGGATCGGCACCCAGGGCAAATGGGTGTACGAGACCGTCGAGTCAGCGCAGGAGGGTGCGGTCGAGGCCGTGCGCGCAGCGGGCGGCACTACCGCGGACGTGACCAGGTGGGCGATCTGGCCGGCCGTCGCCCCCGCGCTCCTCTCGTTCGCGCTGTATCGATTCGAGATCAACATCCGCACCTCCGCGGTACTCGGACTCGTGGGCGCCGGCGGTATCGGAAGTATGCTGTCGAACTACACGAACTACCGGCAGTGGGACACCGTCGGCATGCTGCTCATCGTCGTCATCGCGGCGACGATGCTCATGGACGCCGTCTCGGGAACCATTCGTCGCCGCATCATGAACGGAAGCAGATGACCACCACGTGGCAGGGTTCACCCGACGCCCGGCCGAGTGCGCGCATCGCCTCGCTCGCTCCCGCGCTGCAGCGCACCGAGCGCCGCGTCGTCGAAGCCATCGCGGCCGACCGGGAGCGCGCGGTCGAGTGCACGGCGCAGGCGCTCGCCGAGCGGGTCGGGGTGGGGCGCACCACGGTGATTCGCGCGGCCCAGTCCCTCGGCTACGACGGGTACCCGCAGCTGCGCGTCGCCCTCGTGCAGGAGCTCGCCCTCGAGGGCGCTGCGGTCGCCGGGACTGCGGCGGGCCGGGGCACGACGGGGGCGGCAGGCGCGGGTGGCGCGGGTGGCGCCGCAGGAAGAGCGGGAAGCGGCGCTCGTGGCGATGCGATCGACCCCACGATCCTCGGCGCACTGCGGGTGAGGATCGCGCAGCTCGCCGCCCGTCTCGATGACTCGATGGCGGCGCTCACGCCGGAAGCGGTGGACGCGTTCGTGCAGGCGCTCGACTCGGCCGACCGGCTGCTCGTCGTCGCCAACGGCCTGTCGAGCCCGATCGGCCTCGACTTCGCCATGCGGCTCAACTCGGCCGGGCGCTCTGTGGAGCAGTTCGCAGATCCGATGGCGCAGCAGATCGCCGCTCGGCAGCTCGGGGCCGGGTCGGTGTGCGCGGTGTTCTCCGGCTCGGGAGCGAACCGGGCGACCCTTGACGTGATGGGGGCCGCGCGCTTGAGCGGCGCGCGAGTCATCGCGATCACATCATTCGCGCGATCAGCTGTCGAGAAGCTGTCGGATGTCACGCTGGTGGTGCCGCCCGTGGGCGGGAGCTTCCACGACGAGCTCATCCACACCTCGCGTGCGGCGCTGATGCTGCTGACCGAGCATCTCGTCGACGCATTCGTCGAGATGCGCGGCGACCGCGGCCGCGACGCGCGCTCCGCAGTGCTCACCGTGCTCGCCGACGCGCTGGAGGAGTAGGCGAAGCGCCCGACCGGCGGGCGAGGGCGGCCGCGCAGCTCTCAGCCGACGAGATGCTCGCGCAGCGTCGAGCCCGTGTAGGCGCTGCGGAAGACGCCGCGTCGCTGCAGCTCGGGAACCACGCCGTTCACGAAATCCTCGAACGACGAATGGTAGAGGGCTGGCATGATGATGAAACCGTCGGCGGCCTCGCTCTCGAAGAGGTGCTGCAGCTCGTCGGCGATCGTCGCGGGCGACCCCACCAGCTGCGGGTGCAGCTGGTTGAGGGCCTGCTCGATCGCGAGCTCGGCGACCGTCAAGCGACGCCGCTCGCTCACCGCTGCCAGCATGTCTTCGAACCCGGCGCTGCCGGTGGCGCCGCGGTGCGCGGCGAGTATCTCAGTCGCGGGAGCCGCGGGGTCGAGGGACTCGGCGTGCAGCAGCCGCTCGAGCTTCGCGAGCGCGCTCGGCAGGTCGATCTGCGCGACCAGCGCGGCGAGCTTCGCGTCAGCCTCCGCGTCGGTCCACCCCACGATCGGTTGCACGCCCTGCAGCACGCGAATGGCATCGGGATCACGACCGTGATCGACGCGGGCCCGGTCGCGGATCTCGGTGCGCAGCTCCCGCATGGCCTCGGGGGAGTCGCCGATCGCGAAGACGACCTCGGCCCAGCGCGCCGCGAAGGCCCTGCCGCGGGTCGAGGAGCCGGCCTGCATCAGCACCGGGTGGCCCTGCTGGCTCTGCGGCAGGGTGAGCGGACCACGCGAGAGCCCTTCGCCGACCCGATGCACGCGCGACGGGTCGGCGAAGACGCCTGCCGTCTGGTCGTGCACGAGCGCATCGGGCTCCCACGATTGCCACAGCTCGACGACGGTCTGCACGACTTCGTCGGCGTGGTCGTAGCGCTGGCCGGGCGCCGCGATGCCTGCATGACCGAGATTGCGCGCCTCGGCATCGGTCGTCGACGTCACGATATTCCATGCGGCTCGTCCGCCAGACAGGTGGTCGACGGAGAGCAGCTGACGGGCGATGGCGTACGCGGGCACGAAGCTCGTCGACACGGTCGCGCCGATGCCGATGCGCGACGTCACCCCGGCGACGAGCGCCGCCTTGGCGATCGGGTCGAGGTAGATCGCCCCCTTCCCGGCGGTGCGGAGGGTCGTGGCGTAGTCGCCGGCGCCGTCCTCCGGCACCGCGAGCGCGTCCGCGAAGAAGATCATGTCGAAGCAGCCGCGCTCGAGTGTGCGTCCGAGATCCGCCGTGAACGACCCGCTCAACCAGTCGGCGCGGCTGAGCGGATTGCGCCAGTTCTCGGCGTACTGGCTCGTGGGCGGATTCACCATGCCGACGAGGTGCATGCCCCGCTTCATGAGGCGCGCGACTCGGGCTCGGTCGCCGGAGGCGCGGCGGTGCCGACCACCGACGGGCTGTTGATGGAGACGGTGAGGTGCGTCACCACGTGCTGCACCTGCGCGCCGACTCCGATCCAGGCGTTCGCGGCCGTCTCGAGCACCGCGGAGAGGTCTCCGTCGAGCCGGGTCGCGTAGTGATCGGAGCCCGAGTAGACCCCCGACGCCTTCGCCTGATCGATCGCGGCATAGATCGGCGTCATGTGGTCGACTGGGGCGGCGGGCGCTGCGGCACTCGCGACCGCCGCAGGCGATGCGGATCCTGCGTCGAGCAGCGGATACAGCGACCAGTGCGCCCGAGCGCGAACGCCGCTCTCGGGGAGCGCGATCGGAGCGGCGGCGAGCGCGTGCACGCCGGGCGGAAGCGCGCACTGCAGTTCTCCCGGGCAGCCGCGGGAGAGCAGGATCGCGGCGGACAGATGCGCGCCGCTTCGCGCGGCCGCGGCGACGACGCTCTGCACGTAGGCGAGCACGCGCTGCTCGCCGCCGGTCACGAACGTGGAGATGTCATTCGTCTCGATGGTGAGGCCGGTGGTGTCGGCCGAGCCGAGTGCCCCCAGGATGATGCGCACGTAGTCCGAGTCGTAGACCGAGAGCGTGAAGCGCGCTCCAACGCCGTACTGCTCGGGAGTGGGCGTCGGATGCGTCGCTGAAGTCACGCCCCAACCCTAGGCGACGATCGCGTGCGTCGTGGAGCGGGTGGCGGGATGTTGCTAGGGTGAACCTCACACGGGAGTCCGGTAGGCCGGGCTGAGAGGAAAGTCCACAGCTTTCGACCGTCGAACCTGATCTGGATCATGCCAGCGCAGGGAGACACTCTACGAACCCGTGCCCGAACGAAACGGAAGGGCACGCATTCATGCGCCATCACACCCATACCCGCACCCTGACCCGCGCGGCCGCGCTGCTGTCGACGGCTGCGATCGCACTCGTCGGCTGCGCGAGCACCGCGGCGGCGCCGAACGGCGCGAGCGCCGGGGAGAACGCCGGCAGCACCCGGGTCACCTTCGCCCTCGACTGGGCGCCGAACACGAACCACATCGGCGTGTACGTCGCCGACGAGCTCGGGTACTTCGACGAGGCGGGACTCGACGTCGAGATACTGCCGTACGGCTCGACCCCGGCGACCCAGCTGGTCTCCGCCGGCGAAGCCGATTTCGGGATCGGCGGCCAGTCGACCGTTCAGGTGGCGCGCACCGCCGGGCTCGACCTCGTGTCGGTGTATCGCGTCACGCAGCGGGACTCGGGGCGTCTGGTCACTCTGGCGGATCGTGCTGACGTCGACCGCCCCGCCGATCTCGACGGCATGACGTTCGGCGGCTTCGGCTCACCGCTCTACAGCGCCCTCGCGCGCGCCACGATCGAGGGCGACGGCGGCGAGGGGTCGTTCGAGGAGGTGGTGCTCGACACGGGCGCCTACGAGGCGCTCTCGCAGGGCCGCATCGACTTCACGCTGTCGGTCGCGACGTGGGAGAATCTGCAGGCAGAGCTCGACGGCCACCCGTACCGCGAATTCGGGTATCAGGACTTCGGGGTGCCGGAGCAGCAGTCCACCGGCATCGTGTCGAGCGAGGCATATCTCGAAGCGCACCCGGAGGAGTCCCGCGCGTTCGTGCAGGCGGTCGCCCGCGGCTACGCGTACGCGGCCGAACAGCCCGACGCTGCGGCCGAACTGCTCATCGCGGCGAACCCCGACACCCTCGGCGCGGCCGACGAGCTCGTCCATGCCAGCGCCCGGCTGCTCGCCGAGGACTACCTCACCTCTCCCGAACGCGAGATCGGCGCGATCGACCCCGAGGCGTGGGACGCGTTCGGCGCGTTTCTCTTCGACGGCGGATTCCTGACCGACGCGGAGGGGCGGCCGCTCACGGAGCAACCCGACTGGAGCGAGTACGCCACCGACGCGTACCTGGGGTGAACACCCGCATGATGCGCAGTGTCCGACGGGGGCTCTTCGCAACCGGCGGTTCGTGGTCAGAACGACTCGCCCTCATCGCGGCGCCGACGATCGCGTTCCTGCTGCTGCTCGCCGCGTGGCAGGGAGTGGCCGCTGCGGGCCTCGTGCCCGCGGAGATGCTGCCAGCTCCGACGCGCGTGGTGAGCGCCGGTGCCGCCGAGCGCACCGCGCTCCTGCGGCACGCGATCCCGACGCTGATCGCGACCGTCGCGGGATTCGCCCTGTCGGTATCGGTCGCCTGGGTGACGGCGACCGTGCTCGACTTCTCGCGGATCCTGCGCAGCGCTCTGCTCCCACTGCTCGTCGTGAGCCAGACCCTGCCGCTCATCGCGCTCGCACCGCTCGTGGTGCTCTGGTTCGGCTTCGGCCTGCTCCCGAAGATCCTGCTCGTCGCTTTCGTCACATTCTTCCCGATGGTGGTCGGGCTGCTGCGCGGGTTCGCGGAGGCGGACCCGGAGGCCGAACGCCTGCTCGCATCGATGGGTGCGTCGCGGGCGACGGTGTTCCGCCTGGTCAGGCTCCCGGCGTCGACGGCTTCGTTCTTCTCGGCGTTGCGCATCTCGATCACCTATGCGGTGGTCGGCGCGATCTTCGCCGAGTACGCGGGAGCCGTCGCCGGCCTCGGCGTCTACATGCAGTCGGCGAAGAACGTCTTCCGCACCGACCTGGTGCTCGCCGCAGTCGGCGTCAGCACGCTGCTCACCCTGTGCCTGTTCGGCATCGTCGTACTCGCCGAGCGCGTGGTGGCGCCGTGGCTGCGCATCGAACAGGGACGGGATCGCACGCACCGGGGGACGCGATCGTGACGCTGCTCGAGGTCCGCGGCGTCGGCAAGTGCTTCGCCGATCAGGTCGTACTCGAAGACGTCTCCTTCGACGTCGACGACGGCGAGATCGTCGCGATCATCGGCGCGAGCGGGAGCGGGAAGTCGACGCTGCTGTCGCTCCTCACCGGCGCGTTGCATCCCGACTCCGGGGAGATCCGCTTCGCGGGTGCGCCGCTGCCGCAGCGGCGTCGGCCATTCGCCTACATGCCGCAGCGCGATGCGCTGCTGCCGTGGCGGAGAGTCGTCGAGAACGCGGCCATCGGGCTCGAAGTGCAGGGCGTGAGCAGACGGGAAGCGCGGCGTCGCGCACGTGAGCTCCTCGAGCCGTTCGGTCTCGCGGGTACCGAGTTCCGATACCCGCGGCAGCTCTCCGGCGGAATGCGCCAGCGCGTTTCGTTCCTCCGAGCCGTCGTGCAGGAGCAACCGATCCTGCTGCTCGACGAGCCGTTCGGCGCACTCGACGCCATCACCCGCGACGATCTGCAACGCTGGCTGCTCGAGATGTGGCGAGATTCCGGGTGGACGATCGTGTGCATCACGCACGATATTCGCGAAGCCGTGCGCCTGGCCGATCGCGTGCTCGTGCTTCCCAGAACCCCCGGTGCCCTGGCCGGGGAGGTGGCGGTCTCCCGAGAGATTCCGCGCGCCACCGGAATGCTGACCGATCCGAGGGTGCCGCCGCTCGAAGCGGAGCTGCACGCACTGCTGCGGTCGGCGGGCTAGGGCAGCCGGTCAGCCGCGCCGCGGGCCGCACGATCGAACCCCATCGCGTACGCTCGCTCGGGCAGTCCGGCGAGCGGAGTGCGCAGCGCTGCATCGAGTGCGGCGGCGGAGACCGATGCGAGTCGCCTCGGCCACGGTCGGCCCAATGACGTGTTGAACGCGGCGAGCCGGGCCGCAGTTCGCGCGGAGGCGAGTCTGCCGCGCTCCCACCGCGCGAGCGCGGCGCGGTGGGAACCGTCACCATCCGGCGCCGTGCGCCGTTGCCGGTCGCGGTGAGGGCCGCGGCGAGCCTGTGCGAGCACCGGAGCGAGCGTCGCGGCATCGAGGAGCCCCAGGTTCATGCCCTGGCCGCCGATCGGGCTCACCTCATGCGCGGCATCACCGATCGCGATGACGGAACCGGCGAACACCATGCGATCGAGCAGGACGCGGCGGATGCTGAAACGGCTCGCCTCGCTCACGTGCGCTGCGAGAGCGGGGGCCAGCATGCGCGTCGCGATCGCCTCGGCGAGTCGTTCGCCGTCGCCTGCCGCGCGCTCGGCGTTCGGATGCTCCGGATCCGACGCGATCCTCGCCACCAGGCGGCGTCGGCCGCCAGGCAGAGGAAACGACTCCGCGACGCCGCACGCGCCGAGGGTGATCACCGCCGTGCCCTCCGGCTGCCCGGGAGCAGCGCTCAGATCGGTCATGAGATACCTGTCGGGATAGGCCCGCGAACGCCCGGTGAACAACCCGCTCAGCAGACGCCGCCCGGATGCACCAGCAGCCACGATCAGGGTGCGGGCGAACCAGGTGCGCGATGCTCCGTCAGCGTCCAACGCGTGCACGTGCACCCCCTCCGGCGTGGGGTGCACGCCCACGACGCGCACGCCACGCACCGGAATCGGCCCGTACGCGGCCACCGCAGCCTCGGTGACCGCCTGGGGGACGGAGGCGACGAACGGGAAGCGCGATGGGCGGCGGTCGAAGCGCACCTCGCCGACCGTGCGACCGGCGGCGACGGCGATACCGCGGGGAATCCGCACAGCCTCTGCGAGAATGCGCTCCGTCGCACCGCCCGCCTCCAGCGCGGCGAGCACCGGAGGATGAACGCCGATCGCGCGAGAACCGGGCGACGCATCGGCGCGCTGCTCGAGCACGACGACCTCGACCCCCAGACGATGCAGTTCGGAGGCGACGAGCGAACCACTCGGCCCGGCACCGACCACCAGGACATCGCAGGCGGTGACGCTCACCGCTCGCCCCGCAGCTCGACGCCCTCCTGATCGGGGCGGTGCACCGCGAGGAGCCGGAACCGGTTGACCTGCTCCGCCCGCCACCGCGGCGGCAGCACGTGCGACAGCTCGCTTCTGGTGTAGCTGCGACGGATACTCCGAAGCCCGTCGACGCGCAGGAGGGTGCCGGCGCTCACCGGCACCGCGCCCACGGCGAATGCAGCGTAGGCGAGTCGACCGCGAGCGATATCGGAATGCACGGCGAGCCTTGAAGCGAGAGCCTCGGAATCGGCGAGCAGCCCGCGGAACTCGGGTTCGGACAGGTGATGGAGGAGATGGTTCGAGACCACGACGTCGAATCCCTCACCCGCGGCCACCAGTTCCGAAGAGAAGCACTCGCGGTATTCGACCCCGGGAACACGCCGCGCGTTTCTCGCCACCGCGATGGCGCGCGGATCGGGGTCGATCCCGACTCCCTGCACTGCGTACCCGTCGCGGGCGGCCATCCGAACGATCCGCCGCAGCACATCTCCGCCGCCGCATCCCACGTCCAGTATCCGCAGATGAGGCGCGGATCCGCTCGTCGAGCGCGACGCAGCCTCGAGCGCGGGACGGATGTGGGTGCGGTAGACCCGGCCCCATGACGAGACAGCGCGATTGACCGCGTCGAACCCCTGCAGCGTGCGGCGCAGCCGGCCCGCGTCGCACGAGGGATCGTCCATGATCTCCGTCAGCCGGGTGTCTCGCTCGGCGAGCGAAACGAACGTCCTGCGCTCCATCGTGACAGCCACGGCCGGATCAGACCGCGTTGCGCGATGCCGTATTGGTCGCCGGGGCGCTCGCCGCAGCGCCGACGGGGATTCCCGTGGCACCCGTCACATCGGCTTCAGGGATGGTCTGGGCCTGCTCAGTGCGCGCGGCGACGCGGGTGAACCGCGCCGTTTCCACGGTCAAGCCCGGGCCGAAGCACAGCCCCGCCACGGTCGCACCGTCGGCGAGCGAATCGTCGGCGAGGATGCGCTGCAGAATGAACAGGATCGTCGCGCTCGACATATTGCCGTACTCCCGGAGCACCTCGCGGGACGGGAGCATCGCGTCGTCCGGGAGATCGAGGCCGCTCTGCACCCGGTCGAGCACGCTCCGCCCTCCGGGATGCACGGCCCACGCGTCGATGCCGGAGACGGCTCCCGTGGCGTCGCGACCGAGCATCGGTCCCACCACAGACGCAATCTCCCGCCCGATGATGCGCGGGACGTTGGCGGTCAATCGCATTTCGAATCCCTGGTCTCCGATCGTCCAGTCCATGTCCTCCTCGCCCTCAGAGGTGAGCGCGGTCGAGAATGCCCCGACGTCGAGCACGGGCGTCGAGCGTCGTGCCGCCATCGGATCGGAGGCCACGATCGCCGCCCCCGATCCATCGCCGAACACCGCGGAGGCGACGATCTGCTCGGGATCGTTGGAGGAGCGGATGTGGAGCGAGCAGAGTTCGGTGCAGACGACGAGGACGACGGATCCCGGCTGCGCGTCGGCGATCCGCGTGGCGGCGCGCAGCGCGGGGAACGCTGCGGCGCATCCCATGAATCCGATATTGGTGCGCTCGGCGCTCGTCGGGATGCCGAGCTCGCGCACGAGCAGGTAATCGGGGCCCGGCGCGAAGAATCCGGTGCACGACGCGGTGACGACGTGCGTCACGTCGGCCGCCGAGAGACCGGCTCGTTCGAGGGCGTCCCGGGCCGCGGCTGCGGAGAGGGGCGGCGCTTCTCGCCGGTACACCAGATTCCGTTCGCCGGTCGAGGGGGAGCGGAGAAGCTCGTGATCCTCCATGAACACGTCCGAGTTCGCAGACGGGCCGTTGTCGGAGTCGAGACTGCCGATGACGGAATATCGGGTGTCGATCGCCGACTGATCGAACGCCGCTCCGATGAGTCTGGCGGTGAGCCGGTCGACTCCGGGCTGGGCGGCGAAGAAATCTCGGGTGCGCGCCTGTGCCAAGCGCGCGGACGGGACTGCGGTACCGATGGCGAGGATCTGCGTGACCATGAGGCAAACCTAGTGGTGCTGCCAGCGCGGCACTCGGGGCTTGACAGGGATCGCGGCATTCCGAGACCGCGTGGTCGCACGCCCCGACTCAGAAAGCTGGGAACTTACTGCATATCGTCTCCCAGGCGCAACCACCTAGTGGGAGGGCTCCGAAGCACTCACACTAAGACAACCCGGTGACATGCGCTGTGCCGACATCGTCACCTCCAATGAATATAGAAGGAGAACGTCGTGAAGAACTCACCTAATCGCATTCTCGGAGTGATCTTCGGCGCGGTCTACGTCCTGGTCGGCCTGCTCGGCTTCGCCGTCACCGGTGGAGTGGGCTTTGTCGCGACCGAGGGCGGTCTGCTCCTCGGTATCTTCGAGGTGAACCCGCTGCACAACATCGCCCACCTCTTGATCGGTGCGGCCCTGCTGCTCGCCGGCCTCGCGAACGTTCGCGCTGCGAAGGGCGTCAACGGCACCGTGGGTGCCGTGTACCTCCTGCTCGGCATCGTCGGCTTCTTCATCGCCGATACCGCTGCGAACATCCTGGCGCTGAACACCGCCGACCACATCCTCCACCTCGGCAGCGCGCTCGTGCTGCTCGTCGTCGCCATCGCGGCCGACAAGCACGTCGAGCCCGCGACGCGTCCGGCGATCTAACATGCGCGCGTTCTGATGATGATCAGAGCAATGTGGCCGGCCCTGGCTTCGCTCGGGGCCGGCCTCGTGCTGTTCGCGACGGCCGCCGGGGCGTCACCGGGCGTCGCCGTTCCCGTCGGTATCATCGGGGCCCTCGAACTCGCATGGTCGTTCGCCGTTCTGCGAGCGGGGCGGCTCGTGCTGCCTCGCACCGCGGTGGCGGGCGGCGCGATCGGCCTCGTGGGGGCGGGATTCCTGCTGCTGACGGGACCGCTCGCGTTGATTCCGTTTCTCGCGCTGTTCGTGTTCCACTGGTCGATCGCCATTGCCGCCGTGATCGAGTTGCGCGGCCAGCGCGCTCAGCGCGGAGCTGCTGCGGGGGAGCCGGCGCCGGAGTCTCGGCAGCGTCGGGCGGGGGTCTTCGCACTCGTGCTGGTGGTCGAGGCGATGCTCGTCGCTGCGATCGCGACGCCCGCGCTCGCTGCGAGCGAGGCCGGCGAATTCGCCGTCCCGCACGGCACATCCCACGCCGGCCACTGAACGGGCGCCGCTCGGATCGCCCCGAGCGATCGCTGCACGTCGTAGGGTGGAAGCGGAGAGCCTCGTGCTCCACGAGGTCGGAAGGAGAGTCTGATGCTGCTCAACCTGGATGCACTCGCGAACACCGGCGGGCAGAGCGTGCTCCCGTGGGTGATCGGAGCCGCGATCATCATCGTCATCGCGGCCGCGCTCATGATCTTCGCGGCGGTGCGCAAGCGCCGCGCCGCGGCGAACCCGAACCCGAGTGCCGCGCCCGAGCCGGGCGACCCCGGCGACCCGACGCGCCTCTGACTGGCTGAGCCGAGGCCTCAGAGGCCTCGCCCATCCCTGCCGGACTGCGGAAGAACGATCACGGAGGATTCACCATGCGCGCAACGGAAGCTCTCGTCGACCTGGCTCGGCGCCCGCTGGACGCCGCCGAGGCGCTGCGTCCACAGCTCGTACCAGAACTGCTGAACGCGCACCCGCACCACGACAACTCCGTTGCGTGGTTGCTGTGGCATGCGGCGCGCGAGATCGACGAGCAAGTCGCGAGCCTCTCGGGCGAGGAGCCGATCTGGACGGCTCAGGGGTTCGACCGGCGATTCGACCTGGGCCCAGCTGCGTCGAGCATCGGATACGGCCACAGCGCGGAGGAGGCGAGGAGCATCGTCTCCGGAGATGCGGCGCTGCTGCTCGAGCACCTGCGCGCCGCGGTGGAGGCGCAGGTGGCCTATCTGATGTCGCTCGATGACCCCGCGCTCGACGACGTCATCGATGAAGCCTGGGATCCGCCGGTGACCCGTGCTTCACGACTCGTGAGCATCTCGGCAGACGCCCTGGAACACGTGGGGCAGGCATCCTACGTCGTCGGCCTCGGGAGCGGCGCGTTCGAGTGAGGCGCCGGCTCGCCCAGCGCGAACTCGGTGCGACGGTGCACGACGCCGTTGATCTGCAGGGCGAGGGAGGCGGGTCCCGGGTAGTATCTGCGCGTCGAGATCGGGCGGAAGGACTGCGCGGCTGACACGCGCGCCGCCTCGCCGGGCGCCAGTTCGCGGCGGGCGAGCTTGAACACCTTCGTGCGCTCGCGTCCGCGGGCATCGGGAAACGCGAGCACATAGTCGATCATGATGCGCGCGGCGTCGGAGCCGCGGTTGGTGATCGTCGCCGAGAACTGCACCTCGTCGCCGATCATCACGCGCGGGCGGGAGAGCGCGAGCGGGGTGACGTCGAGCCGCGCGAGCCCGTATCCGAGCAGTGCGAGCGCATCCGCGTCACCTCGCTTCACGAGCGTGCGGAGCGCGTGTCGCGAGGTGCGGTCGACATGTGCACCGCCGGCGGCCCGCCACCCGGCGACGCACTCCACGACGAATCCGGGATGGTGCCGGCTGTGGTCATTCACATGGTTCGCCACCGATCGGCGCACCGCTTCCTCTGGGTCGTCGGAGAGCGCATCGATGACGCCTCGTGTGGGAAGGGGATCGGCGATGAGTGCCGGGATGCGCTCTGCCCAGGGCAGGAGCGGTCGGCTGCCCTCGGAGGCGAGACGGCGGACGTGCCAGTCGGGGTCGCCGGTCCATCCCTGCATCTGCGCGAGCGCCCGGGGGAGATCGTGCCGGAGCAGCGGGCGAATCGCGAACTCCGACGTCATGCGGGGTGTCAGCTCACGCAGCAGGGCGAGGGCGTCGTCGAACGCCTCAGGCGCCCCCGCCTCGAGTGCGCTCCAGGCGACGGCGAGGCCGACTGGCCAGAGCATCCAGCCCGAGAACTCGGGGTCCTGCTGCGCCGCGCGGACGATCGCGTTCAGTCGAGCCGGAGCGGTGCCGTGGTCCTCGCGCACGGCGCCGGCGAGCAGACGCGCTCGCTCGCTGAGGCCGCGGCCGGCGAGCGAGGCTGCTGCGCCCCGCAGTGCGTCGCCGTCGGCAGCCGGGTTCGCATTGAGCAGCAATCTGGCGAGCGCTTCCGCGCGATCCCGACCGAGCAGCTCATCGGTCATCGACATCGAGGCGCTCCGCTCGTCCAGGCTGCAGGGGCGCGCAGAAGGAATCGCGCTCCGCATGGAGTGTACGGCACCCCGCAGGACCGGAGTAAGCCAGTTGCCGTGGCGCCCGTCAGCCCATTAGCGTCGAGATGTTGCCTCGAGCGGGGCGCCGAGAGGAGCACCATGAGCGCGCACGACCGAGACCCGTCCCAGAGCGCTGCGGTCGCAGCGCCGGCGGCCGACCGAGGGTTGGTGCCCCGATTGATCGCCGGGGCCCTGCGCATGAGACTGGTTCGCGCATTCCTGAGGTACGGCGAGCATCGCGGCTCCATGCTCGCCGACAGCCTCACATACCGGGCGCTGTTCAGCGTCTTCGCCGGCATTTCGCTCGGGTTCTCCGTGGCAGCGCTCTGGTTGAGCTCCAACCCGGAGGCGATGGCGACGCTCACCGAGACACTCGATCGAGTGATCCCCGGCATCGGCGACATCGTCGATCCGAGCACGTTCGCCGCTCCCGGATTCTCCATCGTCGGAGTGATCTCCCTGCTCGGCCTGCTCGGTGCGGCGATCAGCGCGATCGGGAGTCTTCGCATCGCGTTGCGGACGCTCGCAGACGAAGTGCACGACGACGTGTTCGTGCTGTGGGTGATCCTGCGCAACCTGCTGGTAGCCGTGCTGTTCGGAGGGCTGCTCGCCGCGGCCGCCGTCGTGAGCGTGGTGGGCTCCTTCGGCATCTCGTCACTGCTCACATGGCTGGGAATGGGAAACGGGTCGTTCACGGAGTGGGCGACCCGCGTCTTCGGCATCCTCGTCGTCTTCGTGATCGATACCGTCGCCATCGCACTGGTGTTCCGCGTGCTCTCCGGCGTGCGAGCGCCGGCGAAGGCGCTGTGGGGCGGAGCCGTCGTCGGCGGCGTCGGGCTCGTCGTGCTGCAGGAGCTCTCGGGCCTCTTCGTGCGGGGAGCCACCGCGAACCCGTTGCTCGCGTCGTTCGCGACGCTGATCGCGCTGCTGCTCTGGATCAACCTCTCGTCCCAGGTGATTCTCATCGCCTGCAGCGTCATCATCACTGCAACAGCGGAATCCAAAGACCGACTGCGCGAGAAGTTCGGCGCCGAAACGCTGGTGCAGCGCCGGCGACTTCGGGCCGAGGAACTCGTCCACGCTGCGACGCGCGAGTTGCGCGCCGCGCAGGAGGCTGAGCGGAGCGAACGCGCGAAAGGGGTTGTCGATGCGACGGGGGAGCCGCACGCAGGAGCAACGGCGGAGCGAGCGTCGCGGCCGGGGCAGTAGCAGGTCGCCGTCCGCGGCTCGAGAGATAGGGTGAAGTGATCGCCCGCACCGACGGGCGCATGAGGCTTCGCGATGACGGAAGGCAGGCGCACGTGACCGACCAGCAGCACCACTTCGAGGAGGCCGTTCGCGCCTCGGCACGGACGGGGCACGAGCGCACGCTCGACGACCTGCAACGGCTCGTGCGCATTCCGTCGGTGTCGTGGCCCGCCTTCGACCCGGCGCACGTCGCCGCGAGCGCCGAGGAGATCGCGGAACTGCTCCGCGAGACCGGCGTCTTCGATGTCGTCGATGTGCGTCGCGCCCCCGTCGAGGGCGGGACCGATCTGGGGCAGCCCGCCGTGGTGGCTCGTCGTGCGGCACGCAACGGGCGACCGACGGTGCTGCTGTACGCCCACCACGACGTGCAGCCTCCCGGGAAGGACGAAGACTGGCTGTCGCCGCCCTTCGAGCCGACGTTGCGCGACGGGCGGCTGTACGGACGCGGGGCCGCCGACGACAAGGCGGGCGTCATGGCGCACATCGGGGCCATTCGTGCGCTGGCCGCGGCGGCCGAATCGGAGAAGCGCGTTCTCGACCTGGGCATCGCGCTCTTCATCGAGGGTGAGGAGGAGTGGGCGTCGCAGTCCTTCGGCAACTTCCTCCGGGAGAACCGCGACATGCTCGCGGCGGACGCCATCATCGTCGCCGATTCGAGCAATTGGGATGAGGAGACGCCGGCGTTGACGGTGGCGCTGCGCGGCGCTGTGGCGTTCAACGTGCGCATCCAGACGCTCGACCGCGCCTCCCACTCCGGCATGTTCGGAGGGGCGGTACCCGACGCCATGCTCGCGGCCGTGCGCCTGCTGGACACACTGTGGGACGCGGACGGCGCCGTCGCCGTCGACGGGCTCGGGGCGGCGGACCTCGACGTGCCCGACTACGATGAGGCGCGGCTGCGGTCCGAGACGGGACTGCTCGACGGGGTGAGTCCGGTGGGTCGCGGCGCGATCCTCTCGCGGCTCTGGGCTCAGCCGTCGATCTCGATCACGGGCCTCGATGCTCCCGACGTCGCGAACGCTTCGAACACGCTCATACCCAGCGTTCGTGTGCGCATCAGCGCGCGCATCTCTCCGGGGCAGGACCCGAATGCCGCGTATGCGGCCCTCGTGCAGCACTTGCAGGATCGCGCGCCGTTCGGCGCGCATCTGACCTTCGAAGACCCTGGCCTGGGGCAGGCGTTCCAGGTCGACACGAGCGGCTGGGCCGTTTCCGAGGTGCGTCGGGCGATGGCCGACGCCTGGGAGCGCGACCCGGTGGATATCGGCGTCGGCGGATCGATCCCGTTCATCGCGGAGCTCGTGGACGAGTTTCCGGAAGCGCAGATCCTGGTCACGGGCGTCGAGGACCCCGACGGGCGCGCGCACAGTCCGAACGAGTCGCTGCACCTCGAATCGTTCCGCAAATCGCTGCTGTCGGAGGCGCTGTTCCTCGCTCGTCTCGATCAGCGCATCGCCTGACCCATCGGCGTCGCGCGATGGGCGTCAGCCGTCGCGCGACGCTGCGTCAATGCTTGTGCGCGGGGCCGTTCGTATCGTCGGCCGCAGTGATATCCGCCGCGCGAGAGACCGGCTGAGCCGCTGGTCCCTCCGGAGCGGTCTGCGATGAGCCGGGCTCCTGTGTTGCTTGAGCTTTGAGGAGATCGCGGATCTCACCGAGCAGGTCGACGTCGCTCGGTCCGGTCGGGGCCTCGGCGACCTTCGGGCGGAGCTTGTTCATCGGCAGGACGAACACGAAGTAGACGACCGCGGCGACGATCACGAAGTTGATGATCGCTCCGATGACGGCGCCGAACGCGATCTCTCCGCCCCGCGGCAACCCGACGATCAACGCGCCGTCGAGCGAGTCGGCATCGAACGCCTGCCCGATGATCGGGTTGATCAGCGAATCGACGACTCGCTGCACGACGGTGTTGAACGCGGCGCCGATGACGACGGCGACCGCGAGCTCGATCACGTTTCCTCGCAGAATGAACGCTTTGAATCCACTCAACATGTGTTCCCCTCCCTAGTCACGACTGCGGTTCCACGTTAGCGGTTCCCGCACACGAGTCGGGGCCCGGTGCGAAACAATCCGCACCGGGCCCCGAAGGTCGAGACGTGTCAGACGCAGGCCATCGCGTCGTCGGTGACGGCGTCGAAGTAGTCGCTGATCAGGGTGCTGCTGTCGTCCACGCTCGTCGGGTCCTTGGCGTACTCGTAGAAGCGCTCGTAGACCGACTGATTCGGGCTCGAGATATCGGCGAGCGGCTTCAGGGAGTCGAGCACCTCCGGCGTCAGCTCTCCGGAGGCGCCGAGCGTCGAGAACGCGGTCAGCGCATCGCAGAATTCTGCGGAGCGTTCACCGACGTCCTCACCGGTGCCGCTCGAGCTATCAGCCGCTGCATCGGCGGCGCCCTCGGCGGCACCTTCCGCTGCGCCGTCGAGCTCGCTCTCGCTCGGAGCGGGAGAAGCGGTCTCGAGCTCTTCCGTCATCTGCTCGTAGTCGTCGACGGCCGCACCGGTGGCGTTCATCACGGAACCGAGAATGAACAGGGAGAAGATCAGTGCCCCGATGCCCGCGAGGACGGCGACGCCGCCGGTGATGACGCCCGTGAGCGACATGCCCTTCGACTGGCGCTTCCTCAGCGCGAGAATACCGAGGATCACGGCGGCGATGCCGCCGAGGATTCCGATGAACCACGCCCAGAAGAAGACGAGGCTGGCGATACCGATGATGAGCGACGCGATGGCGAGGCCCTTCGGCGCCGCCGGAGGGAAGCCGCCTGAGCCGTACCCGCCCTGGGGCGACTGCGGGCCCTGCGGTGGGACGCCGCCGTAGGGCGCTTGGCCCGGCTGGGAAGCGCCGGGCTGCGAAGCGCCGGGCTGCTGCGGAGCTGGCGGCGTCACGCCGGGAGGCGGAGGCGTCGCACCCGGCGGGGGAGGCACCGATGCGCCCGCGGGCAGCGGCGTCGTCGCAGGCGGAGGCACCGCGGGCCCTGGCTGGAAATCGGAGGGGAGCTGAGAGGTGAGCTCCGGCTCGGACACGGACGGCGGCTGCAGCGGCGTGGTGGGCTGCTTCGGCTGCTCGCCGTTCGGAAGATTCGGGTCGGACATGAGCGGTCTGGCTCCTTCAGCTGGATCGGCTTCCCCGGGCCGATTCGCGTCGCCCGACGACGAGCGCGACCCCGGTGGTGCGACACGGGTCCCCGTCGCACCATGCCATCCTATGCGCGAACCGCGTACGCCGTCCGATTTCGCTCGGTGTCTGCAATCACCAGCGTCCAGGAGGCTGGATGGCTTAGCGTTGGACGCATGGAGTTCCTCGGCGCGACCCCCACAGTCGATCTCACGTATTCAGATGTCTTCCTGGTGCCGCGGCATTCGGAGGTGCGCAGCCGGCTCGACGTGGCTCTTGCGCCCGACGATGGCACGCCGGCGACGATCCCGCTCGTCGCGGCGAACATGAACTCGGTGACCGGCCCGCGGTTGGCGGCAGTGCTCGCGCGCCGCGGGGGATTGGCGGTGCTCCCGCAGGACCTGTCGCCGGAGGCGACCTCAGAGGCCATTCGGCGCGTGAAGCACGAACCCGTCGCGGTCGACGGCGCGATCGTGCTTCCACCCGATGCCACGGCCGCCGACGCGCTCCGCTGGATTCCGAACGCCGACGGTCAACTCGTGGTGGTGGCCGATGATGAGCGGTCGAGTTCGCGCGCGACGGCGACGAACTCCGATGCGCCCCCTTCGCTGGTGCCGATCGCCGCGGTGCGCGGAACGCTCGGGGCGCATCGGCTCTCATCGGTCCCGTCGGATGCGCGGCTCGGCGATCTCCTCCACGCGCAGACCGTCGTGATCGAGGAATCCGATCTCGGAGATGCTCGCGCCGCGTTCGACGCGGTCGACGCCGCGCTGCGAGCCAACCCCGGCGGCTCGGCCGACGCCGTGTGCGTCGTCCGCGACGGCATGCTGCTCGGGACGCTCTCGCGGCGCTCCGCGCTTCGCGCGTCGATCTACCGGCCGGCGCTCGACGTGCAGGGACGGCTCGCCGTGGCGGCAGCCGTCGGCATCAACGGGGACGTCGCCGCGAAGGCGCGCGCCCTCGCCGAGTCGGGTGCCGATGTGCTCGTGGTCGATACCGCGCACGGCCATCAGGGCGGGATGCTCCGCGCGCTCGAGTCGGTGGCCCGGCTCGATCTCGGAGTGCCGATCGTCGCGGGAAACGTCGTGACTGCGGAGGGGGTGCAGGATCTCGTCTCGGCGGGCGCCTCGATCCTGAAGGTGGGAGTCGGGCCCGGGGCGATGTGCACGACCCGCATGATGACCGCAGTGGGGCGCCCGCAGTTCTCGGCGGTGCTCGAAACCGCGCATGCGGCGCGCGAACTCGGCGCACATGTCTGGGCAGACGGCGGCGTGCGGTATCCGCGGGACGTCGCCCTCGCGCTCGCGGCGGGAGCGTCGTCGGTGATGATCGGCTCCTGGTTCGCGGGCACCGCGGAGTCGCCGGGAGAACTCCTGGCGGATGCCGATGGGCGGCAGTACAAGGAGTCGTGGGGCATGGCCTCCGCGAAAGCCGTGCAGGGTCGGTTCGGGGGGCTCGACGCGTTCGATCTCGCTCGCAAGCAGCTCTTCGCCGAGGGCATCTCGTCGTCGAAGATCTATCTCGATCCGCAGCGACCGGGTGTCGAGGATCTGATCGACATGATCACGTCGGGGGTGCGGTCGTCGTTCACCTACGCGGGAGCGGAGAGCGTTGCCGCCTTCCACGACCGGGCGCGCGTCGGACTGCAGTCGGCCGCGGGATACGAGGAGGGCAAGGCGCTGCCCGTCTCCTGGTAGCCGAGCGCGTTCGAGCGGCAGTCGATTTCATCCTCGATTCCGTCCATCGGCCGCTTCGCGAGAGGGTGCTCCCCATAGACTGGTGCATCTACGACCGTAAGGAGCATCGGTGAAGTACATCTCGACCCGTGGCGGCATGGAGCCGGCCCCCTACAGCGCGATCCTGCTCGAAGGGCTCGCGACCGACGGCGGACTCGTGGTGCCGGAGACGCTGCCCCGGGTGACGGCCGATGAGATCGAGTCGTGGCGGTCGTTCAGCTATCCCGAGCTCGCCGCGGAGGTGCTGAGCCGGTTCGCCACGGATATTCCCCGTGACGACCTGGATCGCATGTGCCGGGACGCGTACAGTTCGGAACTCTTCGTCACGGCGGAGATCGTTCCGCTCACCCCGATCGACGATGAGATCACGCTCGTCGGGCTGTCGGAGGGGCCGACCCTCGCCTTCAAAGACATGGCCATGCAGTTCCTCGGGCAGGCGCTCGAGTACGTGCTCGCCCGCAGCGATCGCGCGCTCAACATTCTCGGAGCGACCTCGGGAGACACGGGTTCTGCGGCCGAGTACGCGTTGCGCGGCAAAGACGGCATCGCGGTGTTCATGCTCTCCCCGCAGGGTCGGATGAGCGCGTTCCAGCGCGCGCAGATGTACTCACTCGAAGACGAGAACATCCACAACATCGCGGTCGCAGGCGTCTTCGACGACTGCCAGAACCTCGTGAAGTCCCTCTCGAGCGATCTCGAGTTCAAACGCGCCCATCACCTCGGCACCGTGAACTCGATCAACCTGGGCCGCATCAGCGCTCAGATCGTCTACTACTTCTGGGCGTGGCTCCGCGCGAGCGACGGCGTGCCAGCGGACGAGCGCGCCGGCTACGAGGTGTCGGTGACCGTTCCGTCGGGCAACTTCGGCAACATTCTCTCCGGACATCTCGCGAAGACGATGGGGCTGCCGCTGCGCAAACTGGTGCTGGCCGCGAACGAGAACAATGTGCTCGATCATTTCTTCCGCACCGGCGTCTACGCGCCGCGCACTGCGGCCGAGACGCATGCGACGTCCAGCCCGTCCATGGACATCTCGAAGGCGTCCAACCTCGAGCGGTTCGTCTACGACCTCGTCGGATGCGACTCCGAGCGACTCGGCGAGGCCTGGCGCGAGCTCGATGAGACCGGGCGCATCGATCTCACCGCCGAACTGGTGCGCTTCGAGGCGGAGTACGGTCTGCGCAGCGGCTCGAGCACGCACGCGGATCGCGTGGCGACCATCCGTTCCGTGCACGAGCGCAGCGGCATCCTGATCGACCCGCACACCGCGGATGGCGTGAAGGTCGCCCGCGAGTACGTGGAGCCCGGAGTGCCGATGCTCGTGCTGGAGACCGCGAAGCCCGAGAAGTTCCCGGACATCGTGTTCGAAGCGACGGGCGTCCAGCTCGGGATTCCCGAGCAGCTCGCCGGCCTGCTGGAGCGGGCGCAGCGCGTCACCGAGATGGCGGACGACGCCGATGAGCTGCGAGCGTTCATCTCGGCTCACGCCGTGCATCGGTAGGCAGCAGAAGCAGCCGCCGCCGCCGCGGCGGCCCGAAGAGTGGTGATCGAACGATAGGGGAGTGCGAATGTTCGGATGGGGCGCCAAGCGCGAGATCGATGAGCGACTCACGCGGATCGAGCTCGGCATCGATGGAAGATCGGAGCGGCCGAGAAGCACGCGCTCAGCGTGGAGCGACGGCTTCGGGCTGACCGCCACGCGGTCGCTCCAGGTGATCATCGTCCTGATCCTGACCGCCGCGATCATCTGGGGCATGCGCTCCCTCACCACCGTCGTGATCCCGATCCTGCTGGCGCTGATCTTCGCGAGCACGTTCTCTCCCGTCACGAGTTGGCTGCGTCGCCGCAATGTGCCGGCCGCGCTCTCTGCAGTCATCGTGCTCCTCGGCATCGTCGTGATCCTCTCCGGAATCGGTTGGTTGATCGTCTGGGCCGTGCGGGACCAGTGGGATGATCTCTCGTCCCAGGCGCAGGACGGGTTCGAGCAGGTGGTCGAGTGGTCTCGCACCCTGCCGTTCCTGGCCGATGACTCGCAGCTGCACGAGTGGGGCGATCAGATCCTCGACTTCATCACGAGCGCGCAGTTCGGGTCGGGGGCGCTCGCCGGCGTCGGTGCGCTGACGAGCTTCATCACGGGGCTCGTGCTCATGGTCGTCGTGCTCTTCTTCTTCCTCAAGGACGGCCCGACCATCTGGCGCTTCCTGTTGCGTCCGTTCCAGGGCGAGTCGCTCCGCCGGGCGGAGCGCGCCGGAGCGAAGACCGTGGCGACGCTCGGCTCGTACGTTCGCGGCACCGCTGGCGTCGCAGCGGTGGACGCCATCGGCATCGGTCTCGGCCTCGTGATCCTGCAGGTGCCGCTCGCCCTGCCCCTCGCCGTGCTCGTGTTCGTGCTCGCGTTCATCCCGATCGTCGGCGCGACGGTAGCCGGCATTCTCGCCGCGCTCGTCGCGCTCGTGTCCAACGGACTCGTCAACGCGCTCATCGTCGTCGGCGTGGTGATCCTCGTCAACCAACTCGAGGGCAACTTCTTGCAGCCGGTGCTCATGGGGCGCGCGCTCAAGCTGCACTCGCTCGTGATCCTGCTCGCATTGACGATCGGTACCGTTCTGAGCGGCATCCTCGGCGCGGTGCTCGCTGTGCCGATCGCCGCTGTGGCCTGGGGAGTCATCCAGGTATGGGACGGCGCGAACACTCCTGCGAAGTGGGCGCGGCCCCACCGAACCGCGGACTTCTGAGTCGCCCGCCCGGGAGGGTCCCGCGCGATGGCTGCCCAGGAGCGCAGAATCACGCGGGACACACCCGGGCTGCGCGGCCCGATTTGGCTTGCGGTGCGCTGATGTGTTTATATATATGAGTTGCCAGCGCAGCCGGGGAAGCCCGGGAAGCGGGTAACGCCATTCGGCCCCATCGTATAGCGGCCTAGTACGCTGCCCTCTCACGGCGGTAACGCGGGTTCGAATCCCGCTGGGGTCACCGAATGCAGAAGCCTCACCTTCGGGTGGGGCTTCTGGCGTTTTCGGGCCCGCTCCCGACGCGCGACGAGGCGAGTATCGGCCGCAGTATGCTGGAAGGGTTGTCCAGCATACGAAGGAGCGTCACGTGACCCGTATCATCAAGCTCGCCGTCATTCCGGGCGACGGGATCGGACCCGAGGTCATCGAGCAGGCGAATCGTGTGCTCGACGCCGTGCTGGAAGGCGGCGATGTGGTGCTCGACCGCACCGAGTTCGCCCTCGGCGCGCAGCGTTTCCTCGAGACGGGGGAGACGTTTCCAGAGTCCGAGCAGGCGGCGATCGCCGGGCACGACGCGATTCTCTTCGGCGCCGTAGGCGGAGTGCCCGGCGACCCGCGACTGCAGCACGCGAACATCGAGCGAGGTCTCCTGCTGAAGCTCCGCTTCGACTTCGAGCACTACGCCAACGTGCGCCCGTGCACCCTGTTTCCCGGGGTCGTCTCCTCGCTCGCCGAGCCGGGCGACGTCGACTTCGTCGTGGTGCGCGAGGGCACCGAGGGGCCGTACGCGGGCAACGGCGGGCGCCTCCGGCCCGGCACGCACGCCGAGGTCGCCACCGAGGTGTCGGTGAACACGGCGTACGGCATCGAACGCGTGGTCCGCTACGCCTTTGAGACCGCACTCACCCGTCAACGCAAGAAGCTCACCTGGGTGCACAAGACGAATGTGCTCGTGCACGCGGGCGCGACCTGGCAGCGCATCGTGCAGACGGTCGCCGCGGAGTACCCGGAGATCGCCGTCGACTACATGCACGTCGACGCCGCCACCATCTTCATGGTGCAGGATCCGTCGCGCTTCGATGTGATCGTCACCGACAACCTGTTCGGAGACATCCTCACCGACCTGGCCGGCGCGATCGGAGGCGGCATCGGGCTCGCGGCCTCAGGCAACATCAATCCCGACGGCACGTTCCCGAGCATGTTCGAACCCGTGCACGGCTCCGCTCCCGACATCGCGGGGAAGCATGTGGCCGATCCGACCGCGGCGATCCTCTCCGCCGGTCTCATGCTCGATCACCTGGGACTCGTCTCCGACGGCGAACGCCTGCGTTCCGCTGTCCGAGCCGACCTCGCCTCGCGCGGCGCCGCGACGAGGAGCACGGGTGCGATCGGCGACGCCGTGATCGCCCAGCTGATGCCGCGCGGAGCCTGACCGCGCACTCCACCACGCGAGAGAGAATGTTGATGACCGACTTGCAGTTCACCCACACCGAGGCAGAGCGCCTCTCCGACACCGAGCGCGACGCGATCCTCCGCGATCCCGGCTTCGGCAACCACTTCACCGATCACATGATCTCCATCGTGTGGACGAAGGAAGCCGGCTGGCACGACGCGGAAGTCGTGCCGTACGGGCCGATCCCGATGGACCCGGCGTCTTCGGTACTCCACTACGGGCAGGAGATCTTCGAGGGCCTGAAGGCGTACCGCCGCCCCGACGGCTCGATCGTCACGTTCCGTCCGGACGCGAACGCGCGCCGGCTCAATGAATCCGCACGCCGCCTCGCGCTGCCCGAGATCCCCGAGGACCTGTTCGTCGCCGCGATTCAGGAGCTCGTCGCCGCCGACGCCGACTGGGTGCCGAGTGGCGATGATCAGAGCCTGTACTTGCGACCGTTCCTGATCGCCGACGAGAGCTTCCTGGGGGTGCGCGCCGCCGAGCGCGCGCGCTTCCTGATCATCGCGAGCCCCGCTGGCCCCTATTTCACCGGAGGCGTCAAGCCGGTGTCCATCTGGCTCTCCGAGGAGCACTCGCGAGCCGGTCGGGGCGGCACGGGTGCTGCGAAGTGCGGCGGCAATTACGCGGCTTCGCTCCTGCCGCAGCAGGTGGCGGCCGAGAACGGCTGCCAGCAGGTGCTCTTCACCGATTCTTCGACGGACGACACGATCGACGAGCTCGGCGGCATGAACCTCTTCCTGGTGCGCTCCGACGGCACGCTCGTGACGCCGCAGCTGAACGGCAACATTCTCGACGGCATCACCCGGCGGAGCCTGATCCAGCTGGCGAGGGATCGGGGGCACGCGGTCGAGGAGCGCGAGGTGACCGTGTCCGAGTGGCGCGAAGGCGTCTCGCAGGGCACGATCACGGAGGCGTTCGCGTGCGGCACCGCCGCTGTCATCACGCCGATCCAGCGCCTCAAGGGAACCGATCTCGAGATCGACTTCGGCAGCAGCGCGCCCGGCCCGCTGACGATGTCGTTGCGGGAGGAGCTCACCGGCATCCAGTTCGGCGCGGGCGAGGATCGGCACGGCTGGTTGCACGTGATGGTTCCGGCGGGTTCGGAGGTGGCTCGATGAAGGTCGCGCGTTTCCAGGTCGACGGCGAGATCGCCTTCGGCGTGCTCGATCAGGCGGAGGCGGGGGCGGACATCGAGCTCGTCGAGCTCACCGGCGACCCGATGGTGGCGGGCTACGCGACGACCGGGCGACGCTTCGCGTTCGCAGACGTGCAGCTGCTCGCCCCCGTCATTCCGCGTTCGAAGATCGTCTGCGTCGGCAAGAACTACGCCGATCACGTCGCAGAGATGCAGGGCGTGACGGGCATCGATGGCGGCGCGCCAGCGGAGCCCCTGCTGTTCTTGAAGCCCAACACCTCGATCATCGGCCCCGGCGACGCGATCGTGCGGCCCGCGGTCTCCGACCGCGTCGAGCACGAGGGAGAGCTCGCGGTCGTGATCGGTGCGATGGCGAAGAACGTGCCGGAGGACGAGGCGTTGCAGTACGTCTTCGGATTCACCTGCGCGAACGATGTCACGGCGCGCGATATCCAGATCAAGGACGGGCAATGGGCACGAGGGAAGGGCTTCGACACCTTCTGCCCGCTGGGACCGGTGATCGAGACCGATCCTGATCTCGCCGACGCGCGCGTCATGACCCGGGTGAACGGCGAGGTGCGGCAGGACGGCAGTACGGCTCAGCTCATCCATTCGCTCGCCCGCATCGTCTCCTACGCATCGGAGGCGTTCACGCTGCTGCCCGGAGACGTGATCCTCACCGGCACGCCGGCCGGGGTCGGGCGACTCGAAGCCGGCGATGTCGTCGAGGTCGAGATCGAGGGCATCGGGATCCTGCGCAACCGGGTCGTGTGAGTCCCGGCTGAGGGCTGTGCCACACTGGTGTTTCCCGACGAAGGAGCAGGTGCTGATATGCCCGATTCCCTCCCCGCCTCGCCGCGCTTCGGCATCGAGGAAGAGTACCTGCTGCTCGACTCGGCGACCGGCCTGCCCTCCGACCGCGTGGACGAGATCATCGCGGCGATCCCGGGGCACCTGGCGGAGCACGAGTACTTCCACAGTCAGCTGGAGACGGCGACTCCCATCTGCGTGCGCGCCGACGAGGCGTATGAGGCTCTCAGCGCATTCCGGTCCGCCGCGGCCGGAGCAGGGGACCAACTGGGAGTGGTGCTCGCCGGGACCGGATTGCCGCCGCTCGGCGGCGATCGCCTGGGCAGCCGGGTTGCGAAGCAGCGCTACGCCGACATCGAGGAGGCCATGCGAGGCATGGTCACGCGCTACTACTCCACGGGAACCCACGTGCACGTCGAGGTGCCGTCGCGAGAGGCGGGCGTCGCGGCCATCGCCAGCATCGCGCCGTGGTCCCCGCTGCTCGTCGCTCTGACGGCGAACTCCCCGCTGTGGGTGGGTGAGGAAACAGGTTACGCCGACTGGCGGTACATGTCGATGCAGCAGTGGGCGACAGCTGGATACCCGCCGCGGTTCGAGAATGCCGCAGAGTACGACGGCGTCGTGGCCGACCTGGTGCGTTCGGGCGCCCTGCTCGACGGCGGACTCGTGAACTGGTCGATCCGACTCTCCGAGAAGTATCCGACCATCGAAGCGCGTCTCGCCGACGCGCAGCTCGACCCGCGCGATGCGGTCGCCTACGGCGTGCTCTTCCGCGCACTCGTCGCTCGGGCGCTGCGCGACTCCGCCATGGGGGTCGAGTCGCCGCGGTGGCAGCGGGATGTCGTGCGGGGCGCGCATTGGCTCGCGGCCCGGAACGGCCTGAGGAGCGAACTCGTGGATCCCGTGACGGGGAATCCGACGCCTGCCTTCGACGCCATCGATCGACTCCTGGAATACGTGTCGGATGAGCTGACCCACGCGGGAGACCTCGATACTGTGCGAGCGTTCCTCGACCGCCGGAGAGCCGATGGTGGGCCGGCGCAGGTGCAGGTGGATCGCTGGCGGGCTGCTGGCATGCCCGGTCTGCTCGAGCTCTACCGGGCCGGACACCGGGAACGGTAGCGCACCGGGGCAGCCCACGGCCGTGCGGCCTCCGACGTCGGTCGGGTACGCTCAAGGCATCCGAGACCGCGAGGAAGGGGTCGGGATGACGAACGGATGGCATGCGCTCCGACGGGGCGAATCCGTGCTCGAGCGACGAAAGCTGCTGGAGCGGGCGCACGAGCGGTTCGTGGACGACCGCTCGCCGCAGCCCGTCGGTGATCCGGAGCTCCGTGATCGCTTCGCCCAAGCGTCTGCCGTGCGCACGGTAGTGCTCGAATCCTGGCTGCGATCCCGCCGGTTGACCATCGACCCCGACGGTATCCCGCAACGTCCGTCCCTGTCTGAGGCGCAGCTGACGGAGATGCGTGCGACGCATCCGATCGGGAGTGTGCTCCCCGTGGTGAGCCGGTTGCTGCTCGATGAGGCGAGCGAATCGGGCTTCATCGTCGCCGTGGGGGATGCGTCCGGGCGCCTGCTGTGGGTCGACGGTGATCGGACCTTGCGCAGCCAGGCGGAGGAGATGGGGTTCCGTGCTGGAATGGACTGGTCGGAGCAGGCCGTGGGCACGAGCGCTCCCGGCAGCGCGCTCGCGCTGGACCACGCGATACAGGTGCTCGGCGCCGAGCACTACTCTCGAGCAGTGCATCCGTGGAGCTGCACGGCAGCGCCGGTGCACGACCCGGGAAGCGGCGCCATCATCGGTGTGATCGACGTCTCCGGCGGCGATGGCGCCGCGTCGCCGCATCTCATGCCACTCATGGAAGCGACACTCGCCGCGGTCGAAGCAGAATTGCAGCTCGTGGCGCTCCGCCGGCGAATCGAGCTGGATCGCGGTGCTCGGAATCGCTCGTCAGCGGCGCCTTCCCGCTCACGTGCGGCAACTGGCGCGACGCGCGGCGCACCGCAGTCCCTGCCACGTCTTGTCGTGCTCGGTCGTGAGCCCGCGTTGCTCGAGCATCTCGGAGGCGCGGAGCCCGTGAGCGGGAGGCACGCCGAGATCCTCCTCGCCCTCGCCGCGGCCCCGCAGGGGCTCTCGGCGCGGGCGCTGGCGGAGGCGGTCTACGGAGCTCAGGGGTCTGAGCGGACGCTGCGCCCCGAGATGGTGCGGCTGCGCAGGTGGTTGGAACGGCACTGCGTGGAGCTCGACCTCAGCTCGAAGCCGTATCGGCTCGTACCCGGGATCCGGATCGACGCGCACGAGACGCTCGAGGCAATTGGGCGGGGCGCCCACCGCCTCGCGCTCGCGGCGTACGAGGGGCCGGTGCTGCCGACCTCCAGAGCGCCGATCGCCGAGCAGCTCCGGGCGTCCGTCGACGCGACGCTGCGCGAGGCGATGCTCCAGTGGGCGGGCCCGGACCCGCTGTTCGCCTACGCGCAGAGCTGGGCGAGCGACGACGTGCAGGTCTGGGAGACGCTGCTGCAAGTGCTGCCGGCGCTGTCTCCGAAGCGGGCACGCGTGGTGGCGAGACTGGAGCATCTCGCCCGCGACACGAGCTGACCGGGGCACCAGCATCCGCGGCGCGCACCCGCGACGCGGGAGGTGCAACCTCCGTGCAACCTCGACCGTTCTACCGTCGAGCATCCGCACTGCACTAGCGGACCGACCCGGACAACGATGTCAGAGGAGATGCACATGACCGTCTATGCAGCACCCGGCCACCCCGACGCACTGGTGACCTTCGCACCGCGATACGAGCACTACATCGGCGGAGAATGGGTCGCCCCGGTGCGGGGGCAGTACTTCGAGAACGTCACACCGATCACGGGCCGAGCATTCTGCGAAGTCGCGCGCGGCACCGCGGAAGACATCGAGGCAGCGCTCGACGCCGCCCATGCCGCCGCACCCGCGTGGGGGCTGACCAGTCCGGCGGAACGCGCAGTGATCCTGAACAAGATCGCCGATCGAATCGAGGAGAATCTCGAGGCCATCGCCGTCGCCGAGACGTGGGACAACGGCAAAGCCGTGCGCGAGACGCTGAACGCCGATATTCCTCTGGCGATCGATCACTTCCGGTACTTCGCCGGCGCCATCCGTGCCCAGGAAGGCGGACTCTCCCAGATCGATGCAGACCTCGTCGCCTACCATTTCCACGAGCCGCTCGGCGTCGTCGGACAGATCATCCCCTGGAACTTCCCGATCCTGATGGCGACCTGGAAGCTCGCACCGGCGCTCGCAGCCGGCAACGCGGTCGTGCTGAAGCCCGCGGAGCAGACGCCGGCCTCCATTCTGTTCCTCTTCGAACTCATCGGAGACCTGCTCCCGCCCGGCGTCGTCAACATCGTCAACGGGTTCGGCGCGGAAGCGGGCAAGCCTCTCGCCTCCAATCCCCGGATCAGGAAGATCGCATTCACGGGCGAGACGACGACGGGCCGACTGATCATGCAGTACGCCTCCGAGAACATCATTCCCGTGACGCTGGAGCTCGGGGGGAAGAGCCCCAACATCTTCTTCGACGACGTCATGCGCGCGGACGACGGCTACTGGGACAAGGCGCAGGAGGGGTTCGCGATGTTCGCGCTCAACCAGGGAGAGGTATGCACCTGCCCATCGCGCGCACTGATCCAGGAGTCCATCGCGGGGGACTTCCTCGACGCAGTCGTGGAGCGCACCGAGCGCATCACCCGCGGGAACCCGCTCGACACCGACACCATGGTCGGCGCGCAGGCGTCGAACGACCAGTTCGAGAAGATCAAGTCGTATCTCGACATCGGGCGGCAGGAAGGCGCGCAGGTGCTCACCGGCGGTGGCGTCGAAGACCTCGGGGGCGAGTTCGCGGACGGGTTCTACATTCAGCCCACCATCTTCCGGGGCGACAACTCCATGCGCATCTTCCAGGAGGAGATCTTCGGCCCGGTCGTCTCGGCCACGACCTTCACCGACTTCGACGACGCGATTCGCATCGCGAACGACACCCTCTACGGGTTGGGCGCGGGGGTGTGGAGTCGCGACGGCGCAACCGCGTACCGGGCTGGGCGGGCGATCGAAGCGGGCCGGGTATGGGTGAACAACTATCACGCGTACCCCGCGCACGCGGCGTTCGGCGGGTACAAATCGAGCGGCATCGGGCGGGAGAATCACCTGATGATGCTCGACCACTACCAGCAGACGAAGAACCTGCTCGTGAGCTACCGCGAGAGCGCCGACGGATTCTTCTAACCCGACGAAGGCAAGGAGACAGGATCATGAGCGGGTCGGACGCAGTCGCGCCTCGGGCGGCGAGACCAGAGGTGGCCGGAGAGACCGAGAGCCGTCTGGCATTCACGCCGGTGGCGATCGAGCTCATCGAGCGGTTGTGGGCGATGCACGGCCCGCTCATGTTCCATCAATCGGGTGGCTGCTGCGACGGCAGCGCGCCGATGTGCTATCCGCTGGGCGAGTTCCGCACCGGCGGACAAGACGTCCTGCTCGGCACCCTCGAGCTGCCGTCGCTCGGTGAGAGCGGCTCGGCGCCCGGCCCCGCGGGGGCGACCAGGGAGATCGGCTTCTGGATGTCGCGGGAGCAGTTCGGGGTGTGGGCGCACACCCATCTCACGGTCGACGCGGTCGCCGGCCGCGGCAGCGGCTTCTCGCTCGAAGCTCCGGAGGGTCTGCGCTTTCTCATCCGGTCGCGGTTGCTCTGATCGGCGCTCTCGGAGGGGGTCGCGCCTGCGACCTGCGACAATAGACGTGTGGATCCCAACAAGCTCAACCATGACCGCGCTCCCGAGAGCACGCCGCTGCGCAAAACCCGGCCTCGCTCGGCCGACGCTGCGGCTCGCCCGCAGGTGCGCCCGAAGGCCGAGGGCTGGAAGCAGATCGCGGATCCCGACGGTCGCCCGACACTGCAGTTCGCGTCGCCGCGCGTGAAGCAGCCGGCCACCCACCTGGCTGACCTCACGCTCGAGGAGCGGGAGGCGAAGGTCGTCGAGCTGGGCGTGCCGAAGTTCCGCGCGAAGCAGCTCTCCAAGCACTACTTCGAGCACCGGACGACCGATCCGGAGCAGATGACGGATCTTCCGAAAGACCGCCGCGAGGAACTCGCCGCGGCGTTCTTCCCGCCGTTGCTCACCGAGGTGAAGCGCCTGGTGACCGACGACGGCGACACCATCAAGTTCTTGTGGCGGCTGTTCGACGGCGCGCTCGTCGAGTCCGTGCTCATGCGATACCCCGGCCGAATCACGCTCTGCGTCTCGAGCCAATGCGGGTGCGGCATGAACTGCCCCTTCTGCGCCACGGGGCAGGCGGGGCTGACCCGGAACATGTCGACCGCCGAGATCCTCGACCAGATCGTGCAGGCCAATCGCGTCATCGCCGAAGGCGGCCTGGGGGGCGCCCGTCGCGTCGCTCAGGGCGCGGAGCCGGAGCGCGTGAACAACATCGTCTTCATGGGCATGGGCGAGCCCCTCGCGAACTACAAGCGCGTGATGAACGCGGTGCATCGCATGATCGCACCGTCGCCGGAGGGCCTTGGCATGTCGGCGCGAGGTATCACCGTCTCGACCGTGGGGCTCGCCCCGGCGATCCGCAAGCTGGCCGCCGAGAACATTCCGATCACCTTCGCGCTGTCGCTGCACGCGCCCGACGATCAGCTGCGCGACGAGCTCATCCCGGTCAACAGCCGGTGGAAGGTCGAAGAGGTGCTCGACGCGGCCTACCACTACTACGAGACGACGGGTCGCCGCGTCTCCATCGAGTACGCCCTCATCAAGGACATGAACGATCACGGCTGGCGCGCCGATCTGCTCGCCGACAAGCTCAACGAGCGCGGTCGCGGGTGGGTGCACGTGAACCCGATTCCGCTGAACCCGACACCGGGCTCGATCTGGACCTCATCGACGCGGGAGGTGACCCGCGAATTCGTCGACCGCCTGAACGCCGCCGGCATCCCCACGACGCTCCGCGATACCCGTGGCAAAGAGATCGACGGCGCATGCGGGCAGCTGGTGGCCACCGAGCAAGACGTGGCCGAGGCCGAGGCCTTCGCCGCAGCGGGCTGACCCGCAGCTCGAGCGACGGTCCACCGCTCCGGTTCAGCGCCTGAGCGCCTCGATGAGTCCGGCCACGTCGTCAGGGGTGTTCCACACGTGGAACGCGACGCGCGCGTTGCCAGCGCGTCCCGAGGCGACGATTCCGGCGCGCGTCAGCGACGCCAGGTCGACGCCCTCGATGTCGCTCCAGGTGACGATGGCCGAATCTCCCGGTTCGAGCCCGAGACCCGATCGGGCGGCGTTCGCAAGACCGAGCGCGTGCTCGTGCAGGGCACCCGTGTCGATGCTCGCGATGGTCTCGAGCGCGGCGACGGTACCGGGAATGACGGGCCAGGCGGGGGAGAGGTCGAAGCGCCCGGCACCCGCTGCGAGCGGAGTGTGCCCGGCGTAGCAGGAACTCCAGGGGTCATCGGCCGAATACCACCCGGCCGCGATCGGCACGAGGGCATCGTCGAGACCCGCGCGAACGGTCATGAACGCTGAGCCTCTGGGCGCGCTGAGCCACTTGTAGGCGTGGCAGATGGTGATGTCGAAGTCGCCAGCATCCACCGGGAGCCAGCCGACGGCCTGCGTCAGGTCGACGCAGGTGAGCGCCCCGGCAGCCTCCGCCGCGGCGAGGATCGCTCGATGATCCGATACTGCGCCCGATGCCGACTGCACGTGCGACCAGGCGACGAGGGACGTGCCAGGGCGAACCGCATCGGCGAGGTGCTCGAGCTCGACGTACCTCACGCGCACGTTGCGGCCGGCCTGTTCGAACGGGTGGGTCAGCGAGGAGAAATCGCCGGCCACGCAGAGCACCTCGCCCCCGTCAGGAACCGCGGTCGCCACGACCGACGCGAACTGGGAGATCTGGGTGCCGACAGCGACGCGCTCGGGCGCGACGCCGACGAGCCCCGCGTAGAGGCTTCGGCACTGCTCGACCTGAGCGCTGATCCGATGCGCGTCCATGCGACCCGTCGACCACTCGTCGATGAAGGTCTGCAGCGCGGCGGTGGTGGTGGTCGCAGGCAGCCCCGCCGTGCAGGCCGAGAGATAGCCGGGCACCGAGGGGTACTGCCGCTGCAGCTCGAGAAGCGTGGTCTGTGCGTTCATGCTGCCAGCGTAGGAGCCCGTGAGTCATAATGAAACAGAATCATTCTTATGCTTTGCCTCGCGTCTGGTTATGTGTGGGTGTACACTGCCACCATGACTTCGATGCGCACCGCCGATCCGCTCGCCTCGATTGATTCGACCGAGCTCCGCATCCTGCACGCGCTCGCCACGACCGGTTCGCTCACTGCTGCTGCCGCGTCACTGGGGCTGAGCCAACCGGCCGTGAGTCAGCGCATCAAGCGAGTCGAGACCCGGCTCGCCGTTCCGCTCATCGAGCGCAGCGGGCGAGGCATCCGGCTGACGACGGCCGGGCAGATCCTCGCCGATCACGGGCGCACCGTCGTCAGCGAGATCGATGCCGCGCTGGCCGCGATCGATGACCTGCGCGGTGAGCGCGCCGGAACCCTGCGGCTCGTCGGCTTCCCGAGCGCCAGCGCCACGCTGGTCCCGATGCTGATGCGGCGGCTCGCGATGGAAGCGCCGGACGTCGCACTCCAGTACCGCGAGGCCGAGCCGCCCGCCGCAACGGCGATGCTGCGCGACGGGGAGGTCGACTGCGCGCTCATCTTCGATTACGAGGGCGCGGCCGAGCTGCCCGCCGGAAGCGCGTTCCTGCCGCTGTGGCGAGAAGAGGTGCACCTCGTCGTCTCGGACGAGCGGGCCGCAGGGGAGCGCACGGCGAAACTCGGCGACTTCTCGACCGAGCACTGGATCGCGGGATGCGAGAAATGCCGCGGACATCTGCTCGCGGCGGCTGGCGACGCCGGCTTCGAACCCGACATCATCCAGGAGACCGACAACGTGCCAGCCATGCTGGCGATGGCGGCGGCCGGCGGAGCCGTCGCACTTGTACCGGGACTCGCGCTCGCAGCTGCGCGGAGCCTCCCCGACGACGCCTGCGCACTGCCTCTCGACCCGCCCCGCTATCGCACCATCGGACTGGTATCGATGGCGACGGCGAACGAGAGCCCCCAGGTGCGACTCGCGAAGCGCCTCCTCGCCTCGGTCGACGGCAGTGCGTGGCACCTCGAGACCGTCCCGCACGCGGCGTAGGGATCGAGATGCCTCACGCACAGCCGGTGACCCCGGATTCGCGGACCGGAGACGGCGTGCGCGCTCTGCAGCGCCGTTCGGTCGCGGTGCTCGCGCTCGCGACGGTGCTCGGGGGCCTCGGCATCGGAGCGTCGTTGTCGGCCGGCGCCCTGCTCATCGCCGATGTCACCGGAAACCCCGCGCTGTCGGGATTCGGTTCGACGATGAACGCGGTGGGGGCCGCGGTCGCAGGGATTCCGCTCGCACGGCTCGCCGCTCGTCGGGGACGACGAGTCGCTCTGACGACCGGCAATCTGCTCGCCGTCGGGGGAGCCCTCCTCGTCATCGGAGCAGCACTCGTCGAGATTCCTATCCTGCTCTTCGTCGGTCTCGCCGCACTCGGCATCGCCGCCGCCGTGCAGCTGCAGGCCCGCTTCGCGGCGACCGACCTCGCGACTCCCGCGCATCGTGCGCGCGATCTCTCGCTCGTCGTGTGGTCGATCACCATCGGGGCGGTGATCGGACCGAATCTCATCGGACCGGGAGAGACCCTCGGCGACGCGCTCGGTCTGCACGCGCTCTCCGGCATCTTCGTGTTCACGATCGCGGCTCAGCTGTGCGCCGGCCTGGTCGTCTGGTTCGGCCTGCGGCCGGATCCGCTGCTGGAGGCGCGCGGGATCGCGAAGACCGCAGGCGACCACGCCACTGCGGCGCTCGGCGGCGAACCGGACGAGCCAGCCTCGGCATCGCCGGCCCCGACGACGGCGATGCGTGTCGGTCGCGCTCCGCAGTTCCTCGCGATCGCGCTCGTCGCCCTCGGCCACGCGGTCATGGTCGGCATCATGGCGATGACCCCGCTGCACCTCACGCACCACGGCGGCAGCATCGAGCTCGTCGGCATCACGATCAGCATCCACATCGCCGGCATGTACGCGCTCTCCCCGCTCGCGGGAATCGCGGCGGGCCGCTTCGGCCCGATCCCGGTGGTGCTCACGGGCTACGCGGTGCTCGCAGCGGCCGCCGCAGGGACGGCGTTCGGAGGCGGTTCGGTCGTGGTCGTGCAGACCTCGCTGGTGCTGCTCGGGCTCGGCTGGTGCATGGTCACGGTCGCCGGTGCGACACTGGTCACCGCGCTGACTCCCGAAGTGGAGCGGCCGGCGCGGCAGGGGCAGTCGGATACCGCGATGAACGCGGCGGGAGCCGTCTTCGGTGCGGCCTCAGGGGTGCTCTTCGCGGTCGGCGGATTTCCGATGCTGTCGAGCGTTGCGGGAGTGCTCATCGTGCTCGGGATCGCCGTGAGCCTTCGACTTCGGGTGCTCGCTCGACGCTAGAATGACGGTGATGTCACACACCGAGAGCCCCCAGTTTTCCACCGCGACCGGAGCCGACGTTCGCGTTCGGTTCTGCCCGTCGCCCACCGGCACCCCCCACGTCGGAATGGTGCGCACCGCACTGTTCAACTGGGCGTACGCCCGGCACACCGGGGGCACGTTCATCTTCCGCATCGAGGACACGGACGCGGCCCGCGACAGCGAGGAGAGCTACAGCCAGATCATCGATTCGCTGCGGTGGCTCGGGCTCGACTGGGACGAAGGCATCGATGTCGGCGGCCCGCACGGTCCGTACCGCCAGTCCGAGCGCGGCGAGATCTATCAGCGCGTCATCGCGCAGCTGATCGAGGGCGGGTACCTCTACGAGAGCTTCTCGACCGCTGAAGAGATCGATGCGCGCAACATCGCGGCCGGGCGGCCGAAGCAGCTGGGCTATGACAATTTCGATCGCGACCTCAGCGATGAGCAGCGCGCCGCGTTCCGGGCGGAGGGTCGCGAGCCGGCGCTGCGATTCCGAGTGCCCGACACCGACCTGTCGTTCACGGACCTCGTGCGCGGCGATATCACGTTCCCCGCCGGATCGACGATCGACTTCGTGGTGGTTCGGCCGAACGGCGCGCCGCTGTACACGCTCGTGAACCCCGTCGACGACGCGCTGATGGGGATCACGCACGTACTGCGAGGAGAAGACCTCCTGTCGTCCACGCCTCGCCAGATCGCGCTGTACCACGCGCTCGTCGAGCTCGGTATCGCGCAGGCGATCCCGCAGTTCGGTCATCTGCCGTACGTGCTGGGCGAGGGGAACAAGAAGCTGTCGAAGCGCGACCCCGAATCCAACCTGCTGCACCACCGGTCGCGCGGGTTCATTCCGGAGGGCCTGCTCAACTATCTGTCGCTCCTCGGATGGTCGCTTGCTCCGGATCGCGACGTGTTCTCGAGCGACGAGATGGTCGCGGCGTTCGACGTCGCGAACGTGAACCCGAACCCGGCCCGCTTCGATCAGAAGAAGGCCGACGCGATCAACGCCGATCACATCCGGCTGCTGTCGGAAGAGGATTTCGGGAAGCGGATCCTGCCGTACCTCATCGCGGGGGGAGCCCTGCAGATCGAACCAACGGAGGAGCAGCTCGCGGTGATTGCCCGCGCGGTGCCGCTGGTGCAGAGCCGCGTCACCGTGCTCTCCGAGGTCGTCGGCATGCTCGGCTTCCTCTTCACCACGTCTGAGCAGCTGCACTACGAAGACGACGCGCTCGCCTCGTTGAAGGACGACGCACCGCAGGTGCTCGCCGCGGGCATTGCGGCGCTCGATGCGCTCCCCGCCGACGCGTGGGAGACGGCAGGCATTCAGGAGGCGCTGCAATCCGCGCTCGTCGATGGGCTCGGGATCAAGCCCCGCCTCGCCTTCGGACCGCTCCGCGTGGCTGCCTCCGGCCGACGCGTGTCGCCTCCTCTCTTCGAGTCCTTCGAGCTGCTCGGCCGCGAGGAGTCGCTCGCGCGTCTGCGGCGCCTGGAACAGCACCTCGCGGGCTGACGTCGAGGGGGTGGCAGCGCATGAGGAGCAGCGAGGCGCCGATCGGCGTTGCGATCATCGGCGGCGGACCGGCCGGGTTGTCCGCCGGACTGCAGCTCGTGCGTGCGAACCGACGCATCGCGATCCTCGATAGCAACCGTCCGCGCCACTCCGCGACCCTGCAATCCCACGGGTTCCTGACGCGCGACGGAGTGTCTCCACTCGAGCTCCGGCGCCTCGGCCGCGAGGAGTTCGAACGCTACCCGTCAGCGATGTACGCCCAGGCGATCACTCGCGAGGTGATCCCGCTCGCTCCCGACGAGGCGCGCGCGGCGGGGTTTCCCGACGGCATCGGCTTCTCGGTGCGGGGGACCGGCATTCGCGGCGCGGCGGATGTCGAGTACACGGCTCGTCGCGTCCTCATCGCCGCCGGGTTGACCGAAGAGCTGCCGGCACTGCCGATGATCCGCGCGTACTACGGCACCGCGTTGCACAGCTGCGTCGAGTGCGACGGGTTCGAGAAGACCGATAAGCCGCTGGTGCTGATCGGCGAGACCAGCGACGTCTTCTCGCGGGCCCTGCTCATCAGCCGCTTCAGCTCGGATCTCATCGTCTTCACGAACGGCGCCGACACCGTGCGTCCCGAGCAGGAAGCGCAGCTCGAGCGCATCGGCATCCGTGTGGAACGGCGTCCGATCGATGACATCGTCGGCGAGCGTGCTGAGATGACCGGGGTGCGCCTCGCGGATGGAGAGGTGATCGCGCGAGTCGGCGGCTTCGTGCGGCCGCGCTGGCACGCGCCGGTGGAGTTCCTCGGCGATCTGCCCATCGCTCGTGATCACTGGGGTCTCGTGGAGGTCGATGAACGCGGTGAGACCTCGATCCGCGGCGTGTACGGCGTCGGCGACATCGTGCCGCCCGGGCCGCAGCAACTCGTCATCGCGGCGGGCAATGGCGCACGCGTCGCCGCAAAGCTGAATCTCGATATGATTCGCGGTGCTCTCGGAGTGGGGCTCGTCGACGACTAGCCCGGGCGGCGGTCTCAGGCTTGGGTGCAGCGGGTGATATCACCCCGCCGCAGCGACGCGGGCTGCGGCGTCGCGAGCGAACTCCATGCCGTACTGGCGGCCGAGCACTTCTTCGCGCAATTCCGCGAACGTGCCGTCGACGATGCTCCTACGAATGCGATCGACCAGGCGCACGATGTAACGCTCGTTGTGGATCGTCGCGAGCGTCGAACCGAGCATCTCCTTCGCCTTGAAGAGATGATGCAGGTACGCCGCCGTGTAGTTCTGGCAGGTGTAGCAGTCGCATTCCGCGTCGAGCGGCTCGAACCTGCGTCGCTGGCCTGCGGACTTGGCGTTGATGCGTCCCGTCGGCGAGTACATGGAACCGCCTCGCGCCTGCCGGGAGGGGGCGACGCAGTCGAAGGTGTCAGCGCCCGCAGCGATGGCGGCGAACAGGTCATCGGGTTCTGAGATGCCGAGCAGATGCCGCGGCTTGGAATCGGGAAGTTCATCGGAGACCCAGCCGACGATGGTGCCGAGATCCCGCTTCTCCAGAGCTCCGCCGATGCCGAATCCGTCGAACTCCTGCTCGGTGGCCTCCGACCCGCGAAGATGAGCCAACCCGTTCGCCGCGCGCCGTCGCAGGTCCTCGTACTGCGCCCCCTGCACGACTCCGAAGAGAGCCTGGTAGGGGCGGTGCGTTCGCGATGCGGTCTGGCGCGCGTGCTCGTCGAGGCACCGCACGGCCCACCGCTCCGTGCGCTCCACCGAGTCCTCCTGGTACTCCCGGGTGTTCAGCAGTGTGGTGCACTCGTCGAACGCGAACATGATGTCGGCGCCGAGTTCGTGTTGGATGCGCATCGAGACCTCCGGCGTGAAGCGATGCTTGTCGCCGTTCAAGAACGACTTGAAGGTGACACCGTCCTCGTCGACGTGCGCGAGACGCTCCTTGTTCTTCGCAATCACCTCGGCGCCGGAGTGGGCGGACTCCGCCATCGATATCACCTTCTTGAATCCGACGCCGAGCGACATCACCTGGAATCCTCCGGAGTCGGTGAAGGTCGGCCCGTCCCAGTTCATGAATCGGCCGAGGCCGCCCGCTTCGTCGACGAGGTCGCTTCCCGGCTGCAAGAAGAGGTGGTACGCGTTCGCAAGAACGGCCTGGCCGCCGAGTTCGCTCACGGTCGCTGGCAGCAGCGACTTCACTGTGGCCTTGGTGCCGACGGGGATGAATGCGGGGGTCTGGATCTCCCCGTGCGGGGTGCGGATCGTCCCGCTCCGTCCGAGCGGTTCGCCTCCGGAACCGACCGCCCCGCCGGATTCGAGCTGCTGATCGACGGTGAAGCCGAAGTCTGCGGGAGAGGGGGGAGTCGCTGATGCGGTGGGTGCGTTCACCCGTCCATCTAAGCACCTCCCGCGACGCGCCCGGGATCGTGGGCTGCGAGGCGAAAACGGGCGCGTTTCGGCCATCTCTGACGTGGGTCGACCCGGTGCCGGCTGGGATGTCGGTGGGGTGTCGTGTGGGTGAATTGGCGGATTCATGCGGGGACACGCCCGGGATGCTGCGTGGTGTTGCTGGTCGGGGGTCGGGGGCCGTAATGTATTCCCTTGTCAGCGCGACGCAGCCGGACTGAAACGGTCCGGCTCATTTACATGCGCTTCTCGCCACGTTCTTGTGGTAAGTTAGACAGGTTGCTGTTCGGAGCTTCCCTTGGTTGGGTGTGACGGGTGGTGTCTGGTCTTTGAGAACTCAATAGTGTGCACTTAAATTGTCATATGCCAATTTAATTTATAATC
>NZ_JBBCXF010000008.1:0-69134 GCF_037145595.1 Leucobacter sp. USHLN154
CGAGCACGGTATCACCCGTGTTCTCAGCCGTCACCGTGTACGTCACCGTATCACCGGCATTCACCGCGGCACCCGATGCAGGATCAGCGGACTTCGACACCGCGAACCCGGAGGCGAGCACGGGATGCACCGTCTCAACGGGAGCAGGCACAATGGGCGTGCCCGGCACCATGGGCCCCTCGGGATCGGCGGGGTTCTGAGTCAGAGGCGTCGCTGATCCGCTTGCCACGTTGTTGAGCACGACGCTGGAAGCGTCTTCGGCGACCGTCACCGAGTAGGTGATCTCGACCGCGGCGCCCGCTTCGAGGGTTCCGCTCCAGTTCAGTTCGGTACCCGTGATCGTCACATCGCCGACGCTCGCCAGCGCATCACCGTTGTAGGTGGCGTTCGCGAGTACCTCTGAGAGGTCATCGGAGATGCTCACCGGATCGAGGAGCGTTGCTCCCGTATTGCTGCCGGTGACGGTGTACGTGATCGTGTCACCGGGCTCCACGACGGTGCCTGATGCGGGATCCGCAGACTTCGAGATGTCAAAGCCCGCGACCGGATGCTCGGTCACGACCGCTGGGGGTACGAGCGGATCGCCCGGCCCCGGCGGGGTGCCGGAGGCCGTCACGCGGTTCTCCAGCTGCTCCCCCTCGACACCGTCGTTGACGACGACCGAGTAGGTGATGGCCAAGGTCTGGCCGGGCTCGAGTGCGCCGCTCCAGGCGAGATCGTCGTCTGAGATCGTCGCGGGATCCGAAGTGATCTCGGTACCGTCGATGACCGTAGTCACGTCGTCCTGATACGTCGCATACTCGAACACCTGGGAGAGATCATCGGCGACCTCGACCGGGTCGAGCACCGTTTCTCCGGTGTTCTCGGCCTCCACCGTGTAGGTGATCGTATCGCCTGGCTCGACAGCAGCGCCGCTCGCCGGGTCCGAGGTCTTGCGCAACTCGAGCCCTGGGACAGCGGGCTCGACCGCGTCATTGGTGATCGTGCAGATCACATTCTCGCCGCGCTCCACCGTCGGGAAGACGACGCTCCACGATGGACCCGTTCCTGTCGTGGCCACTGGCGAGCCCGAAGAATCGACGCAGACCGCAGACGAGTTGTAATTCGCAAGGTCTGCACCGCCGGCTCCGATTTCGGACACCGTGTAGCTGCTGCCGCTCTCCACGAACACCGGGCCGGCGATCGCAGTCTGCAGGCCGTTGCTCGAACCGGTGGTGGTCGCCGCGTGGTTCTCATCAATCGTGTCGCCGTCGATGTCGAGCGTGAACTGATCGCCCTCGTCGAAGCGGTCGACGATGTTCTTCTGCACCGTGAGCGTGTTCGGGAAGGAGCAGCTCGACATGTCGGTGTTCGAGAAACCGGGTGTGGGGATCGTTCGCGTCATCTGCCCCGATGCAAGGTCGACCTCGCTGATCGAGGTGCTCTGGGACACGAACAACTTGCCGTTCGCACCGAACGCGATGCCATTGCCCTGCGTACCTGCGGGAAGCTGCGTGACTCGAGTCAGGGGGACGTCGTCCGTGCTCGCGGCAGTGGGCACGTTCTCTGGCTGGACGACGAAGATGTCGCGCTCCGCGAGCACGTAGAGTTCGCCGTTGGCACCGAATGCGAAGTCACCGTTGCCGTCCACTCCGGTGGCCAGTACACCCACCTGGCCGATGGCCTGGCCCGTCTCCGGATTGTAGGCGCCCAGGTAGGAGTTCGCGGAGCTGCCGGAGTAGTAGTAGATACCGGTGGTCGGGCTGACGGCGCCGCGGATGAGCACGCCGGGCACGTTCGGATCGCCGAGCGCTTTGGTCTCGGTCTGTTCCGTGGCGGCATCGTAGATTGCGAGCTGCTTGTTCGCTCCGCCGCTCCCATTGCTATTGTCAAGCGTGAATGCGAGGTTGCCGTCGCCGGAGATGCCGAGGGCGTTCGCGCGCTGGCCTGAAGCGTGAACGGCGCCGAGCCCGCCGCTGCCCGCCGAGACATCAACCGAACGGATCTGGCCCGCTGCGTTCTGCGTGTAGATCGTGCTCGCATCACAGGCGAACTGCGCCGCTGCGGCGGGGGACGAGCCCGCGCCTGCGGTTACCAGCGAAGTGGCGACCACGGCGGCAGAGGCGATGAGGGCACCCCACCGTTTCACCGCGCTACTTAATCTCTTACTCATGCTCTTCATACGCTCCCTGGCTTCGGCGGGCAAGACGTAACCCAGCCCTCGGCGACCGTAGCAACGACGATTCGTGCACCAGGAAGAGGCACTTTATGCGCGCTCATCGGGGGAATTGAGAAGTGTGAAGCCCCGAAGGGAGGCACGCAGACGCAGCGATTTCACCCTTTTCACGTCAAGATTCACCCTGTCGGAAAATGCCGCGTGTCGTAAGCTACATCGTGTTCAGCTCGCGACGACGAGTGACAGGAGCAGCGTAGATCTCGGGGAGCGCGACGTGCGAAATGTGGTGGTCTTCGCCGTCATCAATCTCGTCGTGCTCGGCTCACTCACCGGGCCTGCCGTCATAGGTCTGCCGATGCTCGTGGAGCGGCTCGTCACCGACGACACTCGCACCGCTACGCTCGCGTTCGTCATCACGTGCGGTGCTGTGACGGCGATCGTGGCGAATCCACTATTCGGCATCATCTCGGACTTGACCTCGGGTCGCTTTGGCAAGCGCCGCCCCTGGTTGATCGGCGGCGTTGTCGTCGGCCTCGGTGGGAGCGCGCTCGTGCTCACCGCCGAATCAGTAGCAGCACTCATGACCGCCTGGATCATCGCGCAAACCGGCTACAACGCTTCTCTCGCCGCAGTAGCCGGGCTGATCGGCGACCAGGTCGACGAGCGGCAGCGATCCTCGGTTTCGGGCGTATTCGGCGCAGCAGCGTTTCTCGGCACCCTTCCACCCCTGCTACTCGCCGCCATCATTCCCACGAGGCTCGATGTGATCATCCTCGCGATGCCCGTCGTGGCCGTGATAGTGGTCACTATCTGCTGCACGGTCGTCTCTGATCCGCCGCTGACACGTGACATGCGTTCCCCTCTTCCCCGCGGCGCCGCGCGTGAACTGCGGCGAATCGTGCACAACAGCCAGTTCATGTGGATCTGGCTGCAGCGATTTCTCATGCAGCTCGCCTTCTCGCTCGTCACCTCCTTCACCCTGTACTTCGTCATGCTCAGGGTCAGCCGGTCGCCCGAAGAAGCGACGCCCATAGTCGCAATCAATACTTTCATCGGCGGAACGGGAATCGTGATCGCAGCGGTAGTCGTCGGATTCACCGCGGGGAGACGCGGCAGTTATGGGCCGTACCTCGTCGCTGCGGCCTGCGGACTCGCCCTCGCGGGCGTACTGCGAGCGACAGCAGCGAGCGAGGCACATCTATGGATCGCAGCAGCGGTCGGCGGGCTCTCACTCGGAGGCTTCTTCGCGGTCGACCTCGCGCTCGCACTCCGCACGGTTCCGCGTGGATCTGCAGGAAGCCATCTCGGCATGCTGAACATCGCGGAGACCCTCCCCCAAGCGATCGCTCCGGCCATTGCCGTGACAATACTCGCCTCCGCAGGTCCAGGTCCACTCGCTGGAGTCTCTGACAACTACGGCACGCTCTACCTCACGGCTGCGCTCATCGCGCTCATTGCGCTCATCCCTATGGCTTTTCTGCGGAGAGTGCTCACTCGAACGGCGCCGGCAATTCCTTCACGACTTCAGCGGGCTCGCTCTTGAGCGTCATGGGGGTCAGTGCAGCGGATACCCGTGCGCGTTCCCATCCGGAGCTTCATTCGTTGGCACGCTTATGACCGACCGTGAGACCGTATGCTGCTGAAGGCTTCGTCGGAAACAATCGGTGCGTATAGCCCGTCAACTCAAGAGTCGGCCTGCGCTGGCCCTTCCAGACGCACGTCGCGCGCTCAACTCAGTGAAGGACGAACGTGAAGAAGTTGTTTGGTGTGTTGGTGTCGATCAGCATGGTATTGACGGCCGTCTACGTGGCTCTCGTGTTTCACACCGACCCGGCATGCCAGGTCACTCACCGGCTCTGCGTTGCGAAAGTCGCGTGGCTCCACTAGTCGGTTTGCCACAGGGGACTTGTGCAGCCGTCGCGCATGCCAAGTTCTTGCACTAAAGTGCGCCAGCATTTGGGCAAGAGGCCAGAAGTCGTTTCGAACTCGATGCTCCGGCGATCCCGCACAGAGGTCGTCGAGCGAGACATGGATCCGACGCCTGCGATGAGGAATCCACGCATATCAGCCTCGCTGAGAAGCCGATTACATCATGCTGGAACGAGAATGAACTGACACTTGCCGCATTCACCCTTTGGCTTCGTTTATTTTGGCCGGAGAGCCGCACCACAGGATGCAGGATGCAGGATGCAGGATGCAGGATGCAGGATGCAGGTACAACGTACGCCAACGGAGGTGCGATCGTGGTCTACCCGATGAGTCCTGAAATTCTCGCTCTTGAGCTTGGTCATAAAAATGGTCGACACCCTGGAGAGAGGGTGCGGAGATTTCTTCGTTCAAGGTATCCCGACCACCCTAAGTATCAGCCGTGGATCATCAATCAAGACATGGCTGACGCCGCTAGGGCTCACTTCACGGTCCGCGCACATTTCGACCGTCGTTCTGGCCGACGCCCGAGGATTCTCTGACAGTAGCTTCGTTCGACCTTTGACCAGGCGGGTCTATCACGTGCGCCGCGCGCTGCGCGGAATACGCGAGACAACTAACACGCCTCGCTCTCGGTCTTGACCGCAGTAACCCCGGCGGAGGTCTTCCTTATCGAGCTACGCGTTCACGACGACCCAAAGAGCTACACCTAGGAAAATTCGAAATCCTGCTCGCTCGGACACGCTTCTGCGACAGCGACAGCGACAGCGACGTGTGCCCTGACCCATTTGACAATGACCTGGAAGCGCTCACGGATTGGGTTGATGCGGCGACCACGGCGCAAGGTGTTGCCAGTTTGTTGCCAGAAGCTCGCAGGCAAAACAAAAGAACCCCCGAACTCCGCTGATCTCTCAGGGCGTTCGGGGGTTCTGTGTGTTGTTCAATTGGCGGAGACGGGGGGATTTGAACCCCCGGTCGAGTTAACCCCGACCCTTCATTAGCAGTGAAGTCCATTCGGCCGCTCTGGCACGTCTCCATACACGAACAACGTCATCCACTCTACCCGAATGAACGGGCGCGGTGGAAATCGATCGGGCTCAGTACGCGGTGCGACCGAGGGAGCAGACCGACTTGTCCGCCTGCACGCCGGTCACGTTGTCGGGCAGCGGGGTCTCCCCCGCGCCGCCCCCTGTCGCCGGGTCCGTCGGTTCAGCAGCCGGGTCAGCAGCCGGGTCCTCGACCGCCGGGTCCGGGATCGGCTCGCCCGTATTCGGGTCGATCGCGGGCGCCTCTTCCGTCGCCGGAGTCTCGGCTCCCGTCTCGGGTACGGTGCCGTCGTCGGCCCCTTCGACCTCGACGCCTTCACCGACGCCGTTCACCGCGAACGGCTGGCCGCTCTTGATGACCTCGAACAGCGCGTTACCGCTCGTGTAGTCGGGCGTGAGCCGGCCCGACTCGTAGGGGTGGTCGAACGATGGGTACTGCACGAAGTTGATGTTCTGCAGGTCGATGTCTTTCACCGTGTTCGCGACCTGCTGCATGAACTGCACGCTCGCCATGTTCTTCGACATGGTCATGTTCTCGACCGCAGCCTTCGCGAGCCCGTACACCTTCACCGGATCGGAGAGCGTGTCGGCGCTCTTCATCTTCTGCACGAGCGCAGACATGAAGACCTGCTGGTTGCTGATGCGACTGGTATCGCCGCCGTTGCCGACGCCGTGGCGGGTGCGCAAGAACTGCAGCGCCTCGAGCCCCACGAGAGTGTTCTCACCGGCGGGGAGGTCGAGATCGGTGTGCTCGTCGACGATCGGCTGCGCAAGGCAGACCTCGACGCCGCCGATCGCGTTCGAGACGCCGATGACGCCGTCGAACGTGATCAGCGCAGCGTTCGGAATCTCCATGCCGGTGAGTTCAGACACCGTCTCGGCGACGCAGGGCAATCCTCCGTTTGCGAGGGTCGAGTTGAGCTGCTGCTCGCTCATCGCCGAGAAGTAGTCGGGTTCGCCGTTCGGTCCGGGGCAGCTCGGAATCGGCAGCATGAGGTCTCGCGGGAAGCTGACGACCGTCGCATTCTTGTGGTCGGCAGACACATGCAGCATCATCGTGACGTCGTTGAGCTCGCCCTCTTCGCCGTCGTCGATCTCCTGGCCGGCCCGTGAATCGGAGCCGACGAGCAGAATCGTGAGGGGCCCGTCGATCGTGGCATCGCCCACGCCCACAGCGGTCGACTCGTTGCCGAGCTCGACCGTGTCGATGTCTTGCACCAGGCCCCAGACGGCGTACGAGACGGTCGCGACACCGCTGAGCACCACGACGATTGCGGTGGTGAGCAGCACGCGGAGCGCGTTGCCCCATGCGCTCGAACGACGGAGCTTGCCATGTCGCACGAACGAGTGCCGTTCGAGTGCTCCAGCAGGTTTCTGTGTCATTCAGCTTCCCAGGATCGCGCGGGCAGCGCTGATCGCGCCCGACATAACGATTCAATGTACATGGTGGCACTGGGTGTGCCCTTGGAAACTCAGCTGAGCATGCCGGTGCACGACGCACTGGAGGCATCGGGGGAGATCCCCGATGCCTCCAGTGCGTCGTGTCGCGACTACGAGCGACGAGTACGCGTCAGCGATACCATCAGCCCACTCCCGACGATCAGCGCGAGGGCTGCCGCTCCCAGCAGGGCGGCGTCACCGGACGCTCCCGTCACTGCGAGCAACGGCTGCTGCTGCGTCACGTGCATCGGCGCCGCGGGTGCGGGCTGATGCGTCATCGACGGGACGGTCGGTGGCTGGACGAGGCTCGGCTCGACCGGCACGGCCGGTGGTGCAGGCGGCGCAGGCGGTGCAGGCGGTGCAGGCGGCTCCGGCGGGGTCACCGGAGTCACCGGCTCGCACCGCTCGAGGACCACGGAGCCCGAAGCGACGGTCATGCCGCCCCTCAGCAGTTCCACGGTGTAGGTTCCTGTTCCGCTGAGCGGCAGTGCGTAGCTTCCGTTTCCGTCCACCGGCACAGAGGCTGTCTCACCCGATCCGCCGCTGATCTGCAGGAGGTACCCGCCCTCGTCGGCCAGTGCTGCGCCGTCCTCCGGCGGGACGAGTCCGCTGACGATCACTGAGATCGTGCCCGGCAGCTCCGCGTCGACCTCGACGCAGGCGAGGTCCGGCACCTCGATGACAGGCTTATCTGTTCCGCGCGGGTCGGGGCACCGAGCAATGACGAAGCTCGCTGAACCGGCGACGGTGTCGCCGTTCCCGATGGTGACGGAGTAGCTGCCGACACCGCTGACGGGAACCGCGTACACGCCGTTCCCGGTCACGTCGACCGAGCTGCTCCCGTTGGCTTCACCGGTCACGGTCAGCGTCCAGCTGCCGGCTTCGGTGAGGCCGGAGACCGTGACGGCGACGGTCTCGGGCAGCGGGGCATCGATTGCGACGCAGGCAATGGGATCGATGGTGAGCACGGGCGAACCGGGGTCGGGATCAGGATCGACCGGCTTGCAGCCGTTCGCCCAGATCGCTTGACCTGCTGCATCCCAGTTCTGGCCGCCGTATGACATCTCCGAGCCGTGCTCGTTGTAGGTGAACGGGGGGATGATGTCGCGGCCGCCCTGGTGGCCGATGTGTCCGCTGGCCGTGCCGTTCGCGTTCACGGTGTGGGAGACGTACGGGTTCTTCTCCGAGCCGGTGGCGTGGCACAGCGTGACCTTGTTATGCGGGTTCTCGCTGCCGTTGCCGGTCTTCGTCTTGGCGTCCTCCGCTGGAGCGGGCTCGGGTGCCGCCGAGGGTGCGACCGGCTCTGCGGCAGGTTCGACCACGGGTTCCACCACCGGCTCGACGACCGGCTCGACGACCGGCTCCACCACCGGCTCGACGACGGGCTCGACCACCGGCTCAACGACGGGCTCGACCACCGGCTCCACCACGGGCTCGACCACCGGCTCGACGACAGGCTCCACCACAGGCTCCACCACCGGCTCTGGAACGGGTACCGCGGCGGGCTGCGCGATCTGTGGTTCCGGCTCCGTCACCGCGCCGGCATCGGCGGCGGAAACCTCGACGGTGCCGTCGACCGGGGAGAGCGGTTCTGCCGCGACGGCAGCGCCGATACCGGGGCCGAGCGTCAGCGCAACGGCGCCGACGAGAGCAATCAACCAGCGACTGCGTTGCAGACGGGGTGCGGCTCCATCGCCGTTGCCCCGAATCGATGTATGCATGATTCGTCTCGCTTCTCAGGTGCGCATGGCACTTGAGAATTCCCCCGGGCCGCGCGACTTCGGTCAACCTGATCGCAGGCTACGTGCGCGATTTCCGGGGCGGATCCGGGGGAATTACGTACTTTTCGCGGGCGCCATCACGGAGCGATTCCGTGCCACCCACTCGCGCAGTTCATCGCGGTTCTCGACCCCGATCTTGCCGAAGGCGTGCGAGAGATGCGTCTCGACGGTGCGGGCGGAGATGGAGAGTCGCTCGGCGATGAATCGGCTCGAGTATCCGAGCGCAACGAGCAGCACGACTTCGCGTTCGCGGGGCGTCAACCCACCGGCTGGGGGGAGCGGAAGCCAGACTCCGAGATCTGCGAGCAACCGGATCTCGGGTTCGTCCTGCCCGGCGGATTGCTGCTCGGCAGCGGTGCCCGCTCGTGAGCGAGTACCGCCTCCGGCCGCTGATCCGGCCCCGTCCGCGCGAGCGAGCCGCTGCATGTGGAAGACGAGCGCCGCCCCGAGGGGACCATCGACACGGGACGCCAGGTGCCGCGCATGCTCGAGTTCATCGGATGTCGCACTGCGGGACTCGAATGCGCGCGCGTGCCGTGCGAGCAGTTCGATGTACGGCAGGTGCTCCTGCGCAGCCCACTCGGCGATGTCGGCCGCGCCGGTGACCGCGTTCGGATCCCGCAGCCATTGTCGGGCGCGGAGCGCGAGCATCCGTCGGTGTCCGCTGAGCGCCATCGCTACCCCGCGTTCCGGCGACTCCGATGCGGCGAGCGCGCGCAGTGCGGGGTCGCGTTCCCCCAGCACCGCGAGAGCCAGTGCGATGGCGGCCTGAACGAGCGGCGCGAGGGAGTACGGGTCGCTCGCGCCGAGGCGATCCGCCAGTCGATCACCGCTCGCGGCCGCCTCGGTCCATCGCCCCTCCTGCACCGCGAGCAGCATCGCACCGACCTCGACGAGCCCGGAGTAGTGCGCTTCCGCGTGCGCATCTGCCGACGCTTGACCGGAGAGCTCCTCGTACACGCGCCGCGCGCTCTCGCGGCTGCCGCTGACCCAGTAGCCCAGCAAGGTGCAGAAACCGTGGATGTCGACCAGATCGCTCCGAGAACGAGGCCCGAGGCGGCTCAGCGCCTGCGCATGCTCGGCGCTCGCCACGGCGTCCTCGAACGCGCCGCGCTGTTCCAGGATGAGGGAGGCCATCGCACGACCGGGGGATCTGGCCCACTCGATGCCGAGATCCGGCGAGAGTTCGAGCGGCGGGCATGCGTCCGCCGCCTCGCGCAGTCGGCCGGTGTAGGCGAGCACGTGCACGCGGGTGCTCCCGAGCATCGCCATGGCGGCGTCGTTCGACGCTCGCACTTCGAGCGCGTCGAGATCGCGGAGCACGGCGTCCAGATCGCCGCCGTCTCGCACCCGTTCCCGTGCGACGGTGGTCGCGAGCCCGATCTCCAGCGTCGCGGGCATCTCATCGCGGCGCTGGGCGTCGTCGAGCAGTTCCTCGATGCGGTCGAGCGTGCCGCGTCGGGAGGGTTCGTCGCCGAGCAGCCGAGCGATGCGCACGGCTCGAAGCGCAGCGCTTCCGGCCTGCGCCCCGTCGGCATCCGTGTGCGCGGCGATGACGCGCGCGAGACGCAGCAGCAGACGCGGGTCGCCGCCCGTGGCCATGGATTCGAATGCGCGCCAGATCCAGGCGAACGGCACGTTCCGGCCCGCGGCCGTGCCGAACACGACGAGCCGGATGAGTCGCTCGGTGTCGAGCACCGGGTCGACGCCAGCGCGATCCTCATCGAGCAGGGTGAAGATGCGGTCGTCGAGTTCGATGCGTCGCACCGGCGATATGCCTGCCCGCAACGATGCGGCGAGCAATGGATGCCCGAGCGTGAGCGAGGGGGTTCCCGAGCGCGACTGCGTGACGACGAGGCCGCGTTCGAAGAGCGCCGTGAGCGCGCCCGCATCGACGCTGCGCAGCAGCGCCGTCTCGATGATGGGCTCCGCCTGCGCGATGAACTCCAGCGCCCGCCATTCCTCGTCGGTGCACGAGTCGGCGAGCAGGTGGGCGTACTCCCCCGTCACGACGTCGTGCAGCCGTGCCGCCCACGCCGTGCCGTGGCTGCGGCGGAGCTCCCCGCTCCGGTCTGCGGCGAGCGCGAGCACCGCGAGCGCGTACCCGTTGCCGCCCGAGACCGTGTGCCACCGGCGGAGCGTATCGGGGTCGATGCGGTCGACGCCGAGCATGGTGCAGAGAAACAGAGCGCTCTCTTCGAGGTCGAGGGGTCCGACGGTGAGGCGACGCACCTGCGGCCCGCTGCCCACGCGCTCGATCGCACTCGACAGCTGACGCGCGGTGGCGATGATGCGCAACGCGCGGGTGCGCGCGAGTTCGGTGAGGATGCGCAGATCCTGCGGGGAGTACTCGTCGATGTCAGGAGCGACGAGGATCACGGGCGCCGCCGGATCCGCGCGCCCGATGGTGGCGCGCACCTCTTCGACTCGGTCGGCGGGCGAGGCGTCTCCGAGCGCGTGCTCCCCCGCAGACTGAGACGCATCCGCGGCGAAAACGGAGGCGATGCCGCTCGCAGGGCGCGGGGGCCGCGGCAGCACGTGCACCGAGACGACGCCCGGATGCTCGTGGGCGAGCGCCAGCGCGGCCTGTTCCGCGAGGTATCCCTTGCCGTTCCCCGCTTCTCCGAGCAGCAGCGTGACCGACCCTTCGGCGCGCGCGGTCTCGACGACGTCTCGGAGCCTGCGTCGTGGAACCGCGATGCGCTCCCCGACCGGACCGCCCTGCCCCCGCGCCGCCATGACGCTCCCTCCGCGCCCCGAATCCTCGCGGGCCTTGCCCAGAGTCTGACTCGGGAAGCGGAGTTGCGCAAGCGCCCAGCGGTAGGCTGATTCGCATGCGCATCGCCACCTGGAACGTCAATTCGATCCGCACTCGTTTCGGCCGCGTGGTCGACTGGCTCGTGCGAGAAGACATCGACGTGCTGGCGATGCAGGAGATCAAGTGCCGCCCCGAGCAGTTTCCGATCGCCGCGTTCGAGCAGGCCGGCTACTCGGTCGAGATCCACGGGCTCAACCAGTGGAACGGCGTGGCGATCGCGAGCCGTCACGAGATGACGGACGTGGCGCGAGAGTTCGACGGAATGCCCGGGTTCGGCAAGCCGGTGAAGGGCCAGGAGGCCGTGCAGGGCTTCGGCCCGAACGAGCTGCCGCACGAGGCCCGTGCGCTGGGTGTCACGGTGGGCGACCTGCGCCTGTGGAGTCTCTACGTGCCCAACGGCCGCTCGCTCGACGATCCGCACTTCGCCTACAAGCTGGCGTGGCTCGAGGCGCTCCGCGAAGACACGCGCGCCTGGCTCGATGAGGATCCGCAGCTGCCGCTCGCACTCATGGGCGATTGGAACATCGCGCCGCTCGAGACGGACATGGCCGATCCCTCGTTCCGTCCGGGAGCCTCCACGCACGTCTCCCCGGAGGAGCGCTCCATGTTCGCCTCCTTCGAAACGCTCCTCACCGACGTCGTGCGCCCGATCGTGCCGGAGGGCTACACCTTCTGGGACTATCAGGCCGGCAAGTTCCCGAAGAACCAGGGCATGCGCATCGACTTCATCATGGGATCGCCCGCGTTCGCCGACGCCGTGACCGGCGCGTCGATCGAACGCGACGAACGCAAGGGCGATGCGCCCAGCGACCACGTTCCGGTCGTCTGCGACATCGACGTCGATCTGCTCGGCGGCACCTTCGACGACGACGACGACCGCCCGATGGTGTTCTGACGCGTTCGGCGCCTCACGGCCCGGCCGGGTCGAATACCGGCGGCTCTCGATGCTGCCGGCGCTCCCGACGTAGACTGGCGGGTATGGCTGAAACCTTGCGCGTCGCATCCGTCAACGTCAACGGCATCCGGGCCGCATTCCGGAAGGGCATGGGCGAGTGGCTCGATGCCCGCGGTGTCGATGTGCTCGCGCTGCAAGAAGTACGGGCGGACGATGCCCACCTGACAGAGCTCCTCGGCGACGAATGGCACTTCATCCACGACCCCTGCCAGATCAAGGGCCGCGCCGGAGTCGCGATCGCGAGCCGCGTGCCTGCGACCGCGCACCGCGTCGGACTCGGGGCGCTCGCCGCTCAGGAGCAGATCCAGTCGTCGGGTCGGTGGCTCGAGGCCGACTTCGATCTCGGCGGCACCCCCCTCACGGTGGTCAGCAACTACACGCACTCCGGCGAGGTGGAGACCCCGCGCCAGGAGGCGAAGTGGGCCTTCCTCAACGCGATGGGGCAGCGCATGCACGAACTCGCGGCAGAGCGCGAACTCGTCGCGATCGTGGGCGATTTCAATGTCGGGCACCGCGAACTCGACATCAAGAACTGGAAGGGCAACGTGAAGCGCGCCGGCTTCCTCCCCCGAGAGCGCGCCTACTTCGACCGCTTCTTCGGCGCTGCGGGCGAGCCCGTCGTCGGCGTCGACGGCACCGACGGCGTCGGCTACGGCTGGGTCGATGTGGGGCGCCGCTTCCACGGCGAGGTCGATGGGCCGTACACCTGGTGGTCGAACCGCGGGCAGGCGTTCGACAACGACACGGGCTGGCGCATCGACTACCAGGTCGTCACGCCGGCGCTCGCCGAGCGCGTCGAGTCGTACACGGTCGATCGCGCCGCGTCGTACGACGCGCGATGGTCGGATCACGCAGCAGTCGTCGTCGACTACCGCGTCTGACGCGCGGCGCGAGCACCTCCGGCCGATCCGGCCCTGGCACGCGCCTCTTCCATCCCCACCCACGCTTCGCAGCATCTCCCGCAAGGAACTCCCATGAGTGCACACTCCAAGCCCGTCCTCTTCTCCGGCATGCAGCCCTCGAGCGATTCGCTCCAGCTCGGCAACTACATCGGCGCGCTGAGCCAGTGGACCCAGATGCAGGAGGACTTCGACGCGTTCTTCTGCGTCGTGAACCTGCACGCCATCACGGTCCCCCAGGACCCGGCAGAGCTGATCGCCCGCACCCGACGCACCGCGGCCCAGTACATCGCCGCCGGCATCGACCCGGAGAAATCGACGCTGTTCGTGCAGTCGCAGGTCTCGGCGCACGCGGAGCTCGCCTGGGTGCTGAACACGGTGACCGGGTTCGGCGAGGCCAGCCGCATGACGCAGTTCAAGGACAAGTCGCAGAAGAACGGCGCCGACGCCGCCTCGGTCGGGTTGTTCACGTACCCCGTGCTGATGGCCGCCGACATCCTGCTGTACCAGGCCGAGAGCGTGCCCGTCGGTGAAGATCAGCGCCAGCACGTCGAGCTCACGCGCGATCTCGCGAACCGCTTCAATTCGCGATTCGGCGACACGTTCGTGGTTCCCGAGGCCCAGATCCCGAAGGGCACCGCGAAGATCTACGACCTGCAGGAGCCCACCGCCAAGATGTCGAAATCGGCGGAGTCGGAGGCGGGCCTCATCAAGGTGCTCGACCCCGCGAACGTCACGAAGAAGAAGATCATGCGAGCGGTGACCGACGCCGATGGCGAGATCCGTTTCGACCGCGAGGCGAAGCCGGGCGTCGCGAATCTGCTGACGATCTACTCGGTGCTGAGCGGCCGCCCGATCGCGTCACTCGAGCAGGAGTACGCAGGCCGCGGCTACGGCGACCTCAAGAAGGGCCTCGTCGAGGTCGTGGAGGAGAGCCTCGCGCCCGTGCGCACGCGCACCGAGGAGTTGCTCGCCGACCCGGCTGAGCTCGACCGGTTGCTCGGTCGCGCTGCGGAACGGGCCGATGAAGTGGCGAATCGCACCCTCGACCTCGTCTACGAACGCATCGGCCTCATTCGCTAGCCGCCTCGCAGTCCGCTCTTTAGACTGAGCCCATGACTGCCCCCGTGGTGCCGAAGAGCGCCGACGAGCCCGTTGCACGCACTCGATCACGCGTGGGGCACGTGCTTCGCAGGACGCCGTTCACCGCGTCGTTCATCGTGGCTCTCCTGGCCGTCGGGCTCGCCACCGGGACCCTCTGGAGACCGACCGCGGAGCAGAGCTGGTATTCGCAGGTCGCCACGGGCATCCCGTCGTTCGCCGACGGTCGCTGGTGGACGCTGCTGACATCTCCGTTCTTCGTCGATCACCCGCTCGTCTACCTGACGCTGCTCCCCCTCGTCGTAGGCGGGCTCGGCTGGGCCGAGTGGCGATTCGGGTCGTTGCGGACGGTGGCGATCGCACTCGGCGGCCACATCGTCGGAGTGCTCGGCGCGGCCGGGATCCTCCTCCTCGTCTCGTCGACCGGGTGGCACTGGGCCGTACGACTCACCGAATCCGTCGATGTCGGGCCGTCGTGCGCGGCGTTCACCGCCCTCGTGTTCGCCATCGCCACGCTCCCCGCCCCCTGGCGCCTGCGCGCGCGCATCGCGATCGGGCTGTGGGTGGGCATCTCCGTGCTCTACCTCGGCGAGCTCTACGATCTCGAGCACGCCGTCGCGATGACCGCCGGCCTCGCGGTGAGCGGATGGCTGCCGGCCTTCCGGCACCCCGCGGGGCGCCCCACCCAGCGCGAGTGGCGCCTGATCGGGCTCTCCGGACTGGTCGCCGTCGGCGTCATTCAGGTGTTCGATCTCATCGTCCCCTTCAACGGGCCGCTGGGCGAGAACCACCCGACGGCGTCGCTGATCGACGTGGCGATCGACGTGATCGTGATCGCGCTCGTCGCGAACGGCATCCGAAAGGGCTACCGGGTCGCCTGGATCGGCGCGCTCGTGCTCGGCGGGTTCAACCTGCTGACCGCGGCGCTCGGGTTCGCTCTGCTCCCCGCGCTCGTCGACACGGGAGCGCTGGATTCACCGCGGCAGGTCTTCGCGCTGCTGCTCGCTCCGGCGTTGCTCTGGGCCGCGATCCTCGTCTTCCTGGTCATCGGTCGAGGTGCGTTCCGCGTCAGATTGCGCCAGTCGCGACGCGTGCTGCCCGCAGCGGCGCTCACTCGCGACGAGCTCGTGCACCGGCTCGAGCGCTTCGGGGGAGGCACGATCTCCTGGATGTCGACGTGGGAGGCGAATCAGCGGATCGCGAGCGGCACCGGTGCGATCGCCTACCAGTCGCACGCGGAGGTCGCCATCATGCTCGGCGATCCGATCGTCCCGGAGGGCGGCCACGCCGACGCCCTGGAGCAGTTCGCGCACGCCACCCAGCAGGCCGGCCTCATACCGTGCGCGTTCTCGGCCGGCGGGGTCTCGGCCGCGGCGAAGCCCGACGGGTGGCGTTCGGTCATCGTCGCCGAGGACACGATCGTCGATCTGCCCGGGCTCGCGTTCACGGGCAAGGCCTGGGGCGCGGTGCGCACCGCCATCAACCGCGCCGGCCGCGAGGATATCTCGTTCCGCATGGTGCGTCTCGCTGAGCAGCCGTGGAACGTACTGGCGCAGGTGCGTGCGATCTCCGAGCAGTGGACCGGCGACAAGGGCCTGCCCGAGATGCGCTTCACACTGGGCACGGTCGAAGAGGCGCTGGATCCGGCGGTCTACGTCGGCCTCGCCGTCGATGCGGGCGGCAACCTGCACGGGATCACCTCGTGGCTCCCGGTCTACGGGCCCGCGGCGGCGCGCGACGACGGCTCGGGCGAGACCGAGCCGCGCATCGTGGGCTGGACGCTCGACCTCATGCGACGCCGCGACGGCGGCTTCGGACCGGTCATGGAATTTCTCATCGCCTCGTCGGCACTGCATTTCTCGGAGGCGGGCTACGAGTTCGTCTCGCTTTCAGGGGCGCCGCTGGTGCGACCCGAGGACGCGCAGGCGGGGCCCGTCGATCAGGTGCTCGACCAGCTGGGCGCGCTCATCGAGCCGCTCTACGGGTTCAAGTCGTTGCACCGCTTCAAGCAGAAATTCAACCCGCGCTCCGAGCCGCTGTACCTGCTCTACCGCGACGAGGGCGATCTGCCCCGCATCGGCATCGCACTCACGCGCGCCTATCTGCCGGACGCGTCGCTGCGCGACCTCGTCTCGTCCGCGGTCGGCATGTCGTCGCACGGCGCATCCTGATCGCGTTCCTCGAACCCGTCGCGGAAGGCTGTTGAGAGCTGGCGCGGAACACTGCGGAGCGTTGCGGAGTGTTGCGCCCCGGGCGAAATATCCGCCATCGAGTGCGCGCTGGACCGTGCGGGCGACTACGATGAGGATCGTGTTCCGGGGTCGGTGTGATTCCGAACCGGCGGTGAGAGTCCGCGAGCGTCGCTCCAGCGATGTTGAACCGGTGGAACTCCGGTACCGACGGTGATGGACGCCTCGTGCGTTCGAGTCCGGATGAGAGGAACGCGTGAGTCACGGACGTCCGTGGACCCTTGCGCACCCGGCACTGAGTGAAACGGTGGACCGGGGATGCTCGAGCAGAGCCTCATCGAGGATGGGATGCGCCGCGGTTTCGCCATCGCACGGCGCGGGCCCTCCGACACCCCGAATCCCCAGGTCGGCTGCGTACTGCTCGACCGGGCGGGCCGCATCGTCGCCGAGGGCTGGCACTGCGGCGCCGGCACTCCGCACGCGGAGGTCGACGCGATCTCCCGGCTCCCCGGCGAGTGGCGCGATCGGGCAGGAGAACTCACCGCGGTCGTCACCCTCGAGCCCTGCAACCACACCGGTCGCACCGGCCCGTGCGCCGCAGCGCTGATCGCCGCTGGTGTCGGGGCCGTCGCGTACGCACTCTCCGATCCGGGCCAGGAGTCGTCCGGCGGAGCTGACACGCTGCGCGCGGCAGGCGTCGAGGTGCACGGCGACGTGCTCGCTTCAGAGGCTCGCGAGTTGCTCCGCACGTGGCTCGCGAAGCAGGATCCCACGGCCGCACCGCGTGCGGCGGCTCGACGTCCCCCCGCCGACGCCTCCGCGCGCCCGCAGGTCATCGTCAAGTGGGCGCAGACCCTCGACGGCCGCGCAGCCGCGAGCGACGGGTCGAGCCAGTGGATCACGGGAGCCGAGGCTCGCGCAGACGTGCATCGCCGACGCGCGGCAGCCGACGCGATCCTCGTCGGCACCGGCACGCTCCTCGCCGACGATCCGGCGCTCACCGCCCGTGCCGCCTCGGGCGACCTGCTCGTACCCGCGGTCGAGCAGCCGATTCCGGTCGTGCTCGGGCGCCGTTCCATTCCGGACGGCGCCCGTGTTCGCGCCCACCCAGCGCTGGCAGCCAACGACCTGACCGAGCCGCTGCACTACAGCGGCACCGATCTCGTCGCCGACCTCGCCTCGCTCGCCGCGCGGGGCGTGCGCAGCGTCTTCGTCGAGGGCGGACCCGCGGTGGCGAGCGCGCTCATCGCGGCGGGCCTCGCCGACCAGGTACTCGTGTACGTCGCTCCCGCGCTGCTCGGAGGCGGGCGCCTGGCGATCGGCGACCTCGGGATCCCGAGCATGTCGGGCATCCAGCGCCTCGCCGACGCTCGTCTGGAGCCCCTCGGCGACGACGTACTCGTGACCGCCGCGCTCCCCGCACTCCACTCCGCGCCCCTCATCCCCCGAGCTCTCGGCTCCGCCACGGAAGGATCCTGATGTTCACTGGACTCATCGAAGAAATCGGCGAGGTCGTCTCGGTCGAACCCGTCGACGATTCACTGCGACTCGTCATCGCCGGGCCGCTCGTCACGAGCGACGCCGCCCACGGCGCATCCATCGCAGTGTCGGGCGTATGCCTCACCGTGATCGATCGCGGCACCACGGAGGACGGCCGCGGCACCTTCACCGCCGACGTCATGGCCCAGTCGATCGCGATGTCGACCATCGGCGACCTCGCTGCCGGCGCCCGCGTCAATCTGGAGCGCGCGGTGCGCGTCGACACCCGCCTCGGCGGCCACATCGTCCAGGGGCACGTCGACGGTACCGCCACCCTCATCTCCGCGACGCCCCACGAGGCCTGGCGGGTGCTCCGGTTCTCGCTCGACCGAGCGCTCGCTCCCCTGCTCGTCGACAAGGGATCGGTCACGCTCTCCGGGGTATCCCTCACCGTCTCGGCGATCGCCCCCGAATCGGAGCCGGAGCAGTGGTTCGAGGTCTCCCTCATCCCCGAGACGCTCACCGCGACGATCCTCGGGGACCTCGAACCCGGCGACCGCGTCAACGTCGAAACCGACATCCTCGCCCGTCACGTCGCCCGCATGCTGCGCCTCGGCGTCACCGATGCATCAGCCCATCCGAACACCGAAGGAACCCGCGCATGAGCACCACCGACCCCGCGGCCACCCCGCGCACCGCAGCCCCCCGCACCCCCGGGATCTCGACGATCGAATCGGCCATCGAGGCGATCCGCGCCGGCCGGCCGGTGATCGTCGCCGACAACGAGGATCGCGAGAACGAAGGCGACATCATCATCTCGGCCGAGCTCGCGAGCTCCGAGTGGATCGCGTGGACGGTGCGCTGGTCGTCCGGTCTCCTCTGCGCCCCCATGACCAACGCGATCGCCGACGAGCTCGATCTACCCATGATGGTCTCACGCAACGAGGACGTGCGGGGCACCGCGTACACGGTCACCGTCGACGCGGCCAACGGCGTCACCACCGGCATCAGCGCGAGCGACCGCGCCACCACGCTCCGCGCGCTCGCGAACCCCGAGGCGAAGCCGACCGACGTGCGCCGCCCCGGCCACGTCCTGCCGTTGCGAGCGGTCGACGGCGGGGTGCGCGCCCGCGACGGGCACACCGAAGCCGGCGTCGAGCTCATGCAGCTGGCGGGCCTGCGGCCGGTCGCGGCCATCGCCGAGATCGTCGCGGACGACGGCGAGATGATGCGCCTGCCGGAGCTCATCACCCTCGGCAACCGCGAGGGCGTGCCAGTCATCACGATCGAGCAGCTCATCGCGTACCTCAACGCCCACGATCCCGAGGGCGCTCCCGCGGTGCAGCAGCAACGCCGCGGCGTGAGCCTGCGCGCCGACACGCTGCTGCCGACCGAGCACGGCGAGTTCCGTGCAATGGCCTACCGCGACCGGCGAGCCGGCATCGACCACATCGCGCTCGTCGCGCCGCTGCCCGACGGCTCACTGCCCTCGGGCGAGACCCTCGTGCGCGTGCACTCCGAGTGCATCACCGGCGAGGCGTTCGGCTCCCTGAAGTGCGAGTGCGGCCCGCAGCTCGACGCCTCGCTCGACCGCGTGCACGAGACCGGCGGCGTGGTCGTCTACCTGCGGGGGCAGGAGGGTCGCGGCATCGGCCTGGCCAACAAGCTGCGCGCCTACCAGCTGCAGGAGCAGGGCGTCGACACGCTCGACGCCAACCTGCAGCTCGGGTTCCCCGCTGACGCCCGCGACTACACGGCTGCGGCGGAGATCCTCGCAGACCTCGGCATCGACCGGGTACGCCTCCTCACGAACAATCCCGAGAAGGTCTCCCAGCTCGAAGCGCACGGCATCGCCGTGACCGAGCGCGTGCCGCTGCTCGTCGGCGTCACGGAGGAGAACCTCGCGTACCTCGCGGTCAAGCGCGACCGCATGGGCCATCAGCTGCCCGAGAACGTGCGGGACGCCCAGTAGGCGGCGATCCAGCGCTCGATCACCAACCCAACCCACACCCCCGATTCGAAGGAGCACATCATGAGCGGAGCCGGAGCCCCGGATCTCACCGTCGACGCCACCGGCCTGCGGGTCGCCATCATCGCCGGCAGCTGGCACGCCGAGATCATGGAGCACCTCGTCGCTGGCGCCCAGCATTCGATCTCGGCAGCCGGAGCCGAGCACGAGACCTTCACCGTGGCCGGCGGGTTCGAGCTGCCGCTCGCGGCCCAGGTCGCCCTGGCGCCTCGTGAGGCGGGGGGCGGCGGGTTCGACGCTGCCGTGTGCCTGGGCATCGTCATTCGCGGCGGCACACCGCACTTCGAGTACATCAGCTCCGCGGTCACGGACGGCTTGACGCGCGTGCAGCTCGACGCGGGAAAGCCGATCGGGTTCGGCGTGCTGACCACCGACACGGAGCAGCAGGCGCTCGACCGTTCCGGCCGCCCGGGCGCTCCAGAGTCGAAGGGTCGCGAGGCCGCCGAGGCCGCACTGCACCTCGCGGTCGCCCTCCGCCGCATCTCGGCGTAGGCGCGTCACGTCCCTCTTCCCCTACCCACTTTCTGCGAGCCGGGTCACTTTCGGAGGGTGTTGCGGCCGGGCACGGGTCCAACACGCTCCGAAAGTGACCCCGCTCGCGAGAGGCGGTCCGCAAGGCAAGGGGGCGTCGCTCGGCGCTGCCGATCAGCGCGACGGCGTAGGCTGGGCGGGTGACCCGGCCAGCAGCATCAGCAGAACATTCCGCCGCAGACGACACCGCATCGGCCGGCAGCGCGACGACCACCGCCGCACCCCGCGGGCCGCGGGCCTCGTTGCGAGAGCTGCTCCCCTATCTCTTCGAGCAGCGCCGCCTGCTCGTCGTCGCCCTGGTGCTCGGCCTCGTCGCCGCGGTCGCCTCGCTCGTGCAGCCGCCCCTGCTCGGGCAGATCATCACCCGCGTCCAAGAGGGCCTGCCCCTGGCCGGCCTGCTCGGCCTGCTCTCCGTGATCGTCGTGGTCGGTGCCGTGCTCAGCGGCCTGCAGCACTACGTACTGCAGCGCATGGGCGAGGGCGTGGTGCTCACGAGCCGGAAGCGCCTGATCGCCAAGATCCTCCATCTGCCGATCGCGCAGTTCGATCGCCGCCGCACCGGCGATCTCGTCTCACGCGTCGGCAGCGACACGACGCTGCTGCGCGCGGTGCTGACGCAGGGCCTCGTCGAGGCGGCCAGCGGCATCCTCATCTTCGTCGGCGCCCTCGTCGGCATGCTCGTGATCGACCCGGCGCTGTTCGGGATCACCTTCAGCGTAATCGTCGTCGCGCTCGTGGTGGTCGTCGCGGTCTCCTCCCGGATCCGCCCGGCGGTCGCTCGCGCGCAGGAGAAGGTCGGCGACCTCGCCGCGCAGGTCGACCGGTCCATCTCGTCGATCCGCACCATCAGGGCGGCGGGGGCCGCCGAACGCGAGCAGGCCGCGACGGAGCGCGACGCGACCGAGGCGTATCTGCTCGGCATCAAGGTCGCTCGCATCTCGGCGTTCATCGTGCCCGTGTCATTCCTCGCGCTGCAGCTCTCGTTCCTGATCGTGCTCGGGCTCGGCGGGTTCCGGGTCGCCACGGGAGCGATCACCATCGCCCAGCTCGTCACGTTCATCATCTTCCTGTTCTTGATGGTGACGCCGCTCGCCCAAGCGTTCGGGGCGATCTCGGCCGTCAACCAGGCACTCGGAGCGCTCGGCCGCATCCAGGAGATCGCGAGCCTGGAGACCGAGGCGGAGCGCGACGCCGCCCGTTCCCCGCTCGGCCGTCTCGTGCCGCTCGCCGAGGTCCGCGACGACGGTGCGCCCGCGATCGAACTCGCCGATGTGCGCTTCACCTACCGTTCGGCCGCACCTGAGCGCGCCGACGCGCGCGAGCTCGTGCGCGGAGGCCGAGGTGCGCGCCGCGACGCTGAGGCCGCTCCCGCTGCACTCATCGAGACCGAGGTGCTGCGGGGGGTGAGCTTCACGGTGCCCCGCGGATCGCGGGTCGCTCTCGTCGGCCCCTCAGGTGCCGGCAAATCGACGATCCTCGGGTTGATCGAGCGCTTCTACGACCCCGAAGCGGGAACCGTCGCACTGCACGGCGCCGATGTGCGCACGCTCGATCGGGGCGAGCTGCGCCGCCAGATGGGGTACGTCGAACAGGATGCGCCCGTGCTCGCGGGAACGCTGCGCGAGAACCTGCTGCTGGCTGCACCCGAGGCGAGCGACGCTGCTTGTGAGCGCGTGCTGCGCGCCGTCAACCTGGGCCGCCTGCTCGAGCGCGGAGGCGCGTGGAAGACGGGGGATGCGAGTGCTGCGCTCGCCACTGCGCTCGACATGCCCGTCGGCGAGAACGGCGTGATGCTCTCGGGCGGCGAGAAGCAGCGACTCGCGATCGCGCGCGCCCTGCTCACGGCTCCGCCGATCCTGCTGCTCGACGAGTCGACCGCCAGCCTCGACGGCGTGAACGAGCGCCTCATGCGGGAGGCGCTCGACGCGGTCTCGACGGGGCGCACCCTCGTCGTGATCGCGCATCGACTGTCGACGGTCGTCGACTCGGACAAGATCGTGGTGCTCGACGAGGGACGCGTCATCGGCGAGGGCACGCACGAACAGCTCATCGCGAGCACCCCGCTGTATCGCGAGCTCGCGCAGCATCAGCTGCTCGTGCCCGAAGATCGCTGAGCGACGCCTGCAGCTGCGGCGTCAGGGACCGCCGCGATCAGCGTCTTGACGCGCGCTCCCGAACAGCCAGTCGACATTCGGCGTCAGTATCCAGCGGAAGGCGCGTTCGACGGGCGCGAGAGCGAGCACCGCCGCGAGCGAAACGGCTCCGGCGATCAGGATCACGACGCCGGACGCGCCGAGGCCGCCGATCGTATCGATCACCCCGGTCTGGCGCAGCGCCCAGACGATGGGCCCGTGCAGGAGGTAGACGGAGAGGGTGCGCGCGCCCCAGTCGGTGATGACGAGCCGGCGACGCGGGGTCACCCCGAGGACCGCGAACGTCATCGCTGCCGCGATCACGAACAGCGCCGCGGTGACGGCGACTCCCCCCAGTGAGGTTTCGAGCCAGTGGTGCGGCGCCCAATCACCGATCGGCGCTTCGGAGAAGCGCGCGCCGTAGCCGTCGCGCCAGGTCAGCCAATCATCGACGCGCCACCACGACCGCAGGCCGGGCACTGCGATGAGGATCGCGGCGACGAGCGCCAGGATGCCCCACGACACGGTGCGCACCCACCGGTGGGGCAGCGCGAACCACTGGCCGTTCAGCCATCCCCGGTTTCTCGCGAGCCAGCCGAGGACGAAGAACGGGAGGAACGTGAGCGTGCGGGCCGCAGAGAATTCGGTGCCGATCACCGGGATCACACCGCCGACGAGCGCGATCGCGACCGACACGACCAGCGGGCGACGCAGCTGGGCGAGGTACGGCAGCATGATCCGCATCGTGACGATGCTGACGAGGTACCAGAGCGTCCACGACGGCGAGATCAGGAACGATTCGGCTGGTGTCTCCTCGACGACGGCGAATCCGATCACCGCCCAGATCCCTTCCCAGAGCACCCAGACCACGATGAGCTGCACCGTCGCGCGGATCGTCTTCGACGAGGCGTTCGCGCGAGAGAAGTAGCCGCTCAGCAGGATCAACGCCGGCATGTGGAACAGGTAGAGGTAGGTGTAGACGCCGTAGGCGAGGGCCGTTTCGTGACGAACGGTGGAGATCGTATGGCCGACGACGACGAGCGCGATGAGCGCGAAGCGGGCGTTGTCCCAGAAGGCGACGCGGGGCGCCCCTGCCTGTCGGGCCGCCGATGCCGTCGTCGGAGAACTCATTTCTGTAGCCTAGCGACGCCGCCCGGCGTATTCTGACCGCATGTGCGCTTCTTACGGCCTCGGCGGCTCGCTCCCACTCGATCTCGAGCCGCTCAGCGAACCGGGCAGTGCAGCGCTCATCGATGCGTGGCTGGAGCAGCGGTCGGGCAACGCGAAGATCACGGGCAAGAACGCGCGCAACCTGAATCCGGTGATCACCGCCGATGCGTCGGGCGAGCGCCACGTGCAGCTCGCCTGGTGGTGGCTCTGGCTCGATGCGAGCGGTCCGGTGAAGTTCTCGGCGTTCAACTCTCGCGACGATCGGCTGCTGCGTTCGTGGAAGCGCCCGTTTCAGCACCGTGCGATACTGCCGGCGACCTGGTACGTCGAGAAACAGGGGCGCTTCCGTCTTCCGAGTGACGAGGCGTTCGGGATCGCCGCACTCACGTCGACGGTCACGCTCGAAGACGGCTCGGAGCTCATCAGCTATTCGATGGTGACGCGGGACGCCGTGGGTGAGGCCGCGGAGGTCTGGCCGCGCATGCCGCTCGTGCTGCCCCGCGAGATGCACGACGAGTGGCTGGATCCTGAGCGCCCGGGAGACGCGGCACTCGTCTCAGAGGTGCAGCACGCTTCGGACGGGATCTCGCGCGAGCTGACGAGGCGATGACGCGCCGGCGACCCACGCAGAAGGCCCCCGCCGGAGCGAGGGCCTTGTGGAGCCGACTTCGGGATTTGAACCCGAGACCTGTTCTTTACGAGGGAACTGCTCTACCCCTGAGCTAAGTCGGCGGAGTGCGAGAACGCTCTCGCACACGAGAGATCACTTTAGCACGTTCTGGCACCCGGTTCGCACACGTCGTTCACGAGCACTGCGGGTCGGAGGTCGGCACCGCCCCGGTGAGGAGGTACTCGTCGATCACGCCGTTGATGCAGGCGCTCTCGCCGTAGGCGGTGTGCCCCTCGCCGTTGTAGGTCACGAGCACGCCGCTCTCGAGCTGCTCCGCGAGCGACTCGGCCCAGCGATACGGCGTTGCGGGGTCCCCGGTGGTTCCGACGACGAGAATCGGATCGGCGCCGGCGCCCGTGACGGGCCCGCGCTCCGCCGCCGGCTGCTCGGGCCACGCCGCGCAGGCGAGGTCGCCGTAGCCTTGGAACCGTCCGATCGTCGGCGCGATCTCGGCGAGCTCGGCGGCGTCGGCGCGCATCTGATCGCGGTCGACGTCTCCGGCCGGGTAGTCGAGGCAGTTGATCGCAGTGAAGGCCTCGGTGGAGTTGCTCCGATACGTCCCGTTCTCCCGGTCGTAGTAGAAGTCTGCGAGCGTGAGCCCGATGTCTGGATCCCCCTGCGCCACCGACGAGAAGAGCTCGTCGAGGTAGCCCCAGTTGCTCTGCGCGTAGAGCGGAGTGATGATCGCGGTGAGCATCGTCGATGCCGTGAAGGAGCGGCCGTCAGACCCGGTCAGGGGTTTCGCGTCCACCTGGTCGAGCAGTGCGCTGATCTGCGCCATGCCCACGTCGACGGGTCCGTTCAAGGGGCAGTCCTGCCGCGAGATGCAATCGGCGACGTAGGTGCGCAGCGCCGTCTCGAAGCCGCGTGTCTGCTCGCGCACGACGTCGGAGAGGCTGGCCGCGGGGTCGATCGCACCGTCGAGCACCAGGCGGCCCGCACGCTCGGGATAGGCGTCCGCGTAGCGCGCACCGATGTAGGTGCCGTAGGAGTACCCCAGGTAGTTGAGCTTCGGATCGCCGACGATCGCGCGCAGCATGTCGAGGTCTTGCACGGTCTCCGCCGTGCTCACGTGCGCCAGCAGGTCTCCGGTCTCTTGGAGGCAGGCATCCCCGAAGGCCTGCTCGTGCGCGAGCGCCGCCTCCATCCATGCGTCGCTGCCGACGTCGAGGTCGGCCTCGGCTGGGTCGACGCCGAAGAGGTACTCGTCCATTCTGGCGTCGTCGAGACAGGTCACCGGCGACGAGGCCCCCACCCCTCGCGGGTCCCACGCCACGACGTCGTAGGCCTCTTGCACGTCGGGCTGCACGGCGCCGTCGGCGCCGCCCGAGAGGTAGTCGACGCCCGAGGCGCCGGGGCCGCCGGGGTTCACGAAGAGCGTGCCGGCGGCTTCACCCCCGAGCGCCTCCTGTTTCACGAGCCGGAGCACAATGGTCTCCCCCGACGGCTGATTCCAATCGAGCGGGGCGTGCACGACGGCGCATTCGAGGCCGTCCTCGCACCCGACCCATTCGGGTTGCTGCGCGCCGAAGCCGGCCACGGTGCCGTCGGGGAGGGCGGGGAGCTCGGGCTCCGGTGCCGTCGCCTGCTGCAGGAGTGCGGCGATCGGTGCGCAGCCGGTGACGGTGAGGGCCGCGACGGTGGCGAGTGCGGCGAATCCGAGGACGCGACGGGCGCGGGTCGAGCGCGAGTCGCGCTCACGATCATTCGCGAAGCGACGCAACGGGCGGTTCATCGAAGCGCTCCGTTCTCCGACGCCCCGAGCACGAGCATGTCGGCGGTGCTCTGGGTGGCGAAGAGGGCTTCGAGCACCAACCCGGGCGTGATGCCGCGCCCGAGGCGCTCCCGAGCGACCTCCACTGCGGCGACGACGGCGAGCGCGCGCTCCGCGCCCCATCGGTCGGCGAGTTCGGCGATCGCCGGCTCGCGTTCGAGGTTGATCAGCTCCGGTGATGCGCGCAGTGCGGTGAGCAGCACGTCTCTGAAGAGCGAGAGCAGATCGGTGAGGATCCGATCGATGCCGTCGCGCAGGCTTCGCGTCGCGCGGCGCTTCTGGTCCTCTTCGAGCGCGCGGATCTGGCTGCGCATCTGCGGGGGGATCGCCGCCCCTGCGGGGAGGCCGAGGCTGCGCAACGCGTCTTCGCGCTCGCGCTGGTCCAGGGTCTCGGTGAGCGCGGCAGCGTCGGCCTCTGCGATCTTCACGAGCGTCGCCGCGGCGCGCATGCCGTCCCCCAGCGTCTGAACGCTGAGGGCGACGTCGATCGTGCGCTCTCGGCGCGCCAGCGCGTCCGCGTCGCTCGCGAGTCGTCGGGCCATGCCGATGTGGCTCTGCGCGAGCCGCGCCGCCCGTTCCGCGACTCGGGCATCGATGCCATCGCGCTCGTGCAGCAGTCGCGCGATGTCGGCGGCGCCAGGCGTCACGAGGCGCAGCGATCGGGCGCGGGAGCGAATCGTGGGGAGCAGGTCGGCTTCGCTCGGCGCGCAGAGAATCCAGACGGTGCGCTCGGGCGGCTCCTCGAGGGCCTTCAGCAGCACATTGGATGTGCGCTCCGGCATCCGGTCCGCGTCTTCGATCACGATGACCCGGTATCGGCCTGCAGCCGGGGAGTAGTGGGCCGTCGTGACGATATCGCGTGCGGCCTTGATGTCGATGAGGAGCTTCTGCGTCGTGAGGACGCCGAGATCGGGGTGCGTGCGGGCGCGCACCTGGGCGAAGACCGCGTCGCGATCCTGCCCGCGCGCAATCAGGGCCGCGGCGAAGCGGAACGCGAGATTCGAGCGACCGGAACCGGGAGGACCCGTGATGAGCCACGCGTGCGACGGCGTCGTATCGAGGGCTGCGGCGGCGTCGAGGGTGCGCACCGCCTCCGGTTGACCCACGATCTCCGCCCAGTACTCCACCCCGGAATCGTATCGCGCCCCGCCGACACCGCGATGGGTGACCTCCCCTCGGCGATGCGAATCGCTCGACCCGTCCCGCACCCGCACCGCCCGCGTCCCGGCCGAGGGTGAAACCGCGGGTGAATAGTGCGTCGGGCCCTCCCGAAGACCGCACCCCGGGCATATGCTCTTCAGTGGTTGAAGATTCGTTCCCCCGAGTTCAGACCACGCTCCCGAGCCGTGTTTCCCCATATGGCACGGGAGACACGCCCCCGAACCTGTCCCCCAGGATTTCGGGGGCTTTTTCGTGCCCGCTCAGCGGAGATCGACGTACTCGGCGGTTCCCGCTTCCACTGCAGCCGCTCCCGCGCTGAGTTCCGCGGCGAGCGATGCCAGCACGGCGACCTCCTCCTCGGCGACGGAGATTCGCTGCAGCACCCGATCCGTGTACTCCGCTGCTCCCACCGCCCATCCCCGGCGACGCGCCTCGGCCTCGATCTGCGGCGCGATGTCGTACGCGCAGCTCACGGTAACGGATCGCCGCATCGCCCGTCGTTGCCGGCGCGCCCGCTGCGTCGCGATCGCGACACTCGACCGGTAGGCGCGCGTCAGCCCTCCGGCGCCGAGCAGCACGCCGCCGAAGTACCGCGTGACCACGGCCACCACGTCGCTGAGCCCGGCCGATACCAGGGCGTCGAGCATCGGGGCTCCAGCTGTGCCGCTCGGCTCGCCGTCGTCGTTCGAGCGCTGCACCCGCCCGTCCGGCCCGAGCACGAACGCGGAGCAGTGGTGCCGTGCGCGCGGGTGCTCTGCGCGCACGCGGGCGATCACCGCGCGCGCCGCGTGCTCGTCCTCCACGCGCTCGAGCCGCACGAGAAATCGTGAGCGGGAGATCTCCTGCTCGGCGTCCACCGGGGCCGCGATCGTCTCGTATTCCATCGCCCTCGCTCCGACCAGGGGCCTCGCTCCCGCCCCGACTACCATCGAGTCTATGGGCGGTGAAAGCGTACGGGTAGACACGTGGGTCTGGGGCGTGCGCCTCGCGAAGACTCGGAGCCAGGCCACGACTGCGTGCCGCGCCGGCCACGTCCGGGTGAACGGCGCGACAGCGAAGGCGTCGCAGGCGGTGCGGCTCGGAGACGAGGTGCGCGTGCGTCAGCACGGTTTCGACAAGGTCTACCGCGTCACCGGCCTCCCGGTGCGCCGCGGAAGCGCTGATGAGGCGGCGAAGCACTTCGAAGACCTCACGCCTCCTCCGCTCCCCCGAGTGGAGCGGCCGGCTGAGATCGTGCGCGATCGCGGCGCCGGCCGGCCGACGAAGCGCGAACGGCGCGACATCGACCGGCTGCGGGGCCGCGACGGCGAGGGCTAGCCCGCCGCCACCGATTCCGCCTCACGTCGTCGTCGCACGATCAGCAGCGCTCCCGCCCCGGTGAGCAGCAGGATCATAAGCGTGCGGGTTCCGAGCGTTACACTCGCTGGGTGCCGGCTCCCGTTGTTCTCGCGTCATCCGAGTGGTGTGCGCATGCGGAATCCCATGCGAGCCGGGCCCGCGCACTCACCGCCGCACACCTCGACCGCCGGCTCCGGCACGAGCGTCACCCGGTCGAGGATTTCCTCTGGACCTACTACTCCGTGAAGCCGTCTGAGCTCGCGAAGTGGCATCCCGGCGCCGGGGTGCGGCTCGCTGAGGCGCACGATCGCGCGACGTGGAAGTACTACCGCGCGGTCGGCACGGATCCGATCAGTGCTGGCAACGCCGACCGTCGCGTCAGCGCTGCCGAGGTTGATGTGGGTGCGTTCTTCGCGCGCCGCGGCGGCACGGTCGATTACGTGGAGCGGCTGCTGAGCGAGACGCTCTCCCGGCCGCCGCGCTTCGGATGCTTCGGCTTGCACGAGTGGGCGATGGTCTACCGCATGTCGCCCGAGCAACTGCGGCACACCTCGCTCCCCCTCCGCATCGGGCACGCGGCGACCGACCACGTCGTCGAGACGCACCCGATCAGGTGCTCCCATTTCGACGCGTACCGCTTCTTCACCCCCGATGCGGCGCCGCTCAACACGATGCGCCCGACGCGCGAGACGCAGCCGGAGACCGAGCAGTCAGGCTGCCTGCACGCCGGCATGGACGTGTACAAGTGGACGGCGAAGCTCGGGCCCATCGTCCCAGGCGAGGTACTGCTCGACGCCTTCGTGCTGGCCCGCGATATTCGCGAAGTCGACATGCGAGCCTCCCCCTACGATGTGAGCGCGTACGCGGGCGTCGACGGACGGCCGCTCGCCGCGGTGGCGATCGAAACCGCAGCGGGGAAGCGCGAGTACGCGCACCTCCAGCGCGGCTTCGCCGAACGCGGCGATGCGCTGCGTCGACGTGTGCTCGACGCGATCGCGGCGGCTCGCGCCGCCGTCGCGCCCGATGCGCAGCGTTAGAAGAGTGTGGGCGCGGGCACGCCGGGGGTCGCCTCCGCCGCCGCGTTCTGCGCGAGCGTGCGCGTGCGCGAAGTGCCCGTGCGCTCGAGGCCGTATCTCGAGATGAGCGGCCTGATGCGTGCGGCGAGTTCCACGCGGTACGCCTGCGGCGCCCGGCTCGATGCGCCCGGGTACAACGATCGGTAGAGCGGCAGCAGCTCGCGGTGCTCCCGTTCGAGCCATTCGAGAAACCACGGCTTCACGTGCGATCTCAAGTGCAGTGCTCCGTAGACGACGGATCGCGCCCCGGCATCGCGAATGTCTCTGATCAAGCGCTCGAGCTGGTCCGGTCCATCCGTCAGACCGGGGAGCACGGGCATGATGAAGACGTCGGCCGCGAGGCCCGCGTCCCGGGCGGCCGCGATCGTGTCGAGCCGCGCGCGAGTGGTCGGAGTGCCCGGTTCGATCGACTGCTGCAGTTCGTGGTCGCCGACGGCGATCGACATCGCCAGCTCGACGGGCACCCGTTCACTGGCGTCGACCAGCATCGGCAGGTCCCGCCGAAGCAACGTGCCCTTCGTCAGGATCGACATGGGCGTGCCACTCGCGGCGAGCGCTGAGATGATGCCGGGCATGAGACGGTACCGCCCCTCGGCCCGCTGGTACGGGTCGGTGTTGGTGCCGAGCGCGACGCACTCGCGCCCCCATCCGGGCCTCGCCAGCTCGCGCCCCAGCACCTCGGCCACGTTCACCTTCACGACGATCTGCGCGTCGAAGTCTTTGCCGGTGTCGAAATCGAGATACCGATGCGAGCCGCGGGCGAAGCAGTACACGCACGCGTGCGAGCACCCCCGGTACGGGTTGATGGTCCAGGAGAACGGCATCGACGATTCGCCCGGCACACGATTCAGCGCGCTCTTCGCGAGCACTTCATGGAACGCCATGCCAGCGTATTCCGGTGATCGCACGGTGCGGAGGTGCCCGGGGACTGCGGCCACCTGAGACATCGACAGACCGGCCAGCGCCCCATCCTCGGGTGCCGCAACCGATTGCCCACTCCACCTCATGCGAATATTCGAACATATGTTCGAATGGATTGCAAGTGAATCGCCAGCCGATGGCTATTCGTGCGACTCGCCCGCCACGCCGCGGCGCCACTGCGTCGGCGAGCAGCCGTAGCTGCGCGTGAACGCCCGGATGAACGTCGCGGAGTCGGAGTACCCCGATTCTCCGGCGATCGCGCGCACCGTCATGCCGCTGCGAACCCGCTCATCGAGCAGCTCCGTCGCACGACTCAAGCGAACGCGCCGCAGGTACGCCGCCGGCGAGTCCTCCGCTTCGGCGAAGAGCGCGTGCACCTGACGCACCGAGAGGAAGTGATGCGCCGCCAGGCGGTCGACGGTGACACCGGGATCACCGCAGTGCTCTCGCAGCCAGCGCTGCAGCACCGCGAGGCGCGCCCGGCGATCCTCATCGGGCGCCCCCTCCTGCGCGAGGGCTCGCATCACGACAGCGAGCGTGTCGCTCACGGCCCGCGCGATACCCGCCCCCGAGTGGGCGTCGAGCGAGAGCTGCCGCGATTGCAGGCTGAACAGCAGCGCGCGCAGGGCCGCCTGGCCCGGTACCGAAGACTCCATCAACCGCGCGACCGAACTGCCGATCGCGCGGTCGGAAAGCCCCAGCGACTCCCGGGTCAGCTGCAGCACGATGAGATCCTGCCCCTGCGTCGGCACCGACATGCGATACGGCTCCCCGGCATCGACGAACGCCAGCGCACCGGCGCCGAGCCGCGCGCCGCGGCCGCGCTGCGTCAGCGTCCAGGATCCGCGCAGCTGCATCATCACGAGCAGGTGATCGGTGGCGTCGGCGTCGACGAGGGCGCGCGGACGCTCGGCCTCGTGCGCGTCGAACGCCACGCGACTCACCCACATCGACGGAGAGATGCGGCGCTGGGCGATCCGGGCCGAGAAACGGGACCCATCCGCACGGCAGCGGAGCGGGACGAACATGCGACTGGCCAGGCGCTGCCACGCTTCGATCCCGTGCACGCTCATCGGCTCCATTGGCATCCCCCGGCGCTTCGACACTGCTTTGCTGCAATCCGCCATCACGCACCCGATCAGCGCCGCTCACTCGCGCAGATACTGCCAATGCTCCTGCAGAGGCGGCACATGCCGACGGGCATTCGGTGCCATACCGTGGTGTTACCGGTGATGCTACACGGTACGCAGCGGCGCAACGCAGCGCCTCGTCAGAATGGAGTCGCCATGTCAGGCAACAGGATCGTCGTCTACAAGGGCCCGGGCGAAGTGGCGGTCGAGAACTTCGACTACCCGACGCTGGAGCTGCCGCAAGAAGTCGCTGAGGGGCTCGGGATCAAGCGATCCGCCCCGCACGCCGTGATTCTCAAGCTCGTCACGACCAACATCTGCGGGAGCGATCAGCACATGGTGCGCGGCCGCACCACAGCGCCCGTCGGCCAGACGCTCGGGCACGAGATCACGGGCGAGGTCGTCGAGGTCGGCGACGACGTGCTCTTCCACAGCGTCGGCGACATCTGCTCCGTGCCGTTCAACATCGCCTGCGGCCGCTGTCGCATGTGCAACGAGGGCCAGACCGGGATCTGCCTGAACGTGAACCCCGCGCGTGCGGGCGCAGCCTACGGGTACGTCGACATGGGCGGCTGGCTCGGCGGTCAGGCCGAGTACGTCATGATCCCTTACGCCGACTTCAATCTTCTGAAGTTCCCCGACCGCGATGAGGCTCTGGAGAAGATCCTCGACCTCACGATGCTCTCCGACATCTTCCCGACCGGGTACCACGGCGCGGTCTCGGCTGGCGTCACCACCGGATCGACCGTCTACGTGGCGGGTGCCGGGCCGGTCGGCCTCGCGGCGGCGTACTCCGCGCAACTGCTCGGCGCCGCGACGGTCATCGTCGGCGACATGAACGCCGACCGCCTGCGGCAGGCCGAGAGCTTCGGCTGCGCCGCGGCAGACCTCTCGAAGGGCGACGCACTCGCCGACATCATCGCCGACATCGTGGGCGAGCCCGAGGTGGACGCCGCCGTCGACGCCGTCGGGTTCGAGGCGCGAGGGCACGGTCATGATGCGGCAGAGGCTCCGGCGACTGTGCTCAACGACGTCATGAGCGTCGCCAGAGCCGGCGCATCGCTCGGCATTCCGGGGCTCTACGTCACGGGCGACCCCGGAGCCGTCGACGAGGCGGCGAAGCACGGGCAGATCGGCGTGCGCCTCGGCCTCGGCTGGGCGAAGTCGCACCGCCTCGTGACGGGCCAGTGCCCGGTGAAGAAGTACAACCGGCAGCTGATGAACCTGATCCTCGCCGACCGCGCGCACATCGCCCAGGCGGTCGGAGCGACGACCATCAGCCTCGACCAGGCGGCCGAGGGCTACGCCCAGTTCGACGCGGGCGCCGCGCAGAAGTTCGTGATCGATCCGCACGGCATGGTGTCGTAACCCCGAGCGGCGTCAGTGATGCGCGGTGCGCGTTCTCATCGGCGTGCACCGCGCATCACTGCGTCGGGGCCGACTTACGCGTTGTGCTCGTCGGCGATCTGCGTGTGGTGCTGAATCACCTCGGCGACGACGAAGTTGAACCACTTCTCGGCGAACTCCGGGTCGAGGTGCGCGTCGACGGCGAGCCCTTTGAGCCGGTCGATCTGACGCGATTCCCGCGAGGGATCGGCGGCCGGCATGTCGTGCTCCGCCTTCAACTGCCCGACCTCCTGCGTGCAGCGGAATCGTTCGGCGAGCATGTGCACCAGCGCCGCATCGATGTTGTCGATGCTCGATCGCAGCCGTTCGAGGCGTTCGAGGGGGGTCGGCTCGCTCACGCGGTCCTCCGCCTATCCGAGGAGGTCGTGCAGCACCACGACCTGCTCGCGCTCGGGGCCGACGCCGACGGCCGAGATGCGCGATCCGCTCATGCCCTCGAGCGCGATGATGTAGTCCTGGGCGTTCTTCGGCAGATCCTCGAAGCGACGGGCGCCCGAGATGTCCTCGTTCCAGCCCGGGAACTCCTCGTACACGGGCTTCGCGTGGTGGAAGTCGCTCTGGTTCACCGGCATCTCGTCGTGCCGCACGCCGTTGACGTCGTAGGCCACGCAGACCGGGATCGTCTTGAGGCCGGAGAGCACGTCGAGCTTCGTCAGCACGAAGTCGGTGACGCCGTTGATGCGTGCGGCATAGCGGGCCATGGGCGCGTCGTACCAGCCGCAGCGGCGCGGCCGCCCAGTGGTGGTGCCGAACTCGAACCCCTGCTTGCGCAGGTAGTCGCCGGACTCGTCGAACAGTTCGGTCGGGAAGGGTCCGGCGCCCACGCGCGTGGTGTACGCCTTGACGACGGAGATCACGCGGTCGAGCGCGTGCGGCGGCAGCCCCGAACCGGTGCTCGCGCCGCCGGCCGTCGCATTCGAGGAGGTGACGAACGGGTAGGTGCCGTGGTCGATGTCGAGCATGGTCGCCTGTCCGGCTTCGAACAGCACCGTCTTGTCGTCCTGCATCGCCTCGTGCAGCAGCAGCGCCGTGTCGCACACCATCGGCTCGAGCATCTCGCGATAGCTGAGCAGGTCTTCGACGACCTCGTCGGCGGAGATGGCGCGGCGGTTGTAGATCTTGACGAGCACCTGGTTCTTGAACTCGAGCGCGGCCTCGACCTTCTGCCGCAGAATGCCCTCGTCGAAGATGTCTTGGATGCGGATGCCGACACGGTTGATCTTGTCGGCGTACGCGGGACCGATGCCGCGACCCGTCGTGCCGATCTGACGCTTTCCGAGGAAGCGCTCCGTCACCTTGTCGAGCGTGCGGTGGTACGCCGTGATGACGTGGGCGTTCGCGCTGACCTTGAGCCGCGAGACATCGACGCCGCGGCCGCCGAGCGCTTCGAGTTCACCGCGGAGCACTTCGAGGTCGACGACGACGCCGTTCGAGATCACCGGGGTCACGCCGGGGGTCAGAATCCCTGACGGGAGCAGGTGGAGCGCGTACTTCTCCGCCCCGACGACGACGGTGTGGCCGGCGTTGTTGCCGCCGTTGAACTTGACGACGTAGTCGACGCGGCTGCCGAGGAGGTCGGTGGCCCGACCCTTCCCCTCGTCGCCCCACTGGGCACCGGTGATGAGCACTGCGGGCATTTCAGCCCCTTCCTTCGGCAACGGCACGTACCGGCCCAGTCTAGCGAAGGGCCGCCGTCTCCCGGCGGAGCCCGCCGTCCGGCGACGAATCGCCGGGGCGGAACGGTCAGCGCTCCCGTTCGATCGCGGCGATCGCCGCCGGGTCGGCGCCGTCGAGGAACTCCGTGAGCCGCTCGACCTCGCTCGCCTCGCCGATGCGCTCGGCCGCGCGTCGCAGCGCGTACAGTGCGCGCAATACCCCGCGATTGGGCTCGTGCGACCACGGGACGGGGCCCGCCCCGCGCCATCCGGCCTTGCGCAGCGCGTCGAGGCCCCGGTGATAGCCGACGCGCGCGAAGGCGTACGCCTCGATCTCGCGCCCCTCGGCGTCGGCTGCGTCGGCGAGCAGCGCCCAGACGAGCGGCGACTCCGGGTGCTCGCGCACGACGGCGTCGAGGTCGCGCTCCGAGTCGAGCGCCTGCGACACCGCGGTGTCGGCAGCCAGGAGAGTGGGTTCTGGTTCGAGCAGATTCGCGCCGATCATCCTGTCAGTGTAGCGATGCGGCTCCGAGGAGACGCCGGTTCACGCCTGCAGCCGCATCGACATGAGGATGCGCTTGAGCGTCGCGTACTCTTCCGACTGCATGAAGGCTTCGGCTTCCGCTCGACTCGCGAATACGCGCCCGCTCGAGGTGCTGTCGACCTGCATCCAGTCGGCGGCGACAACGGAATTCGACGGCGTCGCCCCCGTGCCGCCGAGCAGCCGGTTGTAATACATGCAGCTGTCGCGCGGGGTGAAGTTCGCGAGCGACAGGCTGGCCACGGCGCCGTCTCCGAGGTTCGAGACCCGGTACACGAACCGCGCGTCCGTGGTCGGCGCGCCTGCCTCATCGGTGGGTTCGGGCACGAACCCCGCGATCTCGACCGGCTCCGCGTCGAGCTCCTCGATGTGCAGGGTGGCCATTTCCGGAGTGCATGCACCGCCCAGCCCGGTGACCCGGTTCGAGAAGTAGAGCTGTGCAGCACCGTCCGGGTCCACGATCTGCGCTTGGAAGAACCCCATCTCGTCATAGGCGGAGGGCAGGCGCACCAACGACCACCCGGAGGGCAGCTCGAAGCTCACGGGACCGGCCGCGTCACCTGCGCGATCCCACGGCTCCGGGGTGGGCTCCGGCGGCGTGGTGGGCTCCGGAGTCGGCGCCGGTTCCGATGTCTCGGTCGGAGTGGCGGAGGGATCGGACGTGGACGGAGTGCTCGTCGCTCCGGGCGCAGTCGAGGGCTCGGTCGCGCACCCGGTCAGCAGGATCGCACTGCACAGCACCGCGGCAGCGCAGGTGAGGATCGTTCGCATGCGCTCACCGTAGCGCTGACCGTTCCGTTGACGCGAGTGGTCAGCGGTAATTCACGAACTGCAGAGCGACGTCGATGTCAGCGCCCTTGAGCAGCGCCATCGTCGCCTGCAGGTCATCGCGGCTCTTGGAGGAGACGCGCAACTCGTCGCCCTGGATCTGGGACTTCACGCCCTTCGGGCCCTCGTCGCGGATCAGCTTGTTGAGCTTCTTCGCGGTGGCCTGATCGATGCCTTCCTTCAGCTGCGCGTCGATGCGGTACTCCTTGCCGCTGGCGTAGGGCTCACCGGTGTCGAGCGCCTTCAACGAGAGCCCGCGCTTGATGAACTTCGAGTGCAGCACGTCGAGCACGGCGTTCGCGCGCTCTTCCGTGTTCGCCTTGATCTGCACCTTCTCACCGGAGAGCGAGACGTCGGCGCCGACGCCCTTGAAGTCGTAGCGCTGCTCGACCTCCTTGCGCGCCTGGTTCACCGCGTTCTCGACCTCCATCGAGTCGATCTTGCTCACCACGTCAAACGAAGAATCAGCCATGCCCCCAGCGTACCCGAGGGGCAGCGCCGCCACCCCCTCCCGATCCGGGTCGCTCTGGGAGGGTGTCGGCTCCCGAAGGAACTGCGACACCCTCCCCGAGTGACCCGCCGCACGGGAAGCTACAAAAAGTGATGACACGTATTCGCTGAACGAATGATTTGCTAAGCTGTCTGGGTTCCGCACGCCGCACCGCACTCGAAAGGACTCCTCACCGTGTCTGCAACTCAGGCCGCCCCGCATCGGGCTCGCCGCCTCCCCCGCTGGATGACGTCGTTCGGGTGGCAGATCCTCGCCGCCCTCGTCATCGGCCTCGTGCTCGGCGGCGTCGCCATGTCGCTCGGCCCCGACGCCGAGGACAACCCCAACGGCCTGCACGCCACGCTGGCGACCATCGGCGACAGTTACGTCTCGCTACTGCGCGCGGCAGTGATCCCGCTCGTCTTCACGGCGATCGTCTCGAGCATCGTCGGGTTGCGCAAGGTGACGAATGCGGCTCGCCTCGCGGGCCAGACTCTGCTCTGGTTCGCCATCACCGCGCTGATCGCGGTGACCATCGGCATCGTGCTCGGCGTCACGCTGCAACCCGGCTCGACCGCATCGCAGACCGCGCTGACCCCCGAAGAGCCCGGTTCGGTCGGCACCTGGTGGAACTTCCTCACCGGCCTCGTCCCCGCCAACTTCCTCGGACTCGGCGTTTCCGGCAGCGTCGATGCCGGCAGCGGCGCGCTCTCTGCGAGCCCGAGCTTCAATGTGCTGCAGGTCATCGTGATCTCGGCCGCCGTGGGCATCGCAGCGCTCAAGATCGGCGAGAAGGCCGAACCGTTCATCGTGCTCACGGAATCAGCGCTCGCGATCATCCAGAAGATCCTGTGGTGGATCATCCGCCTCGCCCCGATCGGCACGATCGGCCTCATCGGCAACGCCGTCGCCGAGTACGGGTGGAACCAGATGGGCACGCTCACGTGGTTCGTCGCGGTGCTGTACCTCGGACTCGCGCTGGTGCTCTTCGTGGTCTACCCGATTCTCGTGAAGTCGCACGGCCTCTCCGTGAAGCAGTACTTCTCAGGAGTGTGGCCGGCCGTGCAGCTCGGCTTCGTGAGCCGCTCGTCCATCGGCACACTGCCGCTCACCCAGCGCGTCACCGAGCGCAACCTCGGCGTGCCGCGCGGCTACGCCTCCTTCGCCGTGCCGCTCGGAGCGACGACCAAGATGGACGGGTGCGCCGCGATCTACCCGGCAGTCGCGGCGATCTTCATCGCGCAGTTCTTCGGCATCGACCTCACGATCGTGCAGTACCTGCTCATCGTCATCGTCTCGGTAGTCGGCTCCGCGGCGACCGCGGGCACGACGGGCGCGACCGTGATGCTGACGCTCACGCTGTCGACGCTCGGGCTTCCGCTCGAGGGCGTCGGGCTGCTTCTCGCAGTCGACCCCATCATCGACATGGGTCGCACGGCCGTGAACGTCGCCGGTCAGGCGCTCGTTCCCGCAATCGTCGCGAAGCGCGAGGGAATCATCGACCTCGATCTGTACAACGCGCCACGTCAGGGGCTCGCATTCGACAACACCGACGTCGAGGAGCACCGCGCGTCGGAGGAGGCGTCGCAAGACGAGCGCGAAGCGACGCTGCGCCGGGGCTGACACTCGGCCCTCCCGAATCATGCGCTGAGCATCGGAGACGGGGGGGGGGGGGGGGGGGGGTGGGGGCCCCCCCCCCCCCGCGCGCCCGCGCGGGCGGGGGGCCCCCCCCCCCCCCCCCCCCCACCGCGGCGCGCCCCCGGCGCCGGGGGGGGGGGGGGGGCCCCCCCCCCCCCCCCCCCCCCCCCCCGCTCGGCGTCGTACGGCAGGAGATGCGCGGCCGCTATCGCACCGCTGCGCGCCGCATCGCGAACCAGGTGACGACGAGCGCCAGCACGATCGTGACGATCGCCCCCAGAGCGATGTCTGCCCGGGTGATGCCCATCACGATCTCCGGCAGTTGCGGTGCGAACACCAGGAGGAGAATCGCGAGCACGAGCCCGATGGCCGATCCCACGATCGCCGGGCCCTTCGCCCCAAATCGCACCCAGATCGCACCGAAGAAGCCGCCGATCGTGAGGCAGAAGAGCACTCCGAGGAAGCCGGTGACGGCGAGCACCCACGGGTCGCCGGCGCCGAGCAGATACACGTCGAGCACGTACACCGACATGAACCAGTGGTCCGTGGCGAGTTCGATGCCGAGCAGTAGCACCAGCAGGAGCGCGATGTACGCGGCCTGCAGCACGTTCGAGAGCATCGTGCCGAGGATGAAGTTGCGGCGCGTGGTTCCGAGGGTCAGCGCGAAGGGATAGGTCGTCGCCACGGCCTGCACGCCGTAGTAGACGAGGAATCCGGGCAGCGACCAGACGACGCCGCCGTTCTGCCGCGCTCCGTCGACGTACTCGGCACCGCCCGCGCCTCCCGTGGCGCGCTGGATGGCGAGCGCGATGACGATCGAGATCACCATGACCAGTGCGAGGATGACGATCGGAACTGTGACGAAGCTCCCGATCTTGTTCATGTGCAGGCGAGTCACATTGATGATGCGGTTCATGCTGCGCTCCGTTCCATATGCGTGTCCGCCCCGTCGTCCGCGACGGTGTCGCCGAGGCCGTAGGCGGCGACGAGATCTTGCAGTGATACGGGGGCGAGTTCGAGCCCGCCGGCCTCGGCTCGATGCTGCGCCGTCATCGGCGTGTTGACGACCGCTGTTGCGAGGCCGCCGACGCGTCGGCGTGACAGCACCGGCAGTCCTGAGAGGAAGCCGTCGACCTCACTCGCCTTGCCCGCGACCTGGAAGGCGCTCCCGCGCATCGCATCGACGTCTTCGTGCCGAACGATGCGCCCCTGGTCGATCACGATCACGCGCTCGAGCAGCCGGTCCATCTCATCGATGAGATGGGTGGAGAGCACGACCGTGCGAGGGCGCTCCGCGTAATCGCGCAGCAGCTCGTCGTAGAAGATCGCCCGCGCCGTCGCGTCGAGACCCAGGTAGGGCTCGTCGAAGAAGGTGATGGGCGCCCGGGAGGCGAGTCCGAGCACGATGCCGAGCGCCGACATCTGTCCGCGCGAGTACTTCTTGATGATCGGCTTGGACGGGATGCGGAACGCGTCGATGAGGCGATCCGCGACCTCCTGATTCCAGTTCGGGAACGAGAATCGTGCTGCTCGGGTAGCGAGTTTCAGGGTGTAATCGTCGGGGTATCGCTGGTTATCGCGCACGAAGCACATCTGCTCGATGGTCTCGGCGCGCTCGAAGGGATCGTGGCCGCCGACCTTGACCGAGCCAGAGCTCGGCCGATCCTGCGCCGTGATCAGCGACATGAGGGTGGTCTTGCCCGCGCCGTTGCGGCCGAGCAGCCCGGTGATGGTGTTCGCGTGCACCTGCACGGTGACGTCGTCGAGCGCGGTGGCGCCGCGATAGCGCCGCGTGAGCCCGTGCGTCTCAATAGCGATCTGGGTCATTGTTCCGCTTCCTGTTCGATGAGCCGGATGACATCGGAGTGGGTGAGGCCGAGGGCGGCGGCTTCATGGAGCAGCGGCCGCACGAATCGCTCGGTGAGGCCCTGCTGACGCTCCTGAGCGATACGGGCCCTCGCGCCTGCGGCGACGAACATGCCGATGCCGCGTTTCTTGTAGAGGATCCCCTGATCGACGAGCAGGCTGAGCCCTTTGCCCGCCGTCGCGGGGTTGATGCGCATGTGCGCGGCGAGCTCGTTCGTCGAGGGAACCTGCTCGTCCTCGTCGTACGTGCCGCGCAGGATGTCGTCTGCGAGGCGGTCGGCGAGCTGGAGGAAGATCGGACGGTTGTCATCGAACACTCCTCACCTCGTTTCAGTCGGGGTCGCTGACTCGGACGGATTCGCCTCGCAGCTTCCTTGGTTAGTTACTTCACTAATGAACCTACATACCGCCGCCGAGTCTGTCAACGAGCACTTGCGGAGCATTCATCTGATGAACTACCGTTGGGGTGCTCCGGCCGCGTCATGCCGCCGACTCCCGCGAACCGAAGGATCCGCCATGCCCTCCAGCAACATCGTCGTCGCCCACGCGGAGACCGGTCTCGTCACGGCCGAGGTGCTGCGCGCCGATCGCATATCCCCCGGCTTCGTGCGCCTCACCGTCGGCGGCGACGACTTCTCACGCTGGCGTCACCTCGGCTTCGATCAGTGGTTCAGACTCGCCATGCCCGTTGCCGGCGAAGCGACCCGATTCGATCGCATGTCCGATCGATTCGATACTCGCGGGTACCTGAAGTACCTGGCCCTGCCGAAGGCGACGCGGCCCGAGATCCGCAACTACACCGTGCGGGCGTTCCGACCCGAGACGAACGAGATGGACATCGACTTCGTCGCGCACGAATCGGACGATCCGGCGCACGCGGGCGTCGCCGCGCCCTGGGCCACGTCGCTCCCCATCGGCGACCGGGTGGCGCTGATCGATCAGGGATGCGGATACCGCGCGGTCGAGGACGCCGATCGCGTCGTGCTGGCGGGCGACGAGAGCGCGCTCCCCGCGGTGCTCGGCATCCTGCGCGACATCGGACCGGAGAGCACGGGCCACGCGATCATCGAGGTGCCCAACGCTGCGGATTGCCAACCGGTCGAGGCCCCGAGCGGCGTCGACGTGCAGTGGATCGTTCGCGAGCCGGGCGCTCACCCCGGATCCGCGGCCCTCGATGCGCTTCGCGAGCTCCCGGCATCAGCCACGGCCGGCCCCGTCTCGGCGTTCGTCGCAGGCGAGCAGCAGCTCGCAACCGGCGGCCGCCGTCATCTCGTCAACGAGTGCGGCGTCGCCAAGCAGGCGGTCGATTTCTGCGGATACTGGCGGCACCGATAGAGCTCCGAAACGGACCGATCCTGGCCCCGAATGACAACGGTGTAATTCTCCACAGTGCCGCTACAGTCCTGTGCACAACCATCCCGAGAGCCACTCGGGGAAGCGCGCACCAACCCTCACGAACGCCGTGATTCCGCCGGAGCATCGACCATCCACAGTGTGAATCACACCCGTGTAGTTATCCACAGGGGCGGCGCAGCGCAGCGCTACAGGATCCCGCACTCCATCGCGCGCGTCACCGCTCGCGTGCGATCCGACACGCCCAGCTTCTCGAACGCTCGCAGCAGGTGAGTCTTCACCGTCGACTCGCCGATGAACAGCCGCCCCGCGATCTCCGGGTTGCTCATCCCATCCCCGACCAACCGCAGAATCTCGACCTCCCGAGGAGTGAGCCGCGGGCCCCGCTCCGCGCGATCCTCAGGGCCGGCGTGAGCCCGAGCGACCAGCTGCGCGGCGATCGACGGCGCGAGCACGGTCTGCCCGGCGGCAACCGCGCGCACACCGGCCGCCAGCTCGTCAGCGGGTGCAGCCTTGACGAGATACCCGTTCGCCCCGGCCTCGATGGCGGCGAGGATCTGATCATCCTCCTCGTACGTCGTGAAGACGAGCACGCGCGGAGGCGACGCCGTGAGGCGGGTGAGTCGACGGGTGGCCTCGACGCCGCCCATTCCCGGCATCCGGAGATCCATGAGCACGACGTCCGGGCGCGCGGCCGACACCAGGTCGAGCGCGGCTTCCCCGGAAGCCGCCTCGCCGACCACCTCGAAATCAGGCTCCGTCGCGAGCAGACCCGCGATACCAGCACGCACGATCGGGTGATCGTCCACGACCAGAATGCGCACCATCAACGAACCCCTTCTCGCTCGTGACCGGGCGCGGCCGCCGCAACGCTCGCCGGCAGTCGCACCTCCAGGCGTGCACCGCACCTCGGCCCACCGCCGAACCGCACCTCACCGCCCACTCCTCGGATGCGGTCGGCAAGGCCCGACAGGCCGTACCCGCCGACAGAGGCCCCGCCGCCCGCGGCTTCCGGCCCCACCCCGTCGTCATCGACTCGGAGGACGACGGATCCGTCATCACCGCGCACCAGCATCACCGAGATCCTCGCCGCCTGCGCGTGCTTGCGCGCATTCGCCAGGCCCTCCTGAGTCGCCCGCAGCAGCATCACCTGCCGCTCGCGGTCCAGCTGCAACGACTCGAGCTCGCACGTCACCAGCAGCCCCGTATCCTCCCTGAGGCGGGTCACCGTCCGCTCGATCGATGCCTCCAGGCTGCCGTCGCCGAGCGGTTGGGTCGTCGCAACCAGCACCCTCGCCTCCTGCAACGACTCTCGGGCCGCTGAGCGCACCCGTTCGAGCCGATCCCGCGCGGCAGCGGCATCACCTGCGGCGAGCGCGCGATCCACCTGCTCGCTCAGCATCACGAGACCGGTGAGCGTCTGCGTGAGCGTATCGTGCAGGTCGCGCGAGATCCGCTCCCGCTCGGCAGAGGCACCGGCGGCCTCCGAGAGCGCGGCCACTTCGTGCTGCGAGCGCCGCAGCGCCTCCGCGAGTTCGCGGTGACGCTCCCCCTGCGCGTGAATGCCCGTGATCCACGTTCCCATGACCAGCGCGAAGACGAGCGAGAGGGCCGAGACGGCGAACGCACCCCAGAAGCCGCCGGCGCGACCGAAGGGATCACCCGGGCCGACGAAACCGATGCACACCGCCACCGCGAGTGCCGCACTCCACGCGACCGCTTCTCGATAGCGGCGCGCGACCGTCCAGACCAGCGGATACCCGATGGTCTGGAGCGTGGCGTACGAGGTCACCCCGAACGTCGCAACCCCCACCAGCAGCACCAGCCCGACCAGGAAGAGCGCATCGGCAGCGGTCGCAGGCAGATCGCGCACGGCTCGAAGCATCACGCGCCGCCCGACCGCGAGATACCAGAGCGCGAGCACCGCCAGCGGCGCGAAGGTCCAGGCCACCCGATCCGGCGCCGCGGGCGCACCGTCGAACTGCAGCTCGCGACCGCCGACGATGCCCATCGCGACGAGGGTGACCACGACGCCGGCATCCCACCAGCGCAGCGGAAAGCGCCCCGACGCGATCCCCGGTGTCTCCAGCTGACTCATGGCATCACTCTCTCACGACCGCCGCTCACCCCGCGCTCCGCTCCGTGGGCTGCCGCCGTGGGCGGCACCAGCCGCGGTCGCGAATGCTCACGCATTCGCCTATGACCGCCGCTCACCCCGCGCTCCGCTCCGTGGGCTGCCGCCGTGGGCGGCACCAGCCGCGGTCGCGAATGCTCACGCATTCGCCTATGACCGCCGCTCACCCCGCGCTCCGCTCCGTGGGCTGCCGCCGTGGGCGGCACCAGCGGCGGTCGCGAATGCTCACGCATTCGCCTATGACCGCCGCTGCCATCTGAACGTGAGGAGGCTGAGCGCGAGGCCCGCTGCGAGCCAGGCCGCCAGGTTCAGGGCGACGAGACCGAGATCCCACGACTCCCCGAGCTCCTGCAACTGGAAATGATCGGGCAGGAACACCGAGCGCATCCCCTGCGCCAACCACTTCAACGGGAACAGGCTCGCCACCTGCTGCAACCACTCCGGCAGCATCGAGAACTGCAGGTACACGCCCGAGATGAACTGCAGCAGCAGCACCACCGGCAGGATCACCGCTGTCGCACTGCGCGACGAGCGGGGCAGCGCCGAGAGTGCGACGCCGAGGAGGGCCATCGCGATGATCCCGAGCCCGAACAGCCAGGCCAATCGCCCCCACAGCTCCGGCTCCGTCGGAAGCTCCACCTGGAAGGCGACCACGGCGAACGCGATGAGCAGCAGCAGCTGAGCGAGGGCGGTCACGAGGATCATGCCGATCTTGCCGATGAAATAGCTCACCGGCGACAGCGGAGTGCCGCCCAAGCGCCGCAACCATCCGTCGCTCCGCTCGCGGGCGATATCGGTGGCGAGATTCTGCACTCCGATGAGGAGCAATCCTGCAGCGGCCATGCCGGGGAGGTAGTAGGCGGCCATCGTCACGCCCCCGGTGCCGTCTGCACGCGCACCGACCTCGCCGGACGTCTGAAAGGCGACCCCGAAGATTCCCAGCATCACGAGCGGGAAGAGGAACGTGAAGAAGACGGCATCTGGCGTCCGGAAGTAACCGCGCAACTCGAATCCGATGTTGTTCCACCCCGAGCGGAGGATCCCGGGGAGCCGGGGTGCGACGCCGTTCGAGTGGGGCCCCGAGTCGTCCGTTCCTGCCGCTCGCGCTGGCCCTGCCACCTGAGCGGGACCCGCCCCCCGTTTCGCATCGTTCGTCGTCATCGTTCCGCTCCGTTCGCGCCGATCAGGTTCAAATAGATGTCTTCGAGTGCCGGGCGTCGCACTTCGAGCTCGGCCGGCCCGGTCGGGATGCCGATCTCTCGCGCCTCGTGCATCAACCGTTCGACGACCACGCCGGGCACAGCGGTGCGCTCCTCGTGACGCACCCCCGCGGCGTCGCGCCAGCTGACCACCGGGGTGCGAGCCTCGGCGCCGCCGAGCAATTCGGGCGTCGCCTCGGCGACGATCCTGCCGCCGGAGAGCACGCCAACGCGATCGGCCAGGTACTCCGCCTCGTCGAGATAGTGGGTGGTGAGCAGCACCGCAGCGCCCTCACCCGTCAGGCCGTCGAGCATCGCCCAGAAGTGACGCCTCGCTTCGGGATCGAAACCGGTGGTCGGCTCGTCGAGGAAGACGAGCTCCGGCCGCCCGATGATGCCGAGTGCGACATCGAGCCGCCGCTGCTGTCCGCCCGAGAGCTTCGTCGCCCGCGTCTTCGCCTGCTCCGTGAGCCCGACGAGATCGAGCACCTCGTCGACGCCGCGAGGGTTCGGGTAGAGCGTCGCGAAGTGCGCGATCAGCTCGCGCGGGGTGTAGGGGCCGGCGTCCCCGGTCGACTGCGCCACGATGCCGATCCTCGACTTCCACGCGCGCGGCGCCGAGAGGGGGTGCTCGCCGAGCACCGAGATGTCGCCGCTCGTCGCTCGTCGCACGCCTTCGAGCACCTCGATGGCCGTGCTCTTACCCGCGCCATTCGGCCCGAGCAGCGCATACGTCTCGCCTCGGGCGATGTCGAGGTCGACGCCGTCGAGCACCCGTCGCGATCCGTACTGCTTCGTGAGCCCGCGCACCGAAACGGCCGCGGAGCTGAGTGTGCTGTTCATGTTTCCAGACTGCCCGTCGCGGCGGCTGACGGGAACGACCGGATGGGCGACCTGATGTCCACCGATCGGAGGACCCGCGCCGGGTTCCGCGTGGGGTCCGCGCTCCCGCCGCGGGCTCGCCGAGCGTAGGCTGGAGCGATGAGCCAGCACGCCGCATCGCCAGAAGCAGCCACCGCGCCAGTCTCCCGCGCGTTCGCCTCCGACAACTGGTCGGGCGCGCATCCAGAGGTGATCGAGGCGCTCGCGCTCGCGAACGCGGGCCACGTCCCCGCGTACGGCGGCGACCCGGTCACGGCCCGCTTCCAAGAGGTGGCTCGGGAGCTGTTCGGCGTCGAGGCGGAGGCGTTCCCCGTCTTCAACGGCACCGGCGCGAACGTGCTCGCGCTGCAGGCCGCACTCCCCCGCTGGGGCGCCGTCATCTGCGCTCGCACCGCGCACATCAATACCGACGAGGCGGGTGCCCCGGAGAAGACCGGCGGTCTCAAGCTTTTCGGCATCGAGACGCCCGACGGCAAGCTCACCCCCGAACTCGTGGCTCGCGAGGCGTGGGGCTTCGGCAGCGAGCACCGGTCTCAGGCGGGCGCGGTGTCGATCTCGCAAGTGACCGAGCTCGGCACGGCCTACACCCCCGATGAGATCCGCGCCCTCGCGGATCAGGCGCACGAACTCGGCTTGGTGCTGCACGTCGACGGATCCCGGCTCGGCAATGCGGCAGCGCACCTCGGCGCGTCGCTGCGCGAGCTCACCACCGACGTCGGCGTCGACCTGCTGAGCCTGGGCGGCACGAAGAACGGCCTGTTGGGTGCGGAGGCCGTCGTCGTGCTGCGGCCGGAAGCTGCTGACGGGATCCGCTATCTGCGCAAGATCGACCTGCAGCTCGCCTCGAAGATGCGCTTCATCTCAGCGCAGCTCGTTGCACTGTACGAGGGCGACCTGTGGCTGCGCTCCGCAACGCGTGCGAACGAACTCGCGCAGCGCCTGGCGTCGGGCGTGCGCGCCCTCGAAGAAACCGTGCCCGGGGTCAGGATCGCCCACCCCGTCGAGTCCAACGCCGTATTCGTCGAGCTGCCCGCCGAGGCCGCAACGCGGGCCCAGTCCGCGTTCGTGTTCGGCGCGTGGCCGACGCAGCCCGGGCTCTACCGCCTGATGTGCGCGTTCGACACGACCGAGGCGGACGTCGACGCACTGCTGGCCGCGCTCGCCAGCTGACCCGCTCAGCCCGCGAACGGCTTCAGCCCGCGAGCGGCCGCCGGGGCGACAGCCGCGCCAGGGCGAATGACAGCACCAGGGCTGCGACGACACCGATGATCGGAGGAATCCCGATCCCGAATTCGCCGGCGAACCAGGCGAGCGCGCACGAGATCGCGTAGACGCCCAGGTTGACCCAGTTCGCGCGCGGCAGCGCCTCCCCCTCTGGCATCTGGGTGCGCCGCCACCGTGCGAGGTAATCGCCGATGATGACGCCGCCGAGGGGCGGGATGAACGTGCCGAGCAGCCCGAGGTACTGGGGCAGGTGCTCGTTGACGCCGAAGAGCGCGAGCACGGTGCCAATGATCGAGCCGATGATCACGAACCGGGTCTTGCTGGGCTTCTCGAAGAGCTCGGCACCGGCGACGCCGAATGAGTACGCCGCGTCGGCATTCGACTTCCAGAGGTTGCCGAAGAGCAGGAAGAGCCCCCAGCCGACGAGGCCGAGGTTGAAGAGCACGAGCACGAAGTCGCCTTCGCCGAACGTGATCGCGCCGACCGCGCCGAAGAAGATCATCAGCCCGTTGCCGATCAAGAATCCGATGACGCAGGCGAGCACCGCCTGGCGGCCCGTACGCCCGAAGCGCGTCCAGTTGGGCGCCTGCGTGCCAGCGGAGACGAACGTTCCGACGACCGTGGTGACGGCGACCGCGATCGGCATCGACATCGACGCATCCGGCTGCACGGCGGCGAGACCGGCCCAGCCGCCCACCTCTTCGAGCGACCGGAACATCACCCAGAACGCGAGGATGAGGATCAGCGGAGTCGAGATCAGCGATACCCAGTACATGCCGCGGTACCCGTAGACGGCGGTCGCGCACATGAGCGCGCTCACCACCACCATGACCGCGGCTTTCGCGGCGAAGCTCTCCCACCCGAACGCCTGCGCGGTGAGCTCGCCGATCGTGCCGATCACGACGCCGTACCAGCCGATCTGCGTGCCTCCGAGCAGGATCGATGCGAGCTTCGAGCCGCGGCTGCCGAGCGTGTACCGGGCCATCACCACCGTGGTGAGTCCGGTGCGCGCACCGATCCATCCGAGCACCGCGACGTATGCGCCGAGCACGGCGGAGCCGAGCAGGATGACGACGAGCAGATCGTTCAGCGCGAACGACTGCCCGAGCGCGGCGCCCGCGAGCATGGTCGGTGTGAAGATGGTGAAGCCGAGCAGCACCACCATGAGCGAGAAGAATCCCTTGCGTGCGTGCTGCGGCACGGGGGTGACCGGGTAGTCCCGGTCGATGACCGTCTCGGTCTCGGGTGCTGCGCTCACTCGCCGACCCGGGCGCCGCCGGCGAGCTCGTCGGTCTCGATGCCGATGTCTTCGGCCCAGATCTCGGGGCGTTCGCGCATCATGCGATCCATCAGGTCAATGCAGGTCGCGTCGTCGGCGATCACGAGTTCCGTGCCGTTGCTCGCGAGCCAGGCCTCGGAGGCTTCGAAGCTGCGGTGCTCGCCGATGACGATGCGCGGGATCTCGTACAGGATCGCCGTGCCGGCGCACATGGTGCACGGCGAGAGCGTCGTGTAGAGGGTGCACTCCCGGTAGACGCTCGCCGGGAGGCGACCCGCGCTCTCGAGGCAGTCGGTCTCGCCGTGGCGGATCACGCTTCCCATCTGCACGCGTCGGTTTCGACCGACGGCGAGCACCTCGGGTCCGTCGGCGCCGTGGCGCACGAGGGCGGCGCCGATGGGCACCCCGCCTTCGTCCCAGCCCAGCTGCGCCTGTTCGATGGCGAGGTCGAGATACGTTCGGTCTTGAGCGGAGATCGGCATGACTGCAATCGTATCGCCGTGCGAGCGCTGCGGCGTTCCTCGCGGCGTTCCTGACCCGGCGCCAAGTGTTCGGTGAGAGGTGGGGGGGGGGGGGGGGGGGGGCGCGGGCGGGGGGCGGCCCCCCCCCCCCCCCCCCCCCCCCCCCCCCCCCCCCCCCCCACCTCTCACGGAGACCGCACCCGAGCGCCTACGCCCCGACCGACTGCCGATCGGCCGCCTCGGCCGCCTTCGCGCGGCGCCGACCGACGATCCGCCCCCGCACCGCGAAGACGAGCACGAGCAGCAGCAGTCCGTACAGCGCCATCGTGATCGGCCCGCTCACCAGCACCGAGAAATCGCCGTTCGCGCTCATCGCGGCGTCGCGCAGGCTCGTCTCCGCAAGCGGCCCGAGCACCATGCCGATGATCAGCGGTGCGATCGGGAAGTCGAGCGCCCGCATCAGGAATCCGACGAATCCGATGCCGAGCAACAGGAACAGGTCGAAGATCGAGCCCGACGTGGCATAGATTCCGAGGGCGCAGAAGACCGTGATTCCGGCATACAGGTACGGCCGCGGGATCAGCAGCAGCTTCGCCCACAGCATCGCGAACGGCAGGTTCAGGATGAGCAGCACGATCATCGCGATGAAGAAGCTCGCGAGCAGCACCCACACCAGGTCCGGGGCGCGCTCGAAGAGCAGCGGGCCCGGCTGCAGGCCGTACTGGCGGAAGGCGGCGAGCATGATCGCGGCGGTCGCCGAGATCGGGAGACCGAGTGCGAGCAGGGCGCCCATCGCCATGCCCGTCGTCGAGTTGCCGGCAGCCTCGGGGGCGGCGAGACCGCGGATCGCACCGGTGCCGAAGCGGGGCGTCTTGCGACGCGCGTCGAGCCGCTTCTCGAGACCGTAGGCGAGAAAGGTCGGGATCTCCGAGCCGCCGGCCGGCACCACGCCGAACGGGACGCCGATGACGGTGCCGCGCAGCCACGCCGGCATCGCCTCACGGAACTCCGCCTTCGACAGCCACGGGCGCCCCTTCGGCTTGATGATCGCCTTGTCGTTCATGTGCCGTTCGAGGCATGCGACGTAGATGACCTCGCCGAGCGCGAGCACCGCGACGGTGACGGTGACCAGCGAGATGCCGTCGAACAGGAACGGGGAGTCGAGGGTGAAGCGCGGTGCGCCAGAGGCGCCGTCGATCCCGATCACCGCGATGCCCAGACCGATGAAGAGCGCTGCGAGTCCCTTCACCGCGTTATCGGTGACCACCGAGGAGGTTGCGACGAACGCGAAGACCGCGAGCGCGAGGAACTCGGCGGGGCCGAAGCTCGAGGAGAAGTCGGCGAGCGCCGGCGCGAGGAACACGACGAGGATCGACGCGATGAACCCGCCGACGAAGGCGCCGATCGCAGCGGTCGCGAGCGCCTGCGCGGCCTTGCCGTTCAACGCCATCTTGTGGCCCTCGAACGTCGAGGCGATTGCCGAGGCCTGGCCCGGCGTGTTCATGAGAATGCCCATCGTCGAGTCCCCGAAGAGCCCGCCGAAGTAGACGCCGGCAAACATGATGAAGGCGGCCGTGGGCTCGAGCGAGAACGTGACCGGCAGCAGCAGCGCCACCGCCATCGACGAGCCGAGGCCCGGCATGACGCCGACGGCGGTGCCGAGGAGGCAGCCGACGAGCACCCAGACGAGGTTCTGCCAGGTGAGGGCTCCGGCGAAGCCCTCCATCAGGAGCTGGAGTGATTCCATGGTCAGAACCCCCCGCCCAGAATGCCCGAGGGCAGCGACATGCCGAGCGCCATGTCGAACGCGATGTAGGCGAGCGAGCTCACGGTGAAGCCCGTCACGAGACTCGCGATCGGCTTCTGAGAGCCGAAGCCGCGTGCGACGCACCAGAAGAGCAGGCCGGCCGCGATGACCCACCCGAGCACGTCGAGCAGGAGGGCGAACGCGGCGAACGATCCGATCACCCAGGCGAGGGACCGCCAGTCGATCTTGACCGCGCGCGCTCCATCACGCGCAGCTCCATCGCCCGTCGCTCCGTCGCGCTCCGCCAGCGCGTCGTGCTCCGAGCTGAGCAGTTCGAAGTCATCGACCTGGCGAGTCGCAGCCGTACGTGCGGCGCTGTCGGCGCGAAGCTGCCTCGCCGCGGCGAGAATGAGCAGGATCGCGAAGAGCACGAGCCCGCCGGCGATGATCGCTGGGAAGAAGCGCGGGCCGGGGAATGCGGTGCCCTCGGGAACGCGCATGGTGAGCATGCCGAAGCCGAGATAGGCGGCGAATGCCAGCAGCAGCACCGGCATGATCAGATGCTTGAGCCAGGCGGTCGTGCGCGGGCTCCCGGTCGAGAAGCGAATCTCCTCGCCGACGACCGCGGACATCGCGGTCGGGTTGCTGGTCGGCGTCATTGCCCCATCTCCTCATACAGGCGAGCGATCCGAACCCGTTCCTCCGCGAGGAACGCGTCCAGGTCGTCGCCGGTGATCACCTGTTCGGTCCAGTGGTAGCGCTCGACGGCGGCTGCCCACTCGGGCGTCGCCAGCGTGTCAGCGACGAGTTCGCTGAGCCCGGAGGTCTCTTCCTCGGTGAGCCCCGTCGGTGCCGCGAGCATGCGCCAGTTCGCGAGCGTGATGTCGTAGCCCTGCTCGCGCGCCGTCGGGATGTCGATTCCCTCGATGGGCTCCTCGGCGACGATCGCGAGCGCCCGAAGCCTGCCCGATTCGATCTGGTCGATGTTGTCGGGGTAGCCCCCGGTTGCGGCTTGGGCCGTGCCGTTCAGCAGCGCTGCGACGGCCTCGCCGCCGCCGTCCGAGGAGATGTACGTCGTCTCGGTGGGCTCGATCCCCGCGGCGAGCGCGAGATCGGTGACGACGAGCTGATCGAACGAGCCGCCTCCCGTCCACGGAATCGACTTCGGGTCGTCGCGCCAGGCCTCGACGAGGTCGTCCAGAGTCTCATAGGGCGAGTCGGCCGGCACGACGATGACGTCGTACTCCTCGAACACGACGGCGAGGGAGGTGACGTCGTCGAGCGTCGCATCCGAGCCGTACTGGATGGTGGCGGCGAGCAGCCCCGTGCCTCCCACCAGCATCGTGTTCGCCTCCCCCTCGAGCGTCGACAGGTTGCCCAGGGCGATCGTGCCCCCGGCTCCCGGCATGTTGACGACCTGCACATTGGTGCTCAGGCCGTTCGCACGCTGCGCCTGCTGCATCTCGCGCGCGACCGTGTCCCAGCCGCCACCCGCTGCGGCCGGGGCGACGATGGTCAATGACGAGTGGATGTCGCTGCCGGCCGACGCGGAGCTGATCGATCCGAATGCGGCCACGCCGACGGCGCACGCAGCGATCGCGCCGCCGATGACGCGCAGCACCGTGCGGCGCACGTTTCGTTGCGGTGTATCTGTCATGTTCACTCCTTCGTGCGGACGCCGTTGTGCCGCACTGACGCCTATAAGATGTCAACCATTTCCCGTGCGCGCCCGCTCCACGCGATTTGTGCTCATAAATGCTCACGGTGATCGCAGCGGCGCGATCCGGGGCTCGCACCGCCGCGCGGATCCGGGGCGGGCGAGGAAGCGGAAGGCGACGGTTGTGACAGGAGGTGCTGCGATGCCGCATTGGTCGACGTCGCGCTTCGCGCGGCTCGCGATCCTGCTGCTCCCGACCCTGCTCGTCCTGGCGAGCGTCGGGGTCACCACGAGCATCGCTGTCTCAGTGCAGGAGTCGAGCATTCGCGAGGCCACCGGGGAGCGGGTGCGCGACGTCGCGACCAGCCTGGCGCAGCTGGACCAGGTGCGCTCGGTACTCGAACGCACGGGTGACGACGTCGGCGATGCAACGCGCGAACTGCAACCACTGGCAGACGTCGTCGAGCAGGCGGCCGGCGTCGACTACCTGGTCATCACCGACGATCGGGGCATCCGGATCACGCACCCCACCCCCGCGCTGCGCGGCGGGCACGTGTCGACCTCGATCGACGACGTGCTCGCCGGGCAGGAGTTCCTGGGCACCGAACGCGGCACCATCGGCACCACGCTGCGAGCGAAGGTACCGGTCCGCGACGATGCCGCCGCTGTGATCGGCTCCCTCTCCGTCGGCATTCTCGAGTCGCGCATATCGGCCGATTTCGAGGGGGCGCTCCGCCAGCTGCTGCCCTGGGCTCTCGGCGCCCTGCTCATCGGCACGCTCGCGAGCTCCGCACTCGCGGCGCTCCTCGAGCGACGATTCCGCCGCCTCGATGCGCTTGCCACGGAGGCGGAGAGCATGCGGCGAACGTCCGCCGCCCTGCGGGAGCAGACCCACGAGTTCCACACGCGACTCCACGTCATCCACGGGCTCGTCTCCCACGGCGATACGACGGAGGCGCTCGCGTACATCGCCAGCGCGGCTCCCATCGACGAGAGCGATGGTCCCGCCGAGGTCCACCACCCGTTGCTGCGCGCGACGCTCGACGCCTTGCGGGCGGAGCTCGGAGGGCTCGGAGCCGTGCTCGAGACGGCCATCGACGTCGAGCGGGATGTCGACGAGGACGTGACCCTGGTGCTGGCGAATCTCTGCCGCAATGCGGGAGAAGCGGGCGCGACTCGGGTGCGCTGCGCACTCATCGAGGCCGACGGCGTGCTGCACGGCGAGGTCGCCGACGACGGACCGGGAATCGCGGCGCCGACCGCTCACCGGGTGTTCGCGCGCGGCTTCTCCTCGAAGGGCGACGCCACGGGGTTCGGGCGCGGCATCGGGCTCGACCTCGTGCGACGCGTCATCGCCGACCGGCACGGCACCGTGGAGGTCGGGCGATCCGATCTGGGCGGCGCCCGGTTCCGCTTCGAGCTCGAGGCGCGCACATGAGCCCGTCTGATCCGGCCCCCATTCGCGTGCTCGTCGTCGACGACGATGCCGGCGCGCGCAAGCTGCACGGGCACTACGTGTCGCGGGCCCCAGGGTTCGCGGTGACGGCGACGGTCGGCACGGGTCGCGCGGCCGTGCAGCACAGCTTGCGCGGTGACGTGGATCTCGTGCTCCTCGACATGCGTCTGCCCGACGTCAGCGGCATCGAGGTGCTGAACCGATTGCGCACGGTGCGGGAGGCCTCTCCCGACGTACTCGTGATCAGTTCGTCCCGCGATCAGGTGACCGTGCGGCAGGCGCTCGCGGCGCGCGTCATCGGGTATCTGGTCAAGCCGTTCACCGAGCAGGCCCTGCATGCGCGCCTCGCGAGCTACCGAGACGAACGCCGGGATGCCGCAGCCGCCGCGCGGGAAATAACCCTCGGGCAGGGGGAGATCGATCGCCTGCAGTCGACCGGGCGGATCGACCTCCGCGCACCGGCGCGCGCTGAGCGGGATCAGGCCGATGCCGCGTTGCCGAAGGGCATCTCCGAGGTGACCCTGTCGGCGGTGCTCTCCGCGCTCGATCCCGTGGCTCCGCTCTCCGCGGTGGAGCTCGCGCAACGGTGCGAGATCTCCCGCGCCACCGCGAGACGCTATCTGGATCATCTGGTCGAGACCGGTGCGATCGACCTCGCGCACCGCTACGGCAAGCGGGGGCGCCCCGAGGTGCTCTACCGCCTGGTGCCGCCGCCCGCCGGTTAGCCCTCTCCCGAGCTCTGGCCTCAGGCGCCGATGCCGCCGAAGGCGATGCGCGCCGCGATCACCAGCATCGTGACAGCCACTACGGAGTCGAGGATGCGCCACGATCGAGGGGTCTCGAAGAAGCGCGTGAGCGCTCGTGCGCCGTACCCGAGGAGGAAGAACCAGCACAGGCTCGCGAGGGCCCCGCCCAGCACGAACCACCAGCGATCCGGATCCCCCTGCGCGTTCCCCAGCGACCCCATCAGCACCATCGTGTCGAGGTACACGTGCGGGTTGAGCAGCGTGATCGCCAGGCAGGCCGTCACGGTCTGCCGCAGTGACGCGGCGTCGGCCTGTCCGGCGACCAGCCCGGCGGGGCGCAGGGCTCGACGCGCCGCCGACCAGGCGTACCAGAGCAGAAAGGCGACGCCGCCCCAGCGCACGATCTCGAGGAGCACCGGTGCGCGTTCGACGACGAGTCCGATCCCGGCGACTCCCAGCAACTCCAGAATCGCGTCGGCGAGTCCGCAGATGAGCACCACGGGAAGCACGTGCTCTCGCCTGATGCCCTGCCGTAAGACGAACGCGTTCTGAGCGCCGATGGCGACGATGAGCGATAGTCCGCTGCCCGCGCCGATGAGAAAAGGAATGATCACCATTCGAACGTACGCTGCGCGGAGGCGGAGGACCTCATTGAACCTGCGTGCATATCCTTCACCATCATGAATTCTGCTTAAGATCGGAGCATGGACTTCCCCGTCGAGCACCTCGCCACATTCGCTGCGATCCTCGACGAGGGGAGCTTCGAAGGCGCGGCGCGGCGCTTGCACATCACGCCATCGGCGATCAGCCAGCGCGTGCGCGCCATGGAGCAGCGGGTCGGAACGGTCCTGCTCCAGCGCACGCGTCCCGTCACCGTCACCGCTGCCGGAGCCGTCGCGCTGCGCGCAGCCCGTCAGGTGCAGCAGATCGCGGTCGATGTCGCTGCGGAGCTCGGCGCTGACGAGGCGACCGGCACGCTGATCCCGATCGTCGTGAACGCCGATTCGCTGGCCACGTGGTTCGTTCCGGCGCTGGCCCGAGCCTCCCGCGAAACCGGCGCCGCATTCGAGGTGATGCGCGCGGATGAGACCATCTCCACCGAGCGCTTGCGCAGCGGCGCTGCTATGGCCGCGCTCACCGCGACTTCCACCGCCGTGCCCGGATGCACCTCGACCCGCATCGGCACCGACCGGTACTTCGCCGTAGCGAGCCCAGCCTTCGCAGCGCGTCACTTCGAGGATGGCGTCACCGGGGCCGCGCTCGCCACGGCTCCGCAGCTGGAGTTCGATCGGCACGACGTGTTCCAGCAGCGATTCATCCGCCGAATCACGCGGACCACCGTCGCACCGCCGCGCCACTTCATTCCATCATCGGCCGAGTTCGCGCACGCCATCGAACTCGGCATGGGCTGGGGCATGCTCCCCGAACTGCAGTGCGCAGCCGGGCTCGCCGACGGGCGCCTCGTCGCGCTCGGCGACCGGCCGATCCTCATGCCGCTCTTCTGGCAGCGCTGGAAACTCGACTCCCCCGTGCTCGACGATCTCTCCCGGATCATCGCCGCAGAGGCAGCGGCGGCGCTCGGGTGATCTCCGGGCCTCCCCCTAGGATGGGAGGGGCCGGGAGGAGCTGAATGTTCGGAGTGCTGCAGGGGTTCGCGCTCATTCTCGGGATCATCGGAGCCGGATACCTCACCGCTCGATTCGGAGTCGTGCAGGGCGACCAGCGCCGCGTGCTGAACAATGTGGCGTTCTTCGTCGCAACCCCGGCGCTGCTGTTCACCGTGCTCCGACAGAGCGACCCGAGCGTCATCCTGTCACCCGTGATCCTCATCACGAGTCTCGCCGCTGTCATCGTCGCGGCCGTCTTCGTCATCGCCTCCCGTCTCTGGTTCAAGCGCGACCTGGCGACGACGACACTCGGCGCGGCATGCTCGGGATACGTCAACGCGAACAATCTCGGGCTGCCGGTGGCGGTGTACATCCTGGGCGACGCCGCCTACGTGGCGCCGCTGATTCTCGTGCAGCTGCTCTGCTTCGCGCCGACCATTCTGTCGATGCTCGAGGCGACGCGCACCGGCAGACTCGTCGACGGCGCTCCCGAGGCAGAGGCTGCCGCGGCGTCCGCGCCGAGGCCTCGAGGCGCCTTCCACGGCGCCCTCGCCGCGCTCGGACGCGCGGCCTCCAATCCGATCATCATCGCGTCGGTGCTCGGCCTCATCGTCGCGCTCATCGGCCTCCCCATCCCCGAGATCGTCTCGGCCCCGCTCGAAATGCTCGGCGACGCCGCCATCCCGATGGTCCTGCTGAGCTTCGGCATCTCGCTCTACGGGCAGCGCGCCCTCCAGCGTGGCACCGGCCGCGCCGCGGTCTTCGCTGCCTCCGCGCTCAAGCTGCTGCTCATGCCCGTGGTCACCTGGAGCCTCGCAACCGCTTTCGGCCTCGGCGCGCACGAGGTCTTCGTCGCCACGACCATCGCGGCACTGCCGACCGCGCAGAACGTGTACAACTACGCCGCCACCTACCGACGCGGAGAGACGATGGTGCGAGACACCGTTTTCCTCACCACATTCGCGTCGTTGCCGATCATCGCGGGCGTCGCCTGGCTCCTCGGCTGAATCGAGCAGCCGCCACGTTCGCCTTCGAACCGGGAATAGTCCGCGCGCCCCCGCAGTTGCAGTCAGTCGGATACCCCGTTCGCACAACCTGAGGAGCCCCATCGTGAGCCCGCGCACCGCAATCACCAGCGCACCCGTCATCGAATCTCTCGCCGAACGCTGGAGCCCGCGCGCCTTCGACACCACGCACTCGTTCCCTGAGGGCGCTCTCCGCGGTATCCTCGAGGCCGCCCGCTGGGCGCCGAGCGCGAACAACACCCAGCCGTGGCGGTTCATCATCGCACGCAGGGGCGGTGAGATCTTCGCTCGGATCACCGAGACCCTGGTCGGGTTCAACCGCGAATGGGCGGTGAACGCTGGCGCACTCATCGTGAACGTCGCGGAGACCACCGACGCCGAGGGCAACGCTCGGCCGTGGGCGGAATACGACCTCGGACAGGCGGTCGCGCACCTCAGCGTGCAAGCGACGTCGGAGGGCCTGCACCTGCATCAGCTCGGCGGGTTCGACCGCGACGCCATCCGCGCCGCATTCGATCTGGAGGATCGTCTCGTGCCGGTCTCGATCAGCGCGATCGGCAAGCTCGGCTCAGCTGACAGCCTTCCCGAAGTGCTCCGCGAACGTGAGCTCGCCCCGCGCACGCGTCTCGATCTCGACTCGCTCGTGCTCGTCCGCGACTGACCCGCTGGCCCCGCACCTCGCCTCGGTACCGGGTTATCCAGCACCGAGCGGGCATGCACCGGTTCTCGTCCGGCTTCGCCGCGCGCTGGCCCGTCAGGCTTCGGTATCGACCGCGGTCTCGCCGCCATCGAGCCGCAGGGCCTGAATGAGCTCACCCGCGTGCACCGATGAGACGATCACCCGCGAGAAGTGGTCGAATTCGCCGTGCCAGCCGTGATCCTCTTCGGCGCCCTCGGGGTTCTCGAAGTCGATGACGACCGCTTTCCGGCCTCTGCGCACCAGCACGAAATCCCTGCCGGTGAAATTGCGCCAGGTTCCTGCCGCGAGGCGGCCGGGAATGGCGGCACCGGGAACTCGCACGCCACGCACCCAGACCCACGGGTCGTCCGTGACGATGGCCGATGTGATCGCCGACCGATCGAGCACGATGTCCCGGCGGCGCATCGCGGCGAACCGCTCGGCAGCGGTCATGCGGATCACCACGCGATCGGGGTGCACCTCGACTCGTGCCATCGGTCAGTCCAGCATGTCGCTCTGGTCGATGACCGATTCGACGGTCTCGATGAGCGCGCGCTTGAGCGCGTAGTCGGGGTGCGACGGATCGTCCGCATCTGCGGGGAGTCCGAGCTCCGCAGCGGTCTCGAGCGTGTTCACGCCGACGCACGCCACGATCGTGTCGGAGGGGAGGTCCGGGAACTGCGCCGCGACCTCTTCGGCGATCTTCGCCGAAGCGACGAGCAGCGCGTTGATGCGGCCCGACTCGATGTCCTCTCGGATGTGCACGGATGCGGGCACGCCGACAGTGCGGAACGCGAGCACCTGGGTCACGTCGTGCCCGCGGTCCATGAGCCCCTCGGTGAGCACGGGAATCGCCACATCGGAACGCAGCGTGAGCACCTTCAGCACCGCGTCCGTCTCGATCTCGCTCCACTCCTCGAGCAGCGCATGCGTGCTGTTCTCTTCGCTCGGCGTCCGGGTGATGGGATATCCGGCGTCGGTGAAGGCGACGGCCGTCGCCTCTCCGACCAGAGCGACACTCGTCTCCGGAGGGATCACCGCGTTGTGGTGCTTGAGCACGTCGGCGACTGTTGAGCTCGTCGCCGTCAACCAGTCGAACGCACCGGCCTCGAGGTCTTTCAGCGCGCTGACGAGCTTGTCTTCTTCGCTCGTGTGCGCGAAGTCGACGAGCGGTGCGATGACCGTGTGCGCACCGCGTTCACGCAGGGCTCTTGAGACCAGATCGCCCCAGGTACCGCCCCGAGGAACGAGCACCCGAAGGCCATTGAGCGGCTTCGCCTCAGCAGACATACACCCCACTCACTCGATACCAATACGAATGGCCATCGCCTGCAGCGCAGAGCTGCATACGGGCCCTTCCCGGAAATCCATTGACCCTATTCTTACCCTGCCACCGCGCCGAAGCAAAACGACGACGGTTCCCGGGGTGAACGAAATAGAACTGTGACCTGCGCGCGAATCAGGAGAAGCGTCGCGCGACCGCCGATGCGATGCCCCAGACAGCGAGGCCCGCCAGCACCGCGACGCCGGCGACTCCTGCCCCGAAGCCTGCCGGGTTGTCCCGCTTCTCCTCGGCGATCCGCACCTTCGCGTCCTCGACGGCGTCGTCGACGCGCTGGGCGTAGTTCAATCGCACCTTGAGTTGTGAGAGCGTGTCGTACAGCTCGGTTCGGGCCTGATCCGCTTCGGCGATGCCGTGGCGCTTCTCTTCGGAGCTCATCGCCAGTTCCCTTCTTCACCGACGCGCGGCATTTCGCGCGCGGAATGGTGCGTCGCGGTCGGTTCTGCGTTCACACGCACCTCACCGATCGCAGAGAGATCTCCGCCGACGCGGTCGAGCGTCTCCTCCGGCACCGGATTGCCCCGCTTGATCAGCGCGATCCCGCCCAGGATCGCGACGGCCGCGAGCAGCAGCAGCGCGGCCGCCACCACCAGTGCCGCCAGCCACCACGGCCAGACGATCGCGAGAGCGGCGATCGCCGCGATGACGAGAGCTTCGAGCATGAAGAACAGGAAGAACAGCGCGACGACGATCGCACCGGCTCCGATCCCTGCGCGCTTGGCCTTCGTGATGATCTCGCGCTTGGCGTTCTGATACTCGATCTTCGCCAGACTGACGATCTGATGCGGCAGGCGGGTCAGCAGCTCGAACGTGCCGGCCTCGTCCTTCCTTCGACTCATGCGTTCCCTCCGTCCGCCTCCGCGGACGCGTTGGTGTCCGCGGAGTCAGCCTGCGCGGAGGTCGACGAGTCACTCGGCGACTTCTTCGGGGTGCTGCTCGGCTGAGCCGGCACCGAGGATGCGTGCTGGGACGACGCGGCATGCTGCGACGAGGCGCTGCGCTGCGGAGCTGCACCGGACTGCGACGACGAGCGGCTCTGCCCCCCGACGAGGGAAGCGAAGGCGTTCTTCCCGGCGCGCAGCGCCGTGTCCTTCACGTTCTCCACGGTTCCCCGGGTCGCGTCGCGCACAGCGTCGACGCCCTGCTGCACTGATGGGGTGTTCCACACCTGCTCTGCGCCACGCTTGATCTGCTCGTAGCGCTCGCGTCCGGCACGTGAACCGAGCACGTACCCCACAGCTGCGCCGAGAACGAATGCGATCTTGCCCTTCATGATGCCTCCAGTTCGTGGCGGTTCCTGGTCTTCGCCCAGCCTACTCCCGGTGCGGGTGCGGGTGCAGCGCTTGGGGGCCGCTTCTCCGGCGATTCCCCCATCTCGCGCCGCTGTCGTCACTCAGCGATGCCTGTGAGCCTTCGGCGCAGGTGCACCGACCGCTCTCGAGCCTCAGCGACGGCTGCAGCGAGGTCTCCACTATGCACTGCGGGACCCACCCTCAGGCAAGTGGATTCCGCTGCGACCGGTGAAGTGGTATGGAGCAGCGAGCGGTCGCGTGCCTCGACACTCGCGAACAGAGCCGGCACCATGCGGAGGTCGACCGGCAGGTCGGGATCCGTGCGCCGCGCCCCCGAGGTGTCGAGCACATCGCGCAGCATCGTGTCGATCGCGGCGCGAACGTCGGCGAGCGCCTCAGCTCGTGGAGCACCCGCCCCGTCGACGTCTCGAGCCGGCCCTGCGAAGCGGATCCGCCACGTCGAGGCCTCGGAATCGCCGAGCGCGCTCTCCCAGGCGACGCTCCACAGCTCGCCGTTCGGCGCGGCAACCGTCTCGAGTGCCGCACGCCGGCCTGCCACTGCGCGAGCGGCCGTGACGAAGTCAGGTGCCGTCACGTCGAGTTCCGCGACCCATCGCATCGATGATGCCTCTGGGACTTGCCCCTCGGCGGGCACGCCGGGCAAACCGACTGCGCGGTCGCCCATCACGACGGCGCTCGCCGGGATCCGCACGCCCGCTTCCTCGATCAGCCACTCGGTCGCTTCGCCGCGATCACTGTCGGCGCCGGGGGCAGAGGCGTCACCGGCGCCCGGACCGTCAGCGGCGTCTGATTCGTCACCGGCCGCGGCCCCGATGCGGCGGACGCCGACGACGGGCGCACCAGCCACTTCGGCGCCGTACAGCGCGAGTCGCTCGAGCAGAGCTTCGCGGAGCGCTTCCCAGCCGGCACTGGGTCGCACGCGGGTTTCACGTGCAACATGCCGTTCTGCGTACGCGAGCGCTGCACCGCAGAGCGACCCGGCTGTGGTGACATCTTCATTGAGCCCTGGGCCAGCGATCGCCACGTCGACTTGATCGGCGCTCACGCCGTACTTCGCTCGCGCGATGGGGTCCACCAGCCGGTCGAACGCGCTCTTCCCGAGCCGCGATCGTACGAGGCGACCGAGCGAGCGCGTCTTGCCGATCGTCAGCACGGGGCGCACGCGATCGAGAAATGCGCGCGCGGCACCGCGACGCCCCAGCACCGCGAGGCTCTCTCGAGACAGCGGCACCGCGGGAATCCCCAGGACCGCGGGCGTTGGCTGCATCGTCCATGCTCGGTCTGCGCCGCGCAACAGCACCGGCACCGGCGCCTCGCTGATCGGCCGAGCACCGGTCAACGGTGCGCCACCCGGCGAAAGGGGCGACGCCACATGGTCGAGGAACGCCCGCAGCGTTCCGTCTGGATCCGTGACTTCATCGGGCGAGAACCCGGCTCTAGCCTCGTCAGCTCGGTCGGCACCGCCACCATCGGCAGCTCCAGCGGCGAACGCCGCGCCACCGGACGTCGCGGCGCGACCGATGCGCACGCTGAGGCCCACCTCCGCGAATTCGAGAGCCGCCGCCAGCTCCACTGGGCCCTCGCCGATGACATAGACGTCAACCATGCTGCTGCGGACCCTGCGGCGCCCCGCCGCCGGTCATCGGCGCTCCGCCCGCGAGAGCCGGCTCCGTCACCGGCACCTGCACGAGATCGATGCGCGAGCGGCCGTACCCGTGCTTGCGGAAGATGCGCAGCACGAGCCAGATGAACAGGGCATATCCGACCAGCGAACCGATGAACGACCCCGGGCCTCCGGTCGCCTCGACCTGGGCAGTTTCGCCGCCGACGGCGAAGGTCATGAAGCCGAAGGCTATGAGGTTGTTCACGATGTGAATGGCGATGGCCGCCTCCAGACCACCGGTGCGCCAGGTCACCCAGCCGGCGACGAGCCCGAGGGCGCCCACTGCGAGGAGGCCCCAGATGTCATAGATATGGGCGAGCGCGAAACCGACCGAGGGAATGATGATCCCGAACCACGGGCTCTTCAGCCACGATCCGAGCACCTGCATGAACAGACCGCGGAAGACGACTTCCTCAGCCGTCGCCTGCAGCGGAACGAGCAGCACGACCAGAATCAGAGACGTCCAGGCCGCCGTCCAGTCGAAGTCCGCTCCCGAAGAGGACGTCTCCGCGGTCTCCGTCAACGAAGCGGGGTCCATCGCGATCTCGAGCGCGATTCCAGCGACGTTCATCACGATGACGGCGAGCAGTGCCGCGAGCGAGACGCGGCCGAGCAATCCCCACCGAATGCGGCCGGCCACCGACCAGATGCGCCCGGTGGGACGCATGCCGAGGGTCAGCATCGCGAGGATCACCGACGGAATCATGATGATGATCGACACCAGGGAGAGCAGCACCGACACCGGTACCTGCGTATCAAGCACGTCCCCCTCGCCGGAGACGATGCCCTCGAGGTAAGCGGGGTCCGTCATCAGGATCGGAACGAAGGCGATGCTGATGATGACGGTGAAGATACCGAAGTAAACGGCGGAGAGCAGCAACAGCAGCAACGGCTTCCACCAGCGGTAATTCGCGACGCCACGGAGCAGGCGATGATATTCCAGGGGTTCCGTCTCCACGGTCTGCAGCACCGCCTGCGGGCGCACCCAACCCCACTCAGGTGCTGGACCGCCCTGCTGCGCACCCGGCGCGCCGGGCTGCTGCGGGGCGGGGAACTCAGGGCGCTCGGGAAGCTCGGGAGGCTCGGATCCAGTGCTCGTCATGATCCCTATCCTCTCACCCGCCACCCGCAGACGCCTGAGGCGTGTCGTCAGCCCTCGACACCGAATCCCTGCGCGCGCGCCGAACCCCTATCGAACGAACGTGTTCCCGATAGGGGCTCGGCCTGGCGACCGGGGGCTCGGCCCGAGAACGCTCCATGGGCTGACGCTCCGCGTCACCGGAGCCGACCGAAACGCGTTGCGTTTCGCTAGGCTCCGCGCAGGCGTTCGGCGAGGAAGGCGTGCAGCTCTGCGCGCGGCACGCGCACCTGCTCCATCGTGTCGCGCTCGCGCACGGTCACCGCGTTATCGTCCAGCGAGTCGAAGTCCACCGTCACGCAGAACGGCGTGCCGATCTCGTCCTGCCGCCGGTAGCGACGCCCGATGGCCCCCGAATCGTCGAAGTCCACGTTCCAGTCATCGCGGAGCTCCTGCGAGATCTCCCGCGCGAGCGGCGACAGCGCCTCGTTGCGGCTCAGCGGAAGGACCGCCGCTTTGATGGGCGCGAGACGCGGATCGAGCGCGAGCAGCGTGCGCTTATCGGTGCCGCCCTTCGCGTTCGCGACCTCCTCCTCACGATACGCATCGACGAGGAAGGCCATGAGCGAGCGGGTGAGGCCGGCTGCTGGTTCGATCACGTACGGCGTGTACCGCTCGTTCTTCGTCTGGTCGAAGAAGTTGAGATCCTTGCCCGAGTGCTTCGAGTGCGTCGAGAGATCGAAGTCGGTGCGATTCGCGATGCCTTCGAGCTCGCCCCATTCTCCGCCGGTGAATCCGAAGCGGTACTCGATGTCGGCGGTGCGCTTCGAATAGTGGGAGAGCTTCTCCTTCGGGTGCTCGAAGAACCGCAGGTTCTCGGGGTCGATGCCGAGGCCGACGTACCACGCCATGCGCTCGTTCATCCAGTATTCCTGCCACTCCTCGTCCGTGCCTGGCTCGACGAAGAACTCCATCTCCATCTGCTCGAACTCGCGCGTGCGGAAGATGAAGTTGCCCGGCGTGATCTCGTTGCGGAAGCTCTTGCCGATCTGTCCGATGCCGAACGGCGGCTTCATGCGCGCTGCCTGGAGCACGTTCGCGAAGTTCACGAAGATCCCCTGCGCGGTCTCAGGGCGGAGGTAGTGCATGCCGGCCTCGTCGTCGACCGGGCCGAGATAGGTCTTGAGCAGACCGGAGAATGCGCGAGGCTCCGTCCACTGCCCACGGGTGCCGCAGTTCGTGCAGACGATCTCCGCGAGCCCGTCCTTCGGAGCACGCCCCTTCTTCTCCTCGAAGGCCTCGATGAGGTGGTCTTCGCGGTAGCGCTTATGGCAGTGCAGGCACTCGATCAGCGGGTCGCTGAAGACCTCGACGTGCCCTGAAGCCTCCCACACCTGCTTCGGAAGGATGACGCTCGAGTCGATGCCGACGACATCGTCTCGCTTCTGCACCATGGCCTTCCACCACTGGCGCTTGATGTTCTCCTTCAACGCGGTGCCCAAGGGGCCGTAATCCCACGCGGAGCGCGATCCGCCGTAGATCTCACCCGCTTGGAAGACGAAGCCGCGGTGGCGGGCGAGGGCGATGACCTTATCGAGGCGGGACTGCTCAGCCATAATTCTGTATCACTCCAAGGTGCAAGCGGGGATCTTGGCGCCGATGCGCTCGTGACGCAACGGCAGAGACGCCCAGTCTACCGACCGATGCCGCTCATCCCGACGGTGCCTGTCGAGAGGTGAGCTGCTGCCCGCTACGCTGCGAGCGCGGCGGGCTGCGTCTGGCTCGCAGTGAGCTTCGAAGGAGTCTCGGCGGTGTCGGCGCGCGGCAGCCACGGGAGGCTGATGGGCGCCGCCACGGTGTTGCTGGGATCCCAGGGCGATTGCGGGAGCGGCAGCACCGGGAGGGGCACCGTCATCGCCAGCGTCGCCGCCGACGCGGAGGGTGACCCGGGCACGTCTTCCGCGCACATCGGCGCCGGCCTGCGCCTGAACGTCGCGAGCAGGCCGTAGGCGCCCATGAGACCCCACACGATGTTCGACGCGAACGAGGGCCACGCCCCGTATGCGAGCGCGCCGCCCGCGGCGAGCAGTCCGCCGACGGTGTTCAACGTGAGATAGGCCCGCGTCGACGGCGACCAGGTACCGCGCAGCATCAGCACGTACGCCACGAATGTGCCGAGGGTCCCCACCCAGCCCAGTACGCTCCCGATCAACGTTTCCAACGCCGCCCGCCTCCCACTCGTTTTCGGACACGCCTCAGGAACCCCCGACCGATGCCCCCACCGGCCCGACGTGCCGACTCGTCAATTTTCGAACGCTCCGCGATCCAGCACAATCGAATCTTTCGTCATACCGGATGTAGAATTTCTGAATATGAGAATTGCGGTTTCCCGACTGCCCTTCCTGCTCCAGATCGCGCGCAGCGGCGGGGTTCTGGCCGCCGCGGAGGCGTTGAGCCTCACGCCGTCGGCGGTGTCTCAGCAGCTCGCGAGGCTTGAGGCGGAGGTGGGTGTGCCGCTGGTCGTGCGGAGCCCCCGAGGTGTCACGCTGACCGCTGCCGGTCGCGAGCTCGTCGAACTCGCCGAGAACGTCGAACGCGAGGTCAACGAGGCCGCCCTTCGCGTCGGAGCGGCAAGCGAAATGCCGAGCGGCACCGTGCGGTTCGGCGCGTTTCAGAGCTTCCTGAGCGGCGTGATCGCACCTGCGCTCCCCCGTTGGCGCACGGAACTCGCCGGCGTCCACCTCGAGGCCGTCGAGGGCGACCTCCCCGATCTCCTGCGGGGCCTCCGCACCGCCGCCTTCGATCTCGTCGCCATCGAGCGCGACGAATCGATACCGCCACCGCCCCTCGGTCCAGGCATGCGCGAGGTCGCACTCCTCGATGACCCGTGGGTGCTCGTCGCCCCGGCGGGAACGCAGGCGACGATGGGCGTGATCGCGTTGGATCAGCTGCGGCTCCCCTGGCTCGAGGTCGACCGCAGTTCAGGCGTGCATCACGCGGCTCAGCGGGTACGCGAGCGGCTCAGATCCTCGACGACCTCTCCGCACCGGTACGCGAGCCATCAGTCGGCGCTCGCCCTCATCGCCGCCGGAGAGGGCGTCGCTCTCCTTCCCCAGCTCGCCCTGCAGGAGTTCACGTTGACAGGGGTCGAGACTCACGAGCTTCCCGGACTCGGCACGCGCCAGATCTCTCTGCGCTATCGCGTCGGGCGCAAACCCGATCCCGCTGTCGGAGCCGCCGTCGAGTTCTTCCAGCTGCTGACAGCGCCCCGCGAAACCGCTTCGGATCACCAGCACCGCTGAGGGATCCGCGCCCCGGGTCGCTCGGGCGGACTCAGCCCCAGGTCCCGAGAACGAGGTTCTCCGGAGCCTCGCCGCGCTGCAAGTGGGCGATCTGACGGCGAATCAGCGCCGACATGCGCGGGAGCATTGCGCTCGAGTCTCCCCCCACGTGGGGGGTGATCAGCACGTTGGGAGCCTTCCAGAGCGGGTGCCCAGCGGGAAGGGGCTCGGGATCCGTGACGTCGAGCGCTGCACGCAATCGACCCGATTGCAACTCGGCGACGAGCGCGTCCGTGTCGACGACCGGGCCGCGCGCCACGTTCACGATCAGGGCCCCATCGGGCAATGCCGCGAGCGCTGCACCGTCGAGCAGGCCCCGCGTACCGTCGGTCAACGGCACCGCGAGCATGACGATCTCCGCGTCGGCGAGGCACTCGTGCAGCGAGTCGAATCCGCGCACTTCGACGGTGTCGCCGGCCAGGTTCTCTTCTCGTCGGGCGGTGCGCGCGAGGCGGGTGATCTCTACTTCGAACCCGGCGAGTCTCGCCTCGATCGCCTTCGACACGCCCCCGTAGCCGATGAGCAGCACGCGACGGTCGGCCAGGCTCGGAAGCGAGCGAAGCTGCCACCGTTCCACATCACTGTCGCGCACGAACTGGGGGATCCCGCGCTGCGCGGCGAGCGCGAGTCCCAGAGCGAGCTCGGCGGTCGAACCCTCGTGCACCGTCGCAGCGTTCGCGAGAGGAAGGCCCTCGGGGAGGTGCTTCGCCACGCCGTTGTACCCGATGGACTGCCACTGGACGAGCCTCGCCTCGACCTCGGAGAGATGCGCGAGCGGGCGGGCGCCTCCCCAGTACGGCGGTACGACGATATCGAATTCGTCGCGCGGCGCCGGTCCGTCGAGGTCCCATGCACAGAAATCCACTCCGTCGACGTCACCCACCGCCTCGCGGAGTCCGGGGTCCGATGGCAGAGACACGACGAGGTCACTCATGGCTGCGAGTCTAGCGTCAGCTGTAGCATCGAGAGGCTGCGGCACAGCGCGTGCGGCACCGGGAGGATCAGACATGACGAGTCGCGGGAAGCGAGGCGGACGGGCGCTGGCCTGGTGCATGCTGATGCTGCTCGCCGGCTGCGCGTCCCCGCCCGCCGGCGCCGTCGTCCTCCCTCCCAAGGGCGGAATACCCGACTATCAGCTGGGCGGCGGCTACGAGCCGGACTCTGAAGTGGAGATCGTCGCTCGGGATCGTCTCGACGAGCCGGATCCGGCTCGGTACTCGATCTGCTACGTGAACGGCTTCCAGACGCAGCCGGGCGAGCGCGGCATCTGGCCAGACGAGGCACTCCTGCGCGCAGGCTCGGAGTTCGTGGCCGATCCGGACTGGCCCGATGAGACACTCCTCGACACGTCGTCGCGTTCATCTCGTGAACGCATCCTCGAGGTCGTATCGCCTTGGATCGACGCATGCGCACAGGCCGGGTTCGACGCAGTGGAGTTCGACAACCTCGACACGTACACCCGGAGCGATGGAGCGCTCGCGCGCGAGGACAATCTCGCCCTTGCAACCGCCTACGTGCGCGTCGCGCACGATGCGGGGCTTGCCGCGGCTCAGAAGAACTCTGCCGAAGATGCCGAGCTGCTGCACCGGCGTGCCGGCTTCGACTTCGCGATCACCGAGGAGTGCGCGGCGTACTCGGAATGCGCACGCTACACGGAGGTGTACGGCGCCGCCGTCATCGACATCGAATACGACGATGCTCTGCCGCGGGCGTTCTCCGAGATGTGCGCCGACCCAGAAACCCCGCGTTCCGTCGTCCTGCGGGATCGGCAGCTGTCGCGCCCGGGGAGTTCAACGTACGAGTTCTCGACCTGCCGCTGAGGTCGCGACACCCGGCTCAGCGAGTGTCGGAGGCATGAGGCACAATGAACGGTGTAGACCATGCGTCACATGGACCCGCCTGCAGGGCGGCGGGGTGCGGGGGCACGACGACGCGCAAATGAGATGGAGAAGCTCATGGCACCCGACGGCTCCCCCGGTTTCCAACCCTTCGTGATCGCACTGTTCGACGACATCGATCCCGAGGGTGCCACCGTACTGTACGGCGATGATCCCCGGCTCTGGGAATGGCTGACGCGTGCCGAGTCATTCCCGCCGGGCAGCGAGTTCGTGGAGCTCCCGATCCCCGGAACCGATGAGCGCGCGCACGTCACCATCTGGGCGCCGAGCACCGACAAGGCGCAGCACCTCACGAGACTTCCGGGCACGCGACGCCCCCACCCGTCTCTCATCGAACTCGAGCTCGGCCGCACCGATGAGTTCGAGTTCCAGGCGAAGTACGCGAGACTCCTCCGAGCCATCCCGAGCGAGCGAGTCTTCGAGAGCCGCTGGTGACTCGCGCGAGGAGCAGCTACCGGTTCGCGGCGTCCGCGAGTGCGGATGCGCCCATGTCGAGCGTCACCTGGCTGAACAGCTCGGACAGCGGCACCTCCAGGGCACCCGCGATGCGCGCTGCAACGTCGAGAGTCGGATTGCGGCGTCCGCTCTCGATTCCGCTGACGTACGTGCGGTCGAGGCCTGCGTGCAACGCGAATGCTTCTTGAGAGCTCCAGCCGCGAGCGACCCGCAGCTCACGAAGACGGGACCCGAAGGCTTTGCGATGAGCTGGAATCTCCACTCAACCACCTTGCCGGTCGTGCGGACTATGAGTCCACCGACCATGAGTCACACTGTCGGGGCCTTCCAGGCCCTGAAATGGCGAAAGGGTCGTACAGTGTGTGCCGTCTCTGGCTTACACTGTACGACCCTTTCTGTAAAAGGTGTCCGGCGGTGTCCTACTCTCCCACAAGGTCCCCCTTGCAGT
>NZ_JBBCXF010000009.1:0-22788 GCF_037145595.1 Leucobacter sp. USHLN154
CGCTGCGCTGCGGTCAGGCCGAGGATCGGCAACGGGAGCGATCGCGGTGCGACGAGTCCGAGCAGTTCGGCGATTGCGGCGGTGACGCGCAGGCTTCCATGACACGCACGAAGAGTGACCCCGCTGCGGTTTTCGGGGTGCTGCGGGCGTCGGGGCTAGGCGAGATCCGCCTGGATGCGCCTCGACTCACGCAAGCCGCTCTCGATCGCGCCGTCGACGAAGCCGCCCCACAGATTCGCGTTGTCGGTCGTCGCGAAGTGCACGGCGCCGTGCGGTCGCTGCAACTCGATGAGGTCCCGGGTGAGCTGCCCCGGGCGATGCGTCATCCACGTGTTCTGCGAGAGCGGATCGGCCATCCAGTCGTGCCCGGTCGCGCCGGTCACCTCGATGCCTGGCCGCAAGACATCGACGGCGGCCTGCACGGCGGCGACGTCGTCGAGGTCGAGGCGCGTGTGATCCGGGCCGAATCCCACGAGCAGCGTGTAGTCGCCGTCTGCGTCTGCGCCGTAGTACTCGGCTTTGAGTACCGAGAGCGGGTCGTGCTGACTCGCGTACGCGAAGAACCGCGTGACATGACCACGTGCCCTGATCCACGCCTTCGTGCCCTGCGAAGCGACGCGCTCTGCCGAGAGCCGCTGCCACGCATCGGGCAGCGGTGGGCGGAAATCGATCGTCGAGATGGCATTCGCCGGAAGCGTGGAGACGAGGCGACGAGCGCGGATCCGCGAGCCGTCCACCAGCTCGACGCTCGCCGCATCGGCATCGCTCTCCACCGCGGCAACGGTGGCACCGAACCGGATCTCGCCGCGCACGTCTGCGGCGATCGCGGCCGTGAATGCGCTCATGCCGCCGACGACGCGGTAGGTCGCCGACGCCTCGTGCATGAGCTGCCAGTGCCCGCCCGTGGCTGCGACCCAGCGCAGAGCGCTCGACAGGCCCACCTGATCGAGCGGGGCGTTGACGTGCCCGACCCACACCGATTCGTTCGCCGCCCGTGCCTCCGGCGTGAGGTCGAGGGAGTCGATGCGATCCTGCACCGTGAGGCTGTCGAGCTGCGCAATGCGGCCCGTCGTCGGATCGACGCCGCGCGGGATCGCCTCTCGCGCATCGTCGATGATGCCCTGCTGCCCATCGTCGACGAGTGCCATGAACTCGGCGATGGAGCCCGTTCGGGAGACGCCGTCGGCGCCGAGCCAGAACGCCTCCTCGGCGCTGGGGCTGCGCTCGATGTCGCGCCCGTAGCGGGTCATCTCGGCCCACGTGTGCGGCTGCACCCAGTGCACCCAGGTGCCGCCGAGCTCGAGATCGTGCCCGAAGCGGTGATCCGTCCAGGTGCGCCCGCCCACGCGATCACGTGCCTCGAGCACCACCACGCTGAGCCCGGCGGCGCTCAGCTCTCTTGCCGCGATCAGCCCCGCGAACCCCGCTCCGATGACGACGACGTCGACCGACTCCATGCGCTCCTCCTCGAGTGCTCGTTGCCCCGATCCTAGCGGCGCTCGAGCTGCCGCGGCCTCATGCTGAAGTGAGTGGCGGCGCGCCCGTTCCCGCGGACCGGGGTCACTTTCGGAGGGTGTCGGACATGTGGTCGGCGTCGACACACGCCACAAGTGACCCGGCTGAAGTGAGTGGCGGCCCGCTGAGAGTGGCGGCGCGCTGAGCTGCGCGCAGCGGGCGGCGCGCCTACAGCTCCGCGACGACGCGTGTGAGCAGATCGGCGAGGCGGGGCTCGGCGGCCCTGCCCTCGGCGAGCACCTCGGCGTGGCTCAGCGGATCCCCCATGCCGGCGGCCGGGTTCGTGATGAGCGAGAACCCGAGCACCTGCATCCCAGCCTCGCGGGCGGCGATCGCCTCGAGCGCGGTCGACATGCCGACGATCTGACCGCCGATCGTGCGCAGGTAGTGGATCTCGGCCGGCGTCTCGTAGTGCGGCCCTGGCAGCTGCACGTACACCCCCTGCTGCAGGCCCGGCTCGACGGACCGGGCGATGTCTCGCAAGCGCGACGCGTAGAGGTCGGTGAGGTCGACGAAGTTCGCGCCCTCGATGGGGGAGACGGCGGTGAGGTTGAGGTGGTCGCTGATGAGGACGGGCTCGCCCGCGCGGAACGCGGGATCGACGCCGCCGGCGCCGTTGGTCAGGATCATGATCTCGGCCCCCGCCGCGGCCGCGGTGCGGACGCCGTGCACGACGGTGCGGACGCCGCGCCCCTCGTAATAGTGTGTGCGCGCACCGATGATCAGGGCGTGCTTGCCGCTCGCGAGCCGGATGGACCTGAGCGTGCCCGAGTGGCCGGGCACGCCGGAGACGTGGAAGCCGGGCACCTCCTCCGCGGGCACGACCGCGACGGTCTCCCCGATCACATCGGCGGCTTTGCCCCACCCGCTGCCGAGAGTCAGGGCGATGTCGTGCCGTTCCACGCCGGTCAACCGGGCGATGGCGGAGGCGGCTTCAGCGGCCAGGGCGGCGGGGGTATGGGACGTTGCGGCGCTCATGCGCTCCAGCTTAGAGCGCCTGAACGCTCGGCCGCCGACGCCGTTCACGCTTCCGGGCGGAGGACGCGGTACCCGCGGCGGGCGTCGTAGCCGTGGATCTCACGCGTGTCGAGCACGGCCATGAAATCGAGCACCTCGGCCGAGATGACCTGACCTGGGACGAGCACGGGAAAGCCGGGCGGGTACGGCGTGACGAATCCGGCCGAGACGGGCTGCTCGCCTCGCCCGACCCGCTCGGCGAGCTCGGCGGGGGAGACGTGCTCGACGGCGCCGCGCTGCTGCCCCCGGAAGAACGCTGCGCGCATGTCGCCGTCGGGCAGCACCCCGTCGGTGGCGTAGCGCTGCGAGAACGCGCTGAAATCGGGCAGCGGCGGCATCAGCGTCTCTTCGGTGACGAGAACGTCGGGATCCTCCTGCGCCCTGGCCTCTTCGAAGCGCTCGGCGAGCTTCACGAGCACTTCGATGAGGTAGGCGATCGCGCTGCGGGAGGTGCCGATGTTCGTCATGAACAGCACCGTGTTGCGGCTCGTCTTGTTGACCTGGATGCCGTATCGGTCCATGAGGTGCTCGTGCTTGAAGGTGTCGCCATCGACGCCGGTGCGGCTGATCTCGATGGTGATGCGCGACGGATCGACGACGAACTCGTCGGTCGCCCATGCCTGCCACATCGATGCGAGCCCGTCGCGCAGCGGCATCGGGCGCCCGGCATCGCGGTTGGCTGCTGGCACGAGGTCGTGCGCGGTGAGCACCCGGAAGGTGCGGCGGAGCAGCGGGTGCCGAGCGATCGCCTGAGACAGGCTGGTCGCGAGATCGAGCTGGCGCTGCACGAGCTCGAACCCTTCGAGCTCCACCTGCCGACGCCCGATGTCGAGCGATGCGAGGATCTGATAGTTCGGCGACGTCGACGTGTGCGTCATGTACGCCTCGTGGAACGCCTCCTCGGCGTCGCGCACCCAGTCCTGGTCGTAGACGTGGATCATCGATCCCTGCCGGAGGGCGGTCAGCGTCTTGTGCGTCGACTGCGTCGCGTACACGCGGATGCGCGCGTCGGGCGCGGGGATCAGGCGCTCCGCGAGCCAGACGTCGTCGGCGGCGGGGGCGCCGGGGGTCTCGCCGCCCGAGGGGAACAGCCGTTCCCGCTGGGCGCGATATGCGGCGGCGTGCGCCGAGGTGCCGAGCTGCTGCTCGAGGCGTTTCGCTGCCGCCATCGCGGTGCGCCGCCGGGTCACGGGGTGGAACGCTGCGAAGGCGAACCAGGCCTCGTCCCACAGGAACACGAGATCGGGTTTGATCGCGAGGCATTCGGCCATCACGCGCTCGGGGTCGTACACGATGCCGTCGAAGGTGCAGTTGGTGAGCGTGATCATGCGGACCTCGTCGAGGCGGCCCTGGGCGCGGTAGTCGAGCAGGAGCTGCTTGATCCGGTCGATGGGCACCGCGCCGTAGAAGGCGAAATCGTTCAGGGGGTAGGCCTCGAGATATGCGGGGCGCGCGCCGGTCAGCATCACGGCGTGGTGGTGCGACTTGTGGCAGTTGCGGTCCACGAGCACGACGTCGTTCGGGGCCATGAGGGCCTGGTGCACGATCTTGTTCGCGGTCGAGGTGCCGTTCGTCACGAAGAAGGTGTGCTTCGCCCCGTACGCGCGGGCGGCGAGGTCCTGCGCCTTCTTGATCGCGCCGGTCGGGGCGAGCAGCGAGTCGAGTCCGCCCGACGTGGCCGACGTCTCGGCGAGCAGCAGGTTCAGGCCGTAGAAGTCCGCGAGGTCGCGGATCCACTTCGACCCGACGACCGAGCCGCCGCGGGCGACGGGCAGGGCGTGGAAGACGCCGACGGGGCGCCGTGCGTGGTCCTGGATGGCCGAGAAGAACGGGGTGTCGTAGAGGTGGGAGACGCGCCGCAGCAGCGTCAGATGGAGTTCGAGCTGATCCTCCCGCCGAAACACGCGGCGGAAGCGCCGGGTGAGCGCGCCGGCGAGATCCTCGATGTGCGCTCCAGCGATCAGGTAGAGGTCGAGTTCGGGGCGGATCGCGGCGAGCGTATCGGCGAGACCCAGCACGCGCTGCACCGAGGCGAGCGAGCTCCGCGCCGGCGCGGCGCCCGGCACGACCTCGGCGCGGGCGAGGCGGATCGCCTCCTGCAGATCTCGGCTCAGCTTCTGCCGGGTGTGCTCGCTGAACCCGGGGCGCACGACGCAGGCGAGGATGTTCGGGTTGGTGAGCACGGCCGCGACGGCGTCGTCGGCAGAGGGCACGACGACGTAGTCGTAGACGAAGTCGTCGGCGGGGCCGCGCAGGCGCAGCGCCTCCGTGCGCAGACCGTCTCGATCCTGGGTCGTCGTCTCATCGACGACGAGCACCTCGAACCGCGGCCTCGGGTCGGAGTCGATGGTGAATTCTGCGCGCTCCTGCTCGTCGAGGAACTCGTCGCGGGGCTCGTCGGGCACGGTGTCGTGCCGCAGCCGGTTCACCACGCGTCCGATGCGGTCGAGCGCCGTGCGGTAGTCTCCGGCTTCGAGCAGTTCCCCGATCGCCGCGACGTAGCGTTGACCGAACCCCGCCCAGTAGAGCTCGATCGTTTCGAGTGCGCGCAGGTTGCGGTGCACCTCCCCGTCGGCGGCGAGTGCGTCGGCGGTGTCGGATTCTGTGGCGAGCCGTTTCACTGCGAAGCGGAGGTACTCCCACGCGTCGCTCCGCAACCGCCACGACGATGCCGGCATCCCCGGGTCTCGTTCGAGGGCGGCGGGGGCGTAGGCGGTGCGCGAGCGGAGCGTCGGAATCGGGATGCCGCCTCCGATCGAATCCTTGCCCGTGATGCCGTCGAACGCGGTTGCTGGGGAGGAGTCGATCCTCGTCATGTGTGGCGGTCCTTCCAACTTCATCGTATGGTGACGGCGCGTGCGCATGCGGCGGATGTGATTCCTTCGCGCGTGCAGGCTCGCAACTGTCGATCCTAAACGAACGCTCATGCGCGGTCGGCCACGTGACTCGCGATGACCACCGCCGGGTGCGCTCGTCGCGGGGCGTCGAATTCGCTGTGAGATCTTCCGATCAAGGTTAGGACGCCCTAAGATGAAGACGTGAACATCTCCGAACCATTCGATTTCCCCGAGGCGGTCTCGGTCGTCGATCCCGAGGGCATCGACTGCGTACTGGCAGCGGGGGATGCATCTGACCTGCCGCAGCTCGGCGAGTGGCTGCGCGGCCTTCCCGAGACGGCGTACGGGCGCGTGTTCGTCGAGGTCTTCTCCGAGATCCAGATCGAGGATCTCCCGGCGCCGCCGAACGTCGGCGTGACCTGGTTGTGCCGCGAGCAGCGCGAGCAGAGCACCCGGCCCGGTCTCGGCCGACGACGCGGCGAGGCGCTCGCGGGCGCGGTGGATGCCTGGTTCGACGAGTGGCTGTGGGCCGATGGAGAGGCCGTGCGCAACATCCAGCTGTGGATGGGCGCCCGCACGAGCTCCGTCATGCAGACCTACTGGATGGGACTGGATCGGCGGCTCGAGAAGCGCTGGCCCGGCTACTGCGAGCGCGAATGCCGTTCGGAGTGCCAGCGCGGCGAGTAGCCCCGGTTGATCGGCGGCCCCGTGCCGCGCGGCTGCGTAGACTTGCACTATGGCGAAAGCGAATGAACGTAAGCATCGGATCGCGATAGTCGGCGGAGGCCCCGGGGGCTATGAAGCGGCACTCGCCGGAGCCCAGCTCGGGGCGGAAGTGATCCTGATCGAGAGAGCCGGTGTCGGCGGAGCTGCGGTGCTCACCGATGTCGTCCCGTCGAAGAGCCTCATCGCCACCGCGAGCGCGGCGCAGAGCGTGCGCGACTCCGGCAAGCTCGGCGTGCAGGCGTTCGTCCCCGGTGGCGACGGAAAGCCGGTCCGCCCGGAGATCGCCGTCAATCTCGCGGCGGTCAACAAGCGTCTCCTCGCCATGGCCGGGGCGCAATCAGTCGACATGCTGCGCTCGCTCGAAGACGCCGGCGTGCGCGTGGTGCAGGGCGAGGGGCGTCTCGACGGCCCGAACGCCGTCGTGATCTCGACGGCTGCCGGCGGGGGCGGCACTGATTTCGATCGCATCGAGGCCGACACCATCGTCGTCTCCGTCGGCTCGAGCCCGCGCGAACTCGATTCGGCGAAGCCGGACGGCGAGCGCATTCTGACGTGGAAGCAGCTCTACGATCTGCCGAGCGTGCCCGAGCACCTCGTCGTGGTCGGCTCGGGTGTGACCGGCGCCGAGTTCGCGAACGCCTACCGCACCCTCGGTTCGGAGGTGACGCTCGTCTCGAGCCGCGATCAGGTGCTTCCCGGCGAGGACCGTGACGCCGCGGGCGTGATCGAGCGCGAGTTCACCCGGCTGGGCATGCAGGTGATGTCGAAGTCGCGCGCCACCTCCGTCACCCGCACCGAGAACGGCGTGCTCGTCGAACTCGAAGACGGGCGCACCATCGAGGCGACGCACTGCCTCATGGCGGTCGGCTCGATCCCGAACACTGCGGGTCTCGGCCTCGCCGAGGCTGGCGTCTCGTTGACCGACAGCGGCCACATCCGCGTGAACAAGGTCGCGCGCACGAACGTGCCCTCGATCTACGCGGCAGGCGACTGCACCGACTTCTTCCCGCTCGCGTCGGTCGCGTCGATGCAGGGTCGCACGGCGATCATGCACGCGCTGGGCGACTTCGTGCGCCCGATCGATCTGCGCAACGTCGCCGCGAACGTCTTCACCTATCCCGAGATCGCGACGGTCGGGTGGAATGAGAATTCGCTCGCCGAGGCATCCGATGTCGCGAAGGCCATCTCGCACACCATTCCCCTGAGCGTGAACCCGCGGGCGAAGATGATCGGGTTCACTGACGGCTTCGTGAAGCTGTTCGCGTGGAAGGCGTCTGGCACCGTCATCGGCGGGGTGGTCGTTGCTCACCGCGCCAGCGAGCTGATCTTCCCGCTCGCGCTCGCCGTCGAGCACCGGCTCACCGTCGATCAGGTGGCCTCGGCCTTCGCCGTCTACCCGTCGATGACCGGCGCGATCACCGATGCGGCCCGCGCGCTGCACCAGCACTGATCGGGGCGCGCCATGACGCACGATATCTCACGGCGACGCCTGCTGAGCGGGGCCGCGGGGGTTCTCGGCGGGGCCGCCGCCGTGCTGCTCGCCGCGTGCGCTCCGGTGGGTTCGCCGGAGCCGGTGGCCTCGGATGACGACGTGCAGGCCGAGGTGACCGTCACGGTCTCCGACAACCGGTACGAGCCGGCCGAGGTCGAGATCGCCCCGGGTCAGGCGGTGCGGTGGGAGTTCGTCGGGCCGAACGAGCACGATGTCGTCTCTGAGGATCGCAGTTTCGTGAGCGAGCTCCTCGTCGAGGGCAGCTACACGCACCAGTTCTCGGAGGAGGGCGAGTACGCCTACCTCTGCTCGATCCACCCCGAGATGCAGGGCGTCGTCCGGGTCGTCGCGCCGTAGGGGCGGGAGCCGGGGGTCACCCGATCGCCCGCGGGTAGGGCGGCATCGTGACGAGCTCCGCGATCGCCGACCCTGCTCGGAACACCGACGCCTCGGCGAATGGGTGGCCGACGATCTGCACGCCGATCGGCACTCCCGACGGCGAGACTCCTGCGGGTACGGAGAGCACGGGCACCCGGTTCGCAATGTTGAACGGGCTGGTGAGGTGCGCCTCCCAGTAGTGCTCGAGGTGCCGGGTGGAGCCATCACCATCCGGGACGTCGATGCCGTCGAGGTAATCGCCGTCGGCGTCGAGCATCTCCACGGCCTGCGTCGGGGTCAGCAGCACGTCGAGGCCGTCCATGGCTGCGGCGAGTTCGGCCTGCACCGCCGCGTCGAGCGCGAGCGAGTCGGGCAGGCTCACCCCGGTCGCGGCCCGCTCCGCGTCGGCGATGAACCGGCGAGTGTACGCGGCGAGTTGTGATTCGGTACCCGCGGTGAGCTGCGCCATCGCCGGCCCGAGAATGTGGCCGAAGTGAACGAACGCCGTGCGGCGCAACCGTTCGGTGGACCAGGGCAGCGCGACCTCGACGACGTCGGCGCCCGCAGCTTCCAGGGCCCGGGCTGCGCGCAGCGTCTGCACCCGGACCGAGGGAGCGACCGGATAGTCGCCCAGCGTCAGCGAGAGTCCCACGCGCAGCCCGCGGGCGCCCTCGGCGCCCCGGAGTGCTGCGACGAGCTCGCCATCGCCCTGGCGCCCCCAGGAGCCGTGGTCGGCGATGTGGCGGCCGCTCATCACCTCGGCGAGCAACGCAGCGTCGGCCACCGTGCGGGCCATGGGCCCGTCGCCGCGGTACCAATCGGCGGAGAGCGGTGGGATCGCGGGAATGCGGCCGTACGGGGCCTTGTATCCGACGGTGCCCGTGAACCCTGCCGGAATGCGGGTGCTCCCCGTGATGTCGGAGGCAGTGGCGAGCACCGCCATGCCGGCGGCGAGCGCCGCTCCGGCGCCACCAGACGAACCGCCGGGAGTGGCATCGAGGTTCCACGGGTTGCGCGTCACTCCCCACATGGGCGAGTGCGTCGTGGTCGCGCATGAGAACTCGGGCGAGGTCGTGCGACCGTGGATCACGCCTCCCGCGGCGAGGATCCGCTCAACAACGGGGTGGTGCGCGTCGGCGACGGCGCCACGGCACGCTTCGAGGCCCTGCACAAGGGAGCGTCCCGCGATCCCGTGCTTCTCCTTCGTCGCGATGGGAACCCCGAGGAGCGGGGGGAGCGCATCGCCCGGCGCCGCGGCCGCGTACGCCGCGTCAGCCGCTCGCGCCGCCTTCCGCGCGGAGTCGGCGAGCACCTCGGTGAAGGCGTTGACGCCGCCGTGCGTCGCGTCGCCGTTCACCTCCTCGATGCGGGCGAGCGTCGCCTCGAGCAGCTCGCTCGGCGTGAGGTCGCCGCTGATGAAGCGTCGCCTGGCGGTGTGCGCGTCGATGTATGCGAGATCGAGATCTCGGCCGAGAGCGGTCGGTGCCATGGTCGTGCTCCGTCCACTCACGCGTTCGCAGGCGCGGAGGCCGGGGCCGCGACGAGCTCCGCCTGCAGCGCTCCGTGCACCAGTCGCCAGCCGACCTCGGCCAGCATCGCGACGCCGTCGATCATGTCTTCGTCCCGGGTGTACTCGCGCTCGCAGTGGCTGACGCCGTCGACCGACGGGATGAAGAGCATCACCGTCGGTGCGATGCGGTTCATCGCGACCGAGTCGTGCCCGGCCATGGTGCGGATGCGGCGGGCGCCGAGCCCGAGTTCGGCGGCGGCGGCTTCGGCGAGTGCCAGGCCGGATTCCGGGTAGTGCTGGTTGTCGCGCACATCGAAGTCGCGGGCGGTGATCCTCAGACCGTAGGTGTCGGCGATATCGGCGATGTCGGCGAGCAGACGGTCGCGTGCGGCGAGCACCACGTCGGCGTCGTCGGCTCGGAGGTCGGCGACCAGGTGCACTCGGCGGGCCACGACGATGGGGGAGTTCGGCTCCAGAGTCAATTGCCCCACCGAGGACACGAGGGTTTCCGGCTCGAAGTGCTCGGTGACCTCGTGCACTTTGGCGATCACCTTCGCGGCCCCCAGCAGCGCATCGTGCCGATCCGCCATGGCAGTCGCACCGGTGTGCGACTGCTCTCCGAGCACTTCGACGTCGAGCTTCTGCGTGTACCAGCTGCGATCCACCGCGCCGATGGGAATGCCGTCGCGCTCGAGAATGCGGCCCTGCTCGATGTGGATCTCCGCGTACGAAGCGATCTCCGGTCGCGCATCGGTGCCGAGGTAGCCGATGCCGGCGAGCGCCTCGCGCACCGACGTGCCCCCCAGATCCCGCACCTCGAGCATCTCGTCTTCGCGCTTGATGCCGGCGAACACGGAGCTCCCCATGATGGACGGGGCGAAACGTCCGCCTTCTTCGTTGAACCAGTTGACCACGGCGACGTTGTAAGCGGGGCCGGTGGAACCGGCTGCCGGGGAGGCTGCGGCCCGGTCCGCGATCCGCGCCGCTGCGTGCAGGCCGGCGATGACGCCGTACGCGCCGTCGAACCGGCCTCCGAGGGGCTGGGAGTCGAGGTGCGACCCCAGGAGCACGTAGGGCGCTCCGGGGACGAGCTCGACGAGCGCGAACTGGTTGCCGATGCCGTCGACGCGGGTCTCCCAGCCGCGGCGCTCGGCGAAGGCGCGGAACCACTCGCGGGTTTCGCGGTCGGCGGGGGTCGCGGCTTGGCGGTCGACGCCGTTCGCCGGCGTCGCGCCGATCCGGGAAACGGCGTGAAAATCTTCGAGGAACGCGGTGTCGGTCATCGGGCAACTCCTGTCGCGGGCTTCCGTTTCAGCGGGTGGGTTTCGGGAATTCGTGTGAGCACGAGCACGAGGAACACGATGGCGGCCGCCGCCGCCATGTAGATGCCAGGGCTCGCGCCGAAGCCGGTGGTCTCGACCAGCCACGTGCCGATGAACGGCGCGGTGCCGCCGAAGATGGCGTAGCCGACGTTGTAGCTCACGGCCGCCGACGTGAAGCGCGTGCGGGTCGTGAAGATCTCGACGAAGAAGGTGTAGCACCCGCCGCCGTAGACGCAGACGGCGCCGACGAACAGGAACTGGCCGAGAATCGCGAGGGGCAGTGATCCTGACGTCACGAGCATGAACGCAGGCACGGCGATCACGGCGATGATGGCGGCTCCGGCGATCAGCATCGGCTTGCGGCCGACGCGGTCGCCGATGATCCCGCCCACCGGAAGGAGCAGCGCGTAGAGCAGCATCGCAGCGGCATTGGCGAGCAACGAGCTCTCGCGAGAGAGGTCGCCCGCCGTCTGCACGTACGAGACGAAGTAGCCGGAGAGGAAGTAGAACCCCATCGCGGTGAGGCCCATGACCATGATGACCTGGAGCATCTTCAGCCAGTTCTCGCGGAACGCGTCGCGGATGGGAGTCAGTCGTTCCTCGCTCTGCTGCTGCTCGGCCTGCACCTCCTTGAACGCCTCCGACTCGTCCGTGCGCGAGCGGATCCAGAGCCCGAATGCCGCGAGCGGCAGCGCGAGCAGGAACGGCACTCGCCAGCCCCAACCTTCGAACGCGTCGGCCGGCAGGCTCTGCGACAGCGTCAAGATCAGCGCCCCGCCGATGACGGAGGGCAGCGCGGTCGCTGCGAGGGTGATGTTGAGCCACAGCCCGCGGCGATGCTTCGGGGCGTGCTCGAAGACGAACGCTGGCGCACCGACCGATTCGCCGCCCGCCGAGAACCCCTGCAGCAGTCGGCAGAGTACGAGCAGGATCGGCGCGGCGACGCCGATCTGAGCGTAGGTGGGCAGGAGGCCGATGCCGGCGGTGGCGACGCCGATGGTCAGCAGGGTGATGTAGAGCACCGGGCGTCGTCCGTAGCGATCACCGATGGCTCCGAAGAACAGGCCGCCGAGCGGGCGGATGAAGAACGCGACGCCGAAGGCCGCGAACGTCGAGAGCAGGCCGACGGCGGGGTTGTCGCTCGGGAAGAACAGGGTCGCGAGCGTGAGCGCGGACAGGCCGTAGAGACTGAAATCGTAGAACTCGATGAACTGGCCGACGCTGCCGGCGAGCAGCACGCGGAGGCGCTTCTTGTCGAGCTGCCGGCGTTCCGAGACGGGAAGGGGGCCGGTCGGCAGATTGACCGGGTCGGTCGGGGGCAGGGCGGTGGCGTGTTCTGATGCGCGCTCGGTCGCGACGGGGCGGGCTGGGTCGGAATTCAGCGTCATTGCGTCCTCCATGGATGTCCCGGCCGGGTCAGTTCGCCGCAGCGTGGGTGACCGGGTGCCCCAATCCTCGAAGACCGAGCAAGCCGCGTCTAATGGGAAGTTTCGTTGCCGCCGATCGATGGAGTCGATGTCTGCGCACGACCCTGGTAGATGTCCCGGCACACTTCGATGAAGGCCTGCGCCTTGCGCGTCGAGGAGATGTCGCGTCGCTGCACCAGCGAGACTTCGGTGGGAGGAAACTCGTCGGAGAGCCGGAGCGGGACGACGCGTTTGCCCGAGTACGTCAGGCTCTGGTCGAGCCACTGGTTCAGGATCGAGTACCCGTGACCGCGGGCGACGTACGAGCGCACGGTCTCGTATCCGAGCGAGACGTGCCTGATGCGCGGTTCGAGGCCGAGCTGCCTGAAGAGGCGCAGGTAGTAGTCGCCGGTGTGCGGCAGATTGAGGAGGATGAAGGGATCTGCGGCGAACTCGCGCAGGCTCACGACGGATCGCCCCGCGAGCGCCTGCGCTCGCGCTTCGGGCACGATGACGTGCGGCGGCACACGGTCGATGACGGTGCGCGCGAATCGGTCGTCCACGCCGAGGTCGTACATCAGCGCCACCTCGCAGCGGCCGTCGTGCAGCGCCTCCTGCAGGCTGCCCTGGTCGCCCTCGAAGAAGGTGAGCTGCACGTCGGGGTACGCGGCCTCGAACCGGTCGAGAATCTCGGGGGCTCGGAACGGGGCGAGCGGAGCGTAGATGCCGACCGTCAGCTCGCCGGAGAGCGCTTCGCTTGCCGAACGCACGGACGTCGCGAGCATCTCGGCTTCCTCGAGGAGCGCGGGGCCGCGAGCGAGCAGCGCCCGCCCGGCCGGCGTCAGCTGCAGCCCGCGCCCTCGGTCGCGCGTGAAGAGCTCGACGGCGAGCTCGCGCTCGAGCTGCGAGATGGCGCTCGACAGCGTCGACTGCGTCACGCTCAGCTCGGAGGCCGCCGCCGTCATGTTCTCGAGGCGCGCGACCGCGCTGAAATAGGAGAGCTGCACCAGTGTGAACGCCGTTGTCATGTTCCCATGATCGCAGCGAACGATTTCAGCGCGGTTGCGGTCGAGCGGATGCCCGGGTGCGCGACGGCGGTCAGGCTCGCTGGAAGACCGCCAGCGACTCGAAGTGATGCGTGTGCGGGAAGATATCGAAGGCCCGGAGTCCGGTCAGTTCGTAGCCGGCGTCGCGCAAAGATCTCGTGTCGCGGGCGAGGGACACGGGGTCGCAGGCCACGTAGACGATGTTCATCGGTGAGAGTTCGACGAGCTGCGCGGTCACGCCGTTGCCCGCGCCGGAGCGGGGCGGGTCGAGCACGACGGTTCCGCGCCGCAGGCGATCTCGCACCGGTGCTGACGCCTTCAGCAGGTCCGCGAGGTGCCGATCGACCCTGGCGGTGTGCGCGAGTGCGCCGACGAGGGATGACAGATTCTCTGCAGCATCCTCGGTCGCGGCGGCATCCGACTCGACCGTCGCGATCTTCACACCGGTTCCAGCGGCCTCGGCAACGGCAGCGGCGAGCAGCCCCGCACCGCCGTACAGGTCGAGGTTGCCGGCTCCCGGCTCGAATCGACCGTCGGCGATGAGATCGGAGACGGCATCGCGCACGGCCGTGAAGAGCACCGCCGGTGCCGCGCGGTGCACCTGCCAGAACCCTCCGGCGCGCACGAGGAATCCGCGATCCTCCACCCACTCGTGGATCGGATCGCTCGCGCCGGAGCGCTGCCTCTCCCCGCTGAGCGTGAGGAGCATGCGCGGATCGTCGCCCGACGGGTCGACGAGATCGACGGTCTCGACGCCCGGCATGAGGTCGGCGAGCGGCGCGATCTGGTTGACGCCCTCGGTGGCGAGCGGCAGGGACTCGACGGGGATCACGCGACGGCTGCGCGCAGCGTACGGGCCGACGGCCCCGGTCTCGGGATCCACGTGCAAGCGCACGCGCGTGCGATAGCCGAGACCCGTATCGGCCTCTGGTTCGTCGGTCTCTTCGTCGATGAACGACGGGGGCGGTTCGACGATCTCGGCGAGTGCGCTGGCCAGATCATCGTCGCCCTCGGTCGCGAACTCGACGCCGCCGAAGCGGCTCATCGCATCCGCGAGGACTTCGGCTTTGAGCGATCGTTGGCGTTCGAGTGAGATGTGGCCGAACTCCGCGCCGCCTGCGCGATCCTCTGGAGCTCGGGAGATCGAGGCTTCGGCCCAGATGTGCTCACGGCGATCGGCTGAGGCGTCGAGCACCTCGACGGCCGTCGCGCGAGCGAACGACTTCTTCTTCGCGTCGGTCACGAGGGCCCGGACGCGTTCGCCCGGGATGGCGTCAGCCACGAAGACGACGCGACCCTCATGACGCGCGACACCGACACCGCCGTGAGCGATGCCTGTAACGACGAGGTCGACCTCTGCGCCGGGTTCGAGCGGGGCTGAGCTGTGCAATGCAGTCATGCCTTCATTCTCCCATTGCGCGAGGCCGACCTCGTGCCGCGGCGCGTGCGCGCCGCCATGCTGCGGCGGAATTACGCCGCGCGGTTGCCCTTGCGACCGGTGATCAGGCCCCAGATCAGCAGCACGACGATTGCGCCGCCGATTGCGACCAGCCAGGTCTCGATTGAGAAGAACTCACCGAGGTCAGCGCCGAAGAGCAGGCTACCGAGCCAGCCCCCGACGAGTGCGCCGATGACGCCCAGGATAAGGGTGGCAATCCAGCCGCCGCCCTGACGACCCGGCAGGATGGCCTTCGCGATAGCCCCTGCGATCAGCCCAAGCAGCAAAAATCCGAGGAAACCCATGAGAACTCCTTCCGTTCACGGGGAGGCACGGTGCATCCCCATGAGCACAAGGTACGTCGGTTCCGGGCACATCGAATAGGGGGTTGTCGTCGCCGAAGGTGCTGGTGTAGCGCGCGCACGTATATCAGCCCTCGGGTCCGCTCCCACGCGGCGCCTCGGGCTTCCAGCGGCCGATTCCTTCCTCCCTCCGCAGTGTATGCAGGGGATCTGAGTGTGTACAGTGCGTATCTCGGGAATTGGCAGGGCGCCCTGGAGATCCCCTGCGCGACGGTCATCGCCGGTGGTGCGCCCACCGGCGGGCCTCGGCTCGCGCCGCGGATGCGACCGGCGCGAGCTCTAAACTGCAGGGCATGCGTCTCTATCTCGCGTCCACCTCACCCGCCCGACTCTCCGTGCTCCGCGGCGCGGGCATCGAGCCGGTGTGCTTCGCCCCCGACGTCGATGAGGAGGCCGAGGTCGCCGCCCGCGAGGCGGAACTCGGCAGGGCGCTCACGGCCCCCGAGCTCACCGAGCACCTGGGCCGGCTCAAGGCCGAGGACGTGGCGCGCCGTCACGGGCCCGACGGCACGGGCGAGATCGATGGCCTTGTGCTCGGCGGTGATTCGATGTTCTTGCTCGACGACGAGATCCTCGGCAAGCCGCACCGGCCAGAAGTCGCGCTCGCACGGTCGAAGCAGCATCGCGGACGCACCGGCGTGCTCCATTCGGGGCACTGGCTCATCGACTGCACCGCGGGGGCGACGAGAGCCGCGGCCGGCGCGGTCGACACGGCGACCGTGACACTGGCGAGCGACCTCGCCGATGCCGAGCTCGAAGCCTACGTCGCTACGGGAGAACCGCTCGAACTCGCAGGCGGCTTCGCGATCGACGGCCTCGCCGGAGCGTTCATCGAGCGCATCGAAGGGGCTCCGAGCTGCGTGATCGGGCTCTCGCTCCCGGCGCTGCGCCGGCTCGTCATCGAACTCGGGCACGAATACCCCGGCCTGTGGCGCGGCTGAGGCGGTCGCGCTCGGTTAGTCGCTGCGCGCGAGCAGCGCGACGGTGAGCGCCGCGATCGTCGTGCCGTCGGCGAGATCGACGCCGAGCAGCTCTTCGATGAGTGCGAGGCGCTGGTAGAAGACGGATCGCGATAACCTCGCGCGCTGCGCGGCGAGCGAGCGATTCGTCGGGTGCGCGAGATACGCCCGCAGCACGAGCAGGAGATCGCCGCTGTGCCCGGGCCCGGAGCCGGAATCATGCGCGATGAGGGGGCCGAGGGCTTCGGAGGCGAACTCCTGCACCTCCGGCGTCGCCGACAGTCCGCGCACGAGGTAGGCGAGCGCCTGCCGTTCGGCCTGCTGCACGGTGACTCTGCCGGCCGCGGCAGTCGGTCTCAGACGCCCGGCGGCCCGCACGCGTTCGAGCGACGTGATGAGCGAGCGGACGCCTCGGCCGGAGGCGCCGAGACCGAGGTGCGCGCGCCACCCCGGGGGCGTCGGGGAAGGGATGAGCATGTCGAGTTCGCGCGCCAGCCGGACGGCGAGCGGCGGTGCGGATCCCGACTCGGCGACAGCCGAGATGCGGGGGTCGTCGGCGGGAAACGAGAGGAGCGCGAGCAGCGGAGTGCGATCGTGTTCGCCTGCGGAGGTGCGGGAACCAGCAGAGGGCGCCGCGTCGTCGGTCGGATCGGGGACGAGGATCACGCGGCCCTCCGGAGCGACCGCGCGTCGCAGCGCCGTCTCGAGCACGGCGCGTTCGAGCGAGGAGTGACCGCCGAAATCCTCGGTGCCGCGCAGAGTCGCGCCGAGCAGCACTCGCCCGTCGATCGGGAGACCGGCAGCCGCGAGCTGCGTCGCGAGTTCGGTGTCACTGCGGTAGCGACCGTTGAGGAGAGCGTCGAAGAGGCGCTTGGAGCTCAATCGCAACCACTGCTCCCCGTCGGGGTCGGCGAGCTTGCCGAGCGCGAGCGCGAACGCTCCGAGTTCGAGCACGGTGCGTCGACCGGCTGCGTGCGGCGGCCCGGGGAGTGCGGAGAGGCGGCCCCACCGCTTTCCCTGCGCCTCGACGGCGACGGAATCGGCGCCCGCGGGCAGCGCGTCCGGACGCGTCGCGGCCCACGGGGCGAGCGCCGCCTGGGGGAAGAGCTCGCCCCCGGCCCAGGCGACCACGCGGCCAGCGGAATCCTCGAGCACGACCGGAGCGTCGAGGGTCTCGGCGAGACGCTCGACGACGTAATCGACCGGGCTGCGATTCAAGCCGAGCTCCGTGAGCATCGTGTGCACATCCGCGCGCGCCGCGAGCGCTTCCGTCTGCGCCGCGAGCACGCGCTGATGCACGCGCTGCGTGATCTGCACGAATCGCACTTCGCGGCGCAGCACGATCAGCGGGATGGCGTGGCGCTCGCACGCGCTCGCGAGCTCGGCCGGCGCGGCGTCGAAGTGGGCTCCGAGCTCGAGGATGGCGGCTGCCGGGTCGGCCGCGACCACCGACCGGGCGAGAATGTCGAGTGCGTCGTGATCGGTCGGCCATCCGGCCCCGGTCGTGAGGATCAGCTCGCCGCCCTCCAGCAGTGCGATGGCGCCGGCGCCCGCGACGACGTGCGCCCAGCGAATCGAGCGATCGAGCCCTGCGCGGCCCGCGACGAGCTCGGGGGCGCCGGCATGCAGCTCGGGAAGCGCGAGCGCATCCGCGACCGTCACCGGGGTCGCGTCCGTCCGTGTCTCTGTCATATCGAACAGATTGTACGGGAGTGAGCGAAATCGTGGATGGAATGCGGTCGATCACGACGAGCGGTGCTGTCACACTGGGTCGTGGCGGAGTCCTGGATTCCGAACAGATTGCCCGGAACGCGGTGATCACTCACACAGCGGCACACGCGGACGCGGGTGCACTCAGCAGAAAGCAGGCGAACGCATGGCACGCATCCCCCACGTCATCGGCGGCGAAAAGGTCGACACCGCGGAGCGCACCCAGCCGGTGTACAACCCGGCGACGGGCGAAGCGCAGCACGAACTGAGCATCGCGTCGGTCGAGACCGTCGAGCAGGCCATCGCAGCGGCGCAGGAAGCGCTGCCGAAGTGGCGCCGGACGAGCCTCACGAAGCGCGCAGACGTCTTCTTCAACCTGCGTCAGCTGCTCAAGCAGCGCACCCCGGAACTGGCTGCGATCGTCACCAGCGAGCACGGCAAGGTGCTCTCGGACGCTGCAGGCGAGATCGCGCGCGGCCTCGAGAACGTCGAGTTCGCATCGGGGCTGCTCCACCTGCTCAAGGGCGAGCGCGACGAGCAGGTCTCGACCGGCGTCGACGTGCACTCCATCAAGCAGCCGGTGGGCGTCGTCGCAGCGATCACCCCCTTCAACTTCCCGGTAATGGTGCCGCTCTGGATGATCGCGAGCGCCATCGCCTGCGGCAACACCGTCGTGCTGAAGCCCTCCGAGCGCGACCCCTCGGCCTCGGTCTTCATCGCGGATCTCTTCCGCGAGGCCGGCCTGCCGGACGGTGTGCTCAACGTGGTCCACGGCGACAAGGTCGCGGTCGACACCCTGCTCGACAGCAGCGACGTGAAGGCCGTCTCCTTCGTTGGCTCCACCCCCATCGCCAAGTACATCTACGAGCGCGCAGCCGCCAACGGCAAGCGCGTGCAGGCGCTGGGCGGTGCGAAGAACCACATGCTCGTCATGCCCGACGCGGACATCAACGTCACCGCAGACGCCGCGATCTCCGCGGCGTACGGTTCCGCCGGCGAGCGCTGCATGGCGGTCTCGGTCGTCGTCGCGGTCGGCGACGTGGCGGATCGCCTCATCCCCGAGCTCACCAGCCGCATCGCGAACCTCACGATCGGCAACGGCACGGATCCCGCATCTGAAATGGGACCCCTCATCACCCGCGAGGCCAAGGAGCGCGTCGAGGGATACGTCGCCGGAGCAGAGGCCGAGGGGGCGACCGTCGTCGTCGACGGCCGTCAGGCGCAGTTCGAGGGCGACGGATTCTTCACCGGCGTCTCGCTGATCGACCACGTCAAGACCGACAGCAAGGTGTACCTGGAGGAGATCTTCGGGCCGGTGCTCGCCATCGTGCGCGTCGACAGCTACGAGGAGGGCCTCGAGCTCATCAACTCGCACCAGTTCGGCAACGGCACCGCGATCTTCACCCGCGACGGCGGTGCCGCTCGTCAGTTCGAGTTCGAGGTCGAGGCCGGCATGGTCGGCATCAACGTGCCGATTCCGGTGCCCGTCGGCGCCTTCTCCTTCGGCGGCTGGAAGGACTCGCTCTTCGGCGACTCGCACATCTACGGCCCCGAGTCGATCAACTTCTACACGCGCTCGAAGGTCGTCACCACGCGCTGGCCGAACCCCGACCAGTCGAAGATCGACCTCGGCTTCCCGAGCAACCACTAAGGAGCGGTTCTTCATGAGCGACTACATCGACCTCAACGGCGCCGAGCAGAGCTTCGGCGACACCGAGGCGCAGCGCGAGGTGCGCGAGAACGATCGCCAGTACGTCTTCCACTCGTGGTCGGCGCAGGGCGCGATCAACCCGCTGCCGATCGCGAAGGGCGAGGGCGTCCGGTTCTGGGACTACGACGGCACCGAATACCTCGACTTCTCGTCGCAGCTCGTCAACCTGAACCTCGGCCACCAGCACCCGGGGCTCGTCAAGGCGATCCAGGATCAGGCCGGCCGCCTCGCGACCATCCAGCCCGCCATGGCGAACGACGTGCGCGGCGAGCTCGCCAAGCGCATCGTCGAGCACTCCTTCGAGGGCGCCCGGTCGGTGTTCTTCACCAACGGCGGCGCTGATGCTGTGGAGTACGCAGTGCGCATGGCCCGCCACCACACGGGGCGCCAGAAGGTGCTCGCCCGGTACCGGTCGTACCACGGGTCGACGTCGACGGCGATCACGCTGACGGGCGAGCCGCGCCGCTGGGCGAACGGCACGCTCGACGCCGGCGTCGTCCACTTCCACGGGCCCTACCCCTACCGCTCGGTCTTCTACTCGGAGACGCCGGAGCAGGAGACGGAGCGGGCGCTCGCGCACCTGCGTGCGACGATCGAGCTCGAGGGGCCCGCGACCATCGCGGCGATCATCCTCGAGAGCGTGACCGGCACGAACGGCATCCTCATCCCGACGCCCGGCTACCTCGCGGGCGTGCGCGCCCTCTGCGACGAGTTCGGCATCCTGCTCATCGCCGATGAGGTCATGGCCGGTTTCGGTCGCACGGGCCACTGGTTCGCCTTCCAGGCGTTCGACGTGCACCCCGACCTCGTGACCTTCGCGAAGGGCGTGAACTCGGGCTACGTGCCGCTGGGCGGCGTCGTCATCTCGGAGGCCGTGCACCAGACCTTCGACCAGAAGCCGTTCCCCGGCGGGCTCACCTACAGCGGACACCCGCTGGGCGCGGCTGTCGGCGTTGCGACCTTCGACATCTTCGAGGAGGAGGGCATTCTCGAGCGCGTGCGCGACCTCGGAGAGCGCGTCGTCGGGCCCCGCCTGCGCGAGATCGCGGAGAAGCATCCCTCGGTCGGCGAAGTGCGCGGCACCGGGCTGTTCTGGGCGATCGAGCTGGTGAAGGATCCCGACACCCGCGAACCGCTCATCCCGTTCAACGCGGCGGGTGAGGCGGCCGCTCCGTTCAACGCGGTGGTCGCGGCGTGCAAGCAGGCTGGTCTCTGGCCGTTCGCGGCGGGCAACCGACTGCAGGTGGCTCCTCCGCTGATCATCTCGGAGGAAGATCTCGTGAAGGGTCTCGACATCATCGACGAGGCGCTGAACGTGGCCGACGGGTACGTCGGCGAGTAATTCGAAACAGCAGCGCCCGCCGCCCCGACCGGGGCGGCGGGCGCTGCTGCGTGCGGGCCCTCTTGGCGCCGCGCTGCTCAGCGAGCCCGCGCTGCCGCGATCGCGGTGACCTCGACGAGCATCTCCGGCCGTGCAAGCGCGGCGACCCCCACGAGGCAGCGCACCGGGCGGGCGCCCTCCGGCATCATCTCTCGGTAGACGGCGTTGAACGCATCGCGGTTCGCCGGGATGTCGCACAGGTGGATGGTGAGGTGGGCGATGCGGTCGAGCCCGGATCCGACCGCGGCGAGCTTGGCCTCGAGGCGCGCGAGCACGCGCCGGCTCTGCGCGTCGATGTCCCCGGTGACCTCCCCGTTCGCGTCGACGGGAATCGCGGTGGTGAAGGCGAGATCCCCGATGACCGTCGTGTGAGCGGAGAGCGCCGCCCCCGTGTCTTCGGGAATGCGGATGAGAGATGCTGCTGCTGTGGTCACGATGCTCCTTGCTGGTGGGATGTCAGAACGCGGTTCCGGGATTCATGAGCGAGTGCGGATCGAGTGCCAGTTTGATGCTGCGGTGCATCTCCATGACGTCCTCGCCGAGGTCGAGCGCTGCGTACGCGCGCTTCAGCGAGCCGATGCCGTGCTCGCCGGAGACGGTGCCGCCGAGCGACAGCACCGTGTCGACGATCGCCGCCATCGCCGTCTGCAATCGCTCGCGCGCCTCGTCGTGATCCGCGTCGCCGACTTCGTCGACGAGCAGTACGTGCAGGTTCCCGTCTCCGAGGTGGGCTGCGATCCTGCTGCCGGTGCGTTCGAACCCCGAGGCGATCGAGCGGATGCCGGCCACGGCTTCCGCCAGGCGGGGGAGCGGCACGGAGACGTCCTGCGGCAGAACGGGCCGGGCGCCCGATGCGCTGACGAGCGCCTCGGCCGTCGGAGGGGTGCCTGCGGAACGCACGGCTGATCCTCCGCGGCGCACCGAGAGCACGCCGTCGAGATCGTCCGGCGACACCGTGTGCGTGCGTGCGCCGGCGGCTGCGAGCAGGTCCATGAGCGCTGCGTGCTCCGTTTCGACGGCCGAGCCGTCCACCTCGATCATGAGCAGCGTCGGGTCGGCGCCCCACTCCGAGACCGGGCCGAGCAGCGGCGAGAGGGGCCCGGTGTCTCGCGCCAGGAGCGCGCCCGCGTCGAGCAGCTCGCACATGCTCGGCGTCAGGGTGTCGAGCACGCGGCCCGCAAGGGCGATCGCTTCGTTCGCCGAGCCGAGGGCTGCGAGCGCGAGGCGGGATTCGACGGGGATCGGGCAGAAGGTGATGCCGACGCCGACGATGACGCCGAGCGTGCCCTCCGATCCGATCATGAGGTGCGTGAGGTCCAGGCCGGTGACGTCCTTGATGACGCGATGCCCTACAGTGACGAGCCGCCCGTCTGCGAGCACGACGTCGAGTGAGCGGATCCACCGCTCGGTCACCCCGTACTTCACGCACCGCAAGCCGCCCGCATTGGTCGCCACCGTGCCCCCGAGTGTCGCTCGGGAGACGCTTGCTGGGTCGGGAGGGTAGAACATGCCGTGCGGTGCGAGCATCTCGCCGACTTCTGCAACGGTGAGCCCCGGACCAAGGTGCGCGTAGCGGCCGGCGATGTCGAGTTCGTGGATGGAGCGGATGCCGGAGACGTCGATCACGAGGGATGGCACGACCGGGACGGCGCCGCCGACGAGCCCGGTTCTGCCGCCCCGCGGCACCACGGGAAGACCGTGCCGGGCGGCGAGGGCGACCGCCGTCTGGACCTCTGCGGCGCAGCGCGCTTCGACCACGAGACTGGCGGGCGCCGACGTGATCGGCGACTCGTCTCCGAGCTCCTCGATGCCTGCGGCGATCCGTGCACGGGAGCCGAGCTCTGGCGCGTGCGAGGTGATCGCATCGAGCAGGCGCGCGAGTACCGCATGAGCTGCTGCGGTGGCGTGCATCGTCGGCTTCTCCCCGTTCTCCTTGGCATCGGATGCATCGCATGCTAGCATCGCCCGTATTGCAGAA
>NZ_JBBCXF010000010.1:0-3227 GCF_037145595.1 Leucobacter sp. USHLN154
GGGCGGGTGTGGTGCTGCTGATACTAATTAATTTCATTGGTCACACACCTGGCGGATCCCTTTGGGGTTCGGGTGGGTGTGTGTTTCTGAATACTTATGTGATTTCAAGTTTCTAAGAGCAAACGGTGGATGCCTTGGCATCTGGAGCCGAAGAAGGACGTAGTAATCTGCGATAAGCCTCGGGGAGCCGATAAACGGGCTATGATTCGAGGATTTCCGAATGGGGAAACCCCGCCAGGGCGCGTGCGTACCTGGTGACTCCCGCCTGAATATATAGGGCGGGTAGAGGGAACGTGGGGAAGTGAAACATCTCAGTACCCACAGGAAGAGAAAACAACAGTGATTCCGGGAGTAGTGGCGAGCGAAACCGGATGAGGCTAAACCGGTCATGTGTGATACCTAGCAGGGGTTGCATGGTCGGGGTTGCGGGACGTGCCGTGAAGGGCTGCTGACCTTCGGACGTGAGAGTGAAGCTATAGGAGAACGCCTTGGAATGGGCGACCGGAGTGGGTGAGAGTCCCGTATCCGAAATGGTTTTACCGCGTGGTGTGTATCCCAAGTAGCACGGGGCCCGAGAAATCCCGTGTGAATCTGTCAGGACCACCTGATAAGCCTAAATACTTCCAGATGACCGATAGCGGACTAGTACCGTGAGGGAAAGGTGAAAAGTACCCCGGGAGGGGAGTGAAATAGTACCTGAAACCGTTTGCTTACAATCCGTCGGAGCAGGCTTTGTATCTGTGACGGCGTGCCTTTTGAAGAATGAGCCTGCGAGTTAGCGATATGTGGCGAGGTTAACCCGTGAGGGGCAGCCGTAGCGAAAGCGAGTCTGAATAGGGCGATTCAGTCGCATGTCCTAGACCCGAAGCGAAGTGATCTATCCATGGCCAGGTTGAAGCGACGGTAAGACGTCGTGGAGGACCGAACCCACTTAGGTTGAAAACTGAGGGGATGAGCTGTGGATAGGGGTGAAAGGCCAATCAAACTTCGTGATAGCTGGTTCTCTCCGAAATGCATTTAGGTGCAGCGTTGCGTGTTTCTTGCCGGAGGTAGAGCTACTGGATGGCCGATGGGCCCTACAAGGTTACTGACGTCAGCTAAACTCCGAATGCCGGTAAGTGAGAGCGCAGCAGTGAGACTGTGGGGGATAAGCTTCATAGTCGAGAGGGAAACAACCCAGATCACCAACTAAGGTCCCAAAGCGCGTGCTAAGTGGAAAAGGATGTGGAGTTGCTGTGACAACCAGGAGGTTGGCTTAGAAGCAGCCACCCTTGAAAGAGTGCGTAATAGCTCACTGGTCAAGTGATTCCGCGCCGACAATGTAACGGGGCTCAAGCACGCCACCGAAGTTGTGGCATTCATATTTATAGGTAGGCCTTCGTGGTCCAGCCGTATGGATGGGTAGGAGAGCGTCGTGTGGCGAGTGAAGCGGCGGTGTGAACCAGTCGTGGATGCCACACGAGTGAGAATGCAGGCATGAGTAGCGAAAGACGGGTGAGAAACCCGTCCTCCGGAAGACCAAGGGTTCCAGGGTCAAGCTAATCTTCCCTGGGTAAGTCGGGACCTAAGGCGAGGCCGACAGGCGTAGTCGATGGACAACGGGTTGATATTCCCGTACCGGCGGTAAACCGTCAAAGACCTAACCAGTAGTGCTCAGCTATCCAAAGCCTGTTACGGATCCTTCGGGTGATGTGCGGGTGGAGGTTGCGAACCCGATACTGGGGTGGTGAGCGTGAGGTGTGACGCAGGAAGGTAGCCTGTGCCGGGCGATGGTTGTCCCGGTGTAAATGTGTAGCCCGTCGATTATGAAGAGTTTTCGGCTTTGGGTGAGACATGATGCGGACCCGTATGGGGAAGCAGGTGATCCTATGCTGCCAAGAAAAGCATCGACGTGAGGTTTGCTGTTGCCCGTACCCCAAACCGACTCAGGTGGTCAGGTAGAGAATACTCAGGAGATCGAGATAATCATGGTGAAGGAACTCGGCAAAATGCCCCCGTAACTTCGGGAGAAGGGGGGCCATCCACTTATACCAACTTGCTTGGGAAAGGGTGTGGTGGCCGCAGAGACCAGTGGGAAGCGACTGTTTACTAAAAACACAGGTCCGTGCTAACACGCAAGTGGATGTATACGGACTGACGCCTGCCCGGTGCTGGAAGGTTAAGAGGAGAGGTTAGACCTTTGGGTCGAAGCTTTGAATTTAAGCCCCAGTAAACGGCGGTGGTAACTATAACCATCCTAAGGTAGCGAAATTCCTTGTCGGGTAAGTTCCGACCTGCACGAATGGCGTAACGACTTCCCAGCTGTCTCCACCGTGAACTCGGCGAAATTGCAGTACGAGTAAAGATGCTCGTTACGCGCAGAAGGACGGAAAGACCCCGTGACCTTTACTACAGCTTGGTATTGGTGTTCGGTGTGGCTTGTGTAGGATAGGTGGGAGACTGTGAAGCTCAGACGCTAGTTTGGGTGGAGTCGTTGTTGAAATACCACTCTGGTCATATTGGATATCTAACTACGGACCCTGATCGGGTTCTGGGACAGTGCCTGGTGGGTAGTTTAACTGGGGCGGTTGCCTCCCAAAAAGTAACGGAGGCGCCCAAAGGTTCCCTCAACCTGGTTGGCAATCAGGTGGCGAGTGTAAGTGCACAAGGGAGCTTGACTGTGAGACTGACAGGTCGAGCAGGGACGAAAGTCGGGACTAGTGATCCGGCAGTGGCTTGTGGAAGCGCTGTCGCTCAACGGATAAAAGGTACCTCGGGGATAACAGGCTGATCTTGCCCAAGAGTCCATATCGACGGCATGGTTTGGCACCTCGATGTCGGCTCGTCGCATCCTGGGGCTGGAGTTGGTCCCAAGGGTTGGGCTGTTCGCCCATTAAAGCGGTACGCGAGCTGGGTTTAGAACGTCGTGAGACAGTTCGGTCCCTATCCTCTGCGCGCGTTGGAGATTTGAGAGGATCTGACCCTAGTACGAGAGGACCGGGTTGGACGGACCTCTGGTGTGCCAGTTGTTCTGCCAAGGGCATGGCTGGTTGGCTACGTTCGGGATGGATAACCGCTGAAAGCATCTAAGCGGGAAGCCGGCCTCGAGATGAGATCTCCGTCACCCTTGTGGTGGTGAGGCTCCCAGTAGATTACTGGGTTGATAGGCCAGATGTGGAAGCACTGTAAGGTGTGGAGCTGACTGGTACTAATAAGCCGATGACTTGATTTCTTCCTCCCCTTGAATG
>NZ_JBBCXF010000011.1:0-2029 GCF_037145595.1 Leucobacter sp. USHLN154
TGGGTGTGGGAGATTCCTTTTTTGGATAACAAGAATCGTCAGTATTGATGGTTCTGTTGCCAGATTGAACTCGTTGCATGTTCCGGTTTTTCCCCGGGGCGTGTGGCAATCGTTTTTTACGGAGAGTTTGATCCTGGCTCAGGACGAACGCTGGCGGCGTGCTTAACACATGCAAGTCGAACGCTGAAGCTCCCAGCTTGCTGGGGGTGGATGAGTGGCGAACGGGTGAGTAACACGTGAGTAACCTGCCCCGAACTCTGGGATAAGCGCTGGAAACGGCGTCTAATACTGGATATGTCCTATCACCGCATGGTGTGTAGGTGGAAAGAATTTTGGTTCGGGATGGACTCGCGGCCTATCAGCTAGATGGTGAGGTAATGGCTCACCATGGCGACGACGGGTAGCCGGCCTGAGAGGGTGACCGGCCACACTGGGACTGAGACACGGCCCAGACTCCTACGGGAGGCAGCAGTGGGGAATATTGCACAATGGGCGCAAGCCTGATGCAGCAACGCCGCGTGAGGGATGACGGCCTTCGGGTTGTAAACCTCTTTTAGTAGGGAAGAAGCGAAAGTGACGGTACCTGCAGAAAAAGCACCGGCTAACTACGTGCCAGCAGCCGCGGTAATACGTAGGGTGCAAGCGTTGTCCGGAATTATTGGGCGTAAAGAGCTCGTAGGCGGCTTGTCGCGTCTGCTGTGAAAACCAGAGGCTCAACCTCTGGCCTGCAGTGGGTACGGGCAAGCTAGAGTGCGGTAGGGGAGATTGGAATTCCTGGTGTAGCGGTGGAATGCGCAGATATCAGGAGGAACACCGATGGCGAAGGCAGATCTCTGGGCCGTAACTGACGCTGAGGAGCGAAAGCATGGGGAGCGAACAGGATTAGATACCCTGGTAGTCCATGCCGTAAACGTTGGGAACTAGATGTAGGGCCTGTTCCACGGGTTCTGTGTCGTAGCTAACGCATTAAGTTCCCCGCCTGGGGAGTACGGCCGCAAGGCTAAAACTCAAAGGAATTGACGGGGGCCCGCACAAGCGGCGGAGCATGCGGATTAATTCGATGCAACGCGAAGAACCTTACCAAGGCTTGACATATACGAGAACACTGTAGAGATACAGGACTCTTTGGACACTCGTAAACAGGTGGTGCATGGTTGTCGTCAGCTCGTGTCGTGAGATGTTCGGTTAAGTCCGGCAACGAGCGCAACCCTCGTCCTATGTTGCCAGCACGTAATGGTGGGAACTCATGGGATACTGCCGTGGTCAACACGGAGGAAGGTGGGGATGACGTCAAATCATCATGCCCCTTATGTCTTGGGCTTCACGCATGCTACAATGGCCGATACAAAGGGCTGCGATACCGCGAGGTGGAGCGAATCCCAAAAAGTCGGTCTCAGTTCGGATTGGGGTCTGCAACTCGACCCCATGAAGTCGGAGTCGCTAGTAATCGCAGATCAGCAACGCTGCGGTGAATACGTTCCCGGGCCTTGTACACACCGCCCGTCAAGTCATGAAAGTCGGTAACACCCGAAGCCGGTGGCCTAACCCCTTGTGGGAGGGAGCTGTCGAAGGTGGGACTGGTGATTAGGACTAAGTCGTAACAAGGTAGCCGTACCGGAAGGTGCGGCTGGATCACCTCCTTTCTAAGGAGCACTCGACACCTTTCGGGGTGTCGCAGAATGGCTCGATCAGTGGCATACGTTCACTGCGAGCCGCTCATGGGTGGAACATATGACAAGCAAGCTTGCTGGCTCGCCTGTGTGAGTACGTCATGTCCGTTTCGGCGGGGGTGATTGGAAATCCTGGGTGGGTGTGGTGAGTGGGCAGAAAGTGCATACTATTGGGTCCTGGGAGACCAGCCGGTCGCATCCTTTTGGGGGTGCGGGTGACTGATTCCTTGACCTGCTGTCACGAGACGTGTTGCTCGTGGGGGTGGGATCGACCGTACGTTGAGAACTACACAGTGGACGCGAGCATCTTGCAGTGTCATATTCGTTTCGTCTGGATCGCCTTTTGGGTGTGATGGGTG
>NZ_JBBCXF010000012.1:0-223 GCF_037145595.1 Leucobacter sp. USHLN154
GCGCGGGTTCATGACGATCTCGGCTGCGCGGCCACGGGTCTCGACCTGACGGTTCTTCATGCACTTCCTCGGGCTCGGTGGCTACTGTCTTGTATGAACAGACGCCATCTTGTTCTGCAATACGGGCGATGCTAGCATGCGATGCATCCGATGCCAAGGAGAACGGGGAGAAGCCGACGATGCACGCCACCGCAGCAGCTCATGCGGTACTCGCGCGCCTGCT
>NZ_JBBCXF010000013.1:0-223 GCF_037145595.1 Leucobacter sp. USHLN154
TGTTGCTCGTGGGGGTGGGATCGACCGTACGTTGAGAACTACACAGTGGACGCGAGCATCTTGCAGTGTCATATTCGTTTCGTCTGGATCGCCTTTTGGGTGTGATGGGTGCGGGCGGGTGTGGTGCTGCTGATACTAATTAATTTCATTGGTCACACACCTGGCGGATCCCTTTGGGGTTCGGGTGGGTGTGTGTTTCTGAATACTTATGTGATTTCAAGTT
>NZ_JBBCXF010000014.1:0-223 GCF_037145595.1 Leucobacter sp. USHLN154
AGATTACTGGGTTGATAGGCCAGATGTGGAAGCACTGTAAGGTGTGGAGCTGACTGGTACTAATAAGCCGATGACTTGATTTCTTCCTCCCCTTGAATGTGGGAGGGCATGGGTATCTTCAGTAACGATTGTTTCGCGTCCACTTTGTGGTTCTAGACGTACGGCCACACACGTCCACCTGTTTGGGGTGGGGTGTGGTCATATGTGAATAGAGTTACGGCGG
>NZ_JBBCXF010000015.1:0-223 GCF_037145595.1 Leucobacter sp. USHLN154
GAGCTTCCCTTGGTTGGGTGTGACGGGTGGTGTCTGGTCTTTGAGAACTCAATAGTGTGCACTTAAATTGTCATATGCCAATTTAATTTATAATCCCCGACATCCAGGTTTCTGGGTGTGGGAGATTCCTTTTTTGGATAACAAGAATCGTCAGTATTGATGGTTCTGTTGCCAGATTGAACTCGTTGCATGTTCCGGTTTTTCCCCGGGGCGTGTGGCAATC
>NZ_JBBCXF010000016.1:0-223 GCF_037145595.1 Leucobacter sp. USHLN154
TGTTGCTCGTGGGGGTGGGATCGACCGTACGTTGAGAACTACACAGTGGACGCGAGCATCTTGCAGTGTCATATTCGTTTCGTCTGGATCGCCTTTTGGGTGTGATGGGTGTGGGCGGGTGTGGTGCTGCTGATACTAATTAATTTCATTGGTCACACACCTGGCGGATCCCTTTGGGGTTCGGGTGGGTGTGTGTTTCTGAATACTTATGTGATTTCAAGTT
>NZ_JBBCXF010000017.1:0-222 GCF_037145595.1 Leucobacter sp. USHLN154
GAGGCTCCCAGTAGATTACTGGGTTGATAGGCCAGATGTGGAAGCACTGTAAGGTGTGGAGCTGACTGGTACTAATAAGCCGATGACTTGATTTCTTCCTCCCCTTGAATGGGGAGGGCATGAGTATCTTCAGTAACGATTGTTTCGCGTCCACTTTGTGGTTCTAGACGTACGGCCACACACGTCCACCTGTTTGGGGTGGGGTGTGGTCATATGTGAATA
>NZ_JBBCXF010000018.1:0-218 GCF_037145595.1 Leucobacter sp. USHLN154
GCTACCAGGCGAAGATCAACGCCGACCGCGTCGGCGGCGCTCAGGCGAGCTGGGGCGCGTAACCGCCTCCCCGCCCCCTCCATCCCCACCCCTCCCCATCTGCGAGCGGGGGGGGGGGGGGGGGGGGGGGGGGGGGGGGGGGGGGGGGGGGGGGGGGGGGGGGGGGGGGGGGGGGGGGGGGGGGGGGGGGGGGGGGGGGGGGGGGGGGGGGGGGGGGG